>JBIQHU010000003.1:7910-120762 GCA_044508395.1 Mycobacterium sp. | reverse complement strand
CACAGGTGAGGAATTTCGGCGAGCACACCTGGGGACTTTCGATGAGCGCGATCAACGACCGCCAGAACGGCCATCGGCCGGATTCTGTTCATAGAGCTCCTCAAAGAATAAGCGGGTGGCGACCGCATCGACGTGACTTAAGCCGCACCTAGGCGGCTAGCACCAAAACCGTCAAGATCATGTCCTTGGCCACGTTGTGCAGGGAACTCACTCCGTAGTCGACGTACGAGCAGTCCGGGATCTCTTGATAGCCCTGTATCAACAGCGCTTTGATCGAGTCGGCAGCGTTGCGGCCGGCGCCTAAGACGAACGTCGACTTGCTGCCCCCGTAGCCGAGATCCTTGAGCAGCGGCAGGGATTCGGACACCGGCGCAGCGCGCGCGACGTGGTTGAGCCACTTGTCGGTCGAGTCGTTGATGTCGGCGGCCGCCTGTTCGACGATCGGATCGAACCTCAACGGGCCGCAAGACACTGCCCGCACTGCCATCACCGCCTCGGTGAGAGTGGCGGAGTCCGCCGCTGCGGGGGGCGCCGCGACGAGGGGGGCCGCCAAGACGGCGACGATCGACAGGCGGGATGCACGGCCGGCCTTGGGCTTCCATTTAGATATTTCTCGGACACAGTCCGTGCTTTTGAGCTGACATGTCATCGTCTACTCCTACTCGCAGACGTGCGAGCGTTGGATATCGCTGCCCCAACGCTTCGCCTTTTGCACCGACGGGCCGGTGAACCAAGCCGGTTGATGAGAAAGGATGCCGTTGTTGACGTTGGACAGCTGCTCCCACAGTTTGTAGAAGGCCTCGCCCTCATACACGGGAAAGTAGTTGTCGCCGAATGGGTTCTGGTCTTGGGTCAACGCCAGTACTCGCGGAGTCAGAAAGTCGACTGCCTGGGCGATGTTTCCGGTGACGATGTCGACCTGCTGTTGAATGTTATCGCGCCCGTAGTCGTAGTCCTTGCCATCGGGGGCGACACGGTTGAACTGCAGCCGATCGATCTGCGCCCTCAGCGTGGGATATTGAGCGTTGAACCACTGACACATTTCCCGCATCGCGATGATGTCGGCGTCGGTGACCCGATTTCGGGTCTGATCATACGGAAAGGGGAACTTCGGTTGCCAATCCGATGCAGTTGGCACGACCACCGGCAAGGGACGGAGCACATCGCTGTCCAAAGGCGGATCGGGCGGAGACGGTGGGTCAGCAGGGTCCGCGCTGGCCTGTGGACTTGTCAGGATCGCCGACACAGCCAAGGCGCCGATGAGAAGCGCCACACCGCTACGGCGGATCATTGCAGCGGTCCTGGACTCGCTGAATGCGCCGCGCCACTCACAAGCATCGACGTCGCTCGTTGCCGGTAGGGCTCGCACGTCATTTCGGTTCCAGCGCGGAGCTGATCCCACCGACGTCGGTAATCAACCAATTGTTGTTGCTGTCGATCGTGACGCTGTAGGTCGCCGTGGACTGCAGCGGATCGGGTGACTGGATGGTCTTGGTATCGACGCTGACGAAACTGTCCACCACGTAGACGCCACCCGTACTGGACCGGACCTTGGCCGCCAATGGCCGTGCACTCGAACTCCACTGCAGCGGAACCAGAACCTGTTCCATCGACGTCCCAGCGTCGGACAATTTCTTGTTCAATTCCGGACTGGTTCCCTGGACCAGTTTGACCTTCCATGCCTGAAGGTCCTTGTAGTCCATCGCCGCAGCGTTCACCGCGTAGTCGAGCGCGATCTTCTCTGCCTGTCTTGTGTTGGCCGATTCCGTCGCCTGGGCGTCCAACTGTTGGCGCGCGCCGAGGTACAGCCAACTCAGCGCGGCCACTGTGACGATCAGCAAAGCGATCACCGCGCCGACCGCCAAACTGCGAAGGCTGAAAGAGACCGAGCGCGACCGATTCCCGGACCCAACATGGACCGCCTCGTTCTCCGTGTCAGAGTGGCCAGCTGGAGGCGAATCTGCGTCTTCTCTAGGGCCCGGCTGTTGTTCCGGGGTTTCGTCAGACTCTGCCACGGTGCTTGCCGCGTCGGGATCCGATGGTTGCGCTTCTCGTTTGTCAGACGTCTTGGTCGTCATCTCTTACCTTTCGTCGTATTGCGTCCTCGCCGACAGTGATCGCCTGCTCGGTGTCACGGCGTGACACGCAACGTTATGGTTCCGTCAGCCGGCACTTGCTGAAGGAAGTTGTCGAGCAGTTGGGCGGTATCGAAATTCATCAGCGATGCGGCGATGGCGTTGAGTTTTGGCTGAAACGCTTCGCCCAACACTTTGAGATCACCGCCACGGTCGTCGAGAAGGTTTTGGATTCGCGTGACGAAGTCGTTCAGACTCTGAATATCGCCCGCTCCGCCGTTGTGCATGATGATGGGAAAGTTCTTCAAGAGGTCTTGAACGCCTCTGCCGACTTCTCGGACATTGGGGGCCAAACTCAGCAGAACCGGATTGACCCATTCTGCATTTTTGAGCAGCGTCTCGAAGTTGCCCAAAAGCAGGCGTCCCCTGCCATTCATCTCGTTGACCGTGTTGTTCAGCAGCACACTCGCGCGCGTCAGGTTTGGCAGCACTGCGCTCGGATCTGGCAGCGCGGTGTCGAACTCGTTGATGATGCGCTTGAGGGCCTCGGGGTCCATCTGCTGCAGTACCCGGGTCACGCTGGTCGCCAGCTCGGAGACGGACGGTTGCGGTATCACCTGCTCTGTGGAGATTCTCTCCCCGTTCTGGAGTACGCGTCCGCTGTCGCTGTGCGGCAGTAGGCCGATGTAGGACTCCCCGAGCGCCGACAGGTTTTCCAGCCGCACCTCGCTGTCGGCCGGAACCCGCTGCCCGGCAACGTAAAACTCAATCGTCGCGGCCTCAATCGCAGTGGTGATCCCGGTCACCTTGCCTACCGGCACACCTCGCAGCAGCACGTTGGATCCAACGACGAGCCCGTTGATGTCCGGGACCTCCATGGACAGGTTGGTTCGGTCGGACGGCGGCTTGATCCGCACCCCTTGCACCGCGAAGTAGCCGAGAACGAAGACGATGATGGCCCCGAACGCCATGAACGACATCACGTCGCGCGATCTGAGCGCATGTCTCATGGCATTGCTCCCAGTATCCTCAGCACGTCCTGCACGTTGCCGGACAATTCCCGTCCGTCGGGCCCGATGATCGAGGTGATGTTGATCGCCGGATACTTGTCCTGGGGCAGGAAGAAGTCGGTGAACAGACGACGGTACTTGGGTATCTCCTCCTCGATGTTGACCTTCGATTGCTGCAGCGCTTCCGCGGAGTCGGCCAGCGATGTGAGCAACGGGACCAGCCAATAGCCTCCGGAATTGACGCTACCGACGCTTGGAAGCATTACGGATATGGTGTTTAAGACGACGATGAGGCGTTCGAAATTGAGCTGGCCGTACGGCGAGAGCTGGTATTGCAGTTGCGGTCGGTGCGCATCGAGGGTGGCAGCCGTTCGAGCCACTCCGTCGAGCAGCTCGTCGACTTGGTCGATGTTGTTCGACAGCGCCGAAAGGTTGGCGTCGACCTGGGTTGTCAGTCTTCGCACCTCGTCGCTGTTCGGTACCACGCGGTTGAGGCGGATGACGGTGTTTTGCGCCCGTTGGATGGACCCGCTGGAGACGAAGTTGGCCAGGCTGGCGATCGTATCCTCCAGCTGTGGCGGAGATGTCGTCTGATCGAGGGGTATCGTCCCTCCCGCAGCCAGGGCGGGTGCCGACGAGCCCGCGGGGCGCTCGAGGGCCACGTAGATGTCGCCCAAGACCGTCGCTTGCTGCAGAACCGCATGAATGTTGGCGGGGATGCGCACACCGTGGCCCACCCGGGCGGTGACCTCGACGTCGTGTGGAGTGAGCGTCATCTTGGACACCACTCCGACGGTCACGCCGTCCAGCACGACCTTGGCGCGTTCGGGCAGGTTCAGCACGCTGGCGAATTTCATGACGATGTCGTAGCCGTCGCTATAGGACGCGCCGGGCTGAGGAAGCGCGGTCACGCTGATAGAACCGCAGGACGTCAGAGCCAGGACACCCACGGCAATGGCAGCGATGACGGCCTGCCGAGTGTGCCGCTTCACTTGCTCGCCTGCGTCAGCACGTACTGGAGAAGGGCGACATCCACCGCATACGGCGTGCCCTGAACGTTTGCGCAGCTACCCGGCACCGAGGCGTTCATGATGTTGCACTGCAACACCCCGTCAGGGGTGCGCAGTCGGTATAGCGGCGGCCGGTACCGCAGTGTGCCGAATTGGTGATTGTTGACGATGTTGGTGAGACCCGTGATGAGGCGAGGCGCTGCATTCAAGATGCTCGCGTAGAACGGGGCGCGGGGTGTCAACTTCCTGATCACGACGGACACGGCGTCGAGCAGCTGTTGGATCTGGGGCCCCAATTCATGCTCGATATCGCCGACCATGGGGAGGATGTATTTGAGTCCCTCAAACGTCATCGACGAGCCGATCAATGTCTCGACGATGTCCGGTGCGACGACGTCCGCTTCAGAGAACACGCTCTTCAGGGTCGGCTCGAGGTCGGCCAGCGTGGTCGTCAGCTGGCCGAGGTTGGTGACGATGGAGCCCAAATCGCCGATCGCCTGGTCGGGCGAATCTAGCACCGACGCCGTCGTGGTCAGCAGCTCGTTGGCGCCGGGTCCCTGATTACGAAGTGCTTGATCGACGCCCTGAAGCACGCCGGCGACGTTGGTAGACCCCTCCGGGCTGATCGCGTTGACGAAGCTGGTCGACGCGCCGATCACTTCAGAGAGGCTCTTCGGCGTGAACGCCCGGTCAAGAGCGATGCAAGCTCCCGGCGACAGTTTGGGGCCGGTGTCATAGTTGCCGACGAGTTCCAGCGACCGATCGGCCAGGATCGATGTCGATCTGATGACGGCCTTGACGTCGCTGGGTAATGCCCGCTGCTCTTCGACGGTGAAATCGACTCGTACCGACTGCGGGGACAGCGACACGGAGGACACCTTGCCGATCCGATATCCCATCTGGGTGACGGGGTTGTCGACGTAGAGTCCCGAGCTGTCGGGCATGATCGCGCAGTAGGTGGCGGCGTGATTGGTGGTGAGCGGCGCGCAGGAACCGCAGAGAACTGTCGCGGTGATGGCAAGCGATGCGACGGCGAAACGCCGCCGTGCGTCAGAACAGGACCAGAACATCAGCACGGGCTTCCCGGTATCGGCATGCAGATGTCGGTGGCCAACAGCGCTGGACTGGCGTTCTGCGCGTCGAGGATTCGGTCCAACAGGTTCTGCACCCGCTTGAGCAAGCGAATGGTGAGGCCATTGCGTTCCACGAACAACTGACCCTTGTAAAGGTTGTTGCGCACTTTCTCGATGAACTCGGTGCGATGATTACCATAGAACTGGCCTACGGGCTTCAGTGCATCCACCGTCTGCCCCAGTCCGTAGATTGTGGCTCCTATTCCCCCGTTGTAGAGCACCAGCGTCTGCGTCAAGATCGACACTTTTCTGACCAGCTGATCGAACTTGTCGCGGTACTGCGAGAGTGCCCGGATGTACTCGTCGGACATGTTGAGGATGGCGGTTATCTGGCCCCGTTGTTTGTCGATCGTCGACATGACGGCGTTGCCGGCGTCGATGACGGTCGAGACGACTTCGACGTTGACACCCGAGAGGCCCTGCTGGATCTGATTCAGTGATTCGTTCACCGGTGCGGTGTTCACGTTCTGGGTGATCTTGGTTGTGTCGGTGAGCGTTTGGATGAGGCTGTAGGGCATCTTCACCCGCTCGGCCGGAATCACGTCGTCTCCCAATGGGTTTTCGCCGATGGACGCGACGTTCACGTAATACCCGCCAACCACGGTCAGCATCCGAACGTCGACCTGCGACCGGTCACCGACGAACGCGCCGTCATCGACGAGAGCGGTCACCTTCACCTGATTGGGCTCCAGTGACAGTTTCTCGATTTTGCCGACCGCGATCCCCGCCATCCGTACCTCATCGCCGACTCGCAGCGACGCCGCGTCGTCGGTGTAGAAAGAGACGACCTTACTCATGCCGGGCGGCTGATAGTAAAGATGCGCTAACACAAGCCCCACGACAACTGCGAACGCAAGCGCACCGGCACCCCACGCGACCGGACCACGCAGTGCTCCAATATTTTTCAGCGATTGCACAGTACTACTCTCTGACCGTTCAATAGCACATCCATGGTTTCGGGAAGCTGCAAGCGGCCGCGCGAGCACGGCTCGACCACGTCCGCGTTCTCACCGGGCGGCTGAATGTTCTCGTTCATCACTGGCACGAGCTTGAATGCGTCGAAGAAATTGTCGAGGTTACTGAACGCGCGATCCAGCGCGTCATCGATGTTGATTCCGGGCTTGAGGCCCAAGCTGTGCAACAGCCGCACGACCGGATCGTAGAAGTCCGAGTACAGGAAGTCCTTTCGGAACTCGTCGAGGACTCTGAGCGCTCCATCTACCGGCTGATTCAACAAGTCGATGAGGTGGATGAACTGCTTGGACTTGCCGCCTATCGTGTCGGCCACCTGAGACAGATTGCGAGTCAGCGCGGCCACCACTTCTTGGCGGTCCGACACGAACTCGGTCAGCCTCCGCACACTTTCCAACAGGGGGGCCAGCCCGCTGCCATCTCCAGTCAGGAAAGTGGCTGCATTGGCGGTGAAGGTGTTGATCTCCTCCGGACTCAGAGTTGCGAGCACGGGTTGGAGCCCGTTGAACAAGGCCGTCACGTCGAAGGACGGCTGGGTCATCGATGTCGGTACCTGCGTTATCAGGTCTGCTGGGTTATATCCTTCGGCGACATTCGCGACGTCCATGTAGCGCACACCGGTAAGCGCCTGAAACTTGATGGCCAGCCTCGACATGGGCACGATCCCGTACCGCTGGTCGAGCGTGAACTTGACTTCTGCCACATTTTGTCCGTCGCGACGAGCCAGCTCGACCGAATCGATCTTTCCGACGCGCACGCCATGCACCCGGACATCACCGTCGGGGTGCAGTCCGGAGGCGTCGGTGAACTCAGCGGTGTACGCCCGCGTATCAACCGCCACGGGGTTGGTCAAGGTATTGGTCAGGCCGATGTAGAGCACGATCGCAGCCGCCGCGCTCAGACTCAGTCGCCACAATGCGGCGATGGGCTTCATTAAGGGCCTCCCACGGAAATTCCAAGGGGTGCTGCCACACCGGGCAAGGTATCCAGCAGTATGCGCACCGATACCGCGCGCTGGTCGCCGCTACCGGCATAGAGCTTTTCGAACCGAGATCGCAAGTCGCCAAGTTTTTGCGCGATGTCCTGTGGCCTCAAGAGGGGCGGCGTTACGTCGGTGAGTGCTTTGAAGCCGGCGATCAATGGAAAAAGGTCGTCTATGTGACTGGTCTCCAGCTTGCCCACCGCACCGAAGAGTCCCTCGCCCGACAGTTTCAGAAAGACGACCTCGTTCTTCTCGAAGTAGTCGGCGGATTCGTCGGCGAAGTTCAGTCCCGCAACTCCTTCGAGGAACGGATAGTAGACCTTTGACGCGGTCGTCGAGGCCGGTGGAAAGGTTTGGCCGGGATAGTAATTGAAGTCGGTGAGCCGGGTCGCGCCCTCGATCGCGTTATCAGTGAATACGGGAAACGCCGCGGCGATCGTTGCGGTGTTGGCCAGCAGCTGCTCGGTCGGAACGGTTTGCGCATCGGCAACCGCCCGCGTAACAGTGACCGCAGTTTCGAAGAGCGGGTTGAGTCCGTCGGTGTAGCGGGTCACGCGATCGATGGCCTGAATCAGCTGGGGTGTCAACGACGCCTCGGACACGCCCCCGAGCTGAGAGAGCAGCTCAGAGAGAGTGAAGTTGCCCCTCGGAACCAGGCTGATCTCGCTGCCGTTGCGAAGTTCCTGGCCGCCGGAATCGGGCACGAGGTTGATGCCGGCGACACCGAAATAGTTGATCGGCCGGAAATCGATACTCATAGCATCCGTGAGGCCACGCACGTCCTGCGTGTTCAGATCGGCGGCGAACCGCACGCCGCCAGCTGCCGTACCGCTGACATCGGTGACCTGTCCGACTTTGACACCGTGGAGCACGACCGCCGTTCCCGCCTCGACACCTTGACCCACATACGGTGTGTCGATCGTGATGGAGAACTGGTCGGCCGGGCGGCCGCCGAACGGATTCCAGACGACGATGAGCGTAATCGCGGCAATGCACAGCACCACTGCTGTGCCGATGACGGCCAGAACCCGTTCCTGATAATCGGTTGATCCTCGTAGCATGGCGATCTGGCTATCCCTTGAACACGAACTCGGGTTGCAGGCCCCACAACAGCACGGTCGTCGTGAAGTCCAAGACCATGATCGTGACCAAGCTCGCGCGTACCGCCCGGCCCGACGCCATCCCGACTCCGACCGGCCCGCCCGAGGCGAAGAACCCGTAATAACAGTGGATCAGAGTCGCCGCAACGCAGTACGTGGTCGCCTTGATGAGCGAGTAGAGCAGGTCGATCGGCGTCAAGAACTGGATGAAGTAATGGTCGTAGGTACCTCCGGGCTCACCGTTCAACGCAACGACCACCGTGTCCAGGACGAAGAACGTCATCACCAGGGTGAGGAGGTAGCCCGGAACCACGCACAGCAGCCCGCCCACCACGCGGGTGCCTACGACAAAGGGGATCGGCCGCAGGCCCATGGCATCCACGGCGTCAATCTCCTCCGATATGCGCATGGCTCCGATCTCGGCGGTCATGCGGGTGCCTGCCTGGGCGGTGAAAGCGATTCCCGCGACCAGCGGTCCTATCACGCGGATGGCGCCAATCCCGCCGATGACGCCCGACAGCGCGCCGAAGCCGATTATGTTCAGCGTCGCCAGGGCTTCGACGGCCAACGATGCCCCGACCGCCATGCCGAGGATGAGCAAAACGCTGATCGTGCCGCCGTCGACGATGAGCGAGCCTCTCCCCCAGGCCATGTTGATCGTTGCGGCCAACGTCTCCCTGGAGTATCGGCGAACTGTCAGCGGAAGGTAAAAGAAGGTCTGCCCGATGAACAGAGTCCACTGCCCGAGCGTGCGCAGCGGCTTGGTTAGCGTCCTCACGCTAAACAACCGGGTGTGCCCGAGCGCGGAGGGGGCGGCCACTACGCGATCGCCATCGGAAAGAACATGGTCTGGATCTGGGTGACCGCCAGGTTAGCGAAGGCGATCAACAAGACGTTGATGACGACGGCCGCGTTGACCGCGTCGGCGACACCTCGAGGGCCACCCTTGGCTTCCATTCCCCGCAACGTCGAGACGATCGTGACGATGGCCGCGAATACCATGCTCTTTCCGATCGCGAACCACACGTCAGTCATCTTGGCGAACGTTCCGAACGAGTTCCAAAAGCTGCCCGGCGCAACCTCGTTGACCGTGACGGACAGCAGAAAGGCTGCGCCTGTGCCCGCGGCGATAATCGCCACGCAGAGAATGGGCGCGATCAGCAGGAGGGCTAGAAATCTCGGCACGACCAGCCGACGCACCGGGTCGACCCCGAGTACTCGCATGGCGTCGAGTTCTTCACGGATCGCGCGCGCGCCGAAGTCCGACGCGATAGCGGAGGCCGCGGCGCCGCCCATCAGCAACCCCGCGGTGATCGGCGCACCCTGCCGGACGACGCCGACCCCGCTCGCCGCGCCGAGCAGCGCCGTCGCACCCACGTTGGCGACGAGGCCAGAGGAGACGACGGTGACCATCGCGCCGAAAGGAATGGCCATCAACAACGCCGGCACCGCGGTCACCTTGAGCAGTACCCAGGCCTGCCACAAAAACTCTCCGACCGGCAACCGGAGTGTGGCCGTGTCCAATATCGAGTACCACAGCACCGAAGCGGTCAAGTGTATGCCTCGGCCCGTCGTACCAGCAGCCTTGACGGGGACGGCACCAGCTTGGGATGCCCTCCGCTCGGCCATGCCGATAACGCGAGTGCGCACCCGCGGAGTGTCGTCAGCGACCTCAGTGGCCAACCAGAGGCTCCTTTGCCATCACGTCAATACATTTGCCACAATTGCGAATACGGATTCGCCCGCTAACACATCCGCCAGCTTGCGGGCAGAGAGTTTGCGTCCGAGCCGACCATCGTGCTGTCATGCGCCGAGGTGCACGCACTGCGAGATATGCCGTCTCGCGTAGTGGCGAGTCTCGAACGCCGATATCTCGCTGACGTTGACGGGCGCCTCTGAACGGTGACGACTTCGACGTGCGTTTCTCGAATCCACCCTTGGCGCAGAGACTTCCCCGCAGCAAACTCTCGCCGCGATCCCGCCGTTGCCTCCTCTCGCAGAACCTACATGCGAACTGGGAGGATAGTAACCGGTCAACAAGCAAGTTACAAGCGGCTTGAACCGGCAGCAGTCAGCACTAACTTGCCATTCGCCCAATTTTCAAAAAATTCTCGAGAACCAAGGCGCCGCAGAGGTAACCGATCTACGATCCGCGCTAAGCCCGCAGCGGGGCACGCGTAGGAGGGAGCCGAGGTGACCATCCCGAGACGGCTGTTAATCTGTCCGCTGTTGGCGATCGCCATCGCCCTGACTGGCGCGCAAGCCGCGCATGCTGAGCCGTTGACTCCATTGACGCCTGAAGAGCTTCAGTATCTTGAACAGTTGCACCGCGTCCTAAGGGTCAGTCACAACCCCATCGCCTTCCGCAGCGACGGGGAGCTATTGACCCGTGGCCGGAAGACCTGCGCGTTGCGCGACATCGGGTTCGTCGGGGAACCGGCCACTCTCGAGACGCCCGCCATCAACCAATTTGCGCACATCTACCTGTGCCCGAGTTGAACCCCGGGGGCGGCCCTGGGCGCGACGTGGGACTGCCACATTGCGGGGTTGGCGGCAACAAGCTCACCGACGCCGAGCGAATCGGTCCGCGTAGAGTCGTGCGCCGATGCGGGAGGGGACCCTCGGAGTGCCAGCGCCGGCGCTTGACCCGTCGATCTTGCTGGCTAAGCTGTCCTGCACCGATTAAGCGCGGCACGAACGCGTTGCGTGGCTTCACTTCTCGGCAGGGAAGGCCGATTCAAATGTATGCAAAGATGGGTGGCTACGTCATCGCTGCGCTGGCGCTGGCAGTAGTGGGTTCACCGACTGCTCGCGCGGACGACGCCAGCTTGGTCCGCGGCGCCAGAGAGCTCGGCTTCCAGGTGAGTGCCGTGAACGTGATAAGCATGGGGCAATCCGCCTGCTACTTTCTCAGCCGTAATCGAGATCCCGGGCAGGTCGCAGACCGCATCATGCGCTACGGCAACGTTGACCCGGATTCGGCGCGGCAATTCCTCGCGCTCTCGGTGGGAGAATACTGCCCGCAGTACGGCAATCGGATCGGTGCGTGAGCCGCTCTCAACATGGCCGTGGTCGGAAAGCGAGTAACTCCCAGCCTGACCTGACCGACCCGAACATTGCAGCCGTTCGAAACACGATCCGCGCCGAGCGGTTCCGTCGGTTTCGGTGCAGAACAGCTTGGCCTTGGCAGCGTCGGCAATCGTCAACTGACCTGCGTCGTGACGTTCGAGCGCAGTGTCCGCCATCAAGTGATCGCGTCGACGTGCGTGGCACATTCGGCGAGTGAGAACTTAGTGTTTTGGAACGATCCCACCGATCGTCCGAAACCCTGCGATCCTGGACGTATCGAAGCGCGAACTGCAGCGCGGCCGAGGCCGCTGCTCCCAACGCATTGACCAACCGCTCCTGCGCAAGGTTGTGCGTGAGGTAGGAGAATGCCTTGCCCTCTTCATCGAGACGGTTCTCCACCGTCACCTCTACGTCGACGAACGACAGTTCGTTACCGAATGGCACTCCGGCAACTGCTGTTACTCACCGACCACGGCGTTGAACTCCAGCGATGCCTCGCCACCGCCGCCGTATTGGGTGGTAACTGTATTCCCAAGAACCCAAGTTCAGCGAGCTGGCGATCGAAGTCGCGTGGGGGATGACCCATCACCTCCCACTCATGAAAGACGGGAACGACCGCGCGTTCGATGAAGCCCCTGAGTACCTTCCGGAAGTCCTCGCGGTCAGAGGTGACAATTGCATTGCGCATGCCGAACTCTCTCTATGTCGACCTAATCGATTAACAAATTACTTTTTTGGGCCGATCAATCGGCGACGGTCATGTCGCGCGGCAGGCCCAAAATGCGCTCTCCGATCTGGCTTTTGCCGATCTCGGTGGTTCCACCGCCGATGGAGTAGGCGCGGCTGAAGATCACCGCATGGCCGATCTTGCTGCCTTCTCCGAGAGCCGAGACCGTCGCCACCGGGTCTAGCCGGAACATGAGCTCGGCAGCCTGCTGGACATGGCACGCGGTGAGAAGCTTGGTGAGGTTGCCTTCTGGACCAGCGGTGTTTCCCGTGATCGCTCGTAGAACACGGCGGTGGTTGATCGCTCTGATCACGTTGTCTTGCACGATGAATCGACCGATGTCATGAGCGGACACGGCTTGACTGCCGCCCGAGAGATACCGGCCGACGGGATCGATCGACAGCGGGTTGGCCGACCCGCCACCGATGCTCACACGCTCGTTGCCCAACGCGGCCCGTACGACGTTCCAGCCTGCATTCACCTCGCCGACCACGTCGGTGTCGGGGACGAACACCGAATCGAGGAACACTTCGTTGAAGTTCGCCTCTCCCGTCGCCTCGCGGAGCGGACGCACGCTGACCCCCGTCGCCGAGAGGTCGATGACCATCGTCGTGATGCCAGCATGCTTGGGCACCTTGGGATCGGTACGCACGGTCGCAAGACCGAAATCGCTGACGTGCGCGCCGCTGGTCCAGACCTTCTGGCCGGTGACGGTCCACCCGCCTTCCACCCTGACAGCCTTCGTCCGTATCGCCGCGGCATCCGACCCGGCATCTGGTTCACTGAACAACTGACACCACATAGTCGCTCCGCGCAGCGCGTCCCCAACCCAGCGGTCGATCTGATCCTGGTTGCCGTGTTGAATGATGGTCTGCAGGATCCAGGCACCAACTCCCAGATCGGGCCGACGAATTCGGGCACTGCGAAACTCTTCGTCGATCACCAACTGTTCGACCGCTCCTGCTCCGCGCCCCCACGGCGGCGGCCAGTGTGGTTGCAGATATCCGGTGCGCACCAGCTCAGCGCGTTGTTCGTCAGCTGGCAACGCTGCCAGTCGATCGGCATCGACGCGAATCTCATCCCGCCGCTGAAAACCGTCTTCGGGTAGACGAATCGTCATCGTGCGCGTGACTCCCCGTCGAGCAGAATCGACGATGCCCGCGAGCGGAGTCTCGAAGACCAGGGCCTTGTCGGTCAAAGCGCGCCGTAGATAGATGTGAGCGTCGTGTTCCCACGTGAAGCCGATTCCGCCGTGGACGTGAAGGTTGAGCTTCGCGTTGTCTAGGAACGCATCGGTGGCTTCGACCACGGCTGCCGCGGAAGCCAACTCGAACTGGTCGTCGCCGTCGGCACTCGCACGCACGGCGTCCCATACCGCGGCGATGGCGCGCTCATGGGCGATGAACATATCCGCACAGTGGTGCTTGACGGCTTGGAACGCTCCGATGACGACACCGAACTGCTTTCTCTGCAGAGCGTATTCGGTCGAATAGTTCGTGCACCTCATCGCGCCGGCAGCGGCATCCGCCGCGAGTAGAGCGCGCTGAATCGCGAGCGCGCGTGGTCGCGCGTTAGGCACCTCGACGACGTTGCCTCGTGGCACCGACTCCAACTTCACAGACGCGACTTTGCGTGTCGGATCAAGGCTGGGGTCCGGGGTCACCGAAACGCCTGTGGTCTCGCGGCGAACTATTATGAGGTCGTCGCCACGGCTCAACACCAATACGTCCGCCACGTGCGCACTCATAACGATGTCGGCGCTGCCGCTAAGGGTTTCGCCTTCGAACGAAAAGTCGCCGTGCAATCCGGTCGCACCGACGACTTCGCCACTGGCCAGCCCGGGCAGCAAGGCTTCCTGATGCTGGCGGTCGGTCAGCTCGGCCACTATGGCCGAGCTGATCACCGTCGCCAGTAGCGGTCCGGCAGCCATCGCGTAGCCGAATCGTTCGACCACGATCGCGAGTTCCTCCAGTCCTGCACCTGATCCACCCAGCTCTTCGGGGAGATGGACGCCGAGGAATCCGGTCGACGCCAACGCCTTCCAATAAACTGGAAAGGGATCGGCCGATTGCGCCAATTGCTCACGTGCTGACTCGGCCACCGAGTATCGATCAATGAAGTCGTCGACCGTTTGGGCCAGCTCGAGGTGCATTTCTTCGATCGCCAGGGGCATGGTTAGTCCTATCAGCCGTTCGCATCCTGATGCACGAGCTGTTGTCGCAGTTCACGTTTGAACACTTTTCTCGCCCGGCTTACCGGAAGCTCCGGCACGAAGATCACTTCATACACCCGCTTATACGGCAGGGCTTGTCGCGCTACGAACGCTTCTATAGTCGCTGACGACAGCGTGGCGCCAGGATTCGTCACGACGAAGGCGACGGGAACCTCACCAAAGACGTCGTGTGGTCGGCCGACGACGGCAACTCTGTATACTCCTTCTTCTGCCGCTGCGTCTTCTCCCCTTTCGACGAGTTTCAGCAGCTTGGCGTGGGCACGATGCACGGCGGCTTCTTCGTTGGGCACTGATTCGTGGACCACCTGTTGAGCGTGCAGATTCACCAGCACGCCCAACATGTTGGCGACGATCTGAGAGGTGTTGGCCGAGCACTCTCCGATCAACTTATGAAAGCTCGTCGATGCGTCGCGGAATTCGTCTGTATTGCCTAGTGTTCGGCGTTCTTCGGCCAGTGCGTCGCGTAGTTGTTCGATGTGACGAGGGTCCTGGCGCAAGGCCAGTTCGCGCGCCATCGGTACCTCGAGTGTGGTTCTCGTCTGGTAAACGCTGCTCAGTGTGGCGCCTTGCAGTTGCAGATGCATGCCCAGTTGGCGCGCGGCGACCAGGATGTCGGGGATTGTGGCTCGGGCGCCGCCCCGGGCGCCGCGTTGAATCTCGACCAGCGACTGCGACTCGAGTATCCGGAACGCCTCGCGCAGCGTAGTTCGGGACACCTTGTACTGGTCCACCAGCACAGGTTCCGACGGGAAGACGTGGCCGTTGGCGAGGTCGCCGGTGACTAGTTGCTTGCGGATGTGCAACGCCAAGGTCTGCGCCAACTTCTCTGGGCGCGCCCATCGCGCCGGCTCGGCGCTCAGCTCACTCTTGCTGTGCGGCATCGGCTCTCACTCATGTCTCGGTGGGATCGGCCAGGCGGTCCCACACCACGCCTACTGGCTCTCGTTCTCGCAGTTCGGCTTTGCGTACTCGTCCCGTAACGGTCTTCGGCAACGACTCGACGAACTCCAGATAACGTGGCACTGCGTAGCGGGGAAGGGACTGCTCGCCGAGTTCGAACAGCTCACGTGCAGTCGGCGTCGGAACCCCGTTCGCGGCCACGACGCAGAGCTTCACCTCGTCCTCCCCCACGTCGCTGGAGACGGCATGGGCGGCGCACTCGGCCACTGCTGGATGACGGAGATAGGCGCGCTCCACTTCGAACGAGGAGATGTTCTCGCCGCGTCGCCGAATCGCATCCTTCTTCCGGTCGACGAAGTGCAGGCTGCCGGTCTCGTCGATGCGGCCCAGGTCACCGGTGTGGAACCAGTCGGGCTCGGATGGCCCGCCGCCCGCCAGCGGCTCGTAGCCTTCGAACATCACATGGGGGCGAAGTGGGCGCGCCAGGATCTCACCCGGTGTCCCCGGCGCTATGTCGCGGCCGTTCTCGTCGGTGATCCTCAGTTCGAAGTCGGGGTTGAGCCGACCGGCCGACCCCAGGGGCGCCGGCCCTGCAAGCGGGTGCAGACACAGCGGGAACACTTCGGTCATGCCGTAGACACCGCGAACCACGCAGGCGTAGTCGCGTTCGATGGCAGTCTGGACGTCTGCGGCGACCGGCGCGGCGAGTATCAGCCGGAGGGGCATTTCGGCAGGCTCTGGTCGCTCGGCGTTCGCTCCGAACACCATGTTCACCATCGGTCCAACACCGACGAACACCGTCGCCTCCTCTTGGGCGACGCGTTTCCAGAATCCGCCGACGCTGAACGTGCTGTCCAACGCCACCTTGGCTCCGCTTACCAGGCCGGCCAGCAACAATCCGACCGAACCGCCGAAGTGGAACAACGGCAGTGCGCCATATAAGCAGTCCCCAGCTCCGAACTCGAAGTTGTCACCGATCGTGGCCGCTCCCGACAACAGGTACTCCTGGGTGACCACAGCGCCCTTCGATGGACCAGTGGTGCCGGAGGTGTAGAAGACGCAGAACGGCTGATCTCCGCGCGCTGCCGGCACGCCGGCGACGTCGGTCCGATCGCCACTGTGCAGGACATCGGCACTGATTACGGCAAGGTCGCCGGGCGTGTGCACGTCGGCGTCTGCTGCCCGAACCACCACGGTGGTCAGCGCCGGCAATGTCGACGCGACGTCGAGGACGGCCTGGGCGAGGTTTTGATCGACGAACGCCACTTTGACATTCGACTGCTTGAGCTGGTGCGCGAGGAATTCTCCATGGAAGGCGACGTTGATCGGTACGGCCCGCAGCCCGGCATAGGCGCAAGCCAGCCACACCGCGACCCAGTCGAATGAGGTGATTCCGTAGATCGCCACGCGGTCACCAGGCTTTGCCCCCAGGGCGAGAAGCTGATTTGCCGCCGATACGACGCGTTGTCGGAGACCCTCGGCCGTCTCAGCTTCTCCGTCAATCGTCAGGATGACGTCGTCCGGACTCGACGCGGCACGCTGTGCGAGCAACTCTGGAAGTGACCGCGCCCGAGTTCGTTGATCCGGTCCAACCATCATCACGGCTCCTTCGACTCGACGCTGGGCGCTTGAAGCGTGTTAATCATTAATGCCTTCTCTCAGTGCATGTCCTGCGCCGCCGCGTCCGCGCGTAGCCGCGCCTTGAGTACCTTGCCGAGCCGATTGCGGGGCAACGCCTCGACGAAGTGCACCTGGGCCGGTTTCTTGAAGGAAGCCAGCCGCGACTTGCAGTGCTCGATGATGTCGGCCTCCAAGGGCGCAGGCTCCATAGCGGCGACGACGTAGGCCACCACCCGCTGGCCCCAGATGGAGTCTGCGGCTCCGACGACTGCGGCTTCTTTGATGTTCGGGTGTTCTTCGAGTGCTCGTTCCACCTCGAGACTGGAGATGTTCTCTCCTCCCGAGATAACGAGATCCTTCGCGCGATCGACGATGTAGAGCCGCCCGTAGACATCGAAGTATCCGATGTCACCGGTTCGCAGCCAGCCGTCTCGCAGCGCTTCGTCGGTGGCCGACGTGTCATCCCAGTACCGCAACATCACTTGGTCGCCGCGTACTCGAACCTCTCCCAGTTGGTTGGGCGGCAGCGTGCCGCCGAGCTCGTCGAAGACCTGTACGTCCACTAGGGGGGCCGGTGTGCCGCAGGACCGCAGCGCGTTCGCTTCCCCGGTAGTAAGCGCCTCGCGATGGTCCTCGGCGCTTAACCAGGTCACAGTGCCGGCGGTCTCGGTCATGCCGTAGCCTTGGATGAAGTCAACGGCGGGAAACCGCTCGACAGCCGCGCGAAGCAGGCCTTCCGAAATACATGATGAGCCGTATACGAGAGTCCGTAGTGACGGCGTCGATATGTCGATGTATTCGTCGGCAAGCAGCATCGCGAGCATGGTAGGCGCAAGCGGAGACGTCTCGATGTTGTAGGCGCGCACCAGATCGAAGAATTCCGCGGGCTCGAACGAGCGCTGAAGGATCAATGTAGCTCCGACTGCTGCGCAAGCGAAGACAATGTGACCGCCAACGTGACAAAGCGGGAAGGGCATGAGATAACCCGACTCGGGGCGAACCGGTACGCCGAGAAGATGGTTGGCGACGACGCCGGTCAAGTTTCGATGGCTTAGTACCACGCCCTTGGCTTTGCCAGTCGTGCCGGAGGTGTGGACGAGCCATGCCGGGTCCTCGTCCCGCCCGGCTGGCACTGGCCAGCCAGCGGGTGGCGGCCCCGCGCGGTGCATCAGCTGTTCATAGGAATGGAGCGCATAGGGTCCGGACGACTGTTCCGGTGTGCCATCCACGCAGAGGATGTGCTCCAAAGAAGACTCCTCGGCGGCAACGCTCAAAACAACTGGCAGGTAACGCTTCTCGGTGATCAGAATACCTATGTCGGCACTGGCAACGACGTGCCGTATCTCGGTTGTCCCGAGTCGCTGGTTGATTGGTGTGAGCACCATGCCGGCTCCCGGCACAGCGTAATAGCTTTCCGCATACTCGGGCCGGTTGTCGCAAAGAACCCCTACCCGTGCTCCGACGTCGCCGAGTGTCCGCAGAGCGAAGGCCAATTCAGTTGAGCGGCGGCGCAAGTTTGAGTACGTGATTGCCTGATCTTCCAACACCACTGCGACACGGTATGGATGCCGTTGGGCGGCCGCGTCGATGAAATCGGTCACCAACACGGCTGCGCGGACCCGTCGATTCGTGGCGACGGCACCCAGGCCACAAATGCGTCGTTAGGCATGCTGTTCGTAAAACGATTTGTATCGCGGGGTGGCCATTGTCATCAAGGGCGTCATCCCGATCATCCGGCCGACGTTGCCCTTCACCTTTATCTTTCGCATCGCCATGGCCCCCAGCATGTTTAGTTCTCCGAGCCACATGAGGTGGCCGTTGTGAGCGGACATGCTCAACTCGGCATCCGCGCTCTGTTCAGCGGTTGAGAAAGTGACCTCCGCCGGTGATACGTTGCAGTCAACCCGTATCGAGCAGTCGGGGTCGTGATATTTGAGGAGGAACGATACGTCTGCGCCGCGGACCGCTTCCATTGCCTCGGGATCTCGAAGAAGTTGTTCAAGGAATCGACCTTGGATAGCCTCGACCTCGGCCGCCGTTGCGAATGTCACCTATCTCTCCTCTGGGTGAAGTTGTTGCACGGTTTTCGTATCGACAGAGTCGAGGATCTCGCGGGCGGCGCGCTCGCCGACCATCATCGTTGCCGCATTCGTATTGCCAGATGTCAGCGTCGGCATGACTGACGCATCGCTGATTCGTAGACCTTCGATGTCGCGTACCCGGAGCTGCGGGTCAACCACCGCGGCGTCGCCGCTGCCCATCGCGCACGTTCCCACTGGGTGGGCGCCGTTCGTCACGTTCTCACGTACGAAATTCAGCCAGTCTTCGTCGGTACGGCAGCCGTTCTCCGGAGCGAATTGGTCGGCGACGAAGTCACGCATCGCCGGCTCGGCCATGATTCGTCTGGCTTCGGCCATCCCGTTGAGCAAGTCCCGAGTGTCGGCCTCCGTTCCAAGGAGGTGATGCCGAATGGCGGGCGACGCCTGCGGATCACAGTTGCGAAGCTCCACTCGACCGCGATATCGCGGGTGAAGGAAGTTGGTGGTCACTTGTAACCCGGCCTTGCGTGTGGGCTGAACCTTGACCTTGCCGTCGCTGGATACCACCCGCTCGGTCGAGAAGCAGCCGAATCCGATCTGGATGTCGGGCGACGCTAACGCAGCTGATGACTTGTGGATGACTTGGGCTTGGTAGACGGTCGCCGCCAGCAGCCCCTCCCGATGGGTAACGTACTGCACAGCGGCTCGAAGCGCTCCCACCGGGCCCAACTCGTTGATCGTCGGCACCCGCGATACCCAGCGCTGCATCACTGCGGGATGTTCTTGCAGATTTCTTCCCACCCCGGGCACATTTGCTCGCAGGTCGATGCCTAGGTCCTTGAGATGCTCGGCCGGACCGATACCCGCCAACAGCAACATTTTTGGCGTCGCCAAGCTGCCGGCGGCCAGGATCGCTTCCTCCGTGCAGTACGCGCGATGAGTGTTCCCATGCCGCCGATACTCGACGCCGATAACACGGCGCCCCGAGAAGATCAGGCCGGTCACGTAGGCGTGCGTGCGCACCGTGGGTGGCGTACGGACGTCGAGTCGGCGGAGATATTCCCGCGATGCCTGCGAGCGGAGCCCTTTGCGCTGGTTGACCTGAACATGACCGACGCCGATCTGACGCGCTCCGTTGTAGTCTTCCGTGAAGACGTGCCCCGCCGTCTTTGCCGCTGCGATGAACGGTTCGTTAGCGGGATGCGAGATGGTCTGATAGCCAACGGAAATCGGGCCGGTATCGCCGCGATACTCATTCGCGCCACCGGAGAAGCTCTCCATCCGCCGAAAGTCTGGTAGCACCGACTGGTAGTCCCAGCCGGTCGCGCCAAGCTGAGCCCAGTTGTCGAAGTCGGCGGGATTCCCGCGGACGAAGACTGTCGCGTTGATGGATCCACCTCCGCCGAGGATTCTTCCGGCTGGCCACGCTTCGGTGGACCCGTTCCGCGTCGGATCCGGCTCCGGAACGTACTTCCAGTTGCAGGTCCGGTAGACCACGGGCAGCCCCGCTGGAATCGCGACGTCAGGCCGACGATCGGTTCCTCCCGCCTCCAGTACGAGTACCCGGGCGCCGGCTTCTGCGAGTCGACCAGCGACCGTACTTCCCCCGGACCCACCCCCTACGACGATGTAGTCGAATCGATCCTCTGTCATGCGTTTGGGCTCCTGTGTTTACGTGTTATTTGAGGATCCGACTGACAAGCCGTAGCTTCCAGCCACGGTAGGGCGGAAACAATGCTGAGACGTCAGGAAAGGCATGTGTCTTCATGACGGACTTCATGTTTGAGAAGCAGTCGAAACTCGACAGGCCCGTATACCGGCCCATTCCGCTGTCCCCTACCCCGCCGAATGGAAGGTTGTGATTGAAGCCATGCACGAAGACGTGATTGACGACGGCCGATCCGGAACTCGTTTCGGCGACCGCCCGCTCGGCGGCGTGCTTGTCGTCGGCGAATACGTAGAATGCGAGCGGTGTCGGTAGCGAGCGGACGAATTCTATTGTGTCGGACAAGTTCGATACGGACCTCACCGGCAGGACCGGTCCGAAGATCTCCTCGCTCATGATCGGGTGACTGTCGTCGACGTTGGTGAGGACGGTGGGTGCGATGTACCGAGTCGCACGGTCGGTTTCGCCACCAAACATGATGTCGCCCGCGCCCTGCATCAACGTGCTGATGCGGTCGAAATGTCGATCGTTGACTATCCGGGCGAAGTCCTTGCTGGTACGCGGATCCGGCCCGTACATACTGCGGGCCGCCTGCTCGATGGCGTCGAGAAATTCGTTCTCCACGGCGGAATCGACCAGGACGTAGTCTGGCGACAGACACACCTGTCCAGCGTTCATCATCCGGCCCCACAGAATTCGGCGTGCTGCTACCGCAATGTTCGCGCTGGAGTGGACGTAGGCCGGATTCTTCCCGCCGAGTTCGAGCGTCACCGGCGTGAGATGTTCTGCGGCGGCGGACATCACCAGTCGACCCACCGTGGCGCTACCCGTGTAGTGGATGTGGCCGAAATTCTGCTGCAGCAGCGCCTGAGCACACTCCGGCCCGCCGCCGAAGACTCGAACCGATTCGCCGTCGAGGTGGCGGGGCAGTTCTTCCACAAGTAGTTCAGCCGACCGCGGCGCCATCTCGGATGGCTTGAGGGCGAGGGGATTTCCGGCCGCCAGTACCCCGAGGGCCGGAAGCAATGCGAGCCCGAACGGGTAGTTCCACGCGGGCAGCACGAGGACTGGACCGACCGGCTCGGGATAGATCCAACTCGTAGCCGGCATGTTGAGCAGGGGCGTCGAGACCTTGCGGGGCTGCATCAATTTCGGCAGCTCATCCGACAGTAACTGCGCCTCCGCTAGTACGGCACCGATGTCGGCCGCGTAAGCCTCGAATGTCGGCTTGCCCAGGTCGGCTTGCAGCGCCGACAAGATCTGTTCGCGATTCTGGTTGAGGAACGTCCGAACGCCCTGCAGTTGAGCCCTGCGCCAGCGCAGGTCTACGGTTTTGTTGTTATGAAATGAATTCCACAGTTCGTCGATCTGGTGTGCGATCGTATCCTGGTTCACCACTGCGATTGTCGGCGTCGAGGCAAGCTTCAACGACCGCGACGATAAGCCGACCTCACGCTCCGACATAGGTCCCGGCTCGCTTTTCCCGGGCCGCGGCGATCGCCTCGACGAGGTCCCGTGATACCGCGGAAGCTACTTCATTGGCCATCGCGAGGTCGACGACCTCGGTGGCACGTGCCCGCATGACGTTGTTGAGTGCCTTCTTGGTGCCCTGTACGGCCAGCGGTGGAAGCTCGGCGAACTGCTGGGCCAGCCGCAACGCAGTCGGTACGACCTCTTCGGGTGTCTCCACCAAGTCGGTGACCGCACCGAAACAGTATGCGTCTTCTGCCAGCAGTGCGTCACCGGTCAGCAGATATCTGCGCGCGCGTGTCATCCCCAGCGCCGCTGGCCATACCAGGCAGCCGCCGTCGCCCGCGGCCAAGCCGACCTTGACGTGGGGGTCCGCGAACTTCACTCCTTTCGCGGCGACTATGCAATCGCAGGCCAGCGCGACGGTGGCGCCCAGCCCGATGGCCGCGCCGTGCACCGCGACCACCGTCGGGATGGTCAGTTCGACAAGCGACATCAGGAGTTTCTTACCGATTTCGGCGTGTCCGACGAGGAACTCCAAGTCATCGTTGGCCTTCAACATGAAGTCGAAGTCGCCGCCGGCGGAGAACACCGTGCCCGTCGACACGATGGCAACGGCCCGAATCGACTTGTCGCCGGCCACTTTGGCGACAGCCTCAACGAAATCGACGTGCAGCTTGTGATCGAAGCGGTTCAGAATCTCCGGTCTGGTCAACGTAATGGTCGCGACCACGCCGTCGACACTGACCTCTAACGTCTGAGCCTTCAACGTAACGCTCACTTGGTGGACACCTTGATAGTGAGCTGACGTGGGCCGCGGACCTGCCCCCGGCTCCAGGTGACTTCATCGGGATTGGCGAGACTGAACTCGGGGACCTGCCTGAGGAACTCGGTAAGCGCCACGTCGAGTTCCATTCGCGCGATATGCGTTCCAAGGCAGCGATGTACGCCGACTCCGAAGGTAAGGTGCCGGTTTGGGCTGCGGTCGAGGACGATCTCTTCGGAGTCGGGGAATTCGTTTTCGTCGCGGTTGGCCGACGGGAACGACACGATGACCATGTCTCCCTTGCTCAGCTTGCTGCCGTTCAACTCAGTGTCCTCAGCCACCAGTCGGGCGGGTGCCACGACTGCGAACGCGCGCAGGAACTCTTCGCGCGCCAGCTCCATCGCCTCGGGGTGCTCCCGTAGGCGCCGCTGCTGATCGGGATGCAACGCCAGGTAATGAATGGCGCTCCCCAGCGTGCTCCAGGTCGTATCGATGCCCGCTAGCACAAGGCTGAGTGCGCCGAACACGACCTCGACGTCCTCCAGACGTTCCCCGTCGACCTCGGTGGCCAACATCAGGCTGAGCAGATCATCGCCCGGGTGCTCGCGCCGATTTACCACAACGTCGTTGATGTAACCGAACATCTCGGCGCCAGCGATCGCGGCATCCTGGGGATCGATGGCGACCTGCTCGAGCAATCGGCGTACCCAGCCGGTGAACAAACTGATGTCGCCCGGAAGTCCGAGCAACTTACACACCACCGCCGTTGGGACGAGGCGCGCGAAGTCCTCCGAGGCGTCGAATTGCTGGCCACGACTGAGGATGTCTGTCAAAAGGTCCACCACAAGGCCACGGGTGTACTCGCGCAGATCCTCGGCACGCTGGGCCGAGAAGCTCGGCAGCAGCAGCTTTCTCATGCGAGTGTGATCGGGCGGGTCGAGCTGAACCGGCGGGAAGAGCACGTCGCCCAGGCCGATGTCCTTCGGCACCGAGGTGTAGCGAGACGAGAACACCGCCGGATTGAGCGCGATCGCGCGTACCGCCTCCATCGTCGATGCAAGCCAGAAGCCTCCGTGCGCATCGGATTTCGCCACTGGGCACCGACTACGGAGCTCAGCGAGCACCGGATACGGACAACTCGCGAACGCTTCGTCGTAGTGGTCGAACGTCAGCTCTTGCACCGACTCGGTCAATGTGACTCCCGTCCGCCCAGTGAGATGGCGCGTTCTGGACAACTGTCGATGGCGACTCTCAGGCGAGCCAGGTCGTCGTCGTCAGATTTGACGATAGGATCGAGGACGACTGCATAACCCAAGTCGTCGAAGTCGAATCGCCCGGGCAGTGTAGCGACGCACCGACCATGCCCTTGGCACAGTGTTGAATCGACCATGATCACTTTGGCATCCGGGTCGCCGTTGTCGGGATCCTCCGCCGGCACCGGCTAATCATCCCCGCTACCGACCAAGCGCGGCGTGGAGCGGGTGCGTCGGGGCATTTCGATGTCCGGGTAGAACTGCCACGCCCAGCGGCGCAGCGCCGCGTAGTGCTTGCCTTCCTCGGGAGCGAAGTTGGGTGGGTGCAGCACCTCCATGTTGGCCCACGTGAAGAAGTCCTGCGTGACCGTCTTTCGCTGATGTTCGATGAACCTACTGGCAAATGGGCTCAGGGCCTCGCCGGTGTCTTCCCCACGGTCAACGGTCATGCACCAAAAGAGTTCGGTCTGTGTGTCATCGATCGGCGTCGGGTTCGTGATCATCCGCCCTCCCAGCAATTCGGCGGGCCACGATGCCATCCCCAGCCCCAAGCCCCAGAGCACGAATGACAGCGTCAAGTTGATTTTTCCGCCCGGAGTCAGCCAAGTCTTATCCTTGCCCGCGCCGTACGACGTGGTGACGACAGACTCCCACACGCGTTCGTCTTTTTCGGTGGGCCCGGCGGATATGATTTCCGGCACCTCGCCCGCACCGTGGATGAATGGGATGTGAAATGCGTCCACACCATTTTCCACGACCATCTGAGGATGCGCCTTGATAGTCCACGAGGTGCGGATATGCGATCCGAACGGATAGTAGTTTCCGCGATCGAGTTCGTCGATGACAGGCATGTCCCACAGCGGATCCCTATCAAGCAGGTCGTGCCATACGATGATGCAGCCGTACCACTCTTTGACGTGCCAGATCTTCTTCAACCGAAGCCGCGGTTTGCACGCCTGCGAGCTGTGCGGAATGAACGCATTACTGCCGTCCGCATTCCATTCCCAGCCGTGCCAGGGACACACCAGGCGATCCCCTCGGACCGATCCCTTCACCCCTAGGTTTGCGCCGAGGTGCATGCACGTCGGGTGGTTCGCGTGGAGTTCTCCGGCTTCGTCTCGCCACAGCACGATCTGCGTTCCAAAGTAACGCAACAGCTTGACCTGACCAGCAGCTATCTCGTCGGACCAACCAATCTGGAACCAGCCCGTCGGGTATCTACTGGGAGGCAGAGAGAGGCTCGTCAATTCCTGCCGCAGAACCTCTTCGTCGTACTCGTTCGCGGCTGATGGGGTCATTTACCTCTCCCGGAATGGGTTGGCGAGGAACAACAATCCTCGGTGCTGCCCGCGCGCCTGCGTACCAGCTACAGTGCACTGTAGGTAACTAATAGGTCGGTTGGCAAGTTTTCTTTTCTAGCGCGGCCGGGGCGGCCGATAAACAAGCGGGATTCCGCACGTCGTGAGGGGGAAACGGGTGGCGAAGCTGGCAAGGGCTACTGGATTGCACACAACGCTTAGCGTCCAAGCTAGACGCGCCCTCGCCTAAGCGAGGGCAACCGGACGTGTCGCGTATGACACGGTGACGCCAACCTGTTCAGGTTGGCTTGAGAAGCGTTCCAGCGATGAGTCGCTTGCAACTCTCGGTCGCGACCTTGTGGACGGCCGGGCTGACACCCGTGCCGACGTTGGCCAAGCCCGAGGTGACCACCAGAAGCGCGGATCGCACGAATTTCGCGTCCTTGGCATCTACTTCACCGGCCGCGGTGGCTTCCGCGACAACTTCGTTGAACAAGTCGCCGAAGACGCGGTCTTGGGAGATCGGGGTTAGATCCTCGTGCCTCGTGGCCTCTTCTCGGGCAACGAACATGAACCTGGCCTGCGAAGGATCCTCGGCCAGAATGCTGTGGGTTACGTCCAGGATCGCTTCGATCTTGGCGATCAGCGTGGTCTTATCGGCGATCGCGGCGCGCATCCTGGCGTAATTCTCTGCCTCGGTCGCCTCGTACACGGCGATCATCAGTTCGTTCTTGCGGCCGAAGTGGTGATACACAGCCGCGGAGGTGTAGCCGGTCCGATCGGCGATGAGTCGGTTGGAGGTGGCGGCATAGCCGTAGGCAGCGAAGCAGTCGCGCGCCACACTCAAGATCCGTCGACGCGTTTCTTCGCCGTCGGCATTGATGGGCCTTCCGGCGGTACGCTCCCTGCGTTGTATCGGAGGTCGCGCGCTTCGTGACGGAAGCAGCGGTTGCTGTTTCGCCTTCTTCGACTTCGCCCGAGCCACCACAACGCCCTTCTCTGGGTCGAATCCGTTTACTAACTTGCGAGCAACTTACTTCATCGGAGCCACGTTTGGGTAGCCAGGCAACGCGTTTCGTGACGGCACCCTCGAATAGCCCACCACGCCTATTGAGGGTCGGTCGCCTCCGGCGTGGAGTGCGCCGGCGATGACGTCGCGTTCGACGACTGCACCCATGCCGAAGGAAGGCCGCTTCGGATGCATCTGCCCTGAGGAACTGGACAGGTTAGTGAAAATTTTGCGATAACACCTTGCTGAGAAACCAGCGGTAAACGGGATGCACCGGTGATAGGTCCGCCGACTCCCTACGGAATGCCCGCGGGGTGACTGAACCTTGCGGCGCGGCGATGAATGCGATGCACGGTGCCGCGAGTCCGGTGCGGTGCCCCGAAGAGCCGCATCGGTTCGGCGTAGAAGAGCTTCTTGGCCGATTCGACCAGCACGAGGTAGGTGAGGACGAACGCGGCCAGCACGGCGTAGAACTGCCACGGCAGGGGTGTGAAGCCCAACGGGTGAGCCAGCGGCGAGATGGTGAGCACGACGGCCACGACCACCACGATGAGACTGGTCATCGTCAATAGCCCACCGGGGCGGCTGCGGAAGAACGGCACCCTGCGGGTGCGGATCGCGAAGATGATCAACGTTTGCGTGGCGAGGGATTCCACGAACCAGCCGGTGCGGAACTGGACGGCCCCCGCGTGCAGCACGCCCAGCATCAGTCCGAATGTCAGGAAGTCGAAAAACGAGCTGATCGGGCCGAAAGTGAGCATGAACCGGCGGATGAACGCGACGTTCCAGTGCGACGGAGCATGTAGTTGTTCGTCGTCGACGCGGTCGGTGGGGATCGCCAGTTGCGAACTGTCGTACAGCAGGTTGTTGAGCAGGATCTGGCTGGGCAACATCGGCAAGAAGGGCAGCAGGGCGGAGGCTGCGGCTGCGCTGAACATGTTGCCGAAGTTGCTCGACGTGCCCATCAGTACGTATTTGATGGTGTTGGCGAAGATTCGGCGGCCGGCGGCGACGCCGGTGGCCAGCACCCCCAGATCCTTTTCCAGTAGGACCACATCGGCGGCATCCTTGGCCACGTCTGCGGCGCTGTCCACGGAGATGCCGACATCGGCGGCGTGCAGCGCCAGCGCGTCGTTGACACCGTCACCGAGGAAGCCCACCGAGCGCCCGGTCCGGCGCGCCGATTCGATCAATCGCGCCTTCTGTTCGGGAGTGATCCGGGCAAAAATGCTGTGATCCCGTGCGACCTGAGCGAACTCGGCATCGTCAAGCGCCTCCAGCTCAACCCCCGTGATGGTGCCCTTGGAGGCCAAACCCAGTTCTTCGCAGACCTTTTCGGCCACCCGGGGGTTGTCGCCCGTAGCGACCTTCACTTCGATACCCAGCGCTGCCAGCCGGGCCAGGGACTCACGTGCGGCGGCCTTGGGCTCGTCGGCGAACACCAAGAAACCGGCCAACACCAAATCGCGCTCGTCGTCGGTGGTGATCGTCGTCAAACCGGGAGCGGGCTTGGCCGCCACAGCCACCACTCGGCGCCCTGCGGCGAACAATGCCGCCAGGGTGCGGTCGACTTCGGGAGGCGTTGTCTGGCAGCGTGCCAGCACCTGTTCGGGCGCGCCCTTGGTCACCAGCACGCGGAGCCCATCGTCATCGACCAGTGTCGATGCCGCCCTGCGGGTGTGGTCGAACGGCACGGCGGCCACCTGCACCGAGGTGCGGACGAGCTGTGCTGCCGATGGCGCTTCCCAGAGAGCCGCATCGAGCGGGTTGGCGCTGACTCCGCCCGATTGCGGGTCGACGTCGGTCGCCAGGAGACCAAGCCGCAGCACCGACTCACTGTGCCCGCCCGCGGAGTCGACCGTGTCGACGAGGCTGATCCGGCCTTCGGTCAATGTCCCGGTCTTGTCGGTAATCAGAATGTCGATGTCGCCAAGGTCTTCGATACACACCAACCGCTTGACCAGCACTTTCAGCCTAGCCAGTTGGCGCGACCCGGTCGCCAAGCTGGTGCTGACCACCGCTGGCAGTAGCTGCGGGGTGATACCGACGGCGATCGCGAGCGAGAACAGCACCGAGTCGATCACCGGTTTGCGCAGCAGCAAATTGCTGATCAAGATCAAAACCGTCAGCGCGACAGCGACCTGCAGCAGCAGGTAGGAGAACCGGCGCAGCCCGATCTGGAACTCCGTTTCGGGCTGACGCTCCCCCAGGCCTCCTGCGATACGGCCGAACTCGGCATCGCCGCCAGTGGCATACACCACCCCGGTGCCCTCGCCGGCGCTGACGATCGTGCCCATGAAGGCCAAGTCGGCACACTCGGCCAACTCGGTGCCGGCAGGCACCGGCTGTGGCGACTTCTGCGAGCCGGTCGACTCGCCGGTCAGAATGCTCTCGTTGCATTCCAGCCCACTGGCGTCGACGAGCCGCACGTCGGCGGGAACGGCTTCACCCAGCGAAAGCCGAATCACGTCTCCCGGAACGATATTGGTGACATCAAGCCGAACGAACTGACCGTCGCGGCGCACTACTGCGGTGTGTCTCATCTGTGAATGAATTGCAGCAGAGGCTCTTTCGGCGCGGTACTCATTAACAAAACCGAGCCCGACGCTGACGGTCAAGATCGCACCGATGATGATTGCCTGCGCGCTGTCACCCAAGAAAAAAGACACGACGGCGGTGCCGGCCAGCAGGATGAGCACCGCATTGCGCAGCTGGCGCCCCAGCACCGCCAACGCATTCACGTGGTGGTTCCGAACGGCGTTTGGCCCATATCTCTTGAGTCGGGTACTGGCTTCGGAGTCTGACAACCCGTCCGCGGAGGTATTCAGCCAGCCCAACACCGTATCAGCTGTAGTGGCAGCGACCCGCGAAGCGCCCAGCGCAGGATTCTGCTCGGGCACTAGATCATGTCGTTTGAGGTAAGCCATCGCATCACCACCCATCCAACGAACACCGGCAACCAACAGGTGAATATGCGGTACAACAACACGGATGGAACAGCCACGGCAGCAGGCATTCCGAACGCCGCAAGGCCTCCGATGAGTGCGGCTTCGACCGCTCCCACGCCGCCCGGCGTGGGTGCAGCCGATGCGAGGGTGCCGCCGATCATCGTGACGACGGTGACAGTTACGAATGTCGTGTGGCCGCCAACCGCCTCGATGCTGGCCCAAAGCGCCAATGCGGCGCCGAGTGTCGTTGTCGCACAGCCGAGCACGATGATCGCGAGCCGCTCTGGTTGTCGAGCGAGTGCGCGCAGATCGCCGATGACCGCCGTCAACCGCGGGCGCACCGACGTGCCGAGCCACCGCCGCAACCTCGGGATGAACATCAGCACTCCGATGATGCCGAGTGTGGCGCCTGCAATCAGAAAGAGCACGCTGACACTGGGAACGACGTGCGACAAGTCCGCCGAAACACCCGCCACGACACTGAAGAAGGTCAGCAGACCGACGTGAGTGACCACCTGCACCGCTTGTTGCAGTGCCACCGCCGCGGTGGCACGCACCGAGCCGAGTCCGTTCTTTTGCAGGTATCGGGCACTCAGCGCCAGCCCACCCACACCCGCCGGGGTCGTGACAGCCGCGAACGTATTGGCCACCTGCACGACCGCCAGGCGCCGGAAACTCACTGTCTTTGAAGCGCATACCCAAAGCGCCGCCGCTGCACCTACGTACGTCAGGACCGACGCCGCCAGGCCGAGCAAAACCCAGTACCAGTTCGCGGTTTTCAACTGCGAGAAAAATGTCGGCAGTGCGCTGATGAACGGATACGCGACGTAGACCAACGCCACCAGCAGCACCAGCTGGATGATCTGGTTGCGCGAGAATCGGGTGACCACCTCCGGGCGAATCCGCTCTACGCCGGTCTGCCGCATCACCTCCTTGCGGACCAAGCGCATCGCGGCGTTGAGGTCAGCCACTGACATGCGGATCCGCCTCGGCAACGCGGACTTGGTCAGACGGCCCGACGCCGCCAGCACTGCGTCCTTACCGAAAACGGCGATTGCCGACGCGACCGCCATTTCCGCACCGGCCAACTCGCTGGTGGTAACGAGGAGTTGGGCCACATCGGATTGGAGTTGAGCATCGGTCGCGCCGAACTCGGCGTGGTGGAAACCACCGAAACGTGCAGAGCCGTCATCGACGGTGATCTCACTGCATCTCAAGTCGCCGTGGGCGATTTTCCGAAGGTGCAGCACACCAAGTGCTTCCCACACTGCGTCGACCGTGGAGGTATCCACACATTCGGCGATCGGCGTTCCGCTGACGGGCGTGTGTGCATACATCAGCCATCCCCGCCGGAGTGCGGCAAATGCGATCGTGTGGACATTTGCAACACCCGCATCGGCGACCGCGATCCCCATGAGTGCCCGGTGTTCGACGACGCGGTGCAGGGACGCCTGCAACGGTGGGGTTTCGTTGGCACGAAACCGTACCGATCGCCACACCTGACGCAGTGCTCCACCGCTGTTCTGGTTGGGGCCGTAAAGCTCGACAACGGCAAGTGCCGCTGGTCCGTCAGATTTCGCTGAGAGAACCAGCGGACCCCGACCGGCCGGCCGCAGCACGGTGAGTCCGGCCACGAGGAATCCGCGCCTCGCCATCACTCGGACAGCCTCCCCGAGCGGCACCTCGAGCGCGGGCGTACCGACCACAAGGACAATCAATGCGCCCACGAACCATCCGACGGCGAGCCCAAGCAGGGACCCGGCCGGCACCCTCGCGCCGACGACGAGATGGATCGGCCCGAAGGCGAGGAGCAACGTCCATCCGATCCGCCGCCAACGGGCGGACAGCCAGGGGCCCGAAACAGTCAGGACCGCGGCGACCATTGCGATCCACCGGGGATCGTCGAGAAACTGCGACAAGACAGGGCCGAGCCGGTCGGACATGCTGAGATGCCAGCGCGGTCCCGTTCCCGTGACCGCCAACCCGAATTCCGCAATGAGTCCCGCAGCCACCGCGGCCTGCAGGATCCTCCAGCGACGCGCAACGGCCAGACTGACCAGGATCGCCAGCGGCAAGGCCATTACGGTGCCGCGGTACACCAGGTAGAGACGCGCAGACCAGTCGGGCGTCAGCACGCCGACAATCCCCGAGGTGGATTGCTCGAGGGCAACGACCGATTCGTCGGGGACCATCGACGAACTCGTGACAACCGTTGCCAAGATCAGCGCCGCTAGCACGAGCCGGAAAATGTCGTTGCTCCGGCTGACCAGCGGCTGAAGCAAGCTGCCCGAGACGGCGACGTCGCGCCCGTCAACTCGCATGTCTGAACGGCCTTTCGCCGGAACTGCCCCTTCGAGGCTCGGCGGCCGTGCGCCGCGGTCATAGAGCCTTTTGACCTGGGTGTACGAGGGCCTTTGACAGTCGGCAAGGAGGCCGAATCCGCTGTACCGCGGCGTCAAGATAGACCAGTGTGGACGACGTGAAGCGGAACCTTGCGCGCACCGCCCGCTGGCGATTGATGTACGAGGTGGCCCTGGTGGTGATCACGGTCGGCGCGTTGGCAGTCGGCGGCGTGCTGTGGCTGCTCGACAGGCGCGAATCGGCGGATGTCTGTTGGATCGTCGGCACGTCGGTTGCGGTGGTGCCGGCGGTGTTTTGGGTCATCGCGGCGTTACGACGCGGACGGGTGGGCGTCGACCTGATTGCGGTTCTGTCCTTAGTCGGCACACTGCTGGTGGGCGAATACCTCGCCGGCGCAATCATTGCGGTCATGCTCGCCGGCGGGCGCGCCCTAGAAGCAGCCGCAGAGCGTCGAGCTTCACACGATCTGCGATCACTGCTCGAGCACGCCCCCCGATTCGCGCGACGGCGGGTCGGATCCGACGTCAGCGTCATACCGATAGCAGACGCGGCGGTCGACGATCTGCTGGTAGTCGGGCCTGGTGAGATCGTGCCGGTCGACGGGCGCGTCGTTGGCGCGGCGGCCGTGTTGGACGAGTCGGTGCTCACCGGTGAGTCCCTGCAGGTGGAACGCGTCGCAGGCGAACCCGTTCGCAGCGGCGTGGTGAACGCTGGCGGGGCTTTCGAGTTGCGGGCCACGGCGACCGCCGAGGACAGCACCTACGCGGGCGTCGTCCGACTGGCTGAACAGGCGGGTGCGGAAAGCGCACCGATCGTGAGATTGGCCGATCGCTACGCGGCGTGGTTCTTACCGCTGACGCTTCTTGTTGCCGGTGGAGCTTGGCTGGCGAGTGGCTCCGCAGTGCGCGGGGTCGCCGTATTGGTCGTGGCGACACCGTGCCCATTGCTGCTTGCCGCGCCGGTTGCAGTCGTATCGGGACTGTCACGCGCCTCCCGCCACGGTGTCGTCATCCGCAGTGGCGGCGCATTGGAAAGTCTCGGAAACGCAACCACTTTGGTGATGGACAAGACCGGCACGCTCACAATGGGGCGCCCAGCCGTCGTGGATGTATTGGCAGCACCGGGCATTGACACCGCTGAGATTCTCCGGTTGGCGGCGTCGGTGGACCGGGTGTCGCCACACGTACTTGCCGAGGCGATCGTGACCGAGGCCGCGGCGCGGGGCTACCAGTTGTCGGTGCCCGAACAAGTCGTTGAGGAGGCCGGACGCGGGGTGACGGGGACTGTCGACGGTCATCGCGTCCGAGTGGGAAAGCTGAGCAGCGAAGGTAGGCAAGCAGATTGGGCCCGTGCTGCGATAAACCGTGCGCGCCTGGATTCAGCCGCGATAGCGTGGGTGCGCTTGGACGAGGAGTTAGCGGGCGCAGTGCTGCTGCACGATCCGCTGCGCCGCGATGCACCGCGCACAGTGCGGCGTCTGCGCTCTGCGGGCCTCAACCGGCTGGTCATGTTGACCGGCGATCGCGCCGAACCCGCGCGGGAAGTCGGGACGGTCCTCGGATTGGATGAGGTGTACGCACAGCAGAGTCCAGCCGACAAGGTAGCCGCGGTGCGCGCCGAGAGGGAGCGCGCGGTCACCGTGATGGTGGGCGACGGTATCAACGACGCCCCCGCCTTGGCAGCGGCTACAGTCGGTGTCGCGATGGGTGCCCGTGGCGCAACGGCGTCGTCAGAAGCCGCCGACATCGTCTTGACGACCGATCGCCTGGACCGCCTCGCCGATGCGATGGATATCGCCAGGTGGTCGCGCCGGATCGCCATCCAAAGCGCCGTTGTCGGTATGTCGCTGTCCTTAGCGGCGATGGCGGTCGCTGCGCTTGGCTGGCTGCCACCCGCGGCGGGTGCGCTGCTGCAGGAGGGCATCGATGTCGCCGTCATCCTCAACGCACTTCGCGCCTTGGGAGCCAACCCCTCGACCAAGATCGACCTATCAGCCGAGACAGAAGACATGTTGCAGCGCTTCGCATCCGAGCATGACGAACTTCGCGACACCATCGACGTGCTTCGTGACGCTGCGGACCGCTTAGTCGCCGGTGCGGATCAGGCGGCCTTGAATTCTCTCATCCGTGCGCACGGCTTTCTCACCGAGCGAATCCTGCCGCACGAGCAAGCCGAGGAGAGTCGCCTCTATCCCGCTCTGGCCCACCCACTCGGCGGTGGAGAAGCAACTGCCACGATGAGTCGTACACACGCAGAGATCCGCCGACTGTCCGACCGGATCGGAGCACACCTCGCGGTCGCACAGGCGAGCGGCGGCGTACAGCCTGACCAACTCGATGACCTACTCGCCTGCTTGTATGGACTGCACGCGGTGTTGCGACTGCACTTCCTGCAGGAAGAGGAAAATTACTTCACACTCGCCCAGGATGACGCGTGAGTCTGCCCGACACGGCTTCAGGCTTGGTTTCAGGTCGGCGGGCAGCCACGCAGCAGATCACGCATCAGCGGGAACTCGGTGTGCACATGCCGATCCATGGCACCGGCGAACGACCGGGAGAAATACAGACGCCACAGTGGGTCGAACACACGCGCAGGACCTGACCATCCGGCGGTAATGGTGTGCCGCAACCGAACTCCCAGCTCGACGGTCGCCAGCTGAAGCGTCAATCTGACCGGCAGGCGTAACCGGCCCGGCTGGAGCTGCCACACCACCAGTTCCCCTGGAACCGCCTCGATGACGTCGCCGACCATTCGCACCCGCCGAGAACCGATGTACTCATCCATAAGCACCACATCGCCGACGTGGTCCACATTCCCATGGCGGAGTATGTGGAGCTCCAGATGCGTGCCGGGCCACCACTTCCGATAGCGGTCGTCGTCACACTTCAGGAGAAAGTCGGTGATCTCACGACCAGTCAATCCCGCGACTGTCATCTCCGATTCGAGCGATATCACTGCCGACTCCTTTCTCCGGCTCGTGCTGCTCTTACAGCACACTCGTCTGACGGCACTGCCGGGTAGGGCACCAAGTCACTCAACTTCGAACGGGGCCATTGGGGAGTTGCAGCGTGGACCATCGGCCCTACTCCGTGAGATTGCGGAAGCGCATGCTGAGCCTTGGTCCGCCGTTCGACGAACGAAGGAGGCAGCACAATGACTGATCGAGTGGAGTCGTCGGCGACACCCGTCCCCGCACGCCGGGAGGGCAGCACCGCAGCCCAGGTCCTGGTTTGGGCGGGCATCGTCGCCGCGACAGTGTTCATCGTTGCGGTGGTGTTCTTTTCGGGATTCTTCATTGGCCGCAGCACCGACGGCGCCGACTTTCCCGGTCGGCACTACAGGGGACCTGGCCCCTGCATGATGGGACCGGGCATGATGGGACCGGGCATGATGGGACCGGGCATGATGGGACCGACTAGCCCCTCGACACCCGGGCAGATGGGTCCTTCTCCAAGGGTTCCCAACCAACCACCATCTCCCACGGCCACACCCACCCCGTAGCCCCCCGCGTTCCCGGTGCTCGTGTCCGAGGAAGTGTTCTTCGCCTCGAACGGAGTCCGCGTCGCCGGTGACATGTACTGGCCTAAGCCAGCTGCGGATGCGGCGGTCGCGTGTGTGGTCATGGGACACGGAGGTAGCGCGACCAAGCGGCTGGGACTCCCGGCCTATGCAGAGGCGTTCGCAGCTCGCGGAATGGCAGTGCTCGCCTTCGATTACCGCCGCTTCGGCGAAAGCGGTGGCCAGCCGCGCCAGGTGATCAACGTGGCGGAACAGCACGAGGACTATCGCGCCGCCGTGAGGTTCGTGCGAGCGCATGAACGAGTCGATCCGGACCGGGTTGCGCTGTGGGGAACGTCCCTCAGCGGCGGACACGTTCTCGCGGTCGCCGCGACCGATCCACGGATCGCCGCGGTTGTGTCACAGGTACCGATGATCGACGGCTGGCACCGCGGACGCACCCTGTGGGAACGACTCAACTGGGGCGTGACATACCGGACCATGCAATTCGCGACCGCTGCATTTCGCGATGTCGTCCAGGACCGTCTGGGCAAAGACCCCTTTCTCGTACCAGTGGTCGCACCGCCCGGTCAGGTAGCTGTCTTCACCGAACCCGAGGCCGAGGAGGCTTTCCGCTCGCTCGGCGGCGAGGCGACCGGCTGGCGCAATGCGCTCGCTCCCCGTTTCATCTTCGCGCTGCCGCGGTATCGCGACGGCACGGCAGAACGCTTACGTATGCCGGTGTTGATGTGCCTGGCCGACCATGATCAACAGGCATCAAGCAGATACGCCGCCCGCATCGCGGCCCTGATGCCGCAAGTTGAGATCCGCCACTACTCCGTCGGACATTTCGATGTCTACCTCGAGCCACTGCGAACCGAAATCACGGCTTTACAGACGGACTTCCTCCGTCGACATCTGTGCGGGCGAGGTCGCGCCGGTTCAGCACAGCACAACTCGGTATGAAGTGCCTGGCATTTTGCCCGCTGTCATAGGGTTAGGCATGACTGCAGCCCAGCGCGAGCGCGCGGCCCTGGTGGCGACGATGAGCGAGGTCGGACCCGACTCGCCGACCTTGTGCGAGGGGTGGACCACCCGAGATCTCGCGGCCCATCTCGTCGTGCGCGAGCGGCGGCTCGACGCTGCGCCCGGCATCGCGATCCCGTTTCTTGCCGGCTACACCGACCGGGTGCAGCGGCAGACCGCCGCATCCACCGGATGGGATGAGCTGGTCGACAAGATCGCATCCGGGCCGCCCCTGCTGTCGCCGTTCAAACTCGTCGACGCGGTCGCCAACATGGATGAAATGTTCATCCACCACGAAGATGTTCGCCGGGCCCAAACCGGCTGGGAGCCACGCGCTCTCGATACCGATACGATCGCCGCGTTGCGGCGGCCGCTGGCCGTGATGGCCCGGCTGACGATGGGCAAGGTGCCTGCCCGGGTAACCCTGTCCACACCCGATGGCCAGACACTGGCCACGGTCGGACGTGGTCCTGAGCTCACGGTCACCGGCGACATCGGGGAGCTCACCATGTTCGTCGCGGGCCGCGACGAAGCCCGACTGACCTTCTCCGACGCGCAGGTTGCGCAGGCCGTCCGCGCTGCGCGCCGGGGTTTGTGACGTCGGGCGCGTAGCCTGACCCCATGTCGCACCGGGCGAAACGCGGCCTCGCCGTTGGGCTTCTGCTGTCCCTCGCCCTGCTGGCCGGCTGCTCCACCACCATCGACGGCAATCCCGTCGCATCCAGCACCTCGGGCAGCGAGCCCGGCTCCCCGACCACCCGGCCGACCAGAACGCCCCCGCCCACCGGCACAACGCCGTCCGCACCGCCGACCGGCCCGCGGCCCGGCGGACAGACGCTGCCGCCCGACGAGTCCGGCTATGTGTTCATCGAAACCAAATCGGGCCTGACACGCTGCCAGATCTCCCGGGAGGAGGTCGGCTGCGAGTCGGACTTCAACAGTGCGATCGAGGTGAACGGCATGCCCGCCAACGGGGTCAGGGTCACCGCCGACGGCAGCATGCGCTGGGTCGTGGGCAACCTGGGCAACATCCCCGCCGTCACGCTGGACTACCAGACCTATCACGCGCTCGGCTGGACGATCGAGGCGACCAGCGACGGCACCCGGTTCACCAACGACAGCACCGGCCACGGCATATTCATCAACACCTCCGGCGTCGAGGTCTTCTGAGCCCAGGCTCGGCGCCTACGCTGGCCCCCATGGATTCGCCACTCGACTTCCGGGTCTTCGTCGAACCGCAGCAGGGCGCCACCTACGGCGACCAGCTGGCGGTCGCCCGTGCGGCCGAGGCCGCCGGGTATTCGGCGTTCTTCCGCTCCGACCACTACACCGCGATGAGCGGCGACGGCCTGCCCGGGCCCACCGACTCCTGGGTCACGCTGGGCGCGATCGCGCGGGAGACGGCGTCGATCCGGCTGGGCACGCTGGTCACCTCGGCAACCTTCCGCTATCCCGGCCCACTCGCGATTGCCGTCGCACAGGTGGACGAGATGAGCCGCGGCCGCGTCGAATTGGGCCTCGGCGCCGGCTGGTTCGAGGCCGAACACACGGCCTATGCGATTCCGTTCCCGCCGCTGGGCGAACGGTTCGACCGGCTCACCGAGCAACTCAGCATCATCACGGGACTCTGGACGACCCCGCCGGGCGAGACGTTCGACTTCACCGGGACCCACTACACGGTCGCGAACTCACCCGCTCTGCCCAAACCTGTTCAGGAGCCCCATCCACCGATCATCATCGGGGGTGCGGGCGCCAAACGCACGCCGGCGCTGACCGCGGCATTCGCCTCCGAGTTCAACCTTCCCTTCGCGCCGGTCGACGTGGCGAGAACCCAGTACGAACGGGTCGCATCGGCACTGGCGGACACGGGACGGGCGGCCGACTCACTGACGTATTCCGCAGCCTTCGTGGTCTGCGCTGGTCGCGACGAGCAGGAGATCGCGCGGCGCGCCGCCGCGATCGGTCGGGAGGTCGACGAGATGCGCAGCAACTCCCCGCTGGTGGGGACGCCCACGGAGATCGTCGACAAGCTCGGCTCCTACCTGCAGATCGGTGTGCAGCGGGTCTACCTGCAACTACTGGACATGTCGGACCTCGATCACCTGGACTTCTTCGCCGCAGAGGTACTCCCCCAGCTCGCTTGAACAGGCGCCGAAGTGCAGGTCGCGGCTACTATCGGTGCCCGTGGCCGGCCGGTTTGACGAGGGTGACGACGGGCAGCCCTGGCACAACCGCACCCCGGCGGTGGTCGGGGCGAGCCTTCTGGCCCTCGTGGTGGTCGGCATCCTGATCGTTGCGGCGATGGCGTTGTCCCGCCAGTTCGGCCAACCCGAGCAAGCCCCCATCGACTTCGTCGAACCAACGTTTAGCGCGACCGCGTCGGAGTCGGCGGCCACCACCACGCAGACGATCACGAGTACCAGTCCCCCGGAGACCACCGACATCAATCCCTCCTCGACCACGTCGGGTAGCGAGTCATCGTCGACGACGTCGAGTAGCACGACGTCGTCGACCGAACCGACGACGGCCCGTACCGCAACCCGCGAAGAGGAACCCCCGAGAACAACACGGCAACGACCGCGCACCAATGTGACGCGTACGCTCAATCCCTTCCCCTGAGCGCCTACTATCGGTGCCCGTGGCGCGATACGGATCTCCCGACGACCCCAACTACCCCGACGACGACCCGACCGTCTACACGAGCTACAACCAGCCGCCCGGTCAGCCGCCCGGCGATCCGGGTCCGTGGTACCGCCGGCCCGCCGCGCTCGTCGCATTCGGCGCTCTCGGCGCAGTGGTGGTCGCGCTCATCGTGTTCGGGCTCGCCAAACTCATCACCGGCGGCGACGAGCCCGCCGAACAGACCCCGCTGACTCCGCTCACCACGACGTCCAGGTCAGTGGTGCCGACCACCACGACGACGACGTCGGCGCCCGAGACCGTCACGGAGACCTACACTCCGACGACCACCGAGCCGACAACGACGACAACAACGACAACCACCACGACCACAACGTCCCCGACGGCCACCACCACGACGTCGCCGAGTGTCAGCACGAGCACGGAGACCAGCACCGTCACCGAAACCGAAACCGTGACGGCGCCTGCCCCGTGAGCTAGCGGCTCCGTTAGCTACCGGCTCCGGCTGTATTGGCCGCTCAGCGGCCCTGCGCCGCGTACTGCGCGACCAGCGCCTCCGCGCTTCGCACCGCCGCCCGGCAGGCGCGCGTCGTGAACGGATCGTTGAGCGGGTGTTCGGCGCGTCGACGCCACCGCTGGGCGGCGGCGAACGCGGCGCGGGGACCGTCGTACGGGGCATCGGGTTGCAGCCCGAGCCTGCTGGCGGCGTCGGTGCCGGAGTCGCCGATGATGCGCCGCAGTGAAGCGATCTCATCATCGTTCAATGTCGTTGGACGAGAACGCAATTGACTGAGCAGACGTAGCTCCTCGAACGCATGGGTGTCGGCGAGCAGCGGGTCGATGTCGGCGATGATGTAGTGGGTCGCGTAGATGGGGTTGTTCTGGACGAATCGTCGCAGTGACATGAGTGCGGTATGCGCCTTGAGCAGATCGGAGCGCTGCGCGAACTGTTGATCGATCACATCGCGCAATGCGATCAGGCCGCTGCGTTCCAGCAGTTCGTCGGCCAGGGCGAGGGAATCGCTGACTCCGGCACGCAGCACGGCGATCGAGATCCTGATCCCGAACATGCCGAACCGATCGAGCAACGCGGCCCGGGTGGCGGCGTCGACGGGCAGTTGGCTGTCCTCGCGGACGAATCGGTCCACTGACAGCATCGCCTTCGTCAGCTCCACCGCGTCCACGCCGGCCAACTTCTCCAGCGCGACGAACTCGCTCTGCCGCAGGGTGCGCGCGGTCAGCGCAAGCAGCCCCGATACCGGCACCACCGCCTGGCAGATTCCGGTGCGCTCCAATTCGGTGGTGAACCGGGCCGCGACATCTTTGGCCGACAGCATCGCGTCAATACGGCCCGCGCCGATCTCATCGGCCCGGGAGGCGACCCCGATCACGCCGAGCGCTCCGGTGGATCCCCCCACCAACTCGCCGATTTGCTTGAGTAGCGCGATATCTGCGGCGTTCAGGGTACGCAGCAGGAACACCACGGCATCGACCCGCGGAACGCCGTCTTCCGGTACCAGCAGCTGCGAAGTGCGCTGGGAGACGTCCCGCGACAACGACGACGTACCAGGGGTGTCGACGATCGTGGTGTCGATCAGTTCCGCGGCGGGCCACTCCACGTCCAGGTCGATGACATCCTCGGGATCGAGCGCGGCGAAGTCGAACGTGAGCCCGCCCCCGACGGGGTCGCGACCGATCGGCACGTTGGATCGCCTGCCGCCCCGGTGGTTTGCGGTCACCTTCGGCGTCGGGCCGTGCCGGAACCAGGTCACGATGCGAGTGGCCTCGGTGGCGTCTGTCGGTGCAATGTCCTCTCCCACAAGGGCATTCACCAGAGTCGACTTGCCGGCCTTGAGTGTGCCCGCCAGCGCGATGCGGATCGGCTGGTTCAGTCGGCGGCCGATCCGGTCCAGTTCGTTGTGAATATCGGGACGTTGCGCGTAAGCGGGGTCGGACCGGTACGCCTGGATGGTTCCGTCCAGGATCGCGCGCACCTGATCACTTGTGCTCATCGACAGTCCAGCTTAGGCACCGCGGCGTCAGGAGACCTCCGAAGGGTGCACCTCGGCCGCCAGCTTGCCGGCGTGCTCGAGCACCTGGTTGAGGATATTGAGCTGACGTTCGAGCTCCTTGACGCGGGTATTGCGTTCGTTCTCCTCGAGTTTCGCCGCGGCAATCGTCGCCTGCAGCGATTCGTTGAGCGAGCGGGTCGTCTGGTTGGCGATGGCGCGGTAGTGGTCGCGCAGCTGCCGCTGAATGCCCTTGAGCCGGTCACGCGATTCCTTGTTCACGACGAACGAGACGTCGTCGATGAAGCGGCGGACGTTCAGCTTCGCCTCGTTGCGCACCCGCATCATCCGGTTGTCCATGTTCTCCCGGTATGCGCTGCGCCCCATCAGCAGGCCCGCGCCGATCGACAGCGGATTGAACATGCCGAGACCGGCGAACGACGTCATCATCCCGAACATCAGCACGCCGCCGTAGGACCCCTGCATACCCATGGTGACCTTGCGTCCCTTGCCGACCGGTTTGGCCTCCAGGTTGCTCAGCGACTTGATCTCGCCGAGGCTGGCGCCCATCTCACGGGCGTCGATCCGTGGCATCTTGACCGCCTCGAGCCCGGCCTCCGTGAACGTGCGGGCCACCTCCTCGGCCAGCGCCTGGGCACGCTGGTACGCCCACACGAAGTTGTCTCCGACCGCGGTGGCGATCGCGTTCTCCAGCTCGGTGCCGATCTCGGCCCAGTGCTGCGTCGGGTCGCAGGAGTCGATCTCCTTCTCGATATGCTGACCGATGATGCGGAAGCGGCCACGCAGGTCATGGTCGACATCCGCGGTGAGATCGGCGATTCCGTCGTTGAGGACCTGCTGCCACAGTGCGGTCTGCTGCAGGGCGTCGGCGGCCTCCTCCTTGCGCCGTTCGAGGTCCTCCTGCAGCCGGTCGCGAACCTCAGGATCGTTCAGCGCGGCGAGCTCGGTGTTGACCTTCATGGCCAGATGCTCGGCGGCCGAACGGATCTCGGCGACAACCTGATCGCGGATATGGTCGTTCTGTCGTGACAGCACCTGCTCGCTGAGGAATTTGACGATCGCCGGGAAGTTGGACTCCTCGTTGAGTTCCTTGTCGTTGAGCTGGATCGCGTGACTGCGCAGCAGCGCCGACGACGGGATGATCGGTATCGGCAGGCCCGCCCGGTTCAGGTGGCCCTTGTTCGTCTCGACGATCTTGCGCCACTGCGGATACAGATCAGTCTTGGTGGCGACGATCGTTGCGACCGGGCAGATTTCGAATGCCTGCCGCATGAAGGTCAGCTCCGGTTCGGTGAACTCCTGGCTTGTGTCACTGCACATCAACACCGCAGCCGCGTCGGGCAACAGACCCAGCGTCGCCGACAGGTGCGGCTGGCCGTGGCCACCGACGCCCGGCGTGTCCACGAATGTCAAACCGTTCTTGAGTAGTGGGCTGGCGGCGGTGACCTCGACCCGTAGCACCTCTCGCCCACCGGCCTGCGGCGCACGGCGCAGATCGGTCTTGATGTCGTCCATCGCGATGTCGATGACCTCCGGCTCGGCGCCGTCGGGCCGCGCGACGATCAGTTTGGCCGTGGCGTTTTCGCCGTAGGACACCACCGTCGGCAGAACGGTGCTCTCGTCGTCGCCGACGCGCGAGACGGGCACATTCAGCAGCGAATTGAGCAGTTGGCTCTTGCCCTGCTTGAGTTGTCCGGCGATCACGACCCGGATCTGCGGATCGGTGATCCGGGACTTGGCCCTGGCCAGCCGGTCGACCAGATCACCGCGCTCGTTGGCCTCGGCGATCTTGCTGGTGTGGTCGATCAGCTCGACGATGACCTTGACTGGTCTGGCCGGCCCGCCGGCCGTGACGGGTCTGGCCGGTGTGGCCGGCCCCTTGCCCTCGCTCGGTTGCGTCATTAAGTCCCTCTTGTCGGCGGCGCCGCGAGACGCTTCGTACCAACGGTAGATGTGCCGACTGGCGGGGATCGTCTTTCGATCCCCGCCAGTGGCGTTTTTCGTGCTGCGGATCAGAACAGGCCGGCGTCGACCGTGTTGTCGACGTCGACGGTCGTGGTGACCTGACCCGAGTTGTCCACGGAGAGGTCCTGGCCGGAGTTGTCCACCGAGTCATCGATGGAGTTGTCGACCGAGCTGTCGCCTGAGCTGACGCCGCCAGAGACACCACCCAGCACATCGGCGTCGACGTCGCTAACCGTGGTCTGGTTCCCGCCGACAGTGGTGGTGTCGTTGTCGTTGACGACGATTACTCCACCCGATCCGCCCGCACCGCCGGAGGCGTCGCCGCCGTCGTTGCCGATGCCGATCAGTCCACCGCCGCCATCTCCGCCGACCGCGCCCCCGCCGTTGCCGCCGCTCATGTCGACGTCGTTGATGACGGGCCCGTCGTTGTCGGAGATGATGTCGCCGCCCGCGGTCTGGTCCCCGCTGTCGTCGAGCTCGTTGTCCTCACCGATGTTGACGTTGGAGTCGTCGATGTCGCCGGCGTTGACGTTCTCGTTGTCATCGCCGACCACGTTTCCGTCACCGTCGACGTTGGTGGCATCGATATCGCCTGCGGTACCGGTGTTTACGACACCGCCGTTGTTGGCGGTGTTGGTGGTCTTGTCACCGAGGGTGATGTCGCCGAAGTCCAGGCTGAAGTTGCCGACGCCCTGCTGCTGATCCTCACCCGCCGTGTTGGCGAGGTGGGTCTCGGGGCTCATGAAGCGGGTGTCGTTGTGGCTCAGCGTGTCGTTGTTCGACAGCGCCTCGGTCTGGCGCTGCGGCGCAAAGGCGATGCCGTGGGTCTGCGCGACCGCCTGCTGCAGCCCGACGACCGGGTCGCCGCCGCCGTGCAGGACCGCCGCGGGTGCCACCGTGGCGGCGACGGCCTGCATCTGGGCCGCACTCACGTTGGAGACGTTGGCCGCGGCCATGGAGCGGCCCGGGTCGGTGATGAACTCCTGGGCGCGCACCGGGTCACGGAAGAGGTCCAGGATCCAGTCGATCACGTTCGTCATTTTTCTGTCCTTTGGTCGTGTCGGGTCACCGGCTGTCCGGCGAACTGAAGACCACGGTATGGAGGGCACGACCCCCCGGAAACGGGGCCGAATCCCCTCGCTTGGACGGTGCAACTCGGGTTGTGATCGAGCTTGCGTTAGGGGATTAGGGGGTTGTTAGGGGGTGGTTGCTGAAGGCCACGAAAGCACGGCTGCGCGGCCCTTTCAGGCCGCGCAGTCGTGGTGGTGCTGGGGGTTGGAGGGTTAGAAATGGTTAGAAGATGTCGAATCCTGACGGGTCGGAATCCATGTCGGCGATCTCGATGACGGTGGCGCCCACATCGCTGCCGGTCGGCAAGTCGATCTCTGGTAAATCATCGATTGTGGGCTGGTCGAACTGCAGACCACCGTCGTCGGAGCCCACAACGCCCGGTACGCCGGCGTCGCCGAGCGCGTCCAGCAGCTGATCGGGCGCATCTACGTAGTCGACGATCGCCGCGTGCCCGTCGTCAACAGCCTGAATAGGCACTTGATCGTCGAACGCGTCGAAAGCAGCCGTGGCGGCACCACTGGCCCAGATGTTGTCTGTGACGTCGGTGACGCCCTCAGCGCCTACGGTGGGCACGACTGCCCCCAACGACTCGGTGACGACCGGGATCAGGTTGTTGACATCAGCACTGGTCACGTTGGTGAGGTTGGCGTCGAGGATGGCCTGGTCCGGGTTTTCGGCGAAGCGTGCTGCGGCGTCGGGATCGCGCACCAGAGACAGCACGAAGTCGAGCAACTCGTTGGCCATGAAACACCCTCCCTCCCGATTGAGATATACGCGGCAGTACAGATATGCGAGCCGATGGCTTCAGAACGATGCTATCGACGGCCGAAGCCGCAGAGATCGGTGTGAAACCCACCTCTGAAACCGGGGTATTAGGGGGCCCGGCGTTAGGGGTTTTTGCGGCATAGGGGGAATGCCGTGGATTGGCGGACCGAGCCGCTATCGTGAGGTTCGGCCGAAACGCGAAGGAAAAGATGAGCGACTCTCTCGGGTTGTCGATTGGGATGACCAATCTAGTGGCGGCTCGCATGGGCCGGCCCCCAGTCATGCGGCGATCAGTGCTCACCGTGTTCGACGATCGCCCGCCGGAAGTGGGCCTGCCGTCGGAATTCGCGGCGGACCCGTCCGCGCCCCAGCGGGGCATGGTGCTGACGGGGTTCGTCGAGCGAGTAGGCGACCCGGTGCCGCTGGTGGCGGCCGACGGCTCCGCGCACCGGGGGGAGCAGGTGCTGGTCGAAGCCCTCGATGCGATGGCCCGCACGGTGGGAGGTGGGGCACCCATCGCGATCGCGGTGCCCGCGCATTGGAGTGCCGCCACGGTGGGTGCGCTGCGCAACGCGTTGCGCGGCAGGCCCAGCCTGGCACCCGACGGCGTGATTCCCGCGCTCGTCCCGGATTCCGTCGCCGCATTCGCGGCACTGCAATCGGCGCCAGGGTTGCCATCCAGCGGCGTTGTGGTGCTGTGCGACTTCGGTGGCAGCGGCACCAGCATCACGCTGGCCAATGCGGGCGCCAACTTCGACACCATCGGCGAGACGGTCCGATACCCGGAGTTCTCCGGTGACCAAATCGACCAGGCCCTGCTCAATCATGTGCTGGCCGGCATCGCGGAGGCCAACGCCTCCGATCCCGCGAGCACGGCGGCGGTCGGCTCGTTGGCCCGGCTGCGCAACGACTGCCGGATCGCCAAGGAGCGGTTGTCCGCCGAGACCGCCACGGCCGTGCACGCCGAATTGCCCGGATTCGCCTCCGACGTCCGCGTGACCCGCACCGAGCTGGAACAGCTGATCGCCGGACCCCTGAACGCTCTGCTCGACACGGTTGAAGAAACGTTGCAGCGCAACAACGTTGGGATCGCGGACATCTCGGCGGTCGCCACCGTCGGCGGAGGAGCGAACATCCCGCTGGTCACCCAGCAGCTGTCGACCAGGTTGCGCGCTCCCGTTGTCACGACGCCGCAATCCCAACTGAATGTGGCTGCAGGCGCGGCGGTGCTGGCCGCCAGTGCCGAGGCGGCAACCGGAATGGCGACCGCCGCCGACGCCCCAACGGGGCTGGCCCCGACCATGGGGTGGGCGGGTGCGGCAGCAGCAGGTGCGGCGGCAGCCGATGCGGCTTCCGACGCCCCGGGGTCGTCGACGTTCCGCGCGCTCGCGTGGTCGCAGGACGACGCGCCGGCGGGCGAGCCGGTGCCGTACACCGGCGAGGACTACACGTTCGATCCGTCGACCACCGGCGCGGCCCGCCCGCCGATGGAGTTCAGCCATGAAGAGGAAGGCTTCACCCCGGAACCTGGACCGCTGCCCTGGTACAAGCGCCCGACCATCCTCTTCGGCGCGGCGGCCGCCGCCGCGCTGTTGGCCATCGGCGGCCTTGCAGTCACGTTGACGAGCACGACGGGCAGCACGGGTCCGGTGACCGAGACCGCGACGACCGTCGAGACCGGTCCCTCGCCCGCCGGTCCGCCTGCTACATCCGAAACCATCACCGTCACGGGATCCGACGGCCGCCCGAGCACCACAGTGGTGCCGCCTCCGTCGACGACCACGACGACGACCACTACACCGTCGACCACCTCGAGTACGACGACCACCACGACGACGACAACCACCACCACGACGACCACACCGACAACTACGACGACACCGACAACTACGACGACGACGCAACCCACCACCACTCAGCCCACCACCACACAACCCACCACTGCACCCCCGACGACAACCGAAGAGCCGATCACCACCACACCTGACGTGGTGATTCCTGACGACGGTCCGTGATCCATGCCGAAACCGGCGCCCGAGCCAGCGGCCGAGATCCCGCCGCCCGCGCGTGACGCCGTCGCCGCGCTGACAACTGCGCCGGGCGACCCGGTGAAGGTCCTGGTCTCCGGCGGCATCGGCAGCGGTAAGAGTTCCGCGCTCGCGGCGATACGCGCCACGCTGCGGACCGCGGGCGTGCCCGTGCTGACCCGGCCTCCCCGCAGCGGCGACGATCCCAAAGCCGCGGTGGTGATCGACGACGCGCATCTGCTCGACGACGGCGAGCTCGCACAACTCGTCGATCTGGTCGCCGATCCCGCCTCGACCGTCATCGTCGCAACCGAACCCCTCGCACACCGCCCGGCTCTCCGCGCCCTGACCACCGCGATCGAACGCGAGAACCCCGTCGTCTCGGTCGGCGCGTTGAGTCCCGCCGACGTCACGCGTATTTGTTCCGAAACCTTCGATGCCCCACCGACATCCGAGTTTCTCCGGGTACTCATGGCGTCGACGGCCGGGCTGCCCTTTCTGGTGCAACCGGCGATCGCCGCCGCGTCGTCCCGCGAAGGGGCACCGGCCGCGGCGGTCGCAGAGGCCGCCGGCTTCGCCCTGATCGAGCGCCTGCGCCGCCTGGAGGAACCGGTGCTGGACACCGTGCTGGTGATGTCGCTGAGCCCCGAACTCGGGCCGGACGACGTCGCGGCGACGTTGCGGATCCAGGCCCAGGACGCTCAGTCCATGGTGGACCGCGCCCGCGCCAGCGGACTGCTCGAACCGTCACACAGCGACGCCTTCCTGCGTTCGGTGCACAGCTGTGTCGCGCAGATCATCGGTGCCGCACGGCATCACGACATCGAGATCGCATTGCTCGTCTCCCAGATCGAATCATCAACGCTGTCAGCCGATCTCGCTCTGCGGCTGGCCGAACACGGGCTGCGTGACGACCGGCTGGCCCAAGCATTGGCAGAGCTCGCCTCCGATAACCACGGCCGACCCGCACGGGCCGCCCGGCTCTACCGCGCAGCCACGGATGCGGGGGCAACGAAGCTGAACTCGCGGCTGGCGGATGCGCTTGCGCTGACCGGCGACTGCACGGCCGCGGGCCGAATCGCCGACGATCTGCTGGGCTCCGACGACCCGGCCGAACGCGCGGCGGCGGTCCGGATCGCGGCGAGCATCGCCGCGCACGACGGCAGTTCCGCCCAAGCCGCCGACCTTTTCCGTTGGCTCGGGCCCTATCCCGACGCGTTCGTCAGCGCGGCAGGTGCCATCGCGTCGCTCGCCGTCGGGGACCTGCCAACGGCCCGCGCGGCGCTCGGTGCCGGGAACGCGGGCCCACCGACGTCGACGTCGCGCGCCGCCCGCAGCCTCGCCGAGGGTCTGCTGTTGTCCCTCGAGATGCCGTATCCCTCGGCGGTCGCACGGCTGGGCCAGTCGATCGTCGCCGAACCGCAGCCCACCGGGGTGGCGCCCGATACACCCGCCGCGCTCGTCACATTGGCCGCGCTGCACGGCGGCGATCCGGTCCGCGCCCGCAGCGTGATCAGTCGCGCCGTACGCACTGCACCGCAGGACGGCCCGGAAAGCATGGCGTTCGTCGCGCGCAGGCACCGGCTGCTCCTAGGTTGGGTGAAGATGCTCGACGGCCAACTGCCCGCGGCGACTGCCCATGTGACGGCCGTAGCCGCCCACGCCGAAGCGCCGCTGCGTCGGCGCGATGCGCTGTGGGCGGCGGCTTTGCAGACCGCGATCGCCCGCCGCAGCGGTGACAGCGGCGCGGTACAGAAGCATTGGTATACCGCGATGGAGGTGCTAGCCGAGTATTCGATGGACCTGTTCTCGCTGCTACCGCTGGGCGAACTGTGGGTGGCCGCGGCCCGCATGCGGCAGGTAGATCGACTGCGGCACACCATCGATGAGGCGTTCGCCCTGCTGGAGTCGCTGGGCAACCCGCTGCTGTGGTCGGTGCCGTTGCACTGGGCCGGTGTGCACGCGGGGATTCTCGCGAATTCTCCGGAGGCGGTGGCGCCCCACGGTCAGGCGCTGACCACAGCGGCTGGCCAGAGCGCATTCGCGAAGGCGCTGGCGCAAGCCGGCCGGACGTGGCTGCGGGTGCTCGCCAACCATGTCGACACGGACGAGGTCAGCGCCGCGGCCCGCACACTGTCGCAGTTCGGCCTGACGTGGGATGCCACCAGGCTGGCCAGCCAGGCCGCGCTGCAGACACCCGACGGACGCGTCTCCGGCGCGATGCTTCAACTCGCCCGCGACCTCAAGCAGACCAGCGCGCTCGACGCCGCGCCGGACGTCGACACGTCCACAGCCGCCGACGCGCCGCATCCGAGTCCCACCCGCCCCGTCTCGACACGATTGTCCGATCGTGAGCGCGAGGTCGCCGAACTGTTGTTGCTCGGCATGCCATACCGCGATATCGGCACACAACTGTTCATCTCGGCGAAGACAGTCGAGCATCACGTCGCGCGGATTCGCCGGCGACTGGGCGCCGAATCACGCTCGGAGATGTTGTCCATGCTGCGCGCGATGCTCAGCCCGCACAACTGACGCCTAAGGCTAGTTAGGTAAGCCTGCGTAGCGGCGTTTCGTGCTGGGGTGCAACTATGAGCCGGGCTGAACAGGCACAGTGCGAAAGTTACTGGTGGGTAACATCCATTAAGTTACCCTCGAGTAACTTGGAACGGGAGGCGTGCGATGGAAACCCAGATGCTAATCAGGATCGTCGTGGTGGCCCTGATGGTCGCGATCGTGGGTGTCTTCGCCCTGAAGCGCGTCCTGTTCCTCACGAATCTCATCCGCTCCGGCGCGAAGACCAGCGTCGAGAACAACCGCAAGGACAACCTCGGCAAGCGCATCACCACGCAGATCGAGGAGGTCTTCGGGCAAACCCGACTGCTTCGCTGGTCGATCCCCGGCATCGCCCACTTCTTCACGATGTGGGGCTTCTTCATCCTCGCCACCGTTTATCTCGAGGCGTTCGGTCAGGTCGTCGACCACGATTTCCACATCCCGTTGATCGGTCGCTGGGACGTCCTCGGCTTCCTTCAGGACTTCTTCGCCGTCGCCGTGCTGCTCGGCATCATCACGTTCGCGATCATCCGCATCGTCCGCGAGCCCAAGAAGCACGGCCGCGACTCCCGCTTCTACGGCTCCCACACCGGCGGCGCCTGGTTGATCCTCTTCATGATCTTCAACGTCATCTGGACTTACGCGCTGGTTCGCGGCGCCGGTGCCAACACCCACGCCCTGCCCTACGGCAATGGCGCGTTCTTCTCCCACCTCATGGGTTGGCTGCTGAATCCGCTCGGCGAGACGGCCAACGAGTGGATCGAGACGCTGGCGCTGATCGGGCACATCGCGGTCATGCTGATCTTCCTGCTGATCGTGCTGCACTCCAAGCACCTGCACATCGGTCTGGCCCCCGTCAACGTCACCTTCAAGCGCATGCCCGACGGGCTGGGCCCGCTGCTGCCCGTCGAGTACAACGGCGAGCGCATCGACTTCGAGGATCCCCCCGAGGACGCGATTCTGGGCCGCGGCAAGATCGAGGACTTCACGTGGAAGGCCTACCTCGACATGACCACGTGCACCGAGTGCGGTCGGTGCCAGTCGCAGTGCCCCGCGTGGAACACCGGTAAACCGCTGTCTCCCAAGCTCGTGATCATGAACCTTCGCGATCACCTGTTCGCCAAGGCGCCCTACATCCTCGGCGACAAGGAGACGCCGCTGGAGAACACCCCTGAAGGTGGTGTCGGCGAGGATCTCGGCCGCGAAAAGCACGACGAAGAGCACTCGCACGACCACGTGCCCGAGTCCGGGTTCGAGCGCATCCTGGGCTCGGGTCCGGAGCAGGCGACCCGTCCGCTGGTGGGCACCCTCGAACAGGGTGGCGTCATCGATCCCGACGTGCTGTGGTCGTGTACCACGTGCGGTGCGTGCGTCGAGCAGTGCCCGGTCGACATCGAGCACATCGACCACATCGTCGACATGCGCCGCTACCAGGTGATGATGGAGTCGGAGTTCCCCGGTGAACTCGGCGTGCTGTTCAAAAACCTTGAGGCCAAGGGCAATCCGTGGGGTCAGAACGCCAAGGACCGCACCAACTGGATCGACGAGATCGACTTCGACGTCCCGGTCTACGGCAAGGACGTCGAGTCGTTCGACGGGTACGAGTACCTGTTCTGGGTGGGGTGCGCGGGCGCCTACGAGGACCGGGCCAAGAAGACCACCAAGGCCGTCGCCGAACTGCTGGCGACCGCGGGCGTGAAGTATCTGGTGCTCGGCGAGGGCGAGACCTGCAATGGCGACTCGGCCCGCCGCTCGGGTAACGAGTTCCTCTTCCAGCAGTTGGCCGCCCAGAACGTCGAGACGCTCAACGAGCTCTTCGAGGGTGTCGAACGCGTGGACCGCAAGGTCGTCGTCACCTGCCCGCACTGCTTCAACACGCTCGGCCGAGAGTATCCGCAGGTGGGCGGCAACTACACCGTGCTGCACCACACCCAGCTGCTGAACCGGCTGATCCGCGACAAGAAGCTGGTGCCGGTGAAACCGGCGGACGGCGGAATCGACGTCACCTACCACGATCCGTGCTACCTCGGGCGGCACAACAAGGTCTACGAGGCGCCGCGTGAGCTCATCGGGGCGTCCGGAGCGAAACTCACCGAGATGCCGCGGCACGCCGACCGCGGTCTGTGCTGCGGCGCCGGCGGCGCCCGCATGTGGATGGAAGAGCACATCGGCAAGCGCGTCAACGTGGAGCGCACCGAAGAGGCGATGGACACGGCGTCGACGATCGCCACCGGCTGCCCGTTCTGCCGCGTGATGATCACCGACGGCGTCGACGACGTCGCCGCGGCCAACGATGTGCCGAAGGCCGAAGTGAAGGACGTGGCGCAGCTGCTGCTCGAGTCGCTCGACAAGAGCGGCGTGAAGCTGCCCGAGAAGGGAACCGCCGCCAAGGAGGCCGACGAGCGCGCCGCAAGCGTCGCGGCGGCCGCACCTACCGAAGAGGCGGCACCGGCAGCGGCCGAGGCGGCCAAACCCGAACCGGCGGCCCCGGCGGCTTCCACAACCACCGAAACCCAAGCCACCGATACCAAAACCACCGACACCAAGCCCGTCACGGGCCTCGGCATCGCAGGCGGGGCGAAGCGTCCGGGAGCGAAGAAGGCACCGGCCGCCGAGACTGCCCCTGCCGCCCCTGCGTCCGAAGCCCCGACCAAGGCGGAGCCCGAGGTCAAGGGCCTCGGCATCGCCACGGGCGCCAAGCGTCCCGGTGCCAAGAAGGCGGCGCCCAAGGCCGCAGCCGAGCCCGAGGCCAAGGCCGAACCTGAAGCGCCTGCGAAGCCCGAACCGGAGGTCAAGGGCCTCGGTATTGCGGCGGGTGCGCGGCGGCCCGGGGCCAAGAAGGCAGCGCCCGCAGCGCCGGCACCCAAGCCTGCACCGGAGCCTGCGGCAGCCGAACCGGAGCCCGAGCCCACCGGTGACAGCAACGGCGAAACGGCGGCGCCACCGGCCAAAGGCCTAGGTATCGCCAAGGGGGCCCGACCGCCTGGCAAACGCTGAAACGGCGTTTTTCGATATTTGCTGGACGGTGATGAGACCATAGTGGGTGTGACCACGCACCACCTGCCCCTGCATACCGCGGGACATCATCCGCGCCAGCGCACGTTCACGCAGTCATCCAAGCTGCAGGACGTTCTGTATGAGATCCGCGGACCGGTACACGAGCACGCGTCACGACTGGAGGCCGAAGGCCACCGGATCCTGAAGCTGAACATCGGCAATCCCGCCCCGTTCGGCTTCGAGGCACCCGACGTCATCATGCGCGACATGATCCAGGCGCTCCCATATGCGCAGGGCTATTCGGACTCGAAGGGCATCCAGCCCGCCCGGCGCGCGGTCTTCACCCGCTACGAATTGATCGAGGGCTTTCCGAAGTTCGACGTCGACGACGTCTACCTCGGCAACGGCTGCTCCGAACTGATCACGATGACACTGCAGGCGCTGCTGGACAACGGCGACCAGGTGCTCATCCCCGCGCCGGACTATCCCCTCTGGACCGCGTCGACCTCGCTGGCCGGGGGGACGCCGGTGCACTACCTGTGCGACGAGACCCAGGGCTGGCAGCCCGACATCGCCGATCTGGAGGCCAAGATCACCGACCGCACCAAGGCACTGGTGGTGATCAACCCGAACAACCCCACCGGCGCGGTGTACAGCACCGAAATCCTCGAGCAGATGGTCGAATTGGCGCGCAAACATCAACTGCTGCTGCTCGCCGACGAAATCTACGACAAGATTCTCTATGACGACGCTCAGCACATCTGCCTGGCCACGCTGGCGCCGGATCTGCTCACGCTGACGTTCAACGGTTTGTCCAAGGCCTATCGCGTGGCCGGATACCGCTCGGGCTGGCTGGTGATCACCGGCCCCAAGGAGCATGCGGCCAGTTTCCTAGAGGGCATCAGCCTGCTGGCCAATATGCGTCTGTGCCCGAATGTGCCGGCGCAGTACGCCATTCAGGTTGCGCTGGGCGGACATCAGAGCATCGAGGATCTGGTGCTGCCGGGCGGACGCCTGCTCGAACAGCGTGACGTCGCATGGTCGAAGCTCAACGAGATCCCCGGGGTCTCGTGCGTGAAACCCCAAGGCGCCCTTTATGCCTTCCCTCGGCTGGACCCCGAGGTGTACGACATCGTCGACGATGAACAGCTGGTTCTCGACCTGCTGCTGCAGGAGAAGATCCTGGTCACCCAGGGCACCGGCTTCAACTGGCCGACACCCGATCATCTACGCATCGTGACGCTGCCGTGGGCCCGCGATCTGGCCAACGCGATCGAGCGGCTGGGCAACTTCCTGGTGAGCTACCGGCAGTAGCCGCTCAGGTTTATCGCCAAGGGCGTCGGGTAACCACTGCCCTGCGGACGGAGCAGCCGGTCCGCGAATTCACGGTCGAATGTATTGATGTCGATTCGTTGGAACGTAGTCCAAATCGCGAAATACATGCGCGGGTTGCTGCGCAAACCGCCGCTCCATGCGGCGTCGACCCGCCAGGAAAGGGCCAGATGACTGAGCACAAGAAGGCCGACGAAGCCCGCAAGGGGCTGCTCGACTCCGTGAAGGGAAAGGTCAAGGAGGTCGCCGGCGCTGTGACCGGCAACGACTCGTTGACCGCGGAGGGCCAGCTTGAACAGGCGCAGGCCAAGGAGCGCAAAGAGGCCAACAATGTCGAGGCTGTAGCCGACGCCGAGGCCGCAAAGGCCCGGGAGCAAGCAGCTGATGCCAGGGCCGAGAGCGCACAGGAGAGAGCGGCGGTGAACGCAGAAACCGCCGCGGCGCAGAGGTCAGCGCACGAACAGCAGGAAACCCTGAAGCGTGCGGCGGAGAAGTCCGAGCAGCAGCGGGCTGCCCGCGAGAAGACTCAGGCCGAGCTCGATGCGCAGGCCAACATTGCGCAGGCCAAAGCGGACGAGCGCGAAGAAATCGAATCCGCCGCTGAAGAAGTGGCCGATGCAGTCGATGACCATCTCTCTGCTACGCGGGCCGCGTCGACCGCGAAGGCCGAGGCCGACCGCATCAGACGGCAAGCGGATCAGATGACCAACCAGGCCGACCTGCCCTGAACACCGGCACACCTAGAGGAGTTTCAATGAGAATCGTCGAGGCCCCACTGGCCGTCTTACGTCTCCAATACCGAATCGCGCGGTTTCCTCTCGAGCTGATCGAGCAGCGCGTCGTCAGCCGCATGGACTCGGAGGCACCCGCGCGCTTGTTCTACGAACGGTCGCTAGGCCTGCTTGATGCCAAAGTCGGGAATGCATTGGGCGACAAGGAACTTGCAGACAGCGGCACTGCGCTCGCCAAACGTAGCGACGCGCTGGGTCGAGCAGCGCGGCTCGATGCGGCGGCCGATCGGGCTCAGCAGCAGTCACGATCCGACCTGAAAGCCAAGAGCAACAAGGCCGTCAAAGAGCAACAGGACGCACGCAAAGCCGCGCAGGGCAAGATCGACGATACCCGCGCCTCGGCCAATGAGCAGAAGCGAGAGGCGTCAGTAGCGAGCGCACAACGCACGACCGCCGCGAAAAAGCGGGCCGACGAAGTCGCGGCACAGCGCACCAAGGCGGCGGAAGCGGCAAAACGCGAGGAGCACGCCAAGATTCGCTCCAACGAGCAGGCGGTGGCCAAGGCTGTGGCGTCGAAGCTCGAGGATGCGGCGGAGGACCGCGCAGAAGCCGATGCCAAGCGCGCGCAGGCCGATCAGATCGAGGATTTGGCCAACGCCGAGAAACGCAAGCGTCAGACCTCGCCTCAGGGCGGGTAGGGCAGGCCGAACTCGTCGGCCAGCAAGCTCTGCACGATGATCATGGCGGCCTGGGCGCCGCCGGCGATGGCACCGGCGACATCCGAGTGCTCGGTACAGATGTCACCGGCCGCGAAAACGGTGGTGACGCTGGTCCTGTACAGCGAATCCACTTCAACGGAGTCGGCGGCCAGCGGCCCGGGTGCGCAGGTGGCGCCCAGCCGCTCGGCGAGCCGGGAACGCTGCCGCAGGGGCGCCTCGACGAGCAACCCGTCACGCTCCAGCCGGCGCCCGTTGTCGAAGACGATGGCGCACAGTTGGCCGTCATGACCCACGAGCCGGACGATGCCGCGTTCGACGATTCCGACGTTGGCGGCTTCCAACCGCCGTCGTCCATCGGCGTCGAGATCCGATGGACCGTCGGTGAGTAGCACTACATCGTCGCTCCAGCCGCGCAGCATCAACGCCGAATGCACGGCGTCCTCGCCGGTGGCCAGTGTCGCCAGTCGCTTGTCCCGCATCTCCCAGCCGTGACAGAACGGGCACTGGAAAACCGTTCTGCCCCAAAGCTCGTCGATCCCCATGATCTTCGGTGGGCAATACCGCATCCCGGAGGCCAGCAATACGCGGCGGGCGGTTATCTCCGCACCGCTGTCGAGCACGAGGCGTAGATCCTGATCGACAGCGGTGCCGTCGACGACTTCGGCCCGGCGGTATTCGACACTGGGATAGGCCGCCAGTTCCTGACGGCCCTTCGCATACAACTCGGCCGGTGGGCGTTGATCATGGCCCAACAGTCCGCCGATGGCGGTAGCCGGCGCATTGCTTGGCAGCCCCACGTCGACCACCAAAGTGCGCCGACGTGCGCGGCCGAGTACGAGTGCGGCGCTCAAGCCGGCTGCGCCGGCACCGACGACGACGCACTCCCACACATCGTCCATGCCGCATCGGTGCCCGAAGTGACGCACGTCCAAACACTTCGAGGCCTAGCCGGAAAGCGAACGCCCGCAGCGCGTTTGCCACAGCGATGTCCGGGTATCACACGGAGGCGTCGCTTCCAGCCGAGGGAGTCCGTGCCGGTAAACCACTACTCGAGGCGATATATATGACTACATCTCATCCAGTCCACACCACCTTCGCGACACCAGTGCAGAAGGCCGCCCTCGTTGTCGGCGTGGTCTTCCTGGCCGTCGGCGTACTCGGTTTCATCCCGGGCATCACGACGAACTATGACCAGCTCAGCTTCGCGGGCCATCAGTCGGAAGCGGCACTGCTCGGAATGTTCAACGTGTCCGTGCTGCACAACTTGGTGCACTTGGCATTCGGCATCGCCGGCGTTGCCCTGGCCCGCACCTTCAACGGCGCCCGCCTGTTCCTCATCGGCGGCGGCATCGTGTACCTCGTGCTCTTCGTCTACGGGCTCGTGATCGACCACCACAGCGCCGCGAACTTCGTGCCTGTCAACGACGCCGACAACTGGCTGCATCTCGCGCTTGGAGTCGGGATGGTCGCCCTCGGCGCCGCGCTGGGCCGTACCCGCGGCGTCGCCGACAGGCCAGTCGGTGCAGGTGCAGATCCCGGCCGCCCCGGGCCGCGATAAACAACCTCTACCCTGTTGCGGGTGACGCACTCGCACGCGCATTCGCACTCCCTGCAGGGTCCATCGCCCTTCGGACCGCTCGTCGCCAAGGTTGTCGTCGGCCTGCTGATCGCCATCGGCGTCCTGACGCTGGCCGGGGCCGCCTGGCTGTGGCCGAGTAAACAGAAGGTCGACATCCCGCTGCCGTTCCAGAACGCGGCGGGTGGTGCGGTCACCACCGAGGCGGGCCATGTGGTGTCGACCAGTGCCGCGCCCTGCGGCTACCAGTCGGTGGGTGCGGTGCTGACCGCCCCTCCGGCGCCCGCGCAGGGTGACCCCAACTGTGTGCAGGCGTTCGTCGCGATCGACTCCGGTCCGAACGAGGGCGCGAACACGCTGCTGGAATTCAGCGGCGGAGCCGGGCAGCCTCAGCTCGCGGTCGGTGACCAGATCCGGATAACCCGCCAGATCGACCCGACCGGCACCACCACGTACTCCTTCTACGACTACGAGCGGGCGTGGCCGTTGATCGGGCTGGCCGTGGTGTTCGCGGTGGTGGTCGTCGCGGTCGCTCGGTGGCGCGGATTCCGGGCGCTGATCGGCATCGTCGTCGCGTTCGTGGTGCTGGTCGTGTTCATGCTGCCCGCCCTGCGCGACGGTGCTGCGGCCATACCCGTCGCGTTGGTGGCATCGTCGGTGATCCTTTACGCGGTCATCTACTTGGCGCACGGCGTGAGCCTGCGCACCAGTGCAGCGCTGCTCGGCACGCTGGCCTCCTTGTTGTTGGCGGCCCTATTGTCCTGGGCTGCAATCGAGTTGACCCACTTGACCGGCCTCTCCGAGGAGGAGAACAACGCGGTCGCTACGTACTTGGGCAATGTGTCGATCACCGGCCTGCTGCTGGCCGGATTCATCGTCGGCTCGCTCGGTGTGCTCAACGACGTCACCGTCACGCAGGCGTCGACGGCGTTCGAGCTGGCCGGGATGGCGGGCGCCTCCCGCCGGGCGGTGTTCGTGGGCGCCATGCGGGTGGGCCGCGACCACATCGCCAGCACCGTCTACACGCTGGTGCTCGCATACGCGGGCAGCGCGCTGCCACTGCTGTTGTTGTTCAGCGTCGCCAACCGGTCGCTGGGCGATGTACTGACCAGCGAGAGTGTGGCAATCGAGATTGCGCGCTCAGCGGTCGGCGGTATCGCGTTGGCGCTGTCGGTGCCGTTGACGACGGCGATCGCCGCGATGCTCGCAACGCCTAGCGCTCCAGCAACCCCAGCAGATACGCACCGTAGCCGGACTTGAGCAATTCCTTTGCGCGGGAGGCCAACTGGTCGTCATCGATGAACCCGGCCCGCCAGGCCACTTCCTCTGGGGCACCGATCTTCAGGCCCTGTCGGCGTTCGATGGTGCGCACGTAATCGCTGGCGTCCAGCAGCGAGTCGAATGTTCCGGTGTCCAGCCATGCGGTTCCGCGCGCCAGCACCTCGACCGCGAGGCGGCCCTGGTTCAGGTACGTCCGGTTGATGTCGGTGATCTCGTATTCGCCTCGGGCTGATGGCTTTATCGAGCGTGCGATCTCGATGACGTCGTTGTCGTAGAAATACAGGCCGGGAACCGCGTAGTGCGACTTCGGGGTTGCGGGCTTTTCCTCCAGGGACAGCGCGATGCCGTCGTCGCTGAACTCCACGACACCGTAGGCAGACGGGTTGGCCACCCAATACGCGAAAATCGCACCGCCGTTGATGTTTTGAAACCGAGTCAGGCTGGTGCCCAGGCTCGGGCCGTAGAAGATGTTGTCCCCCAGTACCAATGCCACCGAGTCATGGCCGATGTGGTCGGCGCCGATGACGAACGCCTGCGCCAGACCCTCCGGCCGGTCCTGTACGGCGTAGGTGAGGTTGATCCCGAAATGCGAACCGTCGCCCAGCAGCCGGTGGAACGCGGGTGCGTCCTCCGCGGTGGTGATCACCTGGATGTCGCGGATGCCCGCCATGATCAGAGTGGACAGCGGGTAGTAGATCATCGGCTTGTCGAAGACCGGCACCAACTGCTTGCTTATGCCCAAGGTTATCGGATAGAGCCGTGTCCCCGATCCGCCGGCGAGAATGATCCCCTTCATCAGCTCACCAGATCTTTCTCAGACAACTCGGTGGCGGCCAAGGCGGACGCAAGGTCGTCGTGGCGGAACACCGAGGTGACGTGATCGCGCACCACCCGGAACGCGGACGCCTTGCCGTCCTCCTCCTCCGCGACCACCACTCCGTCGCGCACATACATCCGACCCGGCACCGCTGCCGCGGGGGTCACCGTCTTGGCCCACTCGCGCAGGGCGGCGTGTCCCTGGGCTGCGCCGCCGGCCTCGCCGAACTCGATGTCGTCGCTGGAGACCTGGATCAGGGTGTCGAGGTCCTGGTCTTTCAGCGCGTCATGCCACGCCAGCACGGTCGCGATCTCCGAAGTGGTCATGGTCGTGAAGGTACCAACCGGCGTACACGTGCCGATCAGAACGGGGTGCGTTCGAGCCACCCGTCCCATACGCCGGAGTCACCGAAAACCTCGATATCGAGCTCGGTCACCGGGCGTCTGCGCACGATCGCAAGCAGCAGATCCCTGGCCGGCCCGCGCAGCGCGACGTCCCCCTTGCCATGGTCATGTGTCCAGGACAGGCCACCGTCACCATGCGCGATGGTCCATTCACCGGTCGGGCCGAGCCCGGCGTCGGTGGCGTGCAGGTGCAGCGTGCGGCCGCGCTCCACCGGCGGCGTGGTCTGTCGAGCCGCCTGAAGCACCATCAGCTCGAGCCACTCGCTGATGGCATCGGCCGCCAGTTCCGGCGGCACGTCGTAGTCGGCGCCGAGCGCGAGGGCCGCGTCGGCGCGGTGCACCCCCACTTCGTGCAGGAGCCGGCGGATCCACCATCCTGCGGGCCGGATGCCCGCAGCGGTCCAGACCCGGGCGTCGGAGCCGACCTGATCGATCGCGGTGATCACCGCATGGGCCCCGCCGTTGAGCCAGTCGATCGCCGCGTCGGGATCGTCCGGCGGCTTGCCGTTGCGCACGTCGCGCGGGTTGACCGGTTCGCTGCGGCGCTCGGAGATGATCTGCGCGGCCCACCGGGAGCCTCGTCCGACATGGCGGAACAACTGCTTGAGCGTCCAGTCGGGACATGTCGGGATCGGCGTCAAAGGGTCTGCGCCGCGGACCAATTCGCCGAATGCCTGGGTTTGGTCGAGCAGCGCCGCTCGTAAGTCCACGTCACTAACCTACAGCGGTGCGGGCCTTGCCGAGCGTGATTGGAAGCGACGACCAGCCGCGCAGCACCCGCGTTTGGCGACGGCTGCCGCCACCGGCCAGCCGTGCGTCCGGGAAGCGTTCGAAGAACGTGCGCAGCCCGACTTCACCTTCGGCGCGCGCCAGCGCCGCGCCGAGACAGAAGTGCCTGCCGCCGGAGAACGACAGATGCTTGCCCGCATTGTGGCGTTCGATGTCGAAACGGTGCGGATCGTCGAAGACCTTGGGATCGCGGTTGGCACCCGCGAGATAGATGATCACGGCCTTGTTGCGCGGCACCGTCATGCCGGCCACGTCGCTGTCCTTCGTCGCGATGCGGGCACTGAGTTGCACCGGCGAGTCCAGCCGCAGGATCTCCTCGACCGCGGTGGGCCACAACTCGGGACGGGACGCCAGCGTCGCGACATGCTCAGAGGTCTCCAGCAGCATCCGAATACCGTTGCCAAGCAGGTTGACCGTCGTCTCGAACCCGGCCGCCAGCACCAGCCCCGCGGTCGCCAACAGCTCCTGCTCCGTCAGCGGGCCCCCTTCGGCCCCCTCAGAGGCGACGATGATCTGGCTCATCAGGTCATCGCCGGGATTGCGGCGCAATGCTCGCAGGTGGTTCGTCAGCCAACTGCTGAAGCCCTCGATACCTCGGTTGACCGTCTGGTATTGCTGCCACGTCAACCCGATGTCGAGGCTTGGCGCCCCGAGTTCACCGAACTCGAGGATGCGCGGCCGCGCATCCTCCGGCACCCCGAGAATGTCGCCGATGACGGTGACGGGAAGTTGTGAGCAGTACCGGTCGACGATGTCAGTGGTGCCGGCGTCGGTGAGCCCGTCGAGAAGCGCGTTCGCCGAATCCTGGACGCGGTCGCGCAGAGCGGCGACGGCACGCGGCGTGAACACCGACGACACCAGCTTGCGGTAGCGCGTGTGCTGCGGCGGCTCCACCGACAGCATCGACGGCGGTCGGATCGGGTGCATCAGATCGGATCGCGTGCGGTCGGCCACCCACTGCACCGGTTTGGGCAGATTGGAGCCCATCCCGAAGACCTCGAAATCGTCGGAACGCAGCAGGTCGTTGGCGACCTGGTGGTCGACGGTCAGGTACGCCGCACGACACCTGACGACCGGGCCCATCGCCCGCACTTCCTCGATGAATGCGACGGGGTCGGCCCGCACGGCGGGGTCGGCGAGCAACCGGCCCTGCGGATCGCCCTTGCGGGCGACGAACTTGGAGAACCCGCGGATTCCGCCGTGCACGGCAAGCCAGTGAATCCGCTGCTTGATCGGGCCTTGAGTCATGCCCCTCCCGCCCTGGAACGGTGCCTCCGCGATCAACCGAATTGTAATTCGGTTATGGGATCCGAGCTTACCGAATTATCATTCGGTATGGCAAGGAAGCGGATGTCCGCCGAGGAGCGCCGGGTCCGCATCCTGGACGCGGCCGTGCAGGTGTTCGCCGAGCACGGGTACACGGCCGCGAAGATGGCCGATATCGCCGCTCGGGCCGGAGTCGTCCCCTCGGTTCTCTACGATCACTTCGGCTCCAAGCGCGAGCTACACATCACGCTTCTCGAGGCGCACTCCGAACAGTTGCGTGAGCGCTCGCTGCGCCGCCTCGAGGGTGGCTCGGTCGAGGAGATGGTTCGAGCCAGCATTTCGAGCTACTTCGCGTTCATCGAGGAGGATCCGTTTTTCTGGCGCGTGCTGCACCAGGACGTGCACGCCGATCCGGAGATCGCCGCGGCATGCCGGGAGATCGCCGATCGCGGGACGGCGAGCATCGCCGATCTGATCCGGTTCGGCGCGGGCGATCGGACACAGCTCAACGGCATCACCCTCGACGAGGCCGCATGGATCCTCGCCCGCGCAACACAATCGGCGGCCGACGGCGTGGCCAGGTGGTGGTATGAGAACCGCGACGCGCCGCGGGAGCGCGTCGTCGAGCTCGTCGTCAGGCTGTTGTGGCAGGGCTTCGACGGGATGCTCAGACAAGCGACGGCGGACTGACCCGGCGCGGGCCCTTGCCCAGGCAGTAGACCCGCCAGCCCGACGTGGACCAGCGGTCCGCATCGAGGCAATTGCGGCCGTCCACAACGACTTTGGCGCGTACGGTCTCGGCGAGATCGCCGGGGTCGAGCTCGATGAACTCGCGCCATTCGGTCAGCACCAGCACCGCATCGGCACGTTCGCAGGCCTCCACCACCGACGTCGAGTAGTTCAACGTCGGGAACAGCCGCTGCGAGTTCTCGATCGCCTTGGGGTCGTACACATTGACGGTGGCGCCATTGAGCTGCAGCATGCCGGCGACGTTGAGTGCTGGAGAGTCACGCACGTCGTCGGACTCGGGCTTGAACGCCGCGCCAAGTACCGCGATATTCGCGCCGAGAAGTGAACCGCCGCAAGCGGTTGTGGCCAACTCCACCATTCGGGTGCGCCGACGCATGTTGATGCTGTCCACCTCGCGAAGAAACGTCAGCGCATGGTTGGCACCGAGCTCGCCGGCACGGGCCATGAACGCGCGGATGTCCTTGGGCAGGCAGCCGCCGCCGAATCCGAGGCCCGCGTTGAGGAATCGCCGCCCGATGCGTGAATCGTGGCCAAGCGCGTCGGCGAGCATCGTGACGTCGGCATCGACCGCCTCACACACCTCCGAGATCGCGTTGATGAAGGAGATCTTCGTGGCCAGAAACGCGTTGGCAGACACCTTGACCAGTTCTGCGGTTTGCAGATCGGTGACAAGGAAGGGCACGCCTTCGGCGAGTAGTGGTGCGTACAGCTCGCGGACGGCCGCTTCGGCCGACACCGAATTCCTTGGCACGCCAAGCACGATCCGGTCCGGATGCAGCGTGTCGTGCACGGCGAAGCCCTCCCGCAGGAATTCGGGGTTCCATGCCACCTCGACGTCAATGCCATCGGCGGCCAACGCCCGCGCGTGCTCGCCCAGTTCGACCGCGGTCCCGACGGGGACCGTCGACTTGCCGACGATGACCGCCGATCGGGTGAGCAGCGGCACCAATTTGTCGATGACGGCGTGCACATGGCGGAGATCCGCGCCGTATTCGCCCTTCTTCTGCGGAGTTCCGACCCCGAGGAAGTGCACGTCGGCGAATTGGGCGGCGGCATCGTAGTCGGTAGTGAAGCGTAGGCGGCCCGCAGCGATATTGTCGCTCAACATCTTCCGCAGACCCGGTTCGTAGAACGGGATGTCGCCGGAGGCGAGCTTGGCGACCTTCCCCGGGTCGATGTCGACACCGATCACGTCGTGCCCGAGTTCGGCCATTCCGGCGGCGTGCGTCGCACCGAGATAACCCGTGCCGAAGACTGAGCATCGCATACCACCTCTTTAGGCAGCCGCGATGAGCTGATCGCTACGCGACACTTAGCAGCACACCAACGGTGGGTTACGAATGAACGCGGCTAGCCGGAGTGGGCTCAGCCCCTGCTGCAGAAGATCAGGAAGCACCCGCCTCCGCCACCACCACCGCGGCCCGACGATCCCGATCCCGGGTATTGCCCACCGGGGTAGTAGGGGCTACGACTCGAGCCGGAGCCGTTAGACCCCGACCCGGAGCCTGAGCCCCCTGAGCCCGAGCCTTGGGATGGCGACTGCGGCACCTGCGGAACCTGGGGTTGCTGCGGGATCTGCGGCTGCTGCGGCATCTGCGGGGTCTCCGGCAGCTCGGGCTGCTCCTCCGGTTCGTCCTCCCACGGTGGATTCCACTTCGGCGGATCCCACGGCTTCGGCTGCAGATACGGCGGTCGCCACGGCGGGTTCCACGGCCGGTAGATCGGCGGCGGGTTGTATACAGGCGGCGGGATGTACACCGGCACCGGCGCAGGTGGCGGCGCGGCGGGTGGAGGTGCGGGCGCCGGGGCGGCCGCGGGTGGCGGCGGAGCCTCGACATACACGGTCCGAGGCGGCGCCTGCGGAACCTGCTGCGCGACGGGCACCGGCGGCTTGATGGTCTGTGCGGCCGGTGGCGGCGCAGGCGGCGGTGCCTCGGCCGGCTTCGCTTCGGGAGCGGGCGCCGGCGCCGGTGCCGCTGGTACGACGGTGGGAACGAGGGCGTTCTGGCCGGGGCTGGGCCGCTGGTCGGCCGTCGGGCGGATACTCACCGCCAACGAAATGACCAGCGCCACAACGCCCACGACGAAGATGGACGTCAGCGCACTACCCACGAGCAGGAACGGCTTACGCTCCCCATCGGACAGCTGAAGTTCGGTCTGGGGGTCGTATTCGTCAAGGGATGAACCATCGGAGCCGAACGCCGCCAATTGCGTGTCGGCGCCTGCCAGCCCCGCGAGAGCCGAACCCGCGGTCGGGCCGTCGGGATCCTGCGAATAGGCGAGCCCGACGGTGGACGACTCCAGCGCCGGGGCATTAGCGGCGGCCAGCGCGGCACCGCGAGCCAGCGCCAGTTCAGGTTCGTCGGGCGCGCTGACCGGAAGGCTGACCAGATGCTGAAGGTGTTCCTTCACCGAGGACACGTCGACGCCCGAGCCGACGACGAACATGCCCTGCGGCGGTGAATCCTGCGCGTCGACGGCGGCCGCCATCTCGGTCAGGATCCCCATCGCGTCCCCGCCGTGCAGGCTGCGGCTGAGCACCTTGACCACCGACCCGTCGTTGGTCTGAACGACCGACAGGGTCGCGGTGTCGCGGTCGACGAACAACAGCGCGGTGGTGTCGTACCCGACCGCGCGACCTGCGGCCTGAGCAAGCTCCGCTGCGGCGTGGCCCGCGGATACCAGCATCACGTCGTCCAGGCCTCTGGCCGCCAGGGCGTCACGGAGTGCCGCGCCCTGGGAATGATCACTCCAGGTGATGCCGACGGCCCGCAGGCGATGACCACCCGCGTCGGCACTCTCCTGGGTGCCCAGTACCGCCTCGACGACCTGCTCCGCTGCCGAGTTTGCTGAGCCTTGGTTCGTGGTGACGTCGAACGAGTCGTGATCGACAGTCAACCCGTCGGCCATCTCCCCCTCGACCAGCACCATGCGGACCGTCGTAGGTGTGGTCGACACACCCAGCACGATGTCCACTGACCCCTCCAATGAGTTTGCTACGCTATCTAGTTCGCTGATGGGCCTCGCACTCCGCACCCGCCGACAACTAGTACTTAATCGACTTGCTCAGCATGGGCGTTACATCCCGAACGCATTTGCTGCAGCCGATCAAGTCTGGTCCGACATCGGGCAGCTCCGGCGCCCCGACGACGCCGGTACCTCGACCCTACTCGGGTCAACGGCCGAACGCTTCCGGCCGTTCAAAATCCGCGGTAGCCAGTTCAGTCCGCGGTGTCCTCGGCGGCCTCGGCGTGCTGCTGCAAGGTAGCCGGACCGCCCAAGGTCGGCCGGCGCACCGGCTGATGCCCGTGCACACCCTCGGCGTAGGCGGTCTCGGCGTGCTGGGTGAAGTCGACACCGGTCGTCTCGTCCTCGGCGCTGACGCGGAAACCGAGGACGCGATCGATGATCTTGGCCAACGCGAACGACACCGCGAACGCATAGAGGCTGACCACCACCGCCGCCAACGCCTGCTTACCGAGCTGGGTGAGGCCGCCTCCGTAGAACAGGCCCTCGGGGCCAGCGGTCATCACCTCGGCTGCGAGGAATCCGATGAGCAGCACACCGACCAGACCGCCGACGTAGTGCACGCCGACCACGTCCAGCGAGTCGTCGTAGTTCCACCGGAACTTCAAGCCGACCGCGTAGGAACAGATGATGCCGGCGGCCAGGCCCACGACGAATGCGCCGAGGGTGTTGACCGTCCCGCACGACGGGGTGATCGCGACCAGTCCGGCGACCACACCGGATGCGGCGCCGAAGGTCGTCGGCTTACCGTCGCGAAATCGCTCGACGGTGATCCAGCCCAGCATGCCCAGACAACCGGCCACCAGGGTGTTGAGAAACACCGCGGCCGCCGTGCCGTTGGCGGCCAACGCAGAGCCGGCGTTGAACCCGAACCAGCCGAACCACAGCAGGCCCGCCCCGAGCAGAACGAACGGCAGATTGTGCGGCCGCATGGCGTCCTTCTTGAAGCCAATGCGTGGGCCAAGCACCAATGCGAGCGCCAACGCCGAAGCACCGGAGACGATTTCAACCACCAGGCCGCCGGCGTAATCCAGCACCCCGAGGTTGAACAGCCAGCCGTCGGGCCCCCAGACCCAGTGCGCCACGACGGCGTAGACCGCGACGGTCCACACCGGCACGAAGACGACCCACGCCGAGAAACGCGCACGGTCGGCGATCGCGCCGCTGACGAGCGCGGCGGTGACAATCGCGAAGGTCAGTTGGAAGGTGGCGAACAGGAGTTCGGGCACCGCGCCGCGCACGGTCGTCGGATCGATTCCGAGCATGCCGAAGTGGGAAAGATTCCCGATAAGTCCCTTACCGGCGTCCTCGGAGAACGCGACGGTGTAGCCGAGCAACAGCCACGCCACCGTGCAGGCCGGGATCGAGATGAAGCACATCATGATCATGTTGAGCACGCCGGTGGTGCGGACCATGCCGCCATAGAAGATGGCGAGTCCCGGGGTCATCAGCAGGACCATCGCGGTGGCGGCCAGCAACCATGCAGTTGCGGCGGGATCGATCTCGGGCACGTCGGCTCCTTCGACGAAGTTCCGACGAAGCATTTCGGCAGTAGGTTTCAGCCGCGCGGCAGCGATGTTTCCGGCATGTTTCGTATTTCGGCGTGATTACCGAACCCTCACGGTGCATCGCCTCTCGTTGACGGACTCCCGGGTCAACTGGACTTGATGAAATTCAGATACGAGCGCGATGGAGTGGGACCGCGCTGACCCTGGTACTTGGAGCCCGCCTGCGAGCTGCCGTACGGGTGCTCGGCGGGGCTGGTCAGCCGAAGCAAGCACAGCTGACCGATCTTCATGCCCGGCCACAGGGTGATGGGCAGGTTCGCGACGTTGGACAGTTCCAACGTGATGTGACCGCTGAAACCCGGGTCGATGAAGCCCGCGGTGGAGTGGGTCAGCAGGCCGAGACGTCCGAGGGACGACTTGCCTTCGAGCCGGCCCGCGAGGTCGTTGGGCAGCGAGCAACGTTCCAGCGTCGAGCCGAGGACGAACTCGCCGGGGTGAAGGACGAAGGGTTCGCCCTCCTTGGGCTCGACCAACGTCGTGAGGTCATCCTGACGCAGCGCCGGGTCGATGTGGGTGTAGCGGGTGTTGTTGAACACCCGGAACAAATTGTCCAGCCGCACGTCGACGCTCGACGGCTGGATGAGTGGTTCTTCGAACGGGTCGATGCCCAGCCGACCGGCGGCGATTTCGGACCTGATGTCGCGATCGGAGAGCAGCACGCGACGAGCGTAGCCGCTCGAGTGTTAGCCTTCGTGATCACTGGCTCAGGCCAGGCGTGCCGGTGTAGTTCAATGGCAGAACATCAGCTTCCCAAGCTGAGAGCGCGGGTTCGATTCCCGTCACCGGCTCCATTGTTTTAGCAACTTAAGCCTGTTTTCACGTTGGCAAGTATGTGGCCGACCGGCCGTCCCGTCACGGTCCCGTACCTATGCCTCCAGCGGTCTCTGGAGCTACCGCGATGTGTGGCCAACGAAAACCGCACGCTCGCGGCGGCGCACCCGAAGGCCCGGCGATCGTCAGTGCCTGGGCGCAACCGCTATGACCTGCCGGAACTTACCGCTGGTTGTGCTGCGCCGCGGCCGCTCGGGGGAGCGGATGATCTCGATATCGGGTAGCCCCTGCGCCGCGAGATATGCCGCCAGATCCGCGCATGCCTGCTGCCAGACCCGCTCCGGTTGTGCACCGGGACGCACGTCGAGCTGTAGGGTGAGCGATTTCGGTCCGGTCTGGATGAGCTGGCTGCGCTGCACACCAGGCGTTTCGTCGGTGACCGACCCAACGGCGAGCGGGAGGATGCTGACCGTTCGGCCGCTGGGCGCCTTTAGCCGCAGCACGTCATCGCGTCGGCCCTGGACGCGGATCGCTGGGAGCGGATTGCCACATGGGCAGGGATCTGGTCGCGCGGTGATGGTGTCGCCGAGGTCGTAACGAATGATCGGCTGTAGCCGGTTGGCGAGGTTGGTCAGCAGTACGGTGTGCGACGGCTGGCCGGGCGGTGTCGGGCTGTAGTCCGCGTCGACGGGCTCGAGGATGACCCAGTCGCTGTTCACATGCAGCCACCGATGCTCACAGTCGAATGCCATGGCAAGACATTCCGACGCCGAGTAGGAATCGTGCAGCGCCAGCTCGCCGAACGCTGCTGCGATACGGGCGCGCCCTGCTGCGTCTACCGACTCACCCGCGAGTTCGACGATCACCGGCCGCAGCCGAAGCCGGCCGGCCATCTGCTCGGTTGCCAGCACTTCGAGGGCACTGGGATAGCTGGTGAGAATGGCCGGCTGGAACGTATTGAGCTTGGTGACGAGCTCGGCCAGCGGCAGCTGCAGGGAGAACGCGCGCCAGTTGTTGGAGCGCCACCACCGGCGGCGGCGCTCAAATTCGATCCAACCTTCGCCGGCGAAGTGACCTCCGGTTCCGACGACCACCGCCCAGCGGGCACGGCGGTACAGCATCTGCAGCCATTGCCGTCCGGACAGCCACGCCAGGTCCATTCGATAGCTCATCGCCTCATAGACCGCGCACGCGCCTGGATCGTGCACGAAAAGTCCCGGATGGCCGGTGGTGCCCGAACTGGTGCACACGAAGTGCTGGCCGAGAAAGGGCATCCCGGCCCGCGCCGGACTGGCCACGAAGGCTTCCAGGTTGGCCCTGGTGATCCGTGGGTCTGACACCCAGTCGTCGAAAGAGTTCATCAACTGCTGCTTGGTCACCGGCGGCAGGTCAGCCAGGGCTGCCCGATCGGGTGGCAGCTGATTGTAGAGCCGTCGATAGAAGCGGGAATTCGCACGCGCGTGGGTCAGCAGCCCAGTCAACCGTGAATGCTGACGCCGATCGAGCCCGGCTCGGCCCTCATGCTGGGCGCGCAGGAGATCTAGGGCAACGCGAATCGTCCCGTGTCTCTCGCCCATGGCAGCCTCACGCCGTCGGCGCGAAGAACTCCGGTGTGATGCCGTCCGAATCGCAGAAGCTCAGACCCGATCCGCAGTGTGCGTCGCCGAGCTCGCCGTGCACGATGCCGAGTTCGTCCACCGGGTCACCCACCTCTCCAGCTCGTCGCGGCCGTCGCAGCCGAAAGCGACACGGTCGGGGCCACGCCCATTATCGATCGCTCAGGCGGCCGATGAAACCGTTTCCGATGCAACGAGACTCGCCGTCGGCCACTTAGAGGCAACGTCCGGTGCGATGGTTGGTGTTCTCATCGACCGGCTCCAGGAGATACCAGTCGCTGTTGACATGGAACAAACCGTGCCGGCATTCCATCGACAAGCCAACGGATTCGCCTGAGGTATAACGGTTCTGGACCGGGCAGCCGAACGTACTCGATGTAGGCACGAAGCGCGGCCGCCAACTGCTCGCCTTCCGTGATCGCCAGCAGGGGTTGGATCGTCAGCCGGCCAGCCCGTTGTTCGCTGGCCTGCCATTGCTTCCACATTCCACGCGCTGAGCGCCCGACTGATCGTGCGATGACCTTCGACCCCAGTTCGGACCGGCGCAAGCGGGGACGCTTGGATACACGGAACCTCGAGGAGGGAACCATGTACAGATTCCTGGCTGGCCTGTTCGCCGGGTTCGCCATCACCCACCTCGGTTACGCGTTGTTCGCCGACATGGATTCTCTGCAATTCTTCGGCAGGACTTGGAGTACCGGGTTCGTATGGGGTGAAGTTGTGGTCTATTCCGCGCTCGCGCTGCTATTCGCCTATCTCGGCTGGCGGACAAAAACCTCGGGGGCAACGCGAGCCTAGTCGTTCCCATACAAGGGCTTGGCAGTCGTCGTGTTCCTCTCCACGACGGCCCCGTCGGTGGTCGGGGTAGAGGCTGCCCGTCTTTGCGCACTACAGGTATCGGAACGTCTAGCGATCGGTAGCGAGCCAGAGCCGCACCAGGCAACGCCGCTTCTCGACCTCGGTTGCGTCGGTGAATGCATTCCGGTTGTGGAGCATCGTGGCGTTGTCGGCGAAGAACACATCGCCCGGCTCCATGGTGAAGTCGATCGCATTCGCCGGATCGTTGAGGATCGCGTCAAAAGCATCGAGCGCCTCGCGCTGCAGCGCAGTCAGCGGAACGCCCGAGAAGTGGTGGCCCAGTTCGATATGCAAGCGGTTGTAGCGGATACGAACGCCTGCTGCGGTGTCGGTGAACACCGCGCCGCGCGAGACCGGGTCCTCGCCTTCGGCCGTGTCCTTCGACCGATCGAAAAGGAACTCACCGTAGAGCACCTCCACCAGATCCGGCCGCGTGGCCAACAGGGCGTTGTAGGCGGTGTGACCGCTGATCATCAGCGACTCACCACCGGATACGGCCTTGCGTAGGCACATCAGAGCAAGGATGTCGGGACGGCTGCCGACGAAGGCGGCGGCCGAGTCGGTGTGGTAGATCATCCCGAGATTCGTCTTGGATCCGCGTGCCTCCATCAGGGTCGCGCCGGTGTCCTGAACCAGATAGACGCGTTCGCCGGCCCGGTTCTGCGGCAGCGGCCGACCCAGATGAGTGCCTAGGCCCCAGTACAGCATCGAGGCTTCCTCATCGTTCCAGCCGTCGAACGGCAGCCCCCGAACGACGATGAACCCGGGGCCGGAATGCACCTGCGTGCCGATGGCGTCGGCTACCTCGGCCAGCGCGGGGTCGATGAAGTCGGCCGCCTCGACAGTGTCGATCCGCTTACCGCGCCGCCGAAGGTCGGCGCGAATCCGCAGGCAGGCGTCGGCTTGGTGCGGCTCGAGCATGATCAGGTAGGACGCGTCGTCGATGGCGGCGCGATCCCATACCTGGGGTCCGGTCATCGGCCGGCGCGTACGGGTCTGTGGTGTTGTCGTCAACGTCGGCATCTGCGGTCTCCTTTCTTGCGTCTTTCTTGTGTCGCCGTGATGCGTGACATGAGGTTGGCGGCTGATTCTTTGAACTTTCTTGGAACCGTCCGCCCGGCGGCTTTTAGGAATCGCCAAGAAACGGGTCGCACCCTAGGCGCCATGAACACCATTGAGCTGGTCGCAGTCGCCCTGGCCAGCGGCATCCTGGCCTGGAGTCTGGCGCGTCACGTATCGAGGGCGGTACGCACGTCGACCCTGGCCGCCCAGGGTGTGCTCGGCGTGGTTACCGGACTTCTGGTCCGTGAAATCTCGTCATCCGCCCTTGGCGCATCGGACTGGGTGGCGGTCCTCGCGGTTGCCGTGGGCACGCTTGCCATCTGCATTGCCGGCGGCGCGCTGCTCAGCATGCACCGCGGCATCAGCCCGCTGACCGGAGCGCTATCGCTGGTCGCAGGTGGATCCTCCGGCGTGGTGTCCATCGCCCGTGAGCTCGGTGGCGACGATCGTGTCGTTGCGGCCGTGCAGTATCTGCGCGTAGCCCTGATCACCGCGGCCATGCCCTTCGTCGTCGCGGTCGTCTACGGCGGCACCGCCGCCGACCCATCCCCTGACGCCGCGACCTCCACGCCGTTGTTCTTCGACCTGCCGCTGATCGCGGTGCTCGTCGCCGTTGGCGCCGTGCTGGGCCACGCGGTGCGGCTGCCGGGCGCAGGTCTTCTGGGCCCGATGGCGGTCACCATCGCCCTGGAATTGAGCGGGCTGCTGGCAGGTCTCGACGTCCCGGTGTTGCTGGTCCAGGCCGCGGCACTGCTGATCGTGTGGCAGACCGTACTGGACCTCAATCGTGAATCGATCCGCGCGATCCGCCGGATCCTGCCCACCGCGTTGACGTTGATCGTGGTGCTCAACCTGATCGTGGCCGGCTTTGGTGTGGTGCTGGCCAACGCGGCCGGCCTCAGCCAGCTCGACGGGTACCTCGCGACCAGCCCCGGCGGCATCTACGCGGTGCTCGGCACGACGCTCGGCTCGGAGTCCAATGTCGCGTTCGTCATGACGTCACAGGTGGTCCGAGTGGTGCTGATGCTTTTCGCCGCGCCGTTCGTCGCAAAGATGTTCCTGCGGTTCACACCTCGCAGTGCCGAGGTGAAGAAGGCACTTGCCGGCGCCGCCGCCTGAGTGCCCAGCGCGGGTCGCAAGTCAGTCCATCGTCAGCGACCACGTATCGGGCAGGCCGGCACCTTGGCGGTTTCGCCTTCTGCGTCAATACAGACAAGTCGGTCAACGTGATCCGACCGCAGTCAGTGGGCAGACGCGGTGAAACAGCGCAACGCCCAGTCGCCGGCGAAAAGGTCACTGTGCAAATGGGTTCCGCCCTGGGAGTTCGTGAGAACGGTCATCTCTGCGGCCATCATCGGAGCGTAGTGGGGTGCCCGGCTCACACGGGGGATCCACTCAGGACCGCGACGGCCTTCTTCTCGACGGGCACACCGGATGGCGAATCTGGACCACTAATGGTGGACTGATTTCGATGCGTCGACCGAGGCCGTGGAGCTGGGGCATATCTGCCCGCTCTGCGCTGGTGGCCGCCACAGTGGTGTTCGTCGCGCTCTCCGCCGCGGGCGCCATACTCGCCGCGGTCCTGTACCGCTCCATGCTGGCGGGGATCGACAGCGCAGCCGCCGAACGGGTCAACGAGGTCGCAGCGAATCTGGAATCCGAGGGTGCGACGGGTCTGGACCCGAAGTTGTTGGGCACCGACCAGCGAATACTCGCCGTACAGGTACTCACGGTGGACGGGACCGTCGCCCGGCGCTCACCGAACGCGCCCAACACCCCGCTGATGCCCATTTCCGAGATCGGTGACGGCCTGCACATCGGCATGCCCGAACACGCGTCGCCCTACGGGCAGATCCGGTTCAGCGCCCAAACCGTTGACGGACCCGACGGGCGCTACACCGTGCTGGTCGGCGAGGGCAGTCAGGTCGTGTTCTCAACGGTCAAGACCGTTGTCATCGCGCTGGCGCTGGCAGCGCCGATCGTCGTCGCGGTATCGGCGGCCATCACATACCTGCTCGTACATCGATCGATGCGTTCGGTCGATGAGATCCGATCCAGGGTCGCAGAGATCAGCACATCGGATTTGACCGAGCGAGTTCCGGTACCCGAAAAACGCGACGAGATAGCCGCTTTGGCACTCACCATGAACGAGATGCTGGCCCGCATCGAAGCAGGCCACTCCGCCCAGCAACGATTCGTCGGCGACGCGTCACACGAGTTGCGCAGTCCGCTCACCACGATCATCTCCGCGCTCGAGGTTGCGGTGGCCCATCCCGAACTGTTGAACGAGGATCTCGCAAAGGACACTCTCATCCCCGAGGCGCGGCGCATGCAGGCGCTTGTCGACGACCTCCTGCTGCTCGCGCGCGCAGACGAGCACGGACTGGCCGCCGCCCACGATGACGTCGATGTCGACGACCTCGTCGCGACCGAAGCTGAAAGGCTCTGCCGAAGAACCGCGTTGGCGGTGTCGGTCGATGTCACACCGACCCGCATTTCCGGCGATCCCGTCCAGCTGTCGCGAGCCTTGCGAAACCTGCTCGACAACGCGGCAAGGCACGCCGCGAGCGAGGTTTCGGTCGCCGCCCACACGTGCGGCGGGCACGCAGTGATCACCGTCGATGACGATGGTCCCGGCATTGCTCCCACAGATCGGGATCGAGTCTTCGGCCGGTTCGTCCGCCTCGACGAGAACCGCTCACGAAGCGCGGGTGGCGCTGGACTGGGACTGGCCATCGTTCGGGAAATCGTTGTGGCACACCACGGGAGCGTGGTTATCACCGACCGACCGAGCGGCGGGACGCGGATCAGCGTTCAGTTGCCGCTGACATACGCTCCCGATTCAAGACGGTAGCCGAGCCCGCGCACGGTTTCGATGGTGTTGGTGCCGAACGGGATATCGATCTTGCGGCGCACGTAACCGACGTACACCTCGACGACGTTGTCCGGTCCGGTGTAGTGCGCGTCCCAGACGTTCTGCAGGATCTCGGTCTTCGTGACAACCTTGTCCTTGTTGCGCATCAAGAACTCGAGCAATCCGTATTCTCTCGGCGTCAAAGAGATCGACGTGGTGTCGCGTTGGACGATCCGACGCGCTGGATCGAGAGTCAGGGTGCCGGCGGCCAGCACTGCCGGCCGCTGCGGCGCGCCACGACGAATCAGGGCCCGCAGCCGTGCGACCAGCACGATGAACGAGAACGGTTTGGTCAGGTAGTCATCGGCGCCGAGATCGAACGCGTCGGTTTGGTCGTAGTCGCCATCCTTGGCCGTCAACATCAGCACCGGAGTCCAGACGTTGCACTCCCGCAACCGGCGTAGCACCTCGTATCCGTTCAGCCCCGGCAGCATGATGTCCAACACGATGACGTCGAAGTCGTGCTCAACCGCCTGCCACAACCCGTCGACGCCGTCGGAAGCCTCGACGACGAGGAACCCCTCGGCTCGCAGGCCGATCGACAGTGTCGAGGCCAGCCGCTCCTCGTCCTCGACGATCAGCACCCGCATGGCGTGAAACTACTGCATGTTCCATGCTTCGCCGTATGTGGTGACACTGTCGCCGGTACTGGCGATCAGCCGCGCGAACGGGCGCAGCAGCACACCGCCGGCGGCGCCGGTCACCGTGCCGTGTGCGTTGGACACCGAGACCCGACCCGCCGGGCCGGCGACGTCCACCGAAAAGGTCGCCACTTCCTGAATCCCGGGCCCGTTGCCCAGGTCGGCGCTGATCGAGACGCCTGGAAGCAGGTTGGGCGTGATGATCTGGGCGAGCGGAGCGAAGCCCACACCGACGATCGGACCGCCGGGAGCAGCACCGCCACCGAAGTCGGGCGAGATCGACACGTCGTCGAGCAGGAAATTCGGCGTCGTGTAGCTGAAGTTGATGCCGACGCCCAGCGACCACGGGAACCCGATCTGGTAGCCGAGTTCGAGCGTGCCTTCGAATTCGTCGGCGCCGGGGCCGACGACGTTGTACTGGGCGCGCCCGGAATGGAACCACTCACGGCTGAGCCGGTTGCGGTCAAGTGGGAACACGCCGTTGAGGAAGGTGTCCCACTGCTGGACGGTAAGCGTTCGGCCCTGCTCATCGATGAGGCTCAGCTCGTCGTCCAGTCCCGCATGGGACGTTGCGTTACTCGCCAGGACTGCGACGAAGGACGCCACCATCGCAATGACCATGCGAACGATTGCATTCATGGACGGGGAGCCTGACGAAGGCCCGCTGTGAAATCGCTAAGAAATGGTTACGAACGGGTGCCGCGGTGACGGCGCTGTGCCGGCACCACCTTAGATATCGATTCGGCGACATGATGGACACAAACCGGAAATCGCGTGCCTCGCCGAAGTCGACCAAGCTGACAGGGCCGATAAATTCCTGATCACTATGACAAACGTCCTGCTCACATTGGCTACCGCGGTCGCCGCGCCGGCAATCGCGGGCCTCGCGCTCGCCGCTCCCGCGATTGCCGACCCGCCGCTGCTCAACGGCACCTACGGCTCAGCCGACGGGGACCCGTACAACATCTGGATCTTCGCGACGAAATGCGGCGCGGCCGGTTGCGCCGGCACGGTCACGAGCAACCAGGGCTGGCAAGTTCCGACCACGCTGTCCGGGGGCCGCTGGATTTTCACCGTCTCGAAGCCGGGTGGGCTCACCTGTGAAGACGGGCACTACGAACCTGCGGTGGTGTCGATGGCGGTCGACCCGACGACGCTGGCCGGTGTGTTGTCGTCTGACTCCAACTACGGGTGTGCAGGCGGACTCGTGACCCAGAGTCCTTTCCAGCTGCAGAAGATCGGCTGAACCCGCCGTGCGTCACCCGCGTTGCCGGGCCGAACTGTTGACCATGGCCAACATGGCTGACGCCACGCTGCCGGTCGCGATCAGAGCGATCCCCACACCGAAATCGATTGCACCGGTGACCAATCCAACAACGCCCACGGCGCGATTCCGGCGAATGGCGATTTGAGGACTGCGGAGCAAGGGCAAGGCGGAATGGGCCAGCTGGATCATCGATGCGATGGACCGTCGCGCAGGCACATCCGGCGCTAGCTGAAATGTGTGCTGGGCCGGGCCAGCTCAACCCCGTCGACGGTGATGTCGACCTTCTCGTTGTAGAACGCGACCAGATTGGCGATCGGCGCCACCGCGGGCAGCGGCGTCTCGTAGGTCCAGGCGAGATCAGGGACTAACGCTTCGGCGACGCGCACCGACCAGTACCCCGACGTGACGCCCTTGTACGGGCACAACGTCTGTGTGGTCGACCGCTCGAGGTGTTCGAAGGCCACATCGGTGCGGTCGATGTAATAGCGGGTCGGCAACCCGGTTTCGAACAGCAGCACCGGGGTGTGGGTGTCCGCCAACTCCACCCCGTTCAGCGCGATCGTGACGTGGCGATGGGACCGCAGCGCATCCACCCGCACATAGGGGTTGCGTGGGTGTCCGTAGATCGGTTCGTCCTCCTCGAACCAGTCCAGCGTGTCCCATCGAAACCGCACCAGTCCGGCAAAGGGGCCATCGTCGTATACCCGGGCCGACGGAAGACTGTCGCGCAGAACATCGACGCGAACATCCGACAGCGGAATGTAGTACTGCGGGTAGTACGGCACCTCCCACACGTACCGCGCAGCGATCGTGTCGAAGACCAACTCGGTGCCCAGGAAGCCGCGCACTCGCCGCGGCGCGGGTTCGATACGACCGCGAGCCGCCGCCATCTGTGGGTAATCCGGTGCCGACTGCGGGGACGTGGTCATCTCGGTGCCCTTCGCTTGTTTCGGTATGAGCGGGCTTGGGTGTCAAGGTGTGTCTCCGCGTGTGGTCGCCCAGAAACGCACAGGAGAACGGTAACCCCGGGCGCAATTTCGTACCTCGAATTGATCTTGATTTCCCCGTCTTTCGGGATCTCTCTCCGGTACCGTTAGCACCGCTTTTCCGCCCCAACGGCCTTAACAGGAAGACGACGATGACACAACCACCGCCTGGCAATTACCCGCCTCCGCAAGCGGCGCCGAGCTCACATCTGGTGCTCGGCATTTTGACGACTCTGTTCTGCTGTCTTCCGTTCGGCGTCGTCTCGATCGTCAAGGCGGCACAAGTCAACGGTCTTTGGGCACAGGGCCGCTACGCCGAAGCGCAAGCATCGTCCGCCTCCGCCAAGAAGTGGGCAATCTGGAGCGTGCTCGCCACCGTCCTGGTATATGTCATCATCGGCATCCTGATAGCCGCCGGCGTCATCACCGCCGACTTCGACACATCGACAACGACGTACTGATTACTACTCAACTTCAGCGCAGCATGCCCGGCCGCCTCGGCGGCCCGCTTCTGGTGGGCGCCTTGGCGGTCGGAGCATGTGCGGTGGTCTGGATCGGGGACCCGACCACGCCGGGCGGCTTCCTGCCCGTGTGCCCGACGAAAGCCCTTCTGGGCATTGATTGTCCGGGGTGCGGCACCTTGCGGATGATCTACTCGCTGCTGCACTTCGATTTCCTGGCGGCGGCGCGGTTCAACGCACTCGCCGTCGTTGCAGTGGCATTGTTGCTCGTGGCCTACGCCGTGTGGACGTACGGCCGTGTCGTGGGGCGCAAGATCTCGGGCTGGCAGCACCATCGCTGGGCGGCCGCAGTGACGATGGTGGTGGTCACGCTGTGGTTCGTGGTGCGTAATCTGCCATTCGAGCCGTTCACCGCATTGCGTGTGTGACCGGCGAAATCTACTGACCCAGCGCGTGATCGGCGCTTCGAATCGCCAGCGCCGCCGCGGTCAGCGTCGGATTGACCGCCAGCGCGGTCGGAATCAGCCCGACGGTGGCGAGGTAGACGTTGTGGGTTCCCCACACCCGGCCGAAACCGTCGGTCACCGAATTCCCGTCATCGACGTCACCCATGCGGCACGTGCCCATCACGTGCGCGAACCCGAGGTCCATCCACTTGGGTTCCACGCCCGCGCGAAATCGACCGAGGTGCGCGGCAAGTCGGTACTGATCGGCGACTACGGCGTCCATACGCATGACGTCCGCTACGCGCAGCGGGACATGGAATCGCACGCTGAAGTCGTCCCCGATCGCCATGGTGTTGTCAGGGTGATTGTCCACGGGGCAGAACGACTGAATCTCGACGAGCCGATTGGCGGGCACCTCGAGATCGGGCGGCTGCGCGGGGGTCGGGCAGGTGTCACGCAAGATCATCGTGTTCCAGGGCGCCGCGGTGGTCGGCGGGATCTGCATACGAGGAGTGATATCGTAACCATCACTGCGACAAAGGGTTTCGTCGAGGACCAGCTGAGAGAAAAGCACCGGGTGATAGGTGAGGTATCTGCCGAGTCCGTGGGATCCCAACCCGGAGCGGTGCAGTAGAAGCGGGGTGTCGAACGCGCCCGCCGCCACCACGACAAGCTCGGCGTCGATGTGCTCACCGTCGGCGAGCTCCACCCCCGTGGCGATTTGTGTGCGTTTCGCAGCGGTGAGCGCTCGCGAACGCACAGAAGTCACCTGGGCGGTCCGGATGGTCACGCCGGTGCCGTCGAGGATGTCATCGGATGCGACGTAGTGGATGGTGGACGCATCAAGCAGCCGCCCCGCCATCGGCTGCCCGCCGATGTCGCGATCGTCGTCGGCGAGCGGTCTGCGTAGTCGTTCGACGATGCAGCGCTGGCGCACCGAGTTGTCGAAGGTGTCATCGTGGACATCGAAATACCGTTCGGCCTCACCGAGGTACCGATCCCACTCGTCGGCGGGCATCACCGGCCACCTTTCGAAAGCGGCGGGCCGCGGGCAGTTGTTCGTCCAGAGCACGCCCTGACCGCCCACCGCGGCGGTCGTTGACGCACCGGGCAGCCCCTCGGGCGGCGCCGTCTCGTCGAAATACCGGAAATAGCCCGCGATTCCGGCGAAGTAGGAATCCGGGTCGCGCTGAAAGCGGAGCTCGTTGCGCACATGGCTACCGGGCGGGGACGAGATCGGCTGCCCGGATTCCAGCAGCGTCACCCGCTCCCCCGCCTCGGCGAAGCGCCGCGCGACCACCGCACCGATCGGACCGCTGCCGACGACGACCACGCCCGTACGCATCGCTGGGTCCTCAGGGATTACGAACGCAGTCGTCGGTCAACGGCAGCCCGAACGGCGTGCTCTCCATCCGGACCTCCCGACATCGCAGTTGGCGAAACGATAAGCCGCCTCGCTCACCTTTTGGGCGAAACGCAGACGCGACGCGTTATGGGGCGTGGCGAACGGAGCCTTGTCGGGCAATATGTCAGTCGTGCCCGGACTGTTGGAGAACAAGGTCATCATCATCGCAGGGCTCGGCGGCATCGGGAACGGTCTGGCGCGTCGATACTTCGACGAGGGCGCCCGGCTCGTCGTCGGCGATATCGATTCCGAGACGGTGTCGCGCGTCGTCGCCGACATCGACCCGTCGGGACAGCGGATGCTCGGTGTCGCGCTCGACGGCGCCGACGAAGAGTCGGTCATCTCGATCGTCCGGCTGGCGGTGGACACGTTCGGTCGGCTCGACGGTCTGCACGTCAACTTCACCAACGCCGCCGATGCTTATCTACCCGGCGGAGTCGTCGAGCTTCCGCTGGAGGCATTCGACGAAGTGATGCGCGTCAACACACGTGGCTTCGTGATCTGCGCCAAGCACGCGATCCCTCCGATGATCGACGCGGGCGGCGGCTCGATCGTGTTCACCGCGTCCATCGACGCCTACAACGGCGCATCCACCCGCGTGTCCTATGCGATGAGCAAGGCGGCGGAACTGGCGTTGATGCGCCACATCGCCCGCAGGTACGGCCCGAAGGGCATCCGCGCCAATGCCATTGCCCCAGGCCTGATCTGGCACTACAAGTTCGACGACCAGTGGATGCCTGAAGGCGTCCTCGAGCAGACGCGTGCCCGTCAGATGATCAAGTCCCGGTTCGGGAATCCTGACGACGTCGCGGCACTGGGCGCACTGTTGCTCTCGGACGACGGCAGCTTTATCACGGCGCAGACGATCAGCGTCGACGGTGGGGTGACGTTCCGTCCGTAGTCCGACTCAGCGGTAGTAGTTCTCGTCGCCGGTGGGGTATCCACCGCCGGTCGTCGTGACGTGCACGTGGTCGTAGTGGCCGTAGCCGCCGGCTCGTCGCCCCCCGTTCGGCGTGTAGTAGACACCGCGCCAGATGGCGTCCTGCATGCCGAACCTCGACGCATTGCGCAGCACGTAGTCGACGATCTCGTTACCGAGCGCGATGCCCTCCGCGCTACTGGGGTTGGGGATCATCACGTCAAGCGCAAGGCCGTTGGGATGCCAACGCAGCGCATCCGCGCGAACACCGCCGATGCTGCGAATCTCGGGGAAGGCCGCGGTGATGGCCCGCGAAGCCAAGATGGTCTTCACCTGCAGGCCGCGTTCGGGCGCCAGCCCGACGGGCAGTGTGCGATCAACCGTCCGGTAACGCGACGCCGCGATGATGGTGTCGGGAGCACCAGAGCTCAGCGAGACCTGGCCGACGAGTGGCGCCGGGAACTGCGCTGTCGGTGCCGAGGCCACGATCGCCACGTCTCGCGGCGCGGCCTGTTCCACCGGTCCGTTCGCCGCAACCTTGGCTGGCTGACCGTCTCCTCCTACCGCGAACCACAGGGCGGCGGGGCCGAGGATCGAAGCCAGCACAAACGGCGACGTCCGTCGCGTTTTGGGTTTTGAATGCCGACCCACGCAGAGCACCATAACCGCAAATAGGTACAAACACAGCAACGAGCCGACCTGCGACGATGTTTCCGCAGGTCACAGCCCGAGATAATTTTGTTATCAGTCCGTTATCGGCGGCGGTCGGTCTGGTCGCGCGCGGATACGTACACAATCGACTCGTGGCAGAGCCGACCATTCAGTTTCGCCGCCTCGCCGAACAGATCGCCGACGAGCTTCGGCGCCGCATTCTTCGCGGTGAGCTGGCCGACGGCAGCATCCTGCCCAAGGAGGACGAGCTCCTGCTCGAATTCCCGGTGAGCAAGCCGTCGCTGCGCGAGGCGATGCGCATCCTCGAGGCGGAAGGCCTGCTCCGCGTCCGCCGCGGAAAGCTCGGCGGGGCCGTGGTGCGCAGGCCCAATGCCGCGAACGTCGCGTATACGGTCGGCCTGGTGCTGGGGTCCCAGGAGGTGGGCCTCTCCGACGTCGGCAACGCCCTGCTTCAGGTCGAGCCCGCGTGCGCGGGCCTGTGCGCCCAGCGTGCCGACCGCAAGCGCGCCGTGGTTCCGCAGCTGCGACGGCTGCACGCCGAGGCCGTCGAGGCGGTCGAGGACCTGCTGTTGGTGACCTCGGCCAGCCGGCGGTTCCACGAGTCACTCGTCTCCCTCTGCGGGAACAAGACCATGATCATTCTGGCCGGGGCGCTCGAGATGCTGTGGTCGGCGCACGAGACCAGCTGGTCGAGCCGGGTGACGGACGGCAGCATCGTGCCGATCGAAGAGCGGGTCGCCGTGCTCGAGGACCACCTGCAGGTGATCGAGGCGATCGACGACGGGGACGCCCGGCAGGCGTACGACCTGGCCGCGGCGCATCTCATCGACGCGCAGCACTACCCCGGGTCATCGGGCATCGTCGATGCCGCCTCGCTGCGCAACTGGGCGCACCGCCCGCCGGAATCCGATCGTTGACCGCGATCCTTATTTTCATATGATTTGGGGATGGACGACGCCGGGGTCGCCGTGACGAGCGCAGAAGCCGCGCAATATCGGGCCGCTGGCTGGTGGTCGGACGTCACCCTGTCCGACTGCGTGCACCGCAATGCCGTGTCGACACCGGACAAACCGGCCTACATCGACTTCACCCTGGATTCGGCCGACCATCAGCTGCGCTGGGCAGAGTTCGACCGTGCCGCCACCAATCTGGCCTGCGACCTACGCGGCCTCGGTGTCCAGCCGGGAGACCGCGTCGCGCTGTGGCACGGGGACGGTGCGGCCATCCACGTCGCCCTGGTGGCCATCGAGCGATGCGGCGCCGCCGCCGTGGGCCTGGGAGCCCGTGCCGGCATCCGCGAGGTCGAGCAGATTCTGCGCACCACGCAGCCCTCCCTGCTGGTCACCGACACCGAACGACATGGACCGGCGACGGAGGCCGCCGACGCCTCGCTTCGCGTGGCGGCGTTGGGCTCCGACCTCCCCATGGACACCGGCCCGCGGCATTCGGACGCCGGCCTGTCGCCGACGGGTGCGGACGACGTCTTTCTCATCAACTCCACGTCGGGCACCACCGGTATGCCCAAATGTGTTGTGCACACCCAGAACCGTTGGCACTACTTCCATCTCAAGGCGGTCGCCAACGGAAAACTCACCGCAGACGACGTCTTTCTGCCCGTCATCCCGACACCCTTCGGCTTCGGGATCTGGACCTCGCACACCACCCCCATTCATCTCGGGGCGACCACCGTGCGCATCGAGCGTTTCGATCCCGCCGCGACGTGCGCGGCGATCGAGCGCCACCGTGCAACGGTATTGTGTTGCGTCAGCACACAATTGGCGATGATCCTCGCGAACCCGGCATCGCGGGACCATGACCTGAGCAGCCTGCGGGTCGTGTTCACCGGCGGCGAGCCACTGCCGTATACGCAGGCGGCGCGCTTCGAGGAACTGACCGGCGTCACCATCCTGCAGTTCTACGGTTCCAACGAAACCGGCATGTTGAGCGCCACCACACTCGAGGACTCCCTGGACCGCAGGCTGCGCACCGCAGGTCGAATCGTGCCGGAGATGGCTGTGCGGTTGTTCGACGGTGACCGTGACGTCACCGAGTCCGGCCGCGGCCAACCCGCGTGCAGAGGGCCCGCGCTGTCCCTCGGGTACCTCGACGGTACCGACCACGACAAGCTGTTCACCCCGGACGGTTGGATGCGCATGGGTGACATCTGTGAACTGGACGCCGACGGCTACCTGACGCTGACCGGCCGGACATCGGACTTCATTCTGCGCGGCGGGAAGAACATCAGCGCGGTGCAGGTCGAGGAAGCCGTGGCGACGCATCCCGCGGTCGCCGTGGCCGCGGCCGTGGCGATGCCCGACCCGGTCTTCGGCGAACGAATCTGCGTCTACGTCGAACTCAGGCGCGGCGGCACCCTCGATCTCCCGACGCTGGTCGAGTATCTGCTGGCCCAGGGGGTCTCCAAGGAATTACTGCCGGAGCGGCTCGAAGTGCTCGACGAGCTGCCGCGGTCATCCGGCGGCAAAGTCGCCAAAGGTCAACTTCGCGAACGAATCCGGGAGGGGTTATGACCACAGAAGAGATACGGCGAGGCGGCCTGGGTGTGTGGGCGCCGTCGAAAACGCCGCCCATCGGTGTCGACCTCACCGACGAACAACTCATGGCGATCGCGTTCCGTCACCTCGCCGACATCGGCTTCTCGGAGAACATGGCCGGGCACATCACCTGGCAACCCGACGGGCAGTACGACATGTTCGTCAATCCCTGGGGGCTGTGGTGGCAGGAGTTGACCGCATCCGACATCTGTGTGGTCGACGAGGACGCCCACGTGGTCCGCGGCCGCTGGGACGTCACACCCGCGATCCACCTTCATACCGAACTGCACCGCATCCGGCCCGATGCACGCGTGGTGATCCACAACCATCCTTACTACGTCAGCCTCATCGCGGCCCTGGGTACCTTGCCGGAGCTCGTGCACCAGACCGGATCCCTGTTCCTCGACGACATGTATCTGGTAGAGAACTATGACGGTGAGATCGATGCGCCTTGGCGCGCACGAGACCTGGCACAACAAATCGGCTCCGCCAACCTCATCGTGCTCGCGAATCACGGCGTCATCGCCGCCGGACGCAACCTGGCCGAGGCGGTGTATCGCGCGGTGTCGATCGAACGGGTCTGTCGGCTGGCCTACGACGTGATGCTGACCGGTCGGACGCCGTCGAAGATGAGCCACGGCGACATGGTCGGCATGCAGGAGTCCCTGATCGAGCGCGCCGCCGACGTCTACTGGGCCGGGGCCGCACGCATGACGATCAAAGCCCACCCCGACGTTCTGAGCTAGTGGTCAACCGACAACGAGAATCGAGGATTGCCAATGACTTCCATCGATGACATGGCGGCGAATCTCAACTTCACCACGGCGAGGACGGGTGCCGACCGGACCGTGACGTTCCTGCCCGAGCCCGAACGCGCCGAGCGCAGGTACACCGTGATCTCGGTCGACGATCACATCGTCGAGCCGCCGGACACCTTCGAAGGCCGCGTGCCCGCCAAGTTCGCTGACCGTGCGCCCCGGGTGGTCGACACCGACGATGGCGGTCAGACCTGGATGTACGACGGTCACTCGCTGCCCAACGTCGGCTTCAACGCCGTCGTCGGCCGGCCCGTGTCCGAGTACGGGTTCGAACCCGCGCGCTTCGACGAAATGCGCCGCGGCGCATGGGATGTCCATGAACGCGTCAAGGACATGGACCTCAACGGCGTATACGCGTCGCTGAACTTTCCGTCGTTCCTGCCCGGTTTCGCCGGCCAGCGGCTCCAGCAGGTGACCAACGACCGCGATCTCGCGATGGCCTCGGTGCGGGCGTGGAACGACTGGCACATCGAGGCGTGGGCGGGCTCGTACCCCGACCGCATCATCCCGTGCCAACTGCCGTGGCTGCTGGATCCCGAGGTGGGCGCGAAGATGATCTACGAGAACGCCGCGCGCGGTTTCCACGCCGTGTCGTTCTCCGAGAACCCGGCGATGCTCGGGCTCCCGACGATCCACTCCGGCTACTGGGAGCCGCTGATGGCGGCCTGCGCGGACACCGGGACCGTGGTGAACCTGCACATCGGATCGTCGGGTACCTCGCCGTCCACCACGGCGGACGCACCGCCCGATGTGCAGGGGGTGCTGTTCTTCGCCTATGCCATCTCTGCGGCCGTCGACTGGCTCTACACCGGGCTGTGCACCCGGTACCCCGACCTCAAGATCTGCCTCTCCGAGGGTGGCATCGGGTGGGTGGCGGGCCTGCTCGACCGTCTCGACCACATGCTGAGCTACCACGAGATGTACGGGACGTGGAAAGCTCTCGGCGAAAAGCTCACGCCCGCAGAGGTTTTCAAACGAAACTTCTGGTTCTGCGCGGTGGAGGATCAGTCGTCGTTCATTCAGCATGAGCGCATCGGCGCGGACAACATCCTCCTCGAGGCCGATTACCCGCACTGCGACTCCACCTGGCCACACACCCAGCAGACGATCCACGAGCAGATCACCGGACTCCCCGAGGATGTCATCAGGAAAGTGACGTGGGAGAACGCGGCGCGGCTGTATCAGCATCCGGTGCCCGTCGCGGTCCAGCAGGATCCCAACGCGTTCTGATCAGCTAGCGGTACCCTCAGTACCGAGTCACAGCCAGATCGGGGGCCCAGATCGGGGGTAGCCATGGACCGCGTGCTCGGCGTCTCGATGACGTCCCAAGCTGTGCGGTGGGTGCTCGTCGAGGGCACCACGGGTGAGGGCGCCACCATCGACCGCGGCACGTTCGAGGTGGCTCAGGCCGGCGACCAGGACGATCTGCTCGACGCACTGTTGACCGAGGAGCCCGACACGCGGCTGCAGGCCATCGGGCTGGCCTGGACCAACGAGGCGGAAAACGCGGCCTCTGAGCTGCTGGACGCCCTGACCGCGCGCCACTACGACAACGTGATCGCGGTCTCCGAGCTCGAGGCCGGCGATGTCCTGGCGTCGGGTATCGCGGGCATCGCGGACTACGAGGACATCGCGGTCTGCATCGTCGAACCCGACTGCGCGGTCGTTGCCACCATCGACGCCATCGGGTCCAGCGTGGACCGCTTGAGCCGACCCTCCGACGGTTCGGACGTGGTTGAGCTGCCCAGTTCGGTGATGGCGATGCTGGAGCTCGACGACTGGCGTCCCGATGCGATCTTCGTCGTCGGTTCCGCCGATGACCTCGACCTGATCAAAACGACGCTCGAAGGGGTGACCGACGCCCCCGTGTTCTCGGCGGCCGAGGCCGATCTGGCGCTGGCCCGAGGCGCCGCGCTGGCGTCCGCCCGCGCGGTGACGCGCCTGGAGACCACCGGTGTGCACCTGCCGTCGCGGGTTCGGGCGTTGACAGCGGTTGTCGCCGCCGCTGCGGTGACCCTGGTCGTGTCGATGGCGGTCGCGCTTGGCCAGATCCTGTCCCCCGACGCTGTCACCGCGCAGCCGCACGCCGCAGACGCCGATCCGACCGCCGAGGTGCCGAGTACGCAGGCCGCGACCAAGGTTTCGAACCTCACGGCGTCGCTGCAGGCGGCCCGCCCGGTCGTGGCGCAGACCATCGCGGTGGCCATTCCCGAACCGCCCGCGGCCCCGGCCGATGAGCCTCCCGCATATGTACCGCCCGCATACGCACCGCTCCCGGCCACCCCGCCCGCACCGGTATACGTACCGCCCGCGCCACCGCCGGCGTACGTGCCGCCCGTCGCGCCCAAGCCGCGGCTGCGCGATCGAATCATCGAACGCATTCCGATCATCAACCGATTCCACGAACCGCAGTACCAGTACCCCAACTAGTTCCCGCGACGGCTATGGCGCGACCGGCGGCTGGAACGGGTTGTTCGGCACCTGAATCGGAATCGGCACCGGCACGAACGGCACCGTGAGGTAGCTCGTCGTCATGGTGGGCGTCGTGGTCGTGGTTGTAGGCGTCGTGGTCGGCGACGTAGTCGTAGTTGTGGTGGTCGTCGTCGGCGACGTAGTTGTGGTCGTCGTAGTTGTTGTCGTCGTGGTGGTTGTCGGCGGGGTCGTGGTCGTCGGCTGGGTGGTGGTCACGTACGTCGTGACCGGCTCTTCGGTGGTCGGTGGCGCAGGCGCGACCTCGTTGGTGACGGTCACGGTTTCCGCGGGCGGTGCGACCGACACCGGAGGTTCGACTGTCGGCGGCGGTGGTTCGACACTGGGCGGGGGTGCTTGGGCACTCGGTGGTTTCGCAGGGGTGGCGGTGCTGGGCGGAACCGTCTGTTTGGTGCTGTCGGTCACGCTCGTCAACGCGATGGCCACTCCGCCGACAGCGATCAGCGCGACCGCAGCAGCAAGCCCGAAGACCAGCTGGGGCACTCGCTGCCAGGTACGAGGCTCCTTCACCGGTCCGGTGGTGGGCAGGTATTGCACCGGTTGCCGCATTGAGATGGCCTCGGCCACATACGGATTCTCGCCCGTGTACGGAATCGGCTCGTCGGCGATGTCGTCGTCCTGCGACCACGCCAACGCAGTGCCCGCCTCCGATATCGGCGCATCGACCGCCGGTGCCGCACTGGTGGCAGCCTCAGCCGCTGCCGGAGCCATACCGGTCTGCGCCTCGGCCGCAGCACCGTACGCGGCGAACAGCGCCGCACCCACGGCCGCGTCGAGACCCGGCTGAGGTGTGATCACGACCGGTGCGGGGTGTTGCGAAAGACGTTGTGCGATCAGCGGAATGCCCGCACCGCCACCAACGACGACGACAGCGGCGAGATCGGTCCAGCCGATTCCGTTGCGCTCCAACGTGTCTTGTAGCGCAGCGAGGACACCGTCGAGCGGTGCCGCGATCAGCGACTCCAACTCGGTGCGCGTCACCGCCACCGCCGACCGGTGCCCGGGCAGTTCGGCGACGACCTCGATAATCGACTCGTCCGACAGCCGCTCCTTGGCGCTGCGGCATTCCTCTCTCAACTGCGCCAGCGACCCCACCGCCGCCGTCGCGGCCGGATCGATACCGCCGGTCTCCGCGATGCCGTTGACGATGTGGGCGAGCAGCGCCTGGTCGATCTGATCGCCGGAGAACTCGGTATACCTGGTGGTCTCGTCGATCGGCTCGAAGGATCTCGCGGCGTCTGCCAGCGTGATGCTCGTCCCGCTGCCGCCGAAATCGAGCAGCGCGATCACGTCCTGGGACGGCAACCCCGGGTTGGTCTGCAGCGCCGTGAGCGATGCGACGGCGTCGCTGATCAGCCGCGCCGGCATACCGTTGGGAACCAGGGTCGGATCGCTGCGAAGCGCGGTGCGCAGGCTGCGCTGGGTCGCCATCCCCCAGTGGGCGGGCACTGCGATCGCAATGTCAGACGCCGGCTCAGCCCCGCTCGCGTCGACGATGTTGCCCAGCGCCTCTACCAGCAGCCGGTCGGCCTGATGCGAAGAACCGTCCGGCGCGACCAACGGAACCGGGTCGCCGACGCGTTCGACAAAGCCGTCGAGGACAGAACCGTCGGCGAAGGTCACCACCGAACGGCGTATCACGGGTTGATTGCCGACGCGTGCCGCGACCAAGTTCGTCGTCCCGATCGACAACCCCAACGGGTCGCTCATAACGGACCACACCCTAGCGGCCCGACCTGCTGATATTCGTTAGACACTCCGTGCCAACGACGTTCCACCATCACGGTTTTGGGCCGCTGATGAGGCCGCGGAATCGGCTATGAATTCGCTGTGACGGACACGCCGCGCCACGACCACCTGGAATCTCGGTGCGCCGCGGTAGCCGGTGTGCTGCAATGGCGGCCATGGGTGACATCGACGACATCAAGCAAGTCAAGTACCGCTACCTTCGCGCGCTCGACACCAAGGACTGGGACGAGTTCGCCGACACGCTCACCGAAGACGTGGTGGGCCGATACGGCGAATCGATCGGTGAGGAGCACCACTTCACCAATCGCGATGAGCTGGTCGGCTTCATGCGCACGTCGCTCGGCCCGGAAATCATCACCGAGCACCGCGTCACCCACCCGGAGATCACCGTCGACGGCGACGAGGCGAAGGCCACGTGGTATCTGCAGGACCGCGTGATCGCACCGGATTTCAACTTCATGCTGATCGGTGCGGGCTTCTACCACGATCGGTACCGGCGAACCGCCGACGGCTGGCGCATCAGCGAGACCGGCTACGACCGAACCTACGACGCATCGATGTCCACCGAGAATCTGAACTTCAAGGTGAAAGCCGGTCGGGCGATCAAACTTTGAGAATCACTTCGAGATCGCGATGAGTGCGCCCGGCTGGAGCCACCGCATGATCTCGACCAGCTTGGCGTCGTCGATGGCGACGCACCCCGCGGTCGGTCCACCGTCTGTTGCATGCAAGAAGAAGGCGCCACCGTTGCCGGGGATGCGGGCCTTGTTGACACCCATCACGACCGCGTGCACGTACTGCGGGATCTCGAGGTTCTCGGTGCCGCTGGCCGGATCGGTGTTGAACGGACACTGCGACTTCTCGCACACCTGCATGGTGTTGTAGGTCGGGCTCTTCATATCGCCGTCCCACCAGTGGTTTGGGCCGACCTGCACGTACGGCAGGCCACCGCCGGGGTTGGGGGCCGTCCCGAATGCGAAGTCGAGCGTGAACACGCCCATCGGCGTCTTCATCTGGCCGTCGTGTGTCTGCGGGGCCATGCCCGCGGCACCGATGAACGCGGGAATTCCGACGGCGACGGGATGCCATCCGGTCGCATTGCGTTGGTAGACATCCATTTTGGCGTTCGAACCACCCACGCCCACAACGGAAATGACCTGGGTTGCGTCGCCGACGGAGTGCGCGAACCACGGTGTCACCTGAGCCAGGCCGACAGGTGCCACCGCGAGCGACATCAGTGCCACACAGAGCAGGACAAGGAGCCGACGCACCCGTACATGCTAGGTGGTGGTCGGGCCACCCTTGAGGAGGCCACGCGGCGTTACGCACCCTCCGTCGGCTTCGGGTAGGCCACGACCACCAGGCGGTAACTGCGGCCATGGGGATCGGATTCATCGTGATAGCGAGCCGCGAGCGTCGCCACCGCATCGGAAAGCTCCCTGGCGAAGTCGGCTCGATCCGCCGGTGAACGCAGCCGAATCGTCCTGTCGATCGACAGTGTCTCCAGTCGGTTGTTCTTCGAACGCGCCGCCCGCCAGAGATCGCCGACCTCGCGCACGGCACGCGCCGACAGCGCGATGAGATGGCCCGCCGACAGGCGGTTCTCGGAGCGGCCCGGATCGGTAGCCACCGGCCCCAGGGCGCTCGGGGACACCACATACGAGGCCGCCGTCGCGACGAGGAGGCGCTCCTTGAGCCCGCCCCATCGGCGTTCACCTGCGCCGGTCACCAGGTGATGGTCCTCCAAGGCGCGCAGATGGTAGTTGACCTTCTGCCGGGAGATCCCCATGCGCGACGCCAGGGTGGCCGCCGATGCCGGTTCGGTCAGTTCGGCGAGCAGCCGACTCCGGATCGGATCGAGGACACTGACCGCCGCGACCGGATCGGTGATCACCTCGACATCGAGCATGAGGGGATCGTCCCGCTTGACAAAATAATTTGTCAATTGCGTGGATAGATTAGGCAGCATGGACATCCTGCCCATTCGTCGTCATCGAGGTATCCGCCAGATCGGAGAGGGCCTCGGGACGCTCGACCGCGAGGTGTTCGACGCCATCGCCGACTCGCCAAGTCCCCTGCTCGATGCCGTCATGCCGCGGCTGACCCGGGCGGCCGACCACTCGAAGCTGTGGTTCGCCATCGCAGCGGGGCTGGCGGCATTCGGCGGACCCTCCGTGCGGCGCGGTGCGACACGCGGCGTGGTCAGCTTGGCGGTGACCAGCCTTGTCACCAACCAGGTGGCGAAGCGGGTGTGGAAGCGGCCGAGGCCCAACCGCATCTCGGTGCCGTTGGCCCGGCAGACCCGGCGGATGCCCACCTCGAACTCGCTGCCTTCGGGGCATTCCGCGAGCGGGGCGGCATTCGCCGTCGGCGTGGGGCTGGAGAGTCCGCCGCTGGGGTTGGGGCTGGCGCTGTTGGCGGGTCTGGTGGGAATGTCGCGCATCGCCACCGGGGCGCACTATCCGGGCGACGTGCTGGCCGGGTTCGGCATCGGTGCGGGCGTGGCCGTGCTCAGTTCACGGATCGTCCCGCCAGTGGTGCCGACGCGGTTGCCGACCGCCGATCCGCTGGTCGTCGATGCGCCGGAACGACACTACGGTGCGGGCGTGATCCTCGTCGTCAACCCGGCCTCTGGCGGTGGGACCGGGGCCGATGTCATCGAGCAGGTACGAGAGGCGTTGCCTCGCACCGAGATTGTAGAACTGGGCGAAGGTGACGACGTCGAGAAGACGCTGCGCGCGGCTGCCGAACGGGCGGAGGTGTTGGCAGTCGGCGGGGGCGACGGGACGGTGGCATGCGCGGCAGGAATCGCCGTCGAGGCGGGTATCCCGCTCGCGGTCTTCCCAGGCGGCACCTTCAACCACTTCGCCAAGGACATCGGCTGCGAGACGGTGACGAAGACGATCGAGTCGATCAAGAAGGGCAGCGTGTCGTGCGTTGACATCGCCTGCCTCAACGAAACCGACATGGTGATCAACACCGCGAGCATCGGCGCTTACCCGATGTTCGTCCAGACGCGGGAAAAGTTGGAGCACAAGATCGGTAAGCCGATGGCGGGCATCTACGCGATGTTCCACACGCTGCGCCACGGCGAACCCGTACGCATCGAGTACGACAACAAGTCGCTGCAGACGTCACTGTTCTTCCTGGGCAATTCCGTTTATCTGCCTTCGGGATTCGCGCCGTCACGCCGGGACCGGATGGATGACGGCCTGCTGGACGTCCGGATCCTCGAGACGGGTCGCCGGCTGGCCCGAACGCGGATCCTGGTGGCGCTTGCCCTGGGACGATTGACGCGCAGCCCGCTCTACCACGAGATGCGAGTGCCGGAGTTCTCGTTCACCGCCCTCGACGGCCCGACGATGCTGGCCCACGACGGCGAGGTCGGGACAGAGGTCGCCAAAGCCACGTTCAGCGTGCGGTATCGAGCGCTTGCGGTGTATCGGCCGCTGCCGTGACCGGGGGCCGCGGCGGCAGGATCAGTAGGCAGACGACGAAAAAGGCGTAACCCAAAGCCCATCCGGCGATGACGTCGGAGGGATGGTGCACATTTAGCACGACGCGACCGAGCCCGATGAAGATGACGATCAATGCGCCCGGAGCGACCAGCCACCCCCTCAGCGACGGCCGGACGAAGGGCCAAATGATCGTCATCAACGCGAGCACGGCGACCAGAACGCCCAGCGCGTGGCCGGACGGAAACGACATCGACTGTCCGTGCACCAGTGCCGTTGCGGGCCGGGGCCGGCCGGCGATGTACTTCGCGAGCTCGATGAGCGGGCCGGACAACCCCGCGGTGAGCACCAGGAACCCGGCAAGCCGCAGATTGCGGCGCCACAACGCCACCACGACTATGACCAGGCCGACCAGTCGAAAGGCGGCGGGCCCCAGCACCGTGCAGAAGATGTCCCATCCGGTCACCCAACCCGGATGCCGGACGCCGTAATCATGCGCGAGGTCCAGCGCCGTTGAGTCCAAAGTGATCAACCAGTTCCACTGCGACACATAGGCGATCCACATCAGCACGTACACGCCGAGGGCCGCCGCAGCGGTCCCAAGGAGCCAACGTGTCCTGGGTGCCATATGAATAGCTCTACCAGCCGATGTCACTGACCGTCAGGGTGGCCGGGCTTTTCCACCTAAGTTTCGGCAACAGCGCGTTCGGCAACCCCACCGCTGAGCTACATTGCCTGTATGGCGGTCTTCCTGCGTAAGCTCCTGCGTATCGGCGGGCTGCCCGACGACCTGCGCACAGAGGTGGAGGCCGAGGGCGTCATCTTCCTCGCCGAGTACGTGCCGGTGACCCGGCGGTTCAGCGGCAAGATCCCCGGCAAGCGCGCACACGGCCACGTGGCGAGCTACGTGGGTTCGTTGGTGCTGACCAATCAACGGATTCTCGGCACACTCTCGACGGTGCCGAAGCTGGCCGGTCGCACCATCGATCAGCGTTGGGACGCAGAGCAATCCGGCACGGTGACAGCCGATTTGTCTGAGGGTGGCCTCCACATCGAGGTCAACATCAACGCCGTCGACCCACGGTTCGAAGGTCAACTCTCACTGCAGTACAAGACGGCGATTCCGCCCGACGTGCTGATGCGTGTCCCGCGACAGTCGCTGGCCTTCGATGTCCCGCCCGAATACGTGTTCCGCGCGGTCGGCGTGCCCTACCACCCGTAGCGAGGACCTCGAGCGGATCTAGCTGGGTCGCAACTACCCCCGCTCAGCGGCCCCCCAGAAATAAGCCGCTCGCTGAGGTCAAGTTGCTTGTGATGAGTCAAAAGGTTGCGCGGCCAGGACCGGCAATTGGCACCGGCACCCGTGCTGGAGTGCCAGGCCGATCAGCGTTCCGACGAATGGGTGGACCGGTACCGCGCGGATGCGGAGCGACTTGGGTTGCCGACATGACGCCCATCTCGGTACATGTCTAATTCACCTGGGCGACAACGAATATCCTGCGGAACGGGAAGAATGTCGTCCCGTCCGGACGCATCGGATACGACTCGTCGAGCATCGGGATCAGTTCATCTCGAAACTGTTGCCACTGCATGTCGTTCAGTAGGCTCCGTACCGGCCGCAGCGCGGTTCCGCTGATCCAACCCAACACCGGGTTCTCACCGGTGAGCTCGTGGATGTACGTCGTCTCCCAGGTGTCTACGCGGCACCCAGCGTCGGCGAGCAGGGCGGCGTAGCCGGCTGGGGTGTCAACCTGACCTTCCCGGAAGGGGAAGTCGCGCAACGGCTCTGCCCACCGCTCCTGACGAGCCAGCGTGCGTACCGCCTCGTGCGATGGGGCATCGAAGTTTCCGGGAACCTGCATGGCGATCCACGACCCCGAGGAGAGCCGGCCGGCCCACCGGACCAGGAGATCGGCGTGGCCGGGCACCCACTGCAGTACGGCATTGGTCACCACGACGTCGGTGTCGGGATGCGGTTCCCACGTCCGCACATCGCCGACCCGGGCGTCGACGCCCCGCTCCCGCGCCGCCTCCACCATTTCCGATGAGCTGTCCCAAGCCTCGATGACGGCATCCGGCCAGCGTTGCGCAAGGGTGAGGGTGAGATTGCCCGGACCACACCCGAGGTCGACGACACGCCGCGGCGATTCGGCGGCCACCCGCGACACCAGGTCGTAAAACGGTCTCCCCCGGTGATCGGCGAACGTCAGATAGACCTCGGGATTCCACATTCCGCCAGTCTGACACTCGGCGCGGCTACCATGCGGATGTGACCAGTTCGGACACCACTCCGGTCGATCCGCCCATCCCCGTTCCCGACGTTCCCGGCGCCGACGCGACCGCCCGCGGCCTGCCCCGTCGCGTCGACCTGACGTGGCGCCAGCGGCTCATCGTGGACTCCTCGGCGGCAGCCGACTTCGCCCTGCGCACCGCGATCGCCTCGCTGATCGCGACCACTATGCTGCCGACGCTCATCGGCGGGCTGCGCAGCAGCCGGGCACGCGCCGAACAAGATCAACTCAGGTTCTACTCCGAACTGGCCGCCGCGAAGGACCCTGCGTTGTCCTTTCCGCCGCCGACGTCCGTGCCGCGGGTCGCGTCGCGGACGGCGAACCCGATTGCCGAATGGATCGCCAAGGGCAACGTGCAGAACATCCGGTTCGACAGCAGCTTCGAAGCCGTCAACCCGGCCTTGCGTGAGCAGTGCCGGGGGTTCACTCGTAACAACGTGGTACACGCCCAGCACTGGCGCCACGACGACGGTCCCCATCCGACACTCTGCGTGATTCACGGGTTCATGGGGTCGCCTTACCTGTTCAACGGCTTGTTCTTCTCGCTGCCGTGGTTCTACCGCTCCGGCTATGACGTGATGCTCTACACGATGCCGTTCCACGGCAGCCGCGCCGAAAAGGGTTCACCGTTCAGCGGTTACGGCTTCTTCGCGCACGGCTTCTCGGGTTTCGCCGAAGCGATGGCGCAGGCCGTGCACGATTTCCGGTCGATCATCGACTATCTGGAGTTCACCGGGGTCGACCGCATCGCACTGACCGGAATGTCGCTGGGCGGATACACCTCGGCGTTGATCGCCAGCGTCGACGACCGGATCCAGGCCGTCATTCCGAACGTTCCCGTCGTCGCACCCGACCAGACCGTCGACGAGTGGTTTCCCGCCAACAAGGTCGTCCAGTTGCGAAGTCTGTTGTCACACACGGATTCCGAGCTCACCAGGGCGGCAGCGCAGTACTCCTCGCCGCTGAACTATCAGCCGCTGGTACCCAAGGACCGTCGGTTGATCATCACCGGCCTCGGTGACCGGCTCGCACCTCCGGAACAGGCTGAAATGCTATGGAGGCACTGGGATCGCTGCGCATTCCACTGGTTCCCGGGCAACCACATCCTGCATGTCAGCCAGCCCGACTACCTACGCAGGATGACCCGCTTCATGCGCGACTTCATGTTCGACTAGCGGGCGGCCACCGACCGGCCACCCCTCCGGCTCCAAAAGGCCCGCCGGCAGCGGAGCGGCCGGGATGCCCAGCCGGTCCGTCGATCCCGGGGCCAGCGCGGTGAGCAAGAGCCGCTGAATGCCTCGCTGCGGTACGAGGCCGGACACCGGGATCCCGCGCACCGCCTCGGCGGTCCGGAACGCGCACAGCGCGCGAACTTCCGGATGTGCTGATGTGCCGCTGAATTCGATCGCCGTCCACGTTTCCGTCGGCTGTGCCCACACCTCGGCTAGCCGGTCGCGCAGCCCGTCGCCGACGGGGACCGCGTACGCCGAGATGACCCCGCTGTCCCCGCGCACGCCACTCCAGGTCTCACGGTCACCGTCGGCAAGCGGTGTCGGGGCGTCGCCGACGATGGCAGCTGACAGACCCGTCTCGCGGAGGTGGTCGGCCAGTCGGCGACCGACGATTTCGGCGGTCTCGAGCAGAGGCAGCTTGGCCGACCGGGCCCGCAACGCGGTCAGATTGCCGATAGCGTTGAGCGTCAGGCTGATCCAGGTCGCACCGGCGCTGCCGTCGTCGAGGTTGGTCACGCGCACCTTTTCGCACCGGACACCGAAACGCTCCACGTAGCCGGCCACCAACGGCAGCGGCAGGCCGACGCCGGCCGGATCGTCGACGCGCAGGACAACGGTGACGCCGCCGGATGACTGCGCTTTGCGCTTGGAATGGTTGCGGCGAAACACCGCCGCTCGTCGGGCGATCATCGTTGTCACGAACAGCCCACGCCACCAGCCGAATACAAGCACGACGACAGCGATCGTGATGCCGAGGATCCACCAGTCGAGGTCGGACTGCCAGGGGTAAGCCAGGGCGGCGAGAACCACCACCACGAATGCCAACGCCAATCGGATGGTCACGATGCCTCCGTCTTTCGTCTATGTGTCGCGACAGCCGCCGTGACTGCGGCGATCAAAGCCAGTACGCCGGTGCCGACGAACGCGATCGTGCGCGGCGTACTGTCCGGCGGTGCGGGTTGCGGGGGTGCGGCGATCGGTTTCGGTTCGGGGTCATCTTCGCCATCACCGTCGCTGACGTCCCACGTCAACGACGCCACCGGATCGATGAGGCCGGCGCCGGTCAGGTTGGACGGTGCGCGGGCGGCCCCCTGGGCGCCCGCCGTCAGCCGGTCAACCACCGCGGCGGCGGTCAAGTCTGGAAATCGGCTACGCACCAACGCCGCAACGCCCGAAACGTAAGCCGCGGCGAAGCTCGAGCTGTGGAGAGGAAAGAGTTCGCCTTCCGCATTGGGCAGCGCGTTCGCGAGGCCTCCTCCGTCGGCGTTGCCGACCGAGGTGATGTTCTCCCCCGGCGCCGCGATCCCGACCCAGGGCCCAGCCGCAGTGAATGCGGACGGTCCGCCCGCGGAATTCACCGACCCGACGGACAATACGTAGGGCTGCCACCACGACGGGATCGAAATCTCAGTCACACCGGCCCAGTTGCGCGGATCATCGGGGCGACTCGGGTCCGACAGCGGATTCGACGGACATGCCGAGCCCGGGTTCAAGCCCGCCTGGTTGTTTCCCGCTGCCGCAATGATGACGGCGTCCTTCTGCACGGCGGCGTAGCGCAGGGCCGCACCGAGCTCGGTCTGGTCGACTGTCTTGTTGGCGGGCACGCATGTCACTGCGGAGATGTTGATGATGCGCGCGCCCAGATCGACCGCGCGAACGATCGCCCTGGCCAGCGTCGCGACGTCGAGCGCCACGCGCGCAGTCGTCTGATCCGCACCCGGGGTGCGGGGCCCGAACCGTGCCGACGTCGAACGGATCGACAGGATCCGCGCACCGGGCGCGACACCCGAGAAGCCGTCGGCACCGGGCTGTCCGGCGATGAGGCCGGCAACCAGCGTGCCGTGTCCGTCGCAGTCCGACAATCCGTCCGTCGCCTCGACGAAGTCACCACCCGGGTCGACGTTCGGCAGCCGAGGTCCCGGCCGCACGCCGGTGTCGATCACCGCAACGACTTGTCCGTCACCGCGGCTGTACCGCCACGCGCCGGCGAGGTTGAGCATCGACTGGTTCGGGCCGGACGCACCAGGGTCGGTTCCGGGCAGCACACCGGTCACTACGCAGGGGCCGCGCTGCGTCATCGGCTGTACCGGTCCGGGGGCCCCCGACGGCGGCACCGCGGCGGGGTCGACTTGCGGCGGCGTGACCGCCGCTGCCGCAGGACAACTCAGCGCCGCGACGGCGAGCGGCACCGTCACAACCGCGAGGAGTGTCCGCAGTTTCGCGTGCCTCACCGATGCCTCATCGGTCCAAGACCCATGCGAACAGCCCGACCAGGTATGCCAGCACCGGAATCAGCGATGCGTCGACGCCGGACGCCAGGACGCCGACCAGGCGGCGCATCGGCAACGAGTAGGTGTCCGGCGAGGCGGCCCGTGGAACCAGCGCCGCGAACACGAACACGGCCGTCAGCGCCGCCAGTGCCGCCAGTGCCCACCAGGCGGCGGTATAGCGGCCTTCCGCGGCGAACGCGGCGAGGAACCCGACCGCCATCAAGAACGGCTGTCCCAGGAGCCACGCCTTGCACGGGGCGGAGTCCCACACCCGTGCCCGCAACACCGCGCCCAGTGCCACCGCACCGACGACGTACCACGCCCAGTGCGAAACCCCAGGCGGCCCCGCAAGTAGCAGCGCACCCGTCGTCGCCAGCAGCACTCCGCCCGCGATGAAGCCGGTCTGGTGCGAATTGCTGACCCGCACACGTCGCGGGAGGTCCTCGAGCACCTTCAGCGAAGGTGGCGGCGGCGTCGGATCACCGGGTGCGGGAATGACCGGCACCGGCAGCCGTGCCCAGGCCGCCGACAACTGTGCGGCCTGAACGGTCACCACCAGCGCCAGCACGATCAGAATCGAGGCGATGACGACGGTGTTCAGCTGCCAGATCGCGGCCGCACCCGCCGTCACCAGCGCACCTACTCCGACAACGGTGACCGCCGTGAACACAGCGATCGCCCGCTCCCCGACAGTGATGCTGACGATCGCCCATGCGCTGACGCCTGCCGCGGCGAGCAACACCGCCGACGAGGACGGCCCACCGGGTACCGCCATTCCGAGGGCCGCGGCGATCGGCACGAGCGCCGCAATCGACAACGCGGTGGCCAACTTCGGCGAACGAGCCCAGGAAATCATGGTGGCGAGGATGGTCAGCAGCGCGATGCCGCACGCCGCGAAGAGTCCGGAGTAGCCGGCGGTCGCCACGCGGTGCACGGTGGCGAACGCGGTGCCGATCAGGATCAGGCCGACGACGGCGAGGGTGGCGCCGCGCTGAATATGGCCGGCGCCCCATGGCTTTTCCCTCGCGGCCGAGAAGATGACGGCCGCATCGCCGATGTCCTCCACGATCCGCGGTGCGGGCGGCCCGGCCGGAATCGGCTGCAATGCGAGCAGATCGCCGTCGACGACGCCCACGGTGTTCAGTGTGGCGTCGAGGCTGTACGGCGCACCACCGATGGGCGCCAGCGAAAGCGGTACCAGTGCGGCATCGTCGATGTCGTCGGCGTCGTTCTCATCGGCGGCCAGCGCCATCCGTCGCACCGCGGGCAGGATCTCCCGCAGCGGAAGCTCGGTCGGCAGCGCCATATCGGTGACGCGGCCGCCGCCGGGTTCGTCCGGGCAGCCTGCGGCAAGCACGGCGACGCGAACGATCGGCATCGCCGCGGTGGAGGTACTGCCGTTCAACTGACTGTCTGACGCCATTTAAGGTGTTCCGTTCTGTGGTCAGAGTCGAAATCTCGGGTCAACTTCTGGTCGGGGGACCACGGCCCATCGGGCAGCGTGGCGGTGAGGCGCTCGATCGCTGTGGCGATGGCCAGTGGGGTGCCGGAGGTGAAGGTCGATACCCACTCCCCATCAAAGGCTTTCGACGGCGAGACGAGTACCCGGCCCTCGCGGGTGTCGACGACGCTGACCCCGACGTCCGTGCTGACGCGGTGACCGTCGCGGTGGTCACCGGCCACGATCTCCACATAGCTGCGGTCGGACGAATACGCCGCGGCCACAACCGCGCGTGCCATCGCTGGGATGCCGAGGAACTCGATCACATCGTCGAGCGCCGCGCCGTCACGTAGCCGTTCGTCAGCACGCGCGCCGGCCTGTGCGGGGATGGTGAACTCCTCGAACAGCGCCGGCGAGCGCCCGGACAGGCCCGCCGTCAGGATGGGCACCAGCGCCTGCGGATCCCCGATGTCCAACGCGGTGAACGTGACCAGGCCGCCGCTTCGCAGCGCGACGGTGAGCTCGTCGGCGCGATCATCACTTCGCGCGACATACCCGCGCAGCATCTTTCCCGATCCTCTGACGAATCTGAGCTCGAGCCAGCGCCGTGCCCGGCAGGTCGCGGTGATCCACTGGCGGACAACGGGATCGATGACCCCGCCCTCAGTCATCACCCCCAGCTCCGTCAGCTCGTCGGACAGCCTGGCCGTGAACGCCGCGCGCTCGACGTGATCGCTGTACGGCGGCGTGATGGCGAGCACCCAGGGAAAGTTTCCTGCGCCCAACGCATCAGCGACGAACCAGGCCTGTTCCGCGGTCAGCTCGACTGCGTTAGCGGCCACCGATACTCAGCCACCCCATTTGGCGCCTTCGGCCGCATCGCGGGCGCTCATCGACATGGTGTTCGTCTCGTGGGTGGCGGCCATCGCACGGTACGCCCGCACAAGCTCCTCGAGGCTGGTGTTCCATTGCGCCTGCCACGCCTGGTAACTCATGCCGGTGTCGCCTTGCCAGGCGCTCGCCAGCGCCGCCTGCTCGCTGGCGATGTCCGCGCCGACGCCGTGCATGGCACCCGCGTAGCCGGCCATCTCCCCGGCATGCCCCAGCATCGCCGGGTAGTTGTACATGATCTGCGACATCAGGTTTTCCTCTCGTCGAAGTTCAGATCGTCAGGTTCAGATAGCGGTGTAGGTGCTTGCCGCAGCGGCGTCCTCGGCCACGTAGGTGGCTGCTGCGTCGCCGATATTGGCCTGCGCGATGTCGAGCAGGGCGTTGATCTTGGCGGAGACCTCGATGAACCGGGCGTGTGCCGCCTGGAACGCGGCGGAGGACTCGCCCATGTGGAAGGCCTGCGCCGACTGCGCCGCTTGCTCGGCCTGGGCCATGGTGCTGCGCATCAGGGCCGCCTTCGCGGAGAACGCGGCCTCGGACGAGACCAGCTGCGGGATGTGAGCGTCCAGCATGCTCATGGGTTTTCCTTTCGATCCTTGGTCTGACGTGGACGGTGTGGGTCAGGTGGTCTGTTCAGTCGCGTGTTCCCCCCTCGCTGTCCCAGTCGCTGGGCAACATGGGCTCTTTTGGTCCACCACCGAACGAATCGCCAGCGAGCTCGGTCAGCCCGGCGGCCTGCTCGGTCTCCGATTTCGTTGCGGCGCCGCTGAAACCGACCGACCCGGCACCCCGCTCGGAGGCGCGCATGCGCGGCCGCGGCTCCTCGGTCGGAGCGTCCTCGGGATCGGGCTCGTAGTCCATGTACGCATCGGCGTACTGGCGTTCGTGGATCGGCTGTGCACGTTTGCGGCGGGCTTTGCGCTTGGCCAACGATGATGCGGCGGCCGCTGCGGCGGCGGATGCCGCGATGTCGGACGCCGGCGCCTTGGCCCCGGTTCCCTCCCGGAACGTAGGCGATACCCCGCCGTCGGGGTCTGGGGGGCCGACCGCGTACGGCACCGCCGCGCCCACACCGGGTGCCGGCGCAGCGCTCGCGGGTGCGGAGCCTGCACTGACCGACGGCGACGGCGCCGCAGTTCCGGTGGGCACGGTGGGCGCCACCGACGCTACCGGCGGCAGGGTCTCGGCCCGCGCCACCGGGGCAGGCCGCACCGAGGCGGGAGCGGGAGCAGGGGCGGGCTCGGGCGCAGGCACCTCCGCGGGGACTTCCTGTTTCGGTATCAAGGCGGCGATCATCAGTGGCAGGAAGATCGGAGCGCTGAAAATCAGCGACCACGTGGTCCACCCCAGGGGCTGAGTGATCGCCTGGTATGCGATGAAGAACAGCAGCAGCCCTGACGACGGATTGAAGAGCCACCCGAAGAAGCTGTTCATGAAGTCGCTGAGCAACTGCAGGGCGTTGTTGAAGAACTGCCGCGCGAAATTCAGGATCGACTCGAAGAAGTCCTCGAAGAACTGCACCAACCGCTGCAGGAAATCCGAGATGGAGTCGGCGACGTTCCGTGCCGCACTGGAATCCGCGGCGCTCAACAGCGCCGCCGACTGCTGGGCGTCGGCTGCGGCCGAGCCGGCCTCTCCGACACCGGGAACGAGAAGGAACGGCGCAGGTGTGGTCGTGGGTGTGGCGGCCATCGCGGCACCCGACACTGCCTGGTACAGGCTCATCGTCGTGGCCGCCTGGATCCACATGCGCACGTAGTCGGCTTCGTTCAAGGCGATCGGGATCGTGTTGATTCCCAGGAAGTTCGTGCCAACCAGTACGGCGTGCATCGCGTGATTGAGCGCCAGCTGGGGCAGCGTCGACATCGCGGCGAGCGCTGTCGTGTAGGCGGCGGCCGCGGTGCTGTGTTGCGCCGCGGTCGCCGTGGCGTTGGCACTCGCCTGCGCGAGCCAGGCCAAGTAGGGGGTGTGTGCAGCCACGTATTGCTCGGCGCTCGGACCCTCCCACGCACCGCCCTGCACCGATCCCAGGATGCCGGTCAACTCCGCTGCGGCAGAGGCATACTCGGCGGCCAGCGACTGCCACGCCCCCGCTGCAGCCAACAGTGGGCCCGGACCAGGGCCACTGCTGAGCATCGCCGAATGCACCTCCGGGGGGAGGGCCATCCAGATGGGGGCGGTCATGGTCAGCTACCGGCGATCAGGTAAGACGAGGCGGCCATCGCGTCTCCGGTGGCATAGCTGGTACCGGACTCGCCGACGCCCACGCCGGAGCGTCCGAGTTCCTCGACACCGAGCGCGGCCATCGTGTTGTGTTGTGCCCCATGTGCGCTCATGGTCGCGGCGATCTGCAGCGACACCGCGTCGGCGGCGGGCGGCACGACAGCGGTGACGAGGGGCGCGGCGGCTGCATGCGCGGCGGCCAGACGGGCGGTCAGCGCCTCGACGGCCGCACTGGCCGCGATCAGGCCCTCCGGAACGACACGCAGGGTCATCAGTTGAACTCCCTTCCTCTGGTTGCGGCGCTGCCGGCGACAGCATCGGCGAACGGGTTCACGAGTTGCAGGAACGTCGGGGCATCGCGGTCGTCGAGCAACATCGCGCGACCGGCAGGCAGCTTGCGGAATCGGTGGCCACGGATCTTGCCGCTGTCCTGCGGGTTGCCGGACAACATGACGATCGAGGCTTGCAGCTCGTTGAGGCGACGCAGCAGCGGCGCGGTCATCAGGGCGTGCGCCGAACCTGTCGCCCGTGCCGTGACGATGACCCGCAGCCCCAGTTCGCCTGCCTGGGACAGCAATCCGATGATGCCGGTCCACGGCCGTTGCCCGGCGTAGGGCCCGCTGACAGCGGGGGCATCCGGGATCTGATCGACGTCGTCGATGATCAGATAGTGGGCGTGGCCGTCGCCGTTCGACCGGTACGTCCACCCGCTGAGTTCCTGAGGACTCAGGCCTGCGGGTGGGCGCCGCTTCTCCAATAGGGCCGACAGCCCCAGCATCGCGGGGGTGATCCGGTCGATGTTCGGGGTGTACTCGTTGTCCGGGAACAACGGTTCGTCGACGAGGTGCAGACGGCGGTCGATGACCGTGAACGCCACGCGGTCCGGAGTCGAGTGTTCGCGAATCGTCCGAATCACATGGCGCGACAGCGTCGTCTTGCCGGATTTGGCGTCGCCGAACACCATCAGCAGCGGGTTGTCGTCGAAGCCCACCGACACCGCGGCAAGGTCCTCCTCGCGTTGGCCGATGACGACCCGCTCCGGAGCCGGATACAGGGGCGCCACCGCGCTCGGAGCCAAATCCAGCGGCAACAACCGCACCGGCGGGGCCGTGACGCCCTGGTGGCGTGCGTTGATCACCGCGATGTCGCGCAGCGACGGCTCCGCGAAGAGGAAGTGCTCGGCGGCCATCGTCAGACCGCGGCCCGGCTGATCGGCGGGCACCGCCTCGGCGGGTCTGCGCAGTGCGCCCGTCACTCGCACGTTGCTGTCCCGCGCATCCGCCAGCTTGAGCTCGAGCCGCAGCCCCAGCCCGTCGCGCATCGTCAACGGCACCTCGAGCCAGTTCGGCGTCGTGATCACCACGTGGATGCCATAGGACATGCCGATGTTGACGAGCTCGGTGACCTTGGCCAGCAGCGGGTTTCGGGTGTTGAACGTGTCGGTGTTGTCCCGGCTGAACGCGTAAAGGTTGTCGACGACGAGGAAGACATGGGGGTAGACCTCTCCGTCTTCTCCTTCACGGTCACCATTGCTGAAGTGACCGCGCGCCTGCCGAGCCCGCAGCAGCTGCTCGAGTTCGCCGAACGTGCGCCGGATGCGCTCGGGTTCCAGCGGCGACGCGACGCTGCCGACGTGCGCGAGGTCTGCAAGGGGGCGCAGCTGACCGCCCCCGTAGTCCAGGCAGTAGAAGGTGACGTCGCGGGGCGAGTGCAGAGCGGCCGCCGACAGAATGAATGTCTGCAGCGCCGTCGTCTTGCCCGATTTCGGGCCGCCGTGAATCAGCACGTTGGCCGCGGCGGAGGTGGCATCGAAGATGAGCGGATCGCGCCGCATCGCGAATGGGCGGTCGATCTCGCCCAGCGGCCACCGCCACTGGCGCTCGGGCAGATCGGCGCGGGCCAGCAGCTCGTCGAGCGCCACCGGCTCGTCCAGCGGAGGCAGCCACAGTTCAGGTGCTTTCGGACCATAGTGCTGAAGTTGGTCACCGATCGTGGCGACGAGCTTGCGTGGTGGGCGGTCCTCGTGCGCGGCCGGCTCGACGGCCGCGACCGTGTCGGCAGGCGCCTCGACATGCCCGGCGGTGAACAGCTGCGGCACCGGAACCGACTGCACGACAACCGACTTCTCCACCCGTGGCGGATCGTAGATGCCGTCGACGTACGTACTGCGGAACTTGACCGGCATGGCTCCCGGAGTGGGCACCAGGTACCCCTCACCCTTGTGCTCCGGGCCGGCCTCGATGTGGAAGGCGTCCTCGACGCCGATGATCTGGCGGCTGACGGCCGGACTGGCCACCTTGAGCCCGATCCGGTACGAGGTGTTCTTGTCGATGTCCTTGATGCGGCCGACATCAAGAGTCTGCGATGCGAACAGGATGTGGATGCGGAACGACCGGCCCTTGCGCGCCACGTAGTCGAAGAGGTCGGCGTACTCGGGATGGTCGGCGATCATCAGGGAGAACTCGTCGGCGACGACGAGCAGCGTCGGCAACGGCGGCAGATCGTGACCGGCGGCGATCGCCGCCTCGTATTCGAGCACCGAGTTGAAGGCGCTGCCCTGCACCCGGCGGCCCGCCTCCATCAGCAGCTGTTCGCGGCGCGCCACTTCACCGCGCAGGGTGTCGGCGAAACGATCTGCGAGCGAGCGCTTCTCGGCCATGTTCGAGATGACCGCGACGACCTGCGGGAAGTCACGGAAGATGTCGGCCCCTGCTTCACCCTTGAAGTCGGCGTAGATGACGATGAGCCGGTCGGCGGAGTGGGTGGTCAACAGTGACAGCAGGATCGACATCAGCGTCTGCGACTTACCGGAACCGGTCATCCCGATCATCAGGCCGTGGGGGCCCATTCCGCCCTCGGCCTCATCCTTGAGGTCGAAAATCAGCGGCTCACCGGTGGACGTCACACCGATGGGCACGCGCAGCTCGTCGGCGCGCGCCCGCGGCGCCCACAGACTCGCCACATCCAACGCCGCGGCGTCCGGGATACCCAGCAGCGTCGAGAACGTGGCCACCCCCGCATTGCTCGAGCGGACATGGTTGGGGTTGGAACCCCAGCGCGACAACCTGCGCGCGATGTGGCGGGCGGTCGCGACGTCGAGCTGATCGGCGTTGTCGACATACGGCGCCCAGCCGCCGTTCCAGCGCTGGAGCTTTCCGTCGGCGACACGCAGGATCGGCCGTTCCGGATCGGCGTACTGGTCGCGGCGCGGCGGCTCGGCGATGCGGTGCACCAGCGTCACGCCGGCCAAACCCGCGCGCGGCACCAGTGCGTTCGGGTCGGCGGTGCTGTTCTCGGGGTCGTCGACGACGATGAGCAGATGTTTGGCAGGGGCCTCCTGGGCTGCGCCGAACGGTGCGCGGTCATCCAGGGCGGGGTCCAGCACCGACCTCAGTTGTGCAACATCGCCTGCGAGGTAGCGGGCCGGGCCCGCGCCGTCGACAGCACCTGGGATGTCGTTGTGCGGCAACCACTTCAACCATGACCAGTCGTCGCTCTCGAAATCCGGGGACACCAAGGCGACGCCGAGCACGGCGGGGTCGTGCCAGGTGACCGCCTGGCTGATCCACGCGCGCAACGCGCCGCGGACGTCGTCGGGCTCGCCGAGGACGGTGATCCGCGAGACCTTGGCGAGGTCAATGGTCGAGGGCACCGCACGCACGGTGCGCTGCACGTCGAGCAGTCCGCGCAGCGTCGTATGCGACACAGGCTCGAGGTCAACCTCGTCGGCGCTGTCCTTCACCCGCAACGTGGCGTTGAGGGGCGCATCGTGCAAACCCGTTCGCACCACCAGGAAGTCGCTGTCGTCGGGATCGCGCTCCCACTGCCGACGGGTCCCCGGCACCTCGACGAGCAGCGCCGGATCCGGATGCGACCATTCCAGGGCCGCCCGCTGCTCGGCCGCGTGCGCCCGGACGTTGTCCCGCACGACCGACAGGTAGCGGAGGTAGTCGGCCCGCTCGGCGTCGACCTCCTCGGTGCGCATCTTGTTGTCGGTGCCGCGGTACAACGCGGTCGCGGCCAGCAGCAGCACGAACGGGAAGAACAGCGTCGTCGGTGAGATCAACCGCATACCGGTGGCGACCAGGGCCACGATCATGCCGACGATCAGGATGACGATCAGATAGGGCAGCACGCGTCGCAGCAACGACGGCGGCACCAACCGGGGCAACTCGGGTGGCGGTTCGATGGTGATGCTGCCCTTGCGCGGGGTCGGCGGCGCGATGCGGCGGCGCGCTTCGAAGATGAGCCGGCTCACGATGGGGTCTCCCTAACGACTGCGGGTCTGGGGTCGGCGGCAAGCCCGTCGTGGGCCAGCAGGGCATCGGCACGGGACAGTGTCGGGCCCCGGGCGAACTGGCTCAGCATCGACCACGGTATGGGTAGCGGCGGCGGCGTGAGGCCCAGCGCCGCAATCGTTTTCTGGTCACCGTCGGTGTCGAGGCCGTAGCGCACGCCGGTGTCGCTGATCCAGAACTTCGCGCCGTCGACCGGTTCGGCGCCGCCGCCGTCCTGGCCGACGGACTGCACCAGATAGCCGCGGCCCGGGGTCAGCACGACGCGGTCGGCTGTGCTGCCAAATTTGGCTCCGACGAGGTCGACGGTGCGAAGCTGATCGGACACGGGAAGTGTGACGCCGGACCGCAATTGAAGACTTCCGGCGGTCGCGTCGGCGGGCCGAGTCCACTGCGCACACGTCAGAGGCGCGTCGGCCGGGTCGACGATCGTGACCCGTTCGCTCGGGTAGGCGTCGTCATCGAGGACGTCTGCCACCGGCAGGCGTGCGATGTCATCGGCCCCCAGCCGGGGCGGCTGGTTGAGTCCGAACGAGTCCGTATTGCGTAGTATCGCGGCGACCACCGGCGAAATCGGTTGCAGCCCTTCCCGAAGCACCGCGTAGTGACGCAGGGCGTTGTCGGCGTCGAACGATGTCACGACCGCCCCGACAGGCGCAGGCACGGGCATCGGGTAGCTCGTCGGCTCCCCCGCGCCGGGGATCACCGGCGCACTGAGCGCGGGGCCTTCGGGAATCGCGTTGAACAATCCCGGCGCGATGGGGCGACCGGTCGGCACGTTCGGCCCGAGCCCCAACGCGGACGTGACGGTACGGTCGTCGAGGTCGATCGAACTGCGCCTGCCGTCCCACAGCAGCCAGGTACCCGCGTTCGGCCCGGTCTCGTTAGCCACCAGGATGGCCTCGTTGCCGGGCAGCGCCGCGGCGCGTTCACCGCCGTCGGTGAGTGGGGCGGCGACAAGCGTCACCCCTGTCGCCGGTCCCGAGACTCCGTCGCAGACCGTCCAGTCCGCATCACGAGTCGTGTTCTGCACCATGCGCTCTGGTGCGCCCGGGATGCCGATCAGGTTGCCCCGCGGGAATCGATCGATCTCACTGGTCTTCACCGTGGTGGGATCGTCGGGCCGTCCGGCGATGAGGCGCGCCGAGGTCAGGTTCAACACCGGGTGCAGTTGGTCGCCGAGGCGGACGTACAGCGCCGACGTGGCGCGGTCGGCCAGGATCGCGTCGTTACCCGCCACCCCACCGGGCCTGATCAGCGAGAATACGAAGCAGCCCGCGAGGCCGGTGATCAGCACGAGTGCACCGACCAGCACCGCGCGGGACTGGGTCCGCAGCGGATCGACAAGCATGCGGGTGTCGTGCAGCGCGACGCCGGATGCGATGCGCCGCATGATGAATCGCCACCCCGAGACCTGGTGGCGCGTGACGAACCCGCGACGGTAGGCGACGCGCTCGGGATTCTCGTTGACCGGGGTGCGGGAGGTGAACTCCCGGCGATCCTGATTGCCGGGGCCGGTCATTCGTCCACCGTCAGGCCGAGGCCGCGAAGCAGCGGGATGGCGGATCGGGTGACGTCCTCGTCGGTGATTGTCATCAGCTCGTCGTCGGTGAATTCTTCGGTGTCGGAATGGTCGAGGCGGAACTCGCGCTCCTCCTCGGAGCGCTCCACCAGGTTGCGGACAAAGCGTCCGTTACCGGCGATGTCGAGGCTGCGCCTCTGCACGCCGTTGGCGTCGGGGGTGGTGACGGATGCGAGCTGGCCGAACAGCGACTCCATGTGTGCCAGGGCCGCCGGCTCGAAGACGCTGTCCCGCTTCTCAGCCATACGCATGGCGATCTCCACCAATTCGTGCGGTGAGTAGGACGGAAAGTCGATGCTGCGGGTGAACCGCGAGCGCAGGCCCTCGTTGGTGTCGAGAAACGCGTCGAGGTCCTTGCGGTAGCCCGCGACGATCACGACCAATCGCTCGCGGTCGTTCTCCATGCGGGCCAGCAGGGTGTCGATTGCGACGAGTCCGAAATCGTTCTTCGCACCGGTCGATACGAGCGCGTAGGCCTCGTCGAGGAACAGCACTCCGTCGAGCGCACTGTCGATGATGCCGTTGGTCTTCGCCTCGGTCTCGCCGATGTGCTGGCCGATCAGGTCCGCGCGGTGCACCTCGCGCACCGTCTCGTTCTTGAGAATGCCCAGCCCGCAATAGATCTTGGCAACCACGCGCGCGATCGTCGTCTTACCGGTGCCGGGCGGCCCGGCGAACACCAGATGGTTGGTGCGGTTGGCGACGGTCAGCCCACGCTCCTGGCGGCGGATCGCCATCGCGACCGAACTCTTCAGCCGGGCCACCTGATACTTGACCTCGTCGAGGCCGATGAACTCGGCGAGTTCGGCCTCGGCCTCGATCAGCAGGTGGGCCTTGCGCTCCTTGGCGCCGGGGTCGACGAACTCGGTTTCGCTCGGCTCGGTCTCGGGATTCCATGGGTCAGAACGGGCTTCGATTCGTGCGGCGGTCGTCGGCACGATGCCGTACGACGGATCCGAGATCGCCGTCTCGACCTCTTCGTTCTCGGGATTGGCCGCATAGAGCTCGGCCAGCACATCGGCGGCGTCCAGGTCTTCGCCCTGCGCCCGCAGCGACAGCGCCCTCACCAGGCCGCCGTCCACCGCCGCGACGTCGACGGGTCCCGACGGATCCTCGAGGTAGGACAACGCCGGGGCGAACATCCCCAACCTGGCCAGCGCGGTGCCCAGTGCGATGCGCACGGCATGGGCGTACGGCTTGTCCAGCTTGGGATCGTTGACGATCGAGGTGAGCACCCGCACGACGTCGGACCACCGTGCGGTGCGGTAGTACATGGCGACCCGCACCCACCGCGCCTCGAGCCAGTTCGGCCGCCGCGCAATGAGCGGACCGACGAGTTCGTCGGCCGCTGCCCACTTACCGGCGTCGCAGAGGGTGACCGCGTAGGCCAGTGCGAAGTCGTCGGTCGTCGACGCGGCGAACTGGAGATAGAGCCCGGTGTCGTAGTCGAACGCCAGGTCCCCGTCGGAGAGCTCGATCTGACGCTGCAGCACACCGGCTGTGCCCACCGTCCGAAAGATGCTTTCGATCACCCGTGCACTCGTGTCGCCGGCGGCGGCGAGACCCGTCCAGGCGTCGCACTGCTCGCGGGCGATGCGGGTGAGCTCGGCAAATCCGGACCGCGCCGCAGCGAGATCCGGCGGACGGCGCCGGTCGTGCACCGCCAACCCCAGTGCCCGGCACGATGTCCCGAAGCGACTCAAAAGGTCGTTGTCGACGCGGGAGCCCGCAGCTAAGTCCGTTGATAAAGGCACGTGCGAATGTCTCCCCGAAAGTTATGACAGCCTAACCTTCGGTGAAGTTAGCATTGCATAACTTAACTGTCGAGACTCACGTACCGACTACGAAATAGCTTCGCTCATCCCTTTATCGCACTGACGAGGCTGATCCCCTCGGGCATGTAACCGTTCTGAGGATCAACCACGGGAAGCCGCCGGCCCAGCGCACGAAGGTAGTCCAGCAGCGGCGTGGTTTCCGCGCGCCAACCACGAGCGCCGAACCACTGGGCGGCCGGTTCGTACTGCTCGTTGTACAGAAGCTGGAAGAACGGCCGCGAGTGCGCCGAGTCCGCAGCGACAAGCTCTGCGTCCACCCTGACGGCGAACACTGCGGCGTCCATCGGCGCGTTCTCCTCGAGCGCGGCGTGGCTGCCCGGCGCCGACAGCGCATCGATGCCGGTGAACAACTGCACCTGCGCGGAGGCGGACAAGTAGATCATCAGGCCCTCGACGATCCATGCGGACGGCAAGGCCAGGTCGAACCCCCGCTGCTGCAGCGCCCTCGGCCAGTCGTCACGCAGGTCGACGGGAACTTCGCGACGCGTCGCATTTGGTCGGCAACCGGCCAAGGCGTCACATTTGAACTCCAGGACCTGTGGCTGGTCCAATTCGTACACGACGGTTCCTGCCGGCCAGTCGATCCGGTACGCACGAGAGTCCAAACCTGCTGCCAGCAACACGATCTGGCGCACGCCCGCGCCAGCGGCCCTGAGGAAGTAGGTGTCGAAATACTTGGTCCTGGCGCCCTGGAAATTGACGAAGTCGACGCCGAACTCCGATTTCAGTTCGTGATCGGGGGCTCCACCGTCGAGCAGGTCGGCCCACTCGCCGCCGACGGCACGACAGAAGACCTCGGCGAACGGGTCGACGACCAGCGGCTCGGACTTCTGCGCCTCCAGTGCCCGCGCCGCGGCAACGAACAGCGCCGTCGAACCGACGCTTGTCGTGATGTCCCAGGTGTCATGATCGGTACGCATGTACGCGGTTGTACGCCGCCAATCTGACAGCTACCTGAGCTGCTGGAAGCAACAGCCTTAGACCAGCGGACGACCGGTGCGCATCCGCCAGTCGAGGTCCTTCAGCATCCAGTTGAACGGGAACCGCCTCATGAACCGCGGGAGGACATTGTTGATCCTGCCCACGATGCCCATCACACGATTGAACCGGCGCTGTTTGTCGGCGTCCCACGGCAACCGCATCTCATCCCGGAACCGTTGCGGCAGAAAGCCGGTCGTGATGAAGAGGTTGACCGCATCGATACGCCGCTGGATCGGATAAGGAAGCGTCGCTTTACCGACTCGTCCCGCGGCAATCGGCCACAGGTATTCGCGGACGGCATCGTCGATGTGAACCTTCTCCAGCGACTGTTGCCAGTACTCGTCGAAGGCTTTGCGATCGGCGGGCCACATCTCAGCGGGAACCTGCAGTGTGGTGCCGAGTGCCGCGCCGTCGCGGTAGTGGGCGTCGGCCAGCTCGTCATCCATCTCACCGACGAAGATGCGGTAGACGTCGACGAAGCCCTTGTACAGACAGGCCGACACCCACAACTGAAGTTCCTTGTCGAATGCGTTGTATTCCACCGGATCGCCCGGCCGTGAGTACACCTCGGCATGCGACTTGTTGACCGCACGCCGATAGGCCTTCTTCTGCTCGTCGGTACCCGAGAGCGCCACCGCGAGATAGGTGAACGTCGTCCGCGCCCGCTTGATCGGATGGCGGTCCGCGCGGCCGCTCTCCACCCGGCTGTCCTTGACGCCGTAGCCGACACCTGGCCGGGAGAGCTCCATGATCACATTGGCCGCACCCGACAGCAGACCGATTCCTGCGGCGTCGTCGGCTCGGTGCATCCACCGAGGGGCGCGCCTCCCGCCCGGCAAGGGCGGATCGTTGAGCCCCCGCCCGACGTGGTCGATCACCACAGTGCTCGTCATCGTCACCTCTTCTTCACAAAAGTGAGAACATGTGTTTCCTGATATTGCCCTGCGTCCTGACGAGTGTCAAGATGGCAGCCATGGCACAGGTGCGGCCGTACCGCGGCATCGAAGCTGGTGAGCGGGTGGCCGCTCGCCGTCGTCAGCTGCTGGACGCCGGCCTGGAATTGCTGGGCGCCGCGGGCAAAGACCCCGCCGAACTGACCGTCCGCGCCATCTGCGGTCAAGCCGGGCTGGGTGTCCGGTATTTCTACGAGAGCTTCACCGACAAGGATCACTTCGTCGGGGCGGTCTACGACTCGGTGATCGCCGACATCGCCGCGACCACCCAGACGGCGGTGGCGTCCGCGCCCCCCGACGAGCAGGCGCGCGCGGCGATGGCCAACATCGTGCGCACCATCTCCGCCGACACCCGGGTGGGCCGGCTGCTGTTCAGCGTCGAGCTGTCCAACACCGTGATCGTGCGCAAACGTGCGGAGTCCACGGCGTTGTTCGCCGCGCTGCTCTTTGCACACGCCGGTGCGCACGGGGCGCAGGACAACGATCGCGTGAAGGCCGCGTCACACTTCGTTGTCGGCGGGGTGGGCCAGGCCATCAGTGCCTGGCTGTCCGGTGACGTCGAGCTCGGCCACGACGAAATGGTCGTCGCGCTGGCGGCGCTGATCGATCAGCTCGCGGCGATGCCGCCGCAGAGTTAGACAGCCACCCGTGGCCGGCGGTCCGCGGCGGTCTTCGGTTCAGTGACGGTGTCGCTGTCAGTGAATTCTTTTGTCCAGCAGGCGAACTCAAGCGTGATGCCGTCAGGGTCGAGGAAGTAGAACGACCGGACATACACGCCGGGGTGCACCGTAGCCGAGACCTGCTGTTGACTTTCGTCGTGGTTGAGGACCGGTCCGACGCGCACACCCTTGTCCTTGAGACGCTGCCGATACTCGTCGAACTTCTCCGCGGGTACGTGGAAGGCCAGGTGGTTCATCGTGCTGACGGCGCTGACGATGTCACCGATACCCGGAATCGCCTCGGGTGACGAGATTCCCGGCACGCGATCCGGCGCCTCGGCGAACCAGAAGAACGCCACGCAATCCCCGTTGCCCGCATCGAAGAAGAAGTGCTGCCCCATGCCGCCGGGCAGGTCGAGCGACTTGATCAACGGCATGCCAAGCACATTGCTGTAGAAGTCAACTGTCTTCGCCATGTCCGAACACACGAGCGCGACGTGGTTGATGCCGCCGAGCTCGAACTCGGAATTCGGATTGTTCGGCTTGATCATCTGTGACCACATCCTCTAGTCAAGCTCGAATTCTGAATCTAACATCAGGTTCAGGTTCGATCAATGGTCCGATCGGCGAGCCGATCAATGGTC
>JBIQHU010000003.1:0-7810 GCA_044508395.1 Mycobacterium sp. | reverse complement strand
CGATCAATGGTCCGATCGGCGAGCCGATCAATGGTCAAGGAGAGGCCGTGACCGCTAGTCCGCGCGAGCAGTTGCCCACGTTGCGGGGTCGGCAGACACAGGCGGCGATCGACGCAGGTGCGCGGGCGGTGATCGCCCGCAAAGGCATTCTCGCGACGACGATTTCGGATATCGCGACCGAGGCCGGTAAGTCCACGGCATCGTTCTACAACTATTACGACTCCAAAGAAGCCATGGTCCGCGAGTGGGCCGTCCGATTCCGCGACGAGGCCAGGGAACGGTCTCGCGCAGCGGAAGAACCGGGCCTGACCAACTGGGAGCGCTCGTACCAGGCGGCGGCCGCGCACTGGCACACGTACCGCCATCGGCTGGCCGAGATCGTCAGCGTGTCACAGCTGGCAATGGTCAACGACGATTTCGCCGAGTACTGGAACGACATCTGTGCGCTGCCGATCGCCTTGATCACCCACATGGTGAAAAGCGCTCAGCAACAGGGCTTCTGCACCGATGACGATCCGCACCTGATCGCGGTGGCGTTGGTGTCGATGCTCAATCAGTTCTGCTACACGCAGCTGGCCGGGGGTCAGGGCAGACGAGCCGGACCCGTCGACGACGCCGCATGCATCACCACACTGGCCAACATCTTCTATCGAGTGATCTACCACAAGGGGGCGGTATGACCAGGGCATCAGCGAGTGGTGGGACACCGGGCGTCACCCGCGAATTCGTGGGCCTGCAGTCCCCCACCGCACGCCGGGCGGGCGCGGGCGGAAATCCGTGTCAGGGCCTCTACTACCGCGGTGTGGGACGTAAGCCGAAGGTGGCGATGATCGCCACGCACTACCAGATCGACTTCTCCGAGCACTATCTCGCTGACTACATGGCCACCCGCGGCATCGGATTCCTCGGCTGGAACACCCGCTATCGGGGCTTTGAAAGTAGCTTCCTACTCGACCACGCCCTAGTGGACATCGGTGTCGGTGTGCGCTGGCTTCGTGAGGTTGCAGGGGTGGAAACTATTGTGCTGCTGGGTAATTCCGGTGGTGGCTCGCTCATGGCGTCCTACCAGGCGCAAGTTGTCGACCCACATGTGACCCCGATGGAGGGTATGCGGCCCGCGGCAGGCCTGAATGATCTGCCGCCTGCGGACGGCTACATCGCAAGCGCCGCACATCCCGGTCGTCCCGACGTTCTCACGGCCTGGATGGATGCCTCGGTGGTCGACGAAAACGACGCTGTCACCAGCGATCCCGATCTTGATCTGTTCAATGCGGAGAACGGTCCGCCGTTTTCGGCCGAGTTCGTCAAGCGCTACCGATCGGCGCAGATCGCACGCAACAACACCATCACCGACTGGGCCGAGACCGAACTCAAGCGCGTGCGCGCCGCCGGTTTCTCCGACCGCCCGTTCACGGTGCTGCGGACCTGGGCCGACCCGCGCATGGTTGATCCCACCTTGGAACCAACGAAACGTGCGGCCAATATGTGCTACGCCGGTGTTCCCGTCAGGGCGAACCGCTCGGCACACGGCATCGCCGCGGCGTGCACACTGCGCAGCTGGCTCGGCATGTGGAGTCTGCGCCATGCGCAGACCCGCGCCGAACCACACCTGACGCGCGTCACCTGTCCCGCGCTGGTCATCAACGCCGAGCAGGACACCGGCGTGTACCCGTCTGACGCGCAGCGCATTTTCGACGCGCTGGGCAGCGAGGACAAAGCCCAGTGCTCGATCGACACCGACCACTACTTCACGACCCCGGGAGCCCGCAGCGAGAAGGCCGATACCATCGCCAAGTGGATCGCGAAGCGGTGGCGCTAGGTGCTGGCTCCTCGCGCCAGAACACACCGCTGAGAGTCCTCGCTCACTACACCCCGGGCGACAAAGTGGTGCAGTTCGTTGCGCCAGAATCGGATTGGCTTGACATCCGCTACTGCGCCGAGGATGACGACGACACGTTCTACCGAGAGTTGCCCGACGCCGAGGTGATCTGGCACGTGCTGCGGCCGATCTCCGGTGCGGATCTGGAGCGGGCACCACATTGCCTGCTCGTGCACAAACTGGGGGCGGGCGTCAACACCATCGACGTCGAGGCGGCGACCCGGCTGGGCATCGCCGTGGCGAACATGCCGGGCGCCAACGCGCCCTCGGTCGCCGAAGGCACCGTGCTGCTGATGCTCGCCGCGCTGCGCCGGCTGACCGAGCTGGACCGCGCCACCCGCGAGGGCAGAGGCTGGCCGTCGGATCCGAGTCTGGGCGAGACGGTCCGAGACATCGGCAGCTGCACTGTCGGGCTGGTGGGCTACGGGAACATCGCCAAACGGGTGGAAACCATCGTGCGGGCAATGGGCACATCGGCGGTGCTGCACACGAGTACACGCGACGACGGGCATCCGGGCTGGCGCCCGCTGCCCGAGCTGCTCGCAGCCAGCGACATCGTCTCCCTGCACATCCCGCTGACCGATCAGACGGTGGGACTGCTGGACGGCGACGCGCTCGGCCTGATGAAGTCCGATGCGGTGTTGGTCAACACCTCCCGCGGCGCGGTGGTCGACGAGGATGCGCTCGTCGAGGCGCTGCGGTCGGGCGGTCTGGCGGCTGCGGCTCTGGACGTCTTCGCCGTGGAACCGGTACTTCCCGACAATCCGCTGCTGAGCCTGACCAACGTGGTGCTCACGCCGCACGTCACCTGGTACACCGTGGACACCATGCGGCGGTACCTGGCCGAGGCGGTCGACAACTGCCGCCGCATCCGGGACGGCCGAGACCTGGCCAACGTCGTGAACGGTATCGTGGTTCCCAACCGACCGGTTAATAGGGAATAACGCCCGCCACAGCTGCGCGACAACGAGGTGCAACAGCTATGCCCATCGCAATCAACACCGAGCACAACGATCTCGCTGATTCGGTCCGGTCTCTGGTGGCGCGAGTCGCGCCGTCGGAGGTGCTGCACGAGGCGCTGGAAACGCCGATTCCGAACCCGCCGCCCTACTGGAAGGCTGCCGCAGAGCAGGGTCTCCAAGGTGTGCATCTGGCGGAATCGGTTGGTGGGCAAGGGTTCGGCATCCTCGAACTGGCGATCGTGCTTGCGGAGTTCGGCTACGGCGCGGTGCCCGGCCCATTCGTACCCTCGGCGATCGCCAGCGCCCTCATCGCGGCCAACGACCCCGACACCAAGGTGCTCAACGACCTGGCCTCCGGCGAGGTCATCGCGGCCTACGCCATCGACTCTGGGCTGACGGCCACCAAGCATGGCAACGACCTGGTCATTCGTGGCGAGGTCCGTGCCGTGCCCGCGGCCGCGCAGGCGTCGGTGCTGGTGCTGCCGGTCGCGATCGACAGCGGCGAGGAATGGGTGGTCCTCGATGCTGGGGCGTTGGAGATCGAGCCCGTCCAGAGTGTGGATCCGCTTCGCCCGGTGGCACATGTGCGGGCCAACGCCGTCGAGGTCGGCGACGACCGTGTGCTGAGCAACCTCAGCCGGGGGCACGCGCGGGCCATCATCTCGACACTGCTGTCCGCGGAGTGCATCGGCGTCGCCCGCTGGGCCACCGACACCGCGACCGCGTATGCCAAGATCCGTGAGCAGTTCGGCCGGCCCATCGGCCAGTTCCAGGCCATCAAGCACAAGTGCGCCCAGATGATCGCCGACACCGAACGCGCGACCGCCGCGGTATGGGATGCCGCACGCGCCATCGACGAGCACAGCCAGAACCCAACGGACGCCACGGCTTTCGAGTTCGCGGCGGCAGTCGCAGCCACCTTGGCGCCCGACGCCGTGCTGCACACCACTCAGGACTGCATCCAGGTGCACGGCGGTATCGGCTTCACCTGGGAACACGACACCAACGTGTACTACCGCCGCGCCCTGGTGCTGGCCGCATGTTTCGGTCGCACCGGTGATTACCCGCAGCAGGTCGTGGACATCGCGACCAGCACCGGGATGCGCAGGCTGGACATCGATCTGGATCCCGAGACGGAGAAGCTCCGTGACGAGATCCGCGCGGAAGTGGCGGCGTTGAAAGCGATTCCGAGCGAGGAACGCACTGCCGCGCTCGCCGAGGGCGGCTGGGTAGTGCCCCACCTGCCCAAGCCGTGGGGCCGCGGCGCGGGCCCCGTCGAACAGATCATCATCGCCCAGGAGTTCAACGCCGGCCGGGTCCGCCGCCCGGCGATGGGCATCGCGGCATGGCTGATCCCTTCGGTGGTGGCGTTCGGGACCGACGAGCAGAAGCAGCGCTTCCTGCCCCCGACGCTGCGCGGCGAGATGATCTGGTGCCAGCTGTTTTCCGAGCCCGGCGCCGGATCCGACCTTGCCAGCCTGACCACCAAGGCCACCAAGGTCGACGGCGGTTGGCGGATCTCCGGCCAGAAGATCTGGACCACCGGTGCGCAGTACTCACATTGGGGCATGCTGCTGGCCCGCACGGATCCCAGCGCCCCGAAGCACAATGGCATCACCTACTTCCTGCTCGACATGAGCAGCGACGGGGTCGAGGTGAAGCCGCTGCGCGAACTGACCGGCAACGCGATGTTCAACACGGTGTTCATCGACGACGTGTTCGTGCCCGACGACATGGTGCTCGGAGAGGTCAACCGCGGCTGGGAAGTCAGCCGCACCACCCTGACGGCCGAGCGGGTCTCGATCGGCAGCACTGAGCCACCCTTCCTGCCCAACCTCGACGGGTTCGTCGAGTTCATTCGCGACGGCCAGTTCGATCAGATCGGGCAGAATCACGCCGGACACCTCATCGCCGAAGGCCACGCCGCGAAGGTGCTCAACATGCGGTCGACCCTGCTGACGCTGGCCGGCGGAGACCCGATGCCCGCGGCGGCGATTTCGAAATTGCTGTCGATGCGCACGGGCCAGAAGTACGCCGAATTCGCGGTGTCATCGTTCGGTACCGACGGCGCCGTCGGCGACCTCGAGACTCCGCAGGGCAAGTGGGCCGAGTTCCTGCTGGCCAGCCGCGCCACCACCATTTACGGCGGCACCTCGGAGGTGCAGCTCAACATCATCGCCGAACGGTTGCTCGGACTGCCCCGCGATCCGTAGGAAACTGCGAATTCCGGGTCTACTATCGAAATAGGCGTTTGCCTATTTGGGTTGGTGATACGTATGCGGGTTCTCAAGAAGCGAATTGTTCCGCTGCTCTTTTCAGGAGCGGCCGCCTCGGCGTTTTTGATCGCGCCCTCGGTGTTCATGGCAGGACAGGACGCGGGCGATTCGCAGACCGTCGCTCGGCCGCCCTGCTACAACGGCGTGACCCTGCTGAATCCGTGGGGTCGCAGCTGCACGATCCCCGGCCCCGTCCACAAGATCCGCGGATCGGCACCCGATGCCAACGCGATCATCGCGTGCCGGGACATTCCGGGGTGCCTGTCCTGGTACGTCAACAACCCTTAGATAACAGCCCCTGATTGTTTCGTCCGCACCCACGCGGGAACCCGACGACTGTGACCCACGACGTCGAAAAACGTTTTGACCGGCCCGGCGCGTTCCGCGCTGCGGCGACCTACGTCGTTGTCGTTGTCGCCATCGCGGGGATCATCTTCGCCGTCTACGCACTGTCCGCGCGGGGGTCGGTCGTCGCCGCTTCGCTGGTGCCCGCCACCCTGTTCGCCGGCGGCGTCGGCGCGTTCGTGAAGACCTACCGCGAGTGGAAGGCCGAGGGGGGATGGGTGGCCTGGCAGGGCGCGGGCTGGTTCCTGCTGAGCCTGATGCTGGTGTGCCTGGCGATTCCCGGCGCCGCGATGCAGACGGCCTAGGGAAAGATCGAGTCGACGTAGCCCCCGTCGACACGGAGCGCGCCACCGGTTGTCGCCGAGGCCTGCGGGGACGCCAGATAGGTCACCATGTTGGCGATCTCTCCGGGTTCGATGAGTCGTTCCAGCAGCGACTGCGGTCGATGTTTGCGCATGAACTCGCGCTGCGCTTCGTCCCACGGCAACGATTTGTCGACGAGTTGATAGACGAAGTCCTCGACACCCGCGGTATGGGTGGGCCCCGCGATGACGGAATTCACGGTGACACCGGTGCCCGAGGCGTCTTTGGCGAACCCCCGCGACAACGCCAACAGGGCCGTCTTCGAGACCCCGTAGTGGATCATCTCCTCGGGGATCACGATCGCGGAGTCGCTGGCGATCTGGATCACCCTGCCCCAGCCACGCTCCGTCATTGCGGGCAGGTAACTGCGGATAAGTCGTGCTGCCGCAAGCACATTCACCTCGAAGTAGGTGCGCCACTGCTCGTCGGTGATCTCGCGCGCGGGGACCGCCCCGAAGATGCCGAGATTGTTCACCAGGATGTCGACGTCGGGCAGCTGCTTGCGCAGCTCGGCAACTCCGTCGTCGGTCGCAACGTCGGCGGCCACCCCGATGGCGTCACCAGCCAGCGAGGCGACCGCTTCGTCGACGCGCTGCGGCGAGCGCCCGTTGACCACGACACGGGCACCGCTATTGGCCAGTCCCTGTGCGATCGCCAGTCCGATGCCCTGGGTCGACCCGGTGACGAGCGCTGTCTTTCCGGCCAGATCAATGTTCACGCTGTCGTACTACCACCACGACCGCAGAACTATTCCGACTCGCGCACGTTCACGCCTTGTCGTCCCCGACGGTCATTTCGCGGAGGTCGCGCTTGAGGATCTTTCCGGTCGGGTTACGCGGCAGCTCATCGAGGAAGACGACCTCACGGGGAACCTTGTAGCGGGCGAGGTTCTCCCGCACGTATGCCTTGATGCCGTCCTCGTCGATCGACGCGCCCTCGGCCTTGACCACAAAGCAGCGCAGCCGGTGGCCCCATTCCTTGTCTTCCACGCCGAGCGCGGTGGCCTCGACCACCTCGGGATGGCCGCTTACGAGATCTTCGATTTCGGCGGGGAACACGTTCTCGCCGCCGGAAACGATCATCTCGTCGTCGCGGCCGCTGACGTAGAGCAGGTCGTTCTCGTCGAAATAGCCCACGTCGCCCGATGACAGCAGGCCGTCGATGATCTGCTTGCCGCCGCCACCGGTGTAGCCCTCGAACGGAAAGAAGTTGCCGACGAAGATGCGGCCGACCTGGCCGCGCGGCACCTCGTTGCCGTTGTCGTCGAGGATCTTGACCTTCATCCCCTTGACCACCGGGCCGACGGTGGCCGGGTTGATCGAAAGGTGTTGCGGCCCAGCGATGGTCGCGTACGCGACCTCGGTGGAGCCGTACAGGTTGTAGACGACGGGGCCGAGTTCCTTCAGCGCCCGGGTGGCCAGCTCGGCGCCGAGCTGCGAACCCGAGACGAACACGATGCGCAGCGAGGACAGGTTCGGCTTCGGCGAGGTCTTGTCCAGTTCGTCGAGCATGCGCGACAGCATCACCGGCACCACGACGATCGCGGTGGCCTTGTGCTTCTCGATGTCAGCGAGCACCGTCGCCGGCTTGAATCGCCGGCGCAGCACCAGAGTGGTGCCCAACATCATTGCGATCGTCGCGTGCAGGAAGCCCAGCGCGTGGAACATCGGCGCGGGCAGCGAGGTCACCTCGCAGGCCTTGAACGGCACCGCGGACAGCACGCCGCCAATCGGCGCCAGCGACGGCGGCGCACTGCGGTTGGCCCCTTTGGGGGTTCCGGTCGTGCCGCTGGTCAGGATGATGACCGACGAATGCTTGGTGGCCTTCGGCGGTGGCGTCGAGCTGGTCCTGGCGATCAGGTCTTCGAGGGTTTCGTCGGTGCTCCCCGACGGCTCGTCCTTATCTGGGTTGACGCCGAGGGAGCGCAACTTGCCGAGCTCGGGCTCGGCGGCCGCGACGGCGGCGGTGTACTCGTCGTCGTAGAT
>JBIQHU010000085.1:0-24750 GCA_044508395.1 Mycobacterium sp. | reverse complement strand
TGGTAATCCCGTTCCGCTGCAGGAAAGCCTTGCGCGATCTTCGAAGCCGTAGTTAAGTTAGGCTCACCTTATCTACGGGAGGCAGGCCATGACAAAGCCGGTGACCAAGGCCACACCGACGACAGCCGAGCGCATCCGCAGCGCCTTCGCACGCGCGGGCTGCGCGATGCTCGCGGTCGAAAGGGTGGAACCCGCCGAATCTCCGGTACACCATCTGCTCGACGACGGCTCGTTCGCGATCACCGTCCCGGTCGACGGGGCCGTCGCTCAGATGGTCGTTTCAGCGGGCCAGGCGGGTGTCCAAGCGGTGCTCGAGATGACCGACTACGCGCCGCTGCCCCTGCGTGAACCGGTGCGGTCGCTCGTGTGGGTCCGCGGCCGGCTGCACGACGTCCCCCTGTGCGAGGTTGCGCCGCTGCTCGACCTGATTGCGAGCGAGGACCCGAATCCCGCACTGCTCCAGGTGAACTCCGGCATGGCCGACACCGACACGCGATACAGCTTGATGCGCTTGGAGATTGAATCGGTGGTAGCCGCCGATTCCACCGGTGCCGAAGCGGTGGGGTTGAGCACGCTGCTGAATGCCCGCCCGGACCCATTCGCCGTGATGGAGTCGTGCTGGCTGCAACACATGGAGTCGGCTCATCGCGAGGTGGTCGAGCGGTTGGCCAGTCGCCTCCCCGCACCGCTACGGCGCGGACGCGTGCGTCCACTCGGACTCGATCGCTATGGCGTGCAACTTCGTGTCGAATGCGATGACGGTGACCACGACGTCCGACTGCCCTTCGCGAAGCCCGTCGACGACATCAGCGGACTGTCTCAGGCCATCCGCGTGCTGATGGGTTGCCCGTTCCTCAACGGCTTGCGCGCGCGACGACTCTGAGGCGACCGGGGCCGCTAGCCTGACTCCGGTGACCAGCGCCCCCGACGACCTGACGGACCCCGCGCGCCGTGCGTTGCGCATCGAGATCGCGGTGGTGCTGGCGGTCACCTTCGGGCTGTCGGCGTACTCCGCGCTCCTCAACCTGATCGAGGCCGTCCTACTCGGCATCTCCGGACAGGTCGTCGCGCTCAATCCTCGTCGTTCGCCGTTCGACCTGATCGACCTCGGGCTCAACCTCGCCTGGGTATTTCAGTTGCTGGCGTGGGGTGCGCTCGGCGTATATCTGTTGTGGCGCAGCGGTATCGGGCCCAGCCAAATCGGATTGGGCCGACTGCAGTGGCGTCCCGACCTCCTCGGCGGCCTGGGCCTGGCCGCATTGATCGGACTGCCTGGCCTGGCGTTCTACCTGCTGTTCCGGGTGCTCGGCATGAACGCATCCGTGGAACCCGCCGAGCTCTACGACACCTGGTGGCGCATCCCCGTGCTGCTTCTCGTCGCGTTCGGCAACGGGTGGGCCGAGGAAGTGATCGTCGTCGGATTCCTGTTGACCCGGCTGCGCCAGCTGAGCGTGAGCCCGGTCGCCGCGATCATTCTCACGAGCGTGCTGCGCGGCATCTACCACCTTTATCAGGGCTTCGGCGCCGGACTGGGCAACCTGGCGATGGGCCTGGTGTTCGGTTATGTGTATGTGCGCACGGGCAGGCTGTGGCCACTGATCGTCGCGCACGCCGTGATCGACGCGGTCGCATTCGTCGGCTACGCGGTGGCGGCCGGCCACCTGACTTGGCTGCAATAGGTCGCCACCGACGTACATTTCTTGCTGTGGACGACAACCGGCAGCAGCCCCCGGGTTTCGACCCGCGCCGCCGCCGGGAGCCGTCACAGGTGATTCGGCGTGATCCCAACTACCGACCGCCAGGCCCACCGAACCCACCGACGCCGCCCAACGCTGCGCCGCGCAGGCCGCCACCGCCGCAGGGCCGTCCGCCCGCGCCACCGCGTCCGCCCGCGCCACCGCGTCGACCCGCCCCACCCCCGCCGCCGCAGGCCCGTCCACCCGCGCCGCTGAAGCCCCCGAAGCCGAAAAAGTCTCGGCGCAAACGGCGTTGGGGGCGAATGTTGCTCGCGCTGTTATTCGTGATCGTCGTTGCCGTCGTGGCCGGCGGGCTATGGATGGACTCCACGCTGCACCGCGTCCCGGCGTTGGCTGACTACCCGGAACGGCCGGCCGCAGGCGCCGGTACGACGTGGTTGCTCGTCGGGTCGGACAGCCGACAGCAGCTGACGCCCGAACAGCAAGCCGAACTGAACACCGGCGGCGATCTCGGGACCGGCCGCACCGACACGCTTCTGGTGGTGCACATTCCCGGCTTCGGATCGAGCGTCCCGACCACGATGGTGTCGATCCCCCGGGACTCCTACGTCGAGATTCCCGGCTACGGCAGCGACAAGATCAACGCGGCGTTCGTCGAAGGTGGCGCGCCGCTGCTGGCGCAGACCGTCGAACAGGCAACCGGCCTGCGCATGGACCACTACGCAGAGATCGGGTTCGACGGATTCGCGGTGCTGGTCGACGCGGTGGGCGGGGTGACCATGTGTCCCGCCCAACCGATCGATGACCCACTGGCAGGCATCAATCTGCCCGCGGGCTGCCAGAAGCTCGACGGCCGCACCGCGCTCGGATACGTCCGCACCCGCGCCACCCCGAGGGCCGACCTGGACCGCATGGTTAACCAGCGCGAGTTCATGTCGGCCCTGCTGCACCGCGCCGCCAGCCCGGCCGTCTGGCTGAACCCGCTGCGCTGGTATCCGATGACGCGCGCAGCATCGGGTGCGGTCACCGTCGGCGAGCAGGACCACATCTGGGATCTGGCGCGGCTGGCGTGGGCGATGCGCGGCGATGTCACCAACACGACCGTCCCCATCGGTGAATTCGCCGACGGCGGCTCCGGGTCCGCGGTCGTGTGGGACAGCGAGCTCGCAGATCAGTTGTTCGCCGCGCTGAAATCCGACGCTCCGGTGCCACAGGATGTTCTCGACGCGCAACCTTGACACGCTCAGCAAACGGATTTTTTTAAATGTAATGGCCGTCACAACGTATTACCTTACTTAGGTCACGCTGACCTTGCTTAGGCGGACCTTGGCTGACAATAGCCTCTGACCTGCTATATCCTGGCGATCATGACAACCGCCGACGCACTCGACACCAAATTCAACGCTCTTTTGAAGGAACAGATCCGCAGCGAATTCGGCGCCGCCCAGCAATACGTCGCAATGGCCGTGTATTTCGATGCCGACGATTTGCCGCAATTGGCTAAATACTTTTACGCCCAGGCGGTCGAGGAGCGCAATCACGCGATGATGCTCGTGCAGTACCTGCTCGACCGCGGCGTCCATGTCGAGATCCCCGGCGTGGACGAGGTGTGCAACACGTTCGCCACGCCGCGCGACGCGCTGGCCATGGCACTCGACTTGGAGCGCACAGTGACCGAACAGGTGACCCGGTTGGCCGGCGTCGCCCGCGACGAGGGTGACTACCTAGGCGAGCAGTTCATGCAGTGGTTCCTGGCCGAACAGGTCGAAGAGGTCGCGCGGATGACGACGCTGGTGCGTATCGCCGATCGGGCCGGTGCCAACCTCTTCCATCTCGAGGACTTCGTCGCGCGTGAGATGGCGACCGCAACAACCGATCCCGCTGCGCCCAAGGCGGCAGGCGGTAACCTCTAGTCCTACGGCACCCCGGTCAGCCCGTTCTGCAACCAGTCCTTGGTGCGGCCGGGGTGGTTGGTCGCCACCCAGGCGACGCCGAGATCGCGGCAGAACCGGACGTCCTCGTAATGGTCGACGGTCCAGCAGTACATGGCCCGCCCCTGCGCCGCCGCGCGGTCCACGAGTTCGGGATGCTCGCGCAGGGTCGAGATAGACGGGCCTACCGCGGTGGCGCCGACGGTCGTCGCGGCACTGCCGCCCAGAAACCGCGACGTCTCGCCGAGTAGCACCGTCGGCAGCATGGGCGCCGCGCGCCGGATCCGCCATACCGCCGCGGCCGAAAACGACATCACGACCGCGCGGGACAGGTCGGCCGAGGCGGGCGACGCCACCCCGTACCGGTGTAGTAGCGCAAGCACCTTGCTCTCGACCAGCGCGCCGTAGCGGACCGGATGCTTGGTCTCGATGAAGATCTTGACCGGGCGGTTCCAATCGAGGACCAGCTTGACGAGGTCGTCGAGGGTCAGCAGACCAGTGCCCTCAATACTCCCTGGAGTGTTTGGATGCCAAGTGCCGTAATCCAATTCGCGCAGCTGCGCCAACGTCATCTCGCTGACCAGTCCACTGCCATTCGACGTCCGGTCCACCTTGCGGTCATGCACGCAGACCAGATGGCCGTCGCGAGTCAGCCGCACATCGCACTCGACTCCGTCGGCGCCCTCCCGCAGCGCCAGCTCGTAGGCCGCCAGGGTGTGCTCGGGTAGCGCACCGGAAGCGCCCCTGTGCGCCACGACGAAGGGATGGTCGGCGAGCGCGCCGTCGCCCGAGTTCATAGCTACCTATGCTGCCGGGTTCTGCCCTTCGGACTCAACTGCAGCGGCCTTCTCCGGTTCGGTGTCGGACCGCTTCAGCTGGTCGTCGGGCACGATCACCCAGCGCCTCGACGGCTTCTCGACCGGCTGGCGTTCGAAGCCGTCGAAAACCTTCATCGACAGCAGTACCGCAGCGAGCCCCAACAGGTAGGCCACGATCGTCGTCACCGTGTTGTTTGCGATCGCCTGGGCTTCGCTCGCAAAGCTCGTAGCGATCGAGAACGCCGAGACGACGGTGCTGGCGACCCATATCAGCCACCACGCCACAATCGGCCGACGCAGCCAGTTGAACCGCTCCTCGACTTCCGCGAGCTCGATGACGAACACCGGCGCCCACGCCAGATTGGCCACCGGCACCAGGCAGCCCGCCCGCAGCTCCCCCACCGATCGCGGATCCGGCTGCCCTCGGTAGCCGTATGCGGCCGCTCTGCGCCCGATGAGCCAGTTCGTCAGCACCACCGCACTGGCGACGACCATGAAGATCGCGACGATACTTGCGACGACGCCCAGCCACGTCGCACCACCGGCCACCCAGGGGTTGAGCAGCCTGCTGCGGTTGACGATGAGAAGCGCGTAGCGCACCACGTGCAGGAACGCCGCGACGGCCAGCACCGCCATGGTCGCGATCAGGGTGACACGCACAGTGTTCGCAGAGGGCCCTGAGCGGACCTCCACCCGCTGCTGATCGGTGTGGTCAAACTGCTCGACGAGACCCCAGCGCGGAATGAACGCATATCGCGGGGTGGGGCCGAGGGGTTGGCGGCGGCGACGAGGGGGTGGGGGCGCGCCCGGCCGCACGGCAATCCAGCGGTAGCCAGGGGGCAGCCGCGGCGGCGTGCGACCCGCCCGGCCCGACGGTGGGGTGCCCAGTCCCGCCGGCCGCCACTGCTGGGTCGGGTCGGGACCCGACGGCGCCAGCAGCGCGCCGTTACAGCGCGGGCACCAGTCCCTCCTGCGGTCGCGGACGTTCCACCGCGTCCCGCACGTGGAACAAACCTGGATCATCCGACCAGCCTAGCCAGGGTTCGTCGGAGGTCGCTCAGATGACGCCGACTCCGCCGTCGTCGGTGACCACAGGACGGCCCGCGCCGGCCCACGCCAGCATTCCGCCGCTGACATTGATCGGTGAATAGCCGTTCTGCGCCAGATATTGCGCGACCCGCTGCGAGCGGCCGCCGCCCATACACACGACATAGAGCGTGGCCGAGGAATCGATCTCGTTGATGCGGCCGGGGATCTGTCCCATCGGAATGTGGAGGGCGCCCCGCGCATGGCCGCGCTGCCATTCGTCGTCCTCGCGGACGTCGAGCAATATCACCGATTCGTCCAGGGTCGACGGAACGTCGGCGATGTCGGCCTGGGGGACAGTGTCGGACTCCATCCGTCCATGCTGACATACCCGCAGTTACGGTGCCGAGGCCAGCAATGCCGAGCTATCCACAGTTTCCACAGGTTCATCCACAGGCCCTTGCCCGGGCCAAACCGAGGCTGAGCCGCTGAATCTGTGCATCGGCTCAAGATCACTGTGGATAACCTGAGACCTGGATCACGTGACGATTAACAGCCGCGGCGAGCCCGAGCGAAATACCTCGCTGGGCTAATCATCGAATTCAGGCCACCATCTGCGGGTTTCCTACCCGCCCGACACACTTCTAAACCCCCGTCAAGTCGCGATTTCTTCCCTTTGACACGAAGAGTTATGATCGGCGTCACAACTGGGCGTTGTGACCGATCTCACCTGGGGGAGGATATCGATCGTGCAGGTCAGGAGCTGTTGATGGCGTCGCATCCAATGGGGCAGGGGTCCGCAGTACCGCCGTCGGAATGGCCGTCCTCGACGAACATCTACACCCGCGCCCAACTGATGTCCTGTCTGCGCGCCGGCGTCATCGCCCTGGTGTTGTTGGGCGTGCTCGCATTGATCGTTCTGTACTGACCGCTACTGACCGCTACTGACCGCTACTTCTACCTACTCATACCGACAAAACGGGCCTGCTCGCGATGAGCAGGCCCGTCCTCGTTTCGGGGTCGACTACTTGGGCGGGTAAACGCCCATCTGCTTGCCCTTGTCGGTCTGCCAGAAGATGTCGGCGATCTCGTCGATCGTCTTGAGCAGTTTCTCGGCGACCGCGGCGTCAAGCGACTTCTTCACGTCGCCGGCACCCTTGACGCCTTCCCAGAAAAGCTGGTGCAGGTTCGGGAACTGCTCGAAGTGGTCCTTGGTGAAGAAATCGGCCCACAGCACCATCAGGTGATGCTTGACCTCTTCGGCCTGCCGTTCCTTGATGATGATGGCGCGGGTCTTGAAGTGCTCGTCGTCGGAGTCGTGATACTTCTGAATCGTCTTCAGACAGGACAGCGCCTCGATCTTGGCCTGCGCGGGGTCATAGACACCGCAGAACAGGTCGCAGTGGGCATGGGCAGGGGTCGCGTTGTTCATGAGTCGATGCAGCATGGCTTTAACCTACCCTTCGGGAGTGGTGCGCAACCATCCTCCACCCCCTTGGCCATTGCGTTTGTTCAGAGTGGTCGAGGACTCGATGCGCCCGACGCTGAATCCGGGCGACGGACTGGTCGGCTTGCGGGGCGGCACTCCCGCGGTCGGCCAGTTGCGGGTGTTCCGCGACCCGCGCCGGTCCACGCGATGGCTCGTGAAACGCGTCGGCGATGTCTACGGAGAAGGCCAAGGCGCGATCTTCGAGGCCCGGTCCGACAATCCGGCCGCGCCCGGCGCCGTCGACTCCCATGAATTCGGCTGGGTTTCCGCGGCGGGGTCCTACCGCGTCGTGAAGACGATCCGCGCCAAACGCCGGCGCGGCTGACCTGTGTGTCCACTTGCGCGCCGGTCCAATCCTGCCGCATTCTGAATTCATCGACCCACAGTCGTGTCGGGCGAAGTTTGCCGAGCAACGATGGTGCGGGAGGCGAGATGGATATGGGGTCTGGTCGGGCGATCGAGATCGCCCCGTTTCATTCGCGTGGATCGCTCAAGGGGTTCGTGATATCGGGCCGCTGGCCCGACTCCACCAAGGAGTGGGCACAGCTGCTGATGGTGGCGGTGCGAGTGGCTTCGCTGCCGGGATTGCTCTCCACCACAACAATTTTCGGTGCGCGCGAAGAGTTGCCCGACGAGCCCGAGCCCAACACCGTCGGCCTCGTCGTCGCCGAGGGCACGGTCATCGGCGAATCAGCGGTTCCGCCAGGGTATTTCGCCGAGCATCAGCCTCCTGCATTGCTGATGCTGCACCCGCCGTCGGAGACCATGCCGTCGTTACCGGAGTGCTCGGGCGCCGCTTCGGGATGCGTGCTGCTGCCCGGCCTCCCCCACCTCGGACTGGAACACCGCGCCGCGTGGGTGGAAGCGGAGGCAGACGGGACCGTGACGTCGATGGTGAGTCGGGTCGGCGTCGATCCGATCAGCCACCCCGACACCGCGATACTAGCCATGCTCCTTGCCGCGTAAGGGTTTTCGAAGCAGCGTCGAACTAGTGCCCTGAACAGCGGATTCGGGCACCCGAAATCGATGCGCCGACTGGCGTGCCGCGTCGCACACCGCTACTGTCGGAGGAGTCAGCGAAGGGGAGTAGCCCCCAATCGTCGTGTCGACATACTGGCGCAAGCCCGGCCGACGAACCGCACCCGGACTTCCGAGGCGGTGGGCGAGACCTTCGACCGAAGTCGAGTGGGCCGCGAGCATCAGGTCCGCCGACGACGCGTCGAAAGGTCGTACCCGAATGCTTACCGCCATCCTGATCAGCCTCGCGGTTGTCTTCGTTGCCGAGTTGGGCGACAAGTCGCAGCTGATCACCATGACGTACGCGCTGCGCCATCGTTGGTGGGTGGTGCTGTCGGGCGTCGCGATCGCTGCGATGCTCGTCCACGGGCTCTCGGTGGCGATCGGCCATTTCCTCGGTCTGAGCCTTCCCGAGCGACCGATCGCATTCGCCGGCGCCTTCGCATTCCTGTTGTTCGCGGTGTGGACATGGCGGGAGGCCCGCGGCGGCGTTGACGACGACGAGGTCCGCGTCGCCGAACCGCGCCTCGTGCTATTCGCGATCATCTCCTCCTTCGTTCTCGCCGAACTCGGCGACAAGACGATGCTGGCCACGGTCACCCTCGCCAGCGACCACAACTGGGCGGGTGTCTGGATCGGCGCGACGGCGGGCATGGTGTTGGCCGACGGCGTCGCCATCGCCGCGGGCGCCCTGCTGCACAAGCGGGTGCCTGCGCAGTTCCTGCACAGTCTGGCCAGCGTGTTGTTCCTGGTATTCGGCCTCTGGCTGCTCTTCGATGGCGCGTTGGGGCTGCCGAGGGTGGCGTTGGCCGTCACGGGAGCCGTTGTCGTCGCAGCGGGCACCTTCGCGCTGGTCGGCGCCAGCAGACGGCGCCACTCGACGCGGGCCGCGGCGGCGCTTGAATCGCCGTAGCGGTCCTTCTCGGGTCAATCCGCTGGCTATCGAATCGTCGGCTCGGTGCCCTGCTTTGCAGGTGCCACCCCGCTAACCCGAGCCGGGTCGCGGCGTACGGCCCCACCCACGGGCAGGTGCTTTATTTGCGTTCGAAAACAGCAAACTGTCGGCGGGCCCCCGATCGGCCGTGATGGACGTTGCCGGTGGGGAGAACCGCGATTCCTGTGACAATCGGGTCCCGCTACGGGGCAAAACAATCACGAATGTATTGATCTTATTTGCCCGACCGTACCCTGCGACCGCCGCAATTGAGTACCCTGTCGGGGTCACTAGGTGTAGGGGGAGGCCCGTGGATTGCGCGAGCGATCAAGTTTTCCCGAGTTTGCACTTGGGTTTCGGCACAAGTCTCGCTACGATGATCAGCAAACACCGCCGCCAAGAGTCCGCTCGTCTAAGCATGTGGAGGTCAACCCGATGAGCAAGACGTTCGCCGCCCGACTAAACAGACTGTTCGACACGGTCTACCCGCCCGGTCGCGGCCCCCACACGTCCGCCGAAGTGATCGCAGCACTCAAGTCCGAGGGCGTGACGATGTCCGCTCCGTACCTGTCGCAGCTGCGCTCCGGCAACCGCACCAACCCGTCCGCGGCCACCATGGCCGCCCTTGCCAACTTCTTCCGTATCAAGCCGGCGTACTTCACCGACGACGAGTACTACGAGAAGCTCGACAAGGAACTGACGTGGCTCGCGAACATGCGCGACGAGGGCGTTCGTCGCATTGCGGCGCGTACCGTCGGGTTGTCCCCCGAGGCCCAGCAGGACATCGTCCAGAAGGTCGATGAGCTGCGTCGCCGGGAGCAACTGGACGATTAGCCTGCCGTAAGCCGCACTACGGCTGTCGGCGAAGTCGCCACACTGCCCTGCTTTACTCCGGGAACCCCGGATCAGGCCTGCACACCATCTGAACGCATGAGCGTGCGGTACTGCAGCGCAATCTCCAGGATCCACTCGCGGTCCGAGTACACACTGGGCTGGCGCAACCATCCGAGGCCGGGAAACTCCACACGCGCGTCCTCGGGTGCGTCTTCGCGGCCGGTGTAGATCCACTCCGCGATCGCGCGGGCCTGCTCCTCCGGCGGCACGCCGGGGGATTCGATCTCGTCGTCGTCGTCGGTGTCGTCATCAGTGTCATCGCGATCGGGGAGCGCACGCCCGGTGTCGACCCTCTTCCTGCTGACGTCCGCGGCGCTCGCCTCCAGGAACAGGGCGTCCGAGATCAACGACATCCGTTCGGCCACCCGGAACGCCAGCGGTCCGCGGGGACGCTCGCCGATGCCGACATCCGGCTGCCGCCGGCCGAGTTCGTCAAGCAGCGGCCGAATGACCCTCAGCTCACGACGGGCCCCGAAATAGTCCTCCACACTGGGCAGCAGTGCGCCCGCGGCGACGACCAGCATCGCGCACCCCAGCAGCGTGACCGCGGCCCCGACCCCGACCGGGCCGGTGGTGCCGACCGCCCGCAGGAAGAAGAAAGCCGCCACCCCAACGATCAGGGCGATACCGACCGTGAACACGAACAGCGCGCGGCCACGACGGCTGCGGTTCGAGTACCGCATCCCGGCCCACGCCACCAACGACAGGGCCATCAGCACGTACAGCAGCGGCAACAGCCACGGGAGCGAGTTGCCGCCCGTGGTCAGGTTGTGCCGCAGATACTCCTCGGGTGACATCTCTGGTTGCTGCCCCGCTGAGAAGAAGGCCACCAGGCTGACCACCGCGATAACGGCCGCAACGCAGTACTGGACGATTGCGATCCTGCGAATGACGGCGGGCTTACGCCCTGACGCCACAGTGGTGATCATGACGCAGCTGCCCGCCGCGCACATCACCAGGGCCACCTGAGACAAACCCATCGAGACGTTGGGCCACCGCAACAGGTTGTCGATCAGGAGCGTCAGCGGCTGCCAGTTGAGCGCGGCGACCAGCCCGAGGCTGCCGAGCGCGAGGATCATCGCGGTGCTCACCAGCGATTGCTTGTTGACCAGCGCCCATCCGATACGGAGTCCGGTGGCCAGTCCGAGCAGACCGGCGATCACCCAGACGATCAACCAAACGCCTCTCCGAGTCGGACCTGGACGATCGAGGCGCGATCGGAGGGCAGCCGACCCAACCGATACAGCAGAAGCGCCGCGAAGTCCTCGGCCTCCTGCTCGGCATCCTCACCGTTGGGTCCCATACAGCCGGTGCGCTGGTTCAGCATGTATCCGATCAGCTCGGAGCTGGCGAACTCGGTGTTCTCGAGGGCGGCCTCCACCACCGGCATACCGTCATGGCCGAGGACCAGGTGTCCGAGCTCGTGCGCGAGGGTGCGGTCCCAGGCCGGCAGCCCCTTCTGAATCACGAACACATCGCGATCGGTGTACTGGCGCCACTGCCCGCACACTCCGGGCGGCAAATCGGCGGTCTTCAGCTCGATCGGCCGCCCCCTGTCCTTGCTGACGGCATCGACGAGTCTGGTGAGCGAGACCTCTCCTTGCCGGGGCGCGAGGTCCAGTACCGCCCCTACGGCGCGGGTGACGCTGCGGCTGGCAGGCATGATTCCCCCTTTTTCTACGAGTCCACTATGCGCTGTCCGCGCCTCCGCGGCAGCGGTTCCTCGTCAGTTTCCCCACATTGTGGGTCTCAGCATGCCCGCACATGCAGGTGAGTGCCAAGGCCCCTTCGACTGGTCGGGACAGGTCCGCGCGGTTAAAGCACCGGACGATAGTGTTGTGCTGCATCGACAACGCGACCGGGAGAAGCTGGGATGAGCCTGTTCAAGCGCAAAACCCGCGCTACCCGCAAGGCCGAGGCCCGCGCCATCAAGGCGAAGGCGAAGCTCGAGGCCAAACTTGCGGCGAAGAACGAGGCTCGTCGTATCAAGGCCGAACACCGAGCCGAAACAAGAGCGCTCAAGGCGCAGCTGAGGGCGCAGCGCGAAAGCGATCGGGCCGCGCTCAAGGTCGCCGATCTGCAGTTGAAGGCAGCGCGCGAGGGCAAGTTGTTCTCCCCCACCAGGATTCGTCGGCTCTTGACGGTGACGCGGCTGCTGGCGCCGGTCGTCGTCCCGCTGGTGTATCGCGCATCGATCGCCGCGCGCGGTTACGTCGACGAACGACGTGCCGACCGGTTGGGTGTGCCGCTGACCCAGCTCGGTCAGTTCTCCGGCCACGGAGCGCAGCTGTCGGCCCGAATCGCCGGCGCTGAGCAGTCGTTGCGCCTGGTCGCCGAGAAGAAGCCCAAGGATGCGGAGACGAAGCAGTTCGTCGCGGCGATCACCGAACGCCTCAGCGATCTGTCGGCGGCCGTCGCCGCGGCCGAGAACATGCCGGTGGCCCAACGCCGCGCGGCCCACGCCGCGATCGCCAGTCAATTGGACGGCATCGACGCCGACCTGATGGCTCGGCTCGGCCTGTCCTGAGATGACCTCTGTCGCGGCTGGTTCCGTTGACCGCGTCCGCGGTGTGGCGACGGGCCTGCTGACCGCGGCGCTGGCCCTTGCCGCCCACGGGGCGGGTGGCGGTGCCCTGCCCACCGGTGCGGCGACCGCGCTGCTCGCCATCCTCGCCGCGACCGCCGGCGCGCTGGCCGCCTCCATTCCCCGTGCGGGCTCCGCCCGAATCCTGCTGTCGCTGCTTGCCGTCGGCCAGCTGCTGAGCCATCTGATGCTCAACGTCGTCGGCCACCACCACACCGTTTCGGCCGCTCCGCCCGCCGCCGTGATGTTCGCCGCCCACGTGGTGGCGGTCGGCGTCGGCGCCGCCCTCATCGGCGTCGGCGAACACCTGTGGCGCGCGCTCTCCCGGGCCGTTCGCGTGGTCGTGTGCGTCGTCTGCGCGGTGGCCGTGCGACCCGTGACGGTGGCGCGCCGCGCCGATCAACCTCTGCGCTCCGCACTCCTGCTCGCCGCTTCGGTGTCGCACCGGGGTCCGCCGGTCAGCCTCGCCCGCTGACCGTTCGATCCCAACGACACAAGAAAGCACAAACGAATGAAACCCACTGCTGGAGTAGCCTCGCGCGGCCTGATCGCCGTCGCCGTGACTTCTGCGATGGCCTCCGTCGGACTGCTGACCGGTACCGCGGGCGCATCCGCCCATGTCCGGTTGGACCGTGCCGCCGTCGCCGCAACGCTGCTTGTTCGGCGGCGGTCATGAAACACCTTGTTGCCGTGATGGTTCTGGCCTTGGCGCTCGTGTCCGGAACGCTCGGTAACGCGGGCGTCGCCGCGGCGCACGCTGCCCTCGTCGCCACCGACCCGGTGGAAAATGCCTCGCTGACCGAGGCCCCGCCAAAGGTCGGCGCAACGTTCAACGAGGCGATGAACCCACAGTTCGCCGCGATGACGGTCGTCGGTCCCGACGGCAATCTGTGGTCCACCGGCGAGCCGAAGGTCGACGGCGCCGTCATCAGCGTCGGGCTGCGTCCCCTGGGCCCGGCGGGCACCTACACGGTGAACTACCGGGCCACGTCGGCCGACGGCCACGTCGTCTCGGGTTCGTGGTCGTTCCAGCTGACCGTGCCGGGCCCCGGGGCGTCCGGGCCGCCGGCCGCGGACGCGCCGACGGGTGCGCCAGCGGACGCGTCGGGAAATGCCGAGGAGTCCAACGGCATTCCGGTGTGGCCCTTCTATGTCGGCGCCACGCTGATCATCGCGGTCGGCGCTGTGTGGGCGGTGCGGCGCCGGAGGTGAGTCGTAGGACACTGGTCGGCGCGGCCCTGGTGGTGGCCCTGGTGGTGGCGGGGGCGTCCGGTATCGCGTGGGCACTGACGTATCCGCAGAGCTCACTGCCTGTGACGCTGGTGCGCGCGGTCTCCGACTGCGCGGCGGTGGTCTGCCTAGGGCTCGCGGTGGTGCCGATGCTCGACGACGAGCGGTACCGCGGCGAGCTCATCGCGCGCGCCACCGCGCCGTTGACGGCCGCCAGTGCCCTGTGGTTGGTGGCGGAGCTGGGCCGGTTGATCGGGATGGCCGCGCAAGCCGCGGCCGTCCCGGTCTGGCGACTGGGTGTACCGACGACGGTGGACTTCGCGCGGGATACGGCGGCCGGCCGCGCGGGCATGATCGGCGTGGTGGTGGCGGCCGCGGTCTGTCTGGGCACGCTTGTGGCGCCGAGGACACCGCCGCTCAATCTCGTGGTCGCCGGCCTCGCCGCGGTGGGGGTGACGGCCCGACTGGTCACCGGCCACTTCTTCGAAAGTGCTCTCGGCGGGCTTGCGGTGGCCGTCCACATCCTGGCGGCAGCCCTGTGGTGCGGCGCGTTGGCGGGTTTGGTGCTCACGGTCGGGCATCGCGGTCAGTGGGCGCGCGTGCTGCCGCGGTTCTCCCAGTTGTCGCTGTGGTGTGTGCTGGCGTTGCTGCTTGGCGGCGGCGTGGGGGCCGCGGAGCGCCTCGGATCGCCTGCCGACTTGTACGCGACCGGGTACGGCAGGCTGCTGTCGGCGAAGATCGCCGTCGCAGCGGTCCTGGTGCTGTTGGGCTGGCGAAACCGCTCGATCTGGGTGCCGGCAGCGCGGGCCCACCGCACCACCGCCGTCGTATCGCGATCGCGGTCGCTCGTCGAATTGGCGGTGATGGCCGTTGCGCTCGCGCTGGCCGCGGGACTGGCTGCCAGCGGTTAGCGCCATATCCGACCTGGCATGATGGGGGCACTGCCGGTTACCGACGCCCACGCCGGACACGCGAGAACTGCAAAGGAGCAGCCGATGGCAGACCAGCAGGACCGCCCAGACGAAGGGCCGCAGTCCACACCGCCACCTGGGCCTCCGCCACCCGCGCCTCAGCCACCCGCGCCGACCCCTGCTGAGCCGCCGGCCGCTCCCGGGCCGCCCGCCGCCGCTGAGCCGCCGGCCGCCTCAGCGCCGGCGAAGAAGCAGCCGGCCAAGGCTGCGAAGAAGACGCCGGCCAAGAAGACGCCGGCCAAGGCCGCGAAAAAGGCGGCGAAGAAGGCCCCGGCCAAGAAAGCACCTGCCAAGAAAGCCCCACCGGCGCCGAAGCTGGCCGACACCAACGGCGACCTCGCCTCCGCGGCCAAGGAAGCTGCAGCCAAGGCGAAGGCGACGGTCGCCACCGCGAGCAATCCCGTTTCGGGTCCCGCGCCGGTGCCGTTGATCGGACCCGAACCGTCGCGGCTGCCGATCGCAGTGGCCATCGCGGTTGGTGTGCTGGCGATCATCGTCGTGCTCCTCGTGCGGCGCAGTTCCAGCGATAGCTGAACCGAAACGGGCTTGACCCTCACGCGACGTCAGGGTCGATAGTGGCGTTATGGACGCCAAGACCGTCGGCGCGGTAGCCGAACTCACGGGTGTCTCCGTGCGCACCCTGCACCACTACGACCACATCGGTCTCGTGGTGCCGAGCGTCCGTACCCCGGCCGGCTACCGCGGCTACACCGGCGCCGATATCGAACGTTTGCATCTCGTGCTCGTGTACCGGTCGGTCGGGATGCAACTCGAGGACATCCGCACGCTGATCGACGACGCCGATGCGGATGTGCTCGACCATCTTCGGCGACAGCATCAACTGCTGCTCGAACAGGCCGACCGACTACAGCACACGATCAAAGCAGTGGAGGAACTGATGAATGCACACCGCAGCGGCATCCAGCTGACCGCGGAGGAACAGATCGAGATCTTCGGCACCACAACGTTCAGCGAGGAGTACGCCGCCGAGGCCGAGGAACGCTGGGGCGACACCGAAGCGTGGAAGCAGTCACAGCAGCGGGCCGCTGCGTTCACCAAGGACGATTGGATCGCCATCCAGGCCGAGAACGAGGCCCTGCTCGACGCGTTGGCCGCGGCCAAGCGCAACGGCGTGACGCCGGGGTCCGCGGAAGCCGATGCGCTGGCCGCGCGGCATCGGGCGGCGATCCAGCGGTACTACGACTGCGACGACGAGATGCACCGCTGCCTCGCGGAGATGTATCTGGCCGACGACCGGTTCACGCGCTATTACGACGATGCCGAGCCAGGGTTGGCCCAATTCGTCCACGACATCATCGTGAGACGATCCGCTGGCTAGCATCAACCGGTGCCCGTCGAACCCCGTCCCACCGCCGACCTCGTCGACGAGATCGGACCCGACGTCCGCAGCTGCGATCTGCAACTGCGCCAGTTCGGCGGACGATCGCAGTTCGCCGGGCCCATCACGACGGTGCAGTGCTTCGAGGACAACGCGCTGCTGAAATCTGTGCTGTCCGAGCCGGGTGACGGCGGGGTCTTGGTCATCGACGGCGACAGCTCGGTGCACGCGGCGCTCGTCGGCGACGTGATCGCCGGTCTCGGTGTCGACAACGGATGGACCGGCCTGATCATCAACGGTGCGGTACGGGACTCCTCGACGCTGCGCACGCTCGATATCGGCATCAAGGCGCTGGGCACCAATCCGCGCAAGAGCGCGAAAACCGGTGCGGGCGTGCGAGATGCGGCCGTCGAGTTCGGTGGCGTGGTGTTCGTTCCTGGCCACATCGCCTACAGCGACGACGACGGCATCGTCGTGGTCGCCCCATAGCGCGAGCAGACGTGAATACCCCCAATTTCAACCAAAATTGGGGGTATTCACGTCTGCTCGCCGGGGAAAGTCCTAGGCCGAAGCAGTGACCTTCGCGCGGTGCTTGCTGAAGTGCAGCGCCTCGTCGTCGACCTTGCCGCGCCGGATCAGGCGCAGGTCCAGCAGGTAGTTCTGCTTGAGACGCCACGGTGCGACGTGTCCGGCCTTGGGCAGATAGTCCAGCGCACGCAACACGTAACCGGGAGTGAAGTCCATCAGCGGACGCTCATCGACCGCGTTACCGGGGTGCTGCGGCTCGACGGTGTCGAAACCCTTGGCGTCCATGTAGTTCAGGATCCGGCAGACGAACTCGGAGACCAGGTCGGCCTTCAACGTCCACGACGCATTGGTGTAGCCGATGGTGAAGGCCATGTTCGGCATGTGCGTCAACATCATGCCCTTGTAGGCCATGGTGTCGTTCAACTCGATCGGCTCGCCGTTGCGGGAGATCACGGCGCCGCCGAACAGCTGCAAATTCAAACCCGTTGCGGTGACGATGATGTCGGCCGTCAGCTCCTCACCGGAGTTCAGCTTGATCCCAGTCTTGGTGAACCGTTCGATGGCGTCGGTGACGACGTCGGCCTTGCCCTGACGGATCGTCTTGAACAGGTCGCCGTTGGGGGCGAGGCACAACCGCTCGTCCCAGGGGTTGTACCTGGGGCCAAAGTGCTTTTCGACGTCGTAGCCCTCGGGCAGGCGTCGCTGCGCCATGGTCATCAACGTCTTGCGCATGAACTTCGGGAACTGCCGGGAGATCCGGTACTGCAGGAACTGCATCACGATGCTCTTCCACCGGTTGAGGACATAGGCCGGCTTCTCCGGCAGCGCCTTGTTCGTCCGCACCGTGAAGGGGTCGATATCGGGCAGTGCGCCGATGTAGGTCGGTGAACGCTGCAGCATCGTCACGTGCCCGGCACCCGAATTCGCAAGGGCGGGAATGAGTGTCACTGCAGTCGCACCACTGCCGATCACGATGATCTTTTTGCCGCTGTAGTCCAGATCCTCCGGCCAGTGCTGCGGATGGATGATCGTCCCCTCGAAGTCGTCAGACCCGGCGAACTCGGGTGAATAGCCCTCGTCGTAGTTGTAGTAGCCGCTGGCGGCGAACAGGAACGACGCCGTGATCTCGACTTCCTCGCCGTCGCGGTCGACGCGCAGCGTCCAGCGGTTGTCGTCGTCGGACCAGTTCGCGGCGATGACCCGATGGCTGTAGCGGATGTGCTTGTCGATGCCAAACTCGGCGACGGTCTCCTTGAGGTACGCCATGATCGACGGCCCGTCGGCGATGGCCTTCTCCGACGTCCACGGCTTGAACCGGAATCCGAGGGTGAACATGTCGGAGTCCGAGCGGATGCCCGGGTACTTGAACAGGTCCCAGGTGCCGCCGAGATTCTCCCGGCGCTCCAGGATCGCGTAGCTCTTGTTCGGGCAGCGGTCCTGCAGGTGCCAGGCGGCGCTGATGCCGGAAATACCGGCGCCGACGATGACGACGTCAAGGTGTTCGCTCATGGTCCCCGAGCGTACCAACGGTGTGTCGAGATAGTCAACAGTGTGTTGAGAAACTCAACAGGGTGTAAAGTCGACAAGCGTGACCACCGCCAGCCAGGCCCGCGCAACCCGCGGTCGACGCTCCACCCGACCGTCGGGCGACGACCGTGAGCAGGCGATACTCGCGACCCTGGAGCGTCTGCTCGAACAGCGGCCGCTGGCGGAGATATCGGTGGACGACCTGGCCAAGGGCGCGGGCCTGTCACGGCCGACGTTCTACTTCTACTTCCCGTCGAAGGACGCGGTCCTGTTGACGCTGATGAGCCGCATCATCGCCGAAGCCGACGGACGCGCCGACGAAGCGCTCGGTCCGATGGGCGCCGGCGTCGATCCGGCGGGCGCTTGGCGCGCCATCAATGCCCTGTTCGAGTCGTTCGGGGCACACCGCGCGGTCATGCTCGCCGTATGGGCCGCTCGGCCGACCAATGCCGAGATCCAGTCGATGTGGTCGGAGTTCATGGAGAAGTGGATCGATTGCACCACCGAGTCGATCCAAGCCGAGCGGGACCGCAAGACCGCGCCGGTGACAGTCCCGGCCAGGGATCTCGCGATCGCACTGAACTTGATGAACGAGCGCACGATGTTCGCGGCCTACGCGGCCGAGAAGGACTCCATTGCCCGGAACCAGATCGTGAACACGCTGGCGCACATCTGGGTGACGAGCATCTACGGAACGACTCCCCACTAGTCACACCCCGATGCGAACATATGTTCGTGTCACGCTCCGACGCGAGCATCCTGCACGCTGATCTCGACTCGTTCTATGCGTCGGTCGAGCAGCGGGACGATCCCGCGCTGCGCGGCCGGCCGGTGATCGTCGGCGGCGGCGTTGTGCTCGCCGCCAGCTATGAGGCCAAGGCCTACGGCGTGCGCACCGCGATGGGCGGCCGTCAGGCTCGCGCCCTGTGCCCGCACGCCATCGTCGTACCCCCGCGGATGTCGGCGTATTCCGAGGCCAGCCGCGCCGTGTTCGAGGTCTTCGACGACACCTCACCCATCGTCGAGCCGCTGAGCGTGGACGAGGCCTTCCTCGACGTCTCCGGGCTCGGCCGGGTCTCCGGCACCCCCGTGGAGATCGCCACCCGGTTGCGGTCGGCGGTGCGTGACCGGGTCGGTCTACCCATCACCGTCGGCATCGCCAGGACCAAGTTCCTTGCCAAGGTGGCCAGCCAGGAGGCCAAGCCCGACGGACTGCTGCTGGTACCGCCCGACCGTGAACTCGCCTTTCTGCATCCGCTGCCGGTGCGTCGGCTGTGGGGTGTCGGCGTCAAGACCGCCGACAAACTGCATGCACACGGCATCGAGACCGTGGCCGACGTCGCCGAGTTGTCCCAGTCCACACTGGCCTCACTCGTCGGCGGAGCCATGGGCTATCGGCTGTACGCACTGTCTCGCAACATCGACCGCCGCCGGGTGGTGACGGGCGTGCGCCGCCGCTCGGTCGGCGCGCAGCGTGCCCTCGGCAGACGTGGCAACACGATGACCGCGGCGGAGATCGACGCGGTGGTGATCAACCTCGTCGACCGGATCACCCGCCGCATGCGCACGGCGGGCCGCACCGGTCGAACTGTGGTGCTGCGCCTGCGATTCGACGATTTCAGCCGTGTCACGAGGTCGCACACCATGCCACGGGCGACGGCCTCGACCGACATGATCCTCGACACCGCCCGCGCCCTCGTGGCCGGTGCCGCGCCGCTGATCGCTGAGCGCGGCCTGACACTCGTCGGTTTCGCGGTGTCCAACATCGACCGCCAGGGCGCTCAGCAGTTGGAGCTGCCTTTCGAAGCGGAGGCGGACAGGGTTGCGCTGGATAGCGCCGTCGATCGGGTGCGCAAGCGGTACGGCAACGCCGCGGTTACGCGTGGTGTGCTCCTCGGCCGCGATCCGGGCCTGGAAATGCCACACCTGCCCGACTAGGAGGCCGCCCAGTCCAGCAGCTTGTCGGCCGGCCAGGCGTTCACGATCCGTTCGGCGGGCACCCCCGCATCGAGCGCGCGCTGGGCGCCGTAACCGAGAAACTCGAGTTGCCCGGGAGCATGCGAATCGGTGTCGATCGAGAACAGGCAACCGATCTCGAGCGCGAGGTTCAGCAGGCGCGTCGGCGGATCGCGCCGTTCCGGCCGCGAGTTGATCTCGACTGCGGTGCCGTTGTCCAGGCAGGCCGTAAACACCTTCTCCGCATCGAATTTCGACTCCGACCGCATACCGCGTCCGCCGGTGACCAGCCGCCCCGTACAGTGGCCGAGCACGTCGGTATGCGGGTTGGCGACGGCCTTGAGCATGCGACGGGTCATCGAGGCCTCGTCCATCGACAACTTCGAATGCACACTGGCCACCACGACGTCGAGTCGCTCCAGCAGGTCGTCGTCCTGATCGAGCGAACCGTCCTCGAGGATGTCGACCTCGATGCCGGTGAGAATGCGCATCGGCGCGACGACGTCGCGGATCTCGTCGATCACGTCGAGCTGTTGACGTAGCCGCTCTGACGAGAGCCCGTTGGCGATCCGCAGCCGCGGCGAATGATCGGTCAGCGCGCAGTACTCGTGACCCAAGTCCCTGGCCGCCAGCATCATCTCCTCGATCGGCGCCGAACCGTCGGACCAGTTGGAGTGCATGTGCAGGTCGCCGCGCAGCGCGCTGCGGATGTCGCCGCCGCCGAGATCGACGGCATTCGACCGCAATTCGACGAGCACATCGGGTTCGCGACCCGAAAACGCCTGCGCGATGACCTTCGCGGTTTTCGGCCCGATCCCGGACAACGACTGCCAGCTGTTCGCCGCGCCGTGCCGCTCGCGCTCGGCATCCGACAGCGCCTCGACGACGTCGGCGGCGTTGCGGTAGGCCATCACGCGGCGGGGATCCTCGCGCGCCCGGTCCTTGTAATAGGCGATCTGGCGCAGGGCGGTCACCGGGTCCATGGTTTCAGTGTGCCCGGTCAGGCGGTGCTCCACACAGGGTCCCCGGTGGCGTCACAGGTCGTTGCCGGCGTAGGACAGGTTGAAGCTCTTATTGGTCAACGGGAAGTCCGGCACGATCGTGTCGGACATCGCGACCGGTAACGCGGGCCAGTTGAACCAGGACGGGTCGACTATCTTGGCCCGGGTTAGGTTCCCGCCGTCCACCTCAACGCGGTGGACGATGGTGCCGCGCCAACCCTCGACGATGCCGACACCGCTGGAGGCTGAGCCGCGATCGCACTGCACCCGGTATTCGATTGGCCCGCTGTGCGATTCCACGAGAGCACAGGCCAGCTCGACGGACGCGGCGAACTCGTCGCGCCGGACTGTGTACCGGGCCAGCACATCTCCGTCCGTGGCGCCGACTTCGGTCACGGGCAGTGAGGTCGTCGGGTGCTCGATCCTCGCATCGGTGCGCACCCCACTGGCCCGGGCGGGATATCCGAGGCATCCCAGGGCGCGCGCGTCATCGCCGGCGAGCACCGAGGTGCCCGCGAAGCGGTCGTAAACGACGCTGTTGTCCAACGTCAGCGCGGCCACCTCGGCAAGGTCCGCGGCGATCTCGCGCAGAGTCGCCGGATCGGGCAGCGTCTGCAGCGCGACACCGCCGGGCTGGATCGCTCCCCGCAGCAGCCGGTGACCGGTCACCGTGGCGTTCAGCCGCAACAGCCGTTCCCGGATCCGCTGCGCATGCGAATTGGCGAGTGAGAAACCCACGTCGTTGGCCAACGCGCCAAGATCGGCCGCATGGTTGTAGAGCCGCTCGAGTTCGACCACCAATGCCCGTAGCCGGTGTACGTCGTCGGGCAGGGCAACGCCGAGCGCGTCCTCGACGGCCAGGCTATGGGCCAGCGCATGACCGGCGGACGTATCGCCGCTGACGCGTTCGGCCAGGCTCACCGCGGCGGTTGCGGGCCGGCCCTCGAACAGCTTCTCCAGTCCACGGTGCACGAACCACAGGCGTGCCTTGAGCCGCAGCACGGTCTCGCCGACGACGGAGAACCGGAAGTGCCCCGGTTCGATCAATCCGGCGTGCACAGGTCCCACCGGGATCTCGTAGACGCCGGTGCCCTCGACGGTGACGAACGGAAAACTGCCTGCGGACTCGAATTCCGGTGCGGGTCCGGCCTCTCGGCGCATCGGATGCCAATCCTGGGGCCAGTGCGCATGCCGCACCAGCCGACGCGGCCGGGGATGCCCGGCGGGCCGGATGCCGTATAGATCGGCCATTTCCCGTTCGAACCGACCCGCTGGAAAGGACATGTAAGCCAGCGAGGGCACGGCCGGATTGCCAGGTGGCAGAATGCATTCGAGTTCAACGCGACGGTCGGGCGCCGCAGCCAGGAACAGATACACCACCCGCAGCGCGCCGCCTTGCACAAGGACATCGTCGTGCGCGGCCACCAACGCCAGCCGAAATCCGGACCGGAAGAGTTCTTCGGCCTTGTCTTCAATCCCGTCCCGTGAGATCCGGTGCCGCACAAAGTCGCTCACGACAGACCTCCGAGTAGATCCGCCGCGGCGGTGAACAGACCGGTGAGCGGACCCGCCGTGACACCGAGCGCCACCGAGGCGGCCGCGCCGACCAGCATGGCCGCGGCGACGGATGCGGGCACGTCGATTGCGGGTGCATCCGCGGTCGCGGTGCCGAACAGCATTCGTCCCGAATTCCGCACCAACGCCGTGAACGCGACCGCCACCAAAAGCATCGCCGCGGCCAGCACCCAGGCCATGTCCGCGTCGGCGAGCGAACGGGCGATGGCCACTTCGCTGGCGAACATCGCGAACGGCGGCAGACCGAGCAGCACGATCAACCCGATCGCGAACGAGCCGCCGACCAGGCGGGAGCGTCGCACGACACCGGTGATGTCGCCGATGGCGGTGGAGTCGTGTGCAACCTGCAGCTGGCCGCCCGCCAGGAACAGCACCGTCTTTCCGACGCCGTGCGCCAGCACATGCAGCAGCAGGGCCGCGATCGCCAGCGAGGTCCCAGCTGCGGCGGCGATCGCGATCAGCCCCATGTTCTCCATCGAGGAGTACGCGAGCATGCGCTTGACGTCCCCGGTGACGTTCAACATCAACGCCGCGATCAGCAGCGTCGCCAGACCGAGGATCACCAGCCCGTTGCGCATGAACGACGGTCCGGCAGCGGCGTCGACGACCGGCTTGATACGCAGCACCACCGAGAACGCCACCGCCAGCAGCACCCCGCTCATCAGCGCGGACACCGGCGCCGGCGCCTGGCTGTGCGCATCGGCCAGCCAGGTATGGAACGGGAAGAGGCCCGCCTTCGCGCCGTAACCGATGAGCAGCAGACCGCCTGCCAGCCGGGTCACCCCTGGATCAAGGCCCGGGGCATAAGCGGCAAGCACGTCGAGATTCAGCGCCTGCGCATCGGGTGCCCCCGCGTGCTGCGCGGCAAAGTACAGGACCACGGTGCCCAACAGGGCCACCGCGATGCCGACCGAACAGATCATCACGTACTTCCACGTCGCCTCGAGTGCGGTGCGGGTGCGACGGTGTCCCACCAGGAATGCGGTAACGACGGTGGTCGCTTCGATGGCGACCCAGATGACCCCGATGTTGTTGGCGCACACCGCCAACGCCATCGCCGAGATGAACCCCGGCGTCAACACTCCGTAGAGCCGGGCGCCGCCGGCGTCGGTGTGGTCGTGCGCGAGCTCGGTGCCGATGTAGCCGATGCCGGCCCAGGTGGTGAGCGTAGCCACCACGCCGATGACGATCAGCATGGTGACCGACAGGGCGTCAGCGCGCAGCAGGCCACCCAACACGACATGCTGGGCGTGCCCCAGGCGGGTGGCCAGCACGACGCCGCACACCAGCACCGTGGCGGCCGAACCCACCGACAACATGGCCGTCCAACGACGCCATCCGACAAGGAGATTCACCAGCGCCGCGACGGCGGGCGCAAGGATGGGTGCGAGAATCCAGATGGTCATCAGTCCCGCAGCTCCTGCAGGTGATCGAGGTCCGCCCCGCCGAACGCGCGGCGCAACCGTCCGGTAAGGACGCCGATGATCAGCACCGCGAACAACACGTCAAGCGATGCCCCGAGTTCGACGATCAACGGCACCCCGGCGGTGAGCAGAAACGCCGCCGCGGTAATTCCGTTGTCGAGCATCAGGAATCCCGCCGCCTGCGATACGGCGTGACGCCGTGTCGCCATCACGAACAGCGCGATGAGGATCACCGCGAACGCCGCGGGAACCGCGTTGACGACTGCGTCCGGCTTGAGATCCACCAGCGGGCGGGTGATCGCGAACGCAACCACGGTCAGCACGGCGGTGATCAGCAGCGAGGTGGCGGTGTTCACCAAAGGCGTCGCCTCTCGTTGCGCCTCCTGTTCGGCGGCCAGCGCCCGAGCCAGCAGCCACGGCAACACCGCGGCGCGCAGCACCAGGACCGCGCCGCCGACAGCCACCAATTCGGGGTGGCCTTCATGCAGTCCCCGCACGATGGGGATCGCCGCCAGTGTCACGCCCTGCCACGACAGCAGATGCACGATTGCGCGGAGGTCGCGGCGCCACACGATGAGGATCGCCGCGAGCAAGAGTCCGCCCGCGGCGAAGTCGATGAGCATCACGAAGTTGGCGTAGTTCATATCGCTCCCTGCACCGTGAAGAAGTTGGCCGCGGTCACCGCGAGCAGGGCGAGCAGGAACGAGCCGGCCAACAGCTCCGGCACCCGGAACAGCCGCAGCTTGGCGATGAACACCTCGGCGCTGGCCAGCAGAACCGCCAGCACAGCCACCTTCGCGACGACGGCG
>JBIQHU010000084.1:0-24945 GCA_044508395.1 Mycobacterium sp. | reverse complement strand
TTTCGCCGCGGCGCTTGCCCTTCGCCGACGGGACGTCGAGTCCTGCGGCCGCCGATCGCAGCGCCGAGGCGAGGTCGCGACGCGCACGGGGGTTTCGATGCTCGACCCGCTTGGGCAGCGACATCGAGCCCAACGCTGGGGACGCACCCGAATAATCGGCGGACGAGATCCGGCCCGCCCAGCGGTGTTCGGTCAAGACCAGCGGACGCGGATCGTCGCTGTCGCGGTCGGGCTCGAGAACCACGGCCAAACCACCGCGCCTGCCGTGGGTGATGGTGATGATGTCGCCGCGGCGCAGTGCCGCGAGCGCGTCGGTGGCCGCTCTTCGGCGTTGCAGCCGTGACGCTCTCGACTGCGTGCGTTCGCGTTCGGAGATCTGCTGCCGCAACCGCACATACTCGAGGATCCGAGGTTCCTTGCCGTTCTTGGCCGGCGGCTTACCGCCGCTCAGCTCGACGGCAATCTCCTCCAGCATCCGCTCACCGCGCTCGATGCCGCGCACCAACCCGACGACCGACCGATCGGCTTGATACTGCGCGAACGAACTCTCCAGCAGCCGGTGCGCCTGCTCCGGCCCCATCTGATGCACGAGGTTGATCGTCATGTTGTACGACGGCGCAAAGGAACTGCGCAGCGGGAAGGTACGCGTGGAGGCCAGTCCGGCGACCTCGGCCGGGTCGATGTCGGGAGTCCACAGCACCACCGCGTGACCCTCCACGTCGATGCCCCGCCTGCCGGCACGCCCCGTCAGCTGGGTGTACTCCCCCGGCGTCAACGGCATGTGTTGTTCGCCGTTGAACTTCACCAGGCGTTCCAGCACCACCGTCCGTGCGGGCATGTTGATGCCCAGAGCCAGTGTCTCCGTGGCGAAGACGGCCTTCACCAGTCCCGCGACGAACAGCTCCTCGACGGTGTGGCGGAACACCGGCAGCATGCCGGCGTGGTGGGCCGCCAAGCCGCGGAGCAGCCCCTCGCGCCATTCGTGGTAGTCGAGGACGATCAGGTCGGCTTCGGGCAGGTCGGCGCAGCGGCGGTCGATGACCTCGGCGATGCGGGCGCGCTCCTCATTGGTGGTGAGCCGCAACGACGATCGCAGACACTGTTTGACGGCGGCGTCGCATCCGGCGCGCGAGAAGATGAACGTGATCGCCGGCAGCAGCCCTTCCCGATCCAGCGTCGCGATCACGTCGGGCCGCGTCGGGCTGCGGTAGATGCTCGGACGGCTCCGGTTGCGGCCGCGCGGTTGCCAATCGGCGAGCCGGTCAGCTTCCAGACGATGTGCGATGTGGCGCAACAACTCTGGATCGACGAGCAGTTCACGCCCTGGGGTTTTGGATGCCTTGGCCGCACCCTTCGCGCGGTAGTCGAACAGGTCGAACAACCGCTTGCCCACCATGACGTGCTGCCACAGCGGGACGGGGCGGTGTTCGTCGACCACCACCGTGGTGTCCCCGCGCACCGTCTGGATCCAGCCGCCGAACTCCTCGGCGTTGCTCACCGTCGCCGACAGGCTGACCAGCAGGACGTCGTCGGGCAGGTGCAGGATCACCTCTTCCCACACCGCGCCGCGCATCCGGTCGGCCAGAAAATGCACCTCGTCCATCACCACATAGGAAAGCCCGTCCAGCGCAGGCGAATTCGCATAGAGCATGTTGCGCAGCACCTCAGTGGTCATCACCACGATGTCGGCGTCGCCATTGATCGACTGGTCGCCGGTGAGCAGGCCGATCTTCTCGGGGCCGTATCGCTTCACCAGGTCGTTGTGCTTCTGGTTGCTCAGCGCCTTGATCGGTGTGGTGTAGAAGCACTTCCGGCCCGCGGCCAGCGCCATGTGCACGGCGAACTCACCGACCACCGTCTTACCCGCACCGGTCGGCGCGCAGACCAGAACGCCGTGCCCGTTCTCGAGGGCCTCGCACGCGGTCTGCTGGAAGGCATCGAGACGAAACGGCAGCTGTTCGGTGAAGCTGCCGAGAAGGGGGCCGCTAGGTGGCGTCGTCATCGACCACGAGTCGCGACGCTGTTGGCACCGCGGTGGGTTCGTCGATCTGCTCGACGCCCCCGATCGGTGCCGCCTGTTCGTCGGGAACCTCGTCGAGAGCCTCGCGACGCGCCTTGCGCTTGTCGTGAATACGGGCGATCTGGATCGAGAACTCCAGCAGCACCGTCAGCGCCAGGGCCAGCGCCAGCATCGAGAACGGGTCCGAACCGGGTGTGAAGAACGCGGCGAAGATGAACAGCCCGAAGATCAGGCCGCGCCGCCACGACTTGAGCCGCGCATACGTCAGGACTCCGACGAAGTTCAGCATCACGATCAGCAGCGGGAACTCGAAGCTGAACCCGAACACCAACAACAGGTTGATCAGGAATCCGAAGTACTGGTCGCCGGACAAGGCCGTCACCTGGACATCGCTGCCGACCGTCAGCAGGAAGCCGAGGGCGGTCGACAGCACCAGGTAGGCGAGGACGGCGCCCGCGATGAAGAGCACCGCGCCGATGGCGACGAATGCGATGGCGAAGCGCCGTTCCTTCTTGTACAGGCCGGGGGTGATGAACGCCCACAGGTGATACAGCCAGATGGGGCAGGACAGCACGATTCCCGCGGTCAGCGCGACCTTGAGGCGCAGCATGAACTGGTCGAACGGCGCGGTGGCGAGGAGCCGGCAGGCGCCGTCGGGCGCGATGGTGGCGCGTGCCGACGGCGGCAGCGCGCAGTACGGACCGCGTAGCCAGTCCCCCAGGCTGGGCAGCCCGAAGACACCGTGCGTGTACCAGAGGAAGCCGAGGATGGTCATCACCACGACGGCGGCAACGGAGAGCAGCAGCCGGGTGCGCAATTCGTGCAGATGCTCGATGAGCGACATGGTGCCGTCGGGGTTGACCCGCGAACGACGCCGTCGAGGATCGAGTTTTTTGAAGATTCCGGAGGTCTGCACGGCGATGTCTATGGCGCGGCGTTACGCCGCGGTCGGTTGATCTGCGTCGGTCAGGCCGGTCGCTGGTCCGGCGGCGGTGCAGCCTCCGGAGCCGGCGCTGGAGTGTCGGCGCGTTCCGAGGCGATCGGGGTAGCAGCCGGAGCCGCCCTGCCGGCGACATCCGATCCAGGCGTGTCCTGCTTGGAGTCGGACTGCATCTCTTTGATCTCGGACTTGAAGATCCGCATCGACTTGCCAAGCGAGCGCGCCGCGTCCGGGAGCTTCTTGGCGCCGAAGAGCAGCACGAACACCGCGATGACGATTACCCAATGCCAGGGTTGTAGACCACCCAATTTGGTCACCTCCAGACGACGGGGCCAGTCTACCCGGCGACTCCGTACGCGCTCAGCGCCGCCGCAGCCGAGTCACGGACACGCTGGGCCAGCGACTCGGGGGTGAGCACCCGCACGGCCGACCCGAACCCGAGCACGAACCGGGTCATCCAGTCCTCGGAGGCATACGTCATGGCCGCCTCGCAGGCGCCGTCGGGCAGCTCACGGACCTCCCGCAGCGGGTAGTAGTCGAACATCCAGGACGCCGATCGATCGATGAGCAGCGTGGCCGACGGCAGCGAGGGGTCGGCGTCGAACAGTGACGTGTCCGGCCCGGCCGCAACCGCCGGTGGCGGCGGCGCCGACGGTTCGTCGAGGACGTGGGCGTCGACGATGCGGTCGAAACGAAACAGCCGGACTCCCTCGGCCGACCGGCACCACGCCTCCAGATAGCTGTGGTCGGCGACCAGGAGCACCCTGATCGGGTCGACGATGCGGCTGGACAGCATGTCGTGGGAGGCCGAGTAGTACTCCAGTGACAGCGCGCGTCCGTCCCGCGCCGCGGCCCGGACCGCGGCGGCGGCCTCACTTTCGATGGGGGCGGGCTCGTCGACCGCGGCCGGTGTGCCGTCGCCCTGTCCGACCACGCCGGCCGCCGATTCGATCTTGGCGATCGCGCTGCGCGCGGCTTGGGGGTCGACCATCCCGGGCACGTCGGCCAGTGCACGCAACGCCACCAGCACCCCGGTCGCCTCGGGCGAGGTCAGTCGCAGCGGGTGGTCGATGCCTGCGCTGAAGGTGACTTCGATTGTGTCACCGGAGAATTCGAAGTCGATCAGGTCGCCGGGTCCGTAGCCGGGCAGGCCGCACATCCACAGCTGATTGAGATCGTCGCGCAACTGTTTGACGGTGACGCCGAGATCCGACGCCGCTTCGGCGTAGGTGATCTTCGGGTTGGCCTGAAAGTACGGAACCATGTTCAGCAGCCGCACCAGCCGGGTCGATATCGCGGTCATGCGCGCACCTCGTCCGTCTGTCCGGCCTGCGCTCGCAACCGCTCGACCACGTCGGCGCGCAGTACGTCGGGCTCCAGGGCGACCGCGTCGGGGCCGTAGCTCGCGATCTCACGCGCCAACCTGTCGAGCATCCCGATGCCGAGCTGGATCTCCTCGCCGGCGCGGCCGCCCAAGGTGCGCGGGCCGATGACCGTCGCGCGGCGTCGCAGGGCGGTGGCACGGCCGTCGGCGATCCACACCTTCGCCTGCCCGCCGGTCGGGAATTCCTCGACCGCGCGCTCGACGATCTCACGCAGATTCACCCCGTCGGGCCGCCGCACCGCCCCGGGCGGTCCGATCGTCTTGACCTCGGCCCCGATCCGGGACAGCCGGAAGGTGCGAACGGCATCGCGGTCGCGGTCGTGGCCGACCAGATACCAACGTCCCTTTGTGGTGACCACTCCCCACGGTTCGACGGTTCGGACGACATACGGATCGCTGCGCGACGGGCGATGCGGGAATTGGACCGCATGCCGAGAATCGATGGCGGACAGCAGGATTCCCAGCACCTCCTCCGATCCGCGCATGCTCGGCAGCGCGGCGGCCGACGTGATCGCGAACGCGGCGTCATCGGATTCGATGTCGATGCCCGCGGCTTTCAGCTTGAGCAGCGCACCCTGGGTGGCGGTGATGAGCTCCGGAGACTCCCACAGTTGTGTCGCCACAGCGACGGCCGCGGCCTCGTCGGCGGTCAGTTCGACGGGCGGCAATGCATAGGCGTCACGGTTGATCCGGTAACCCTCGGTCGGGTCGAACTGCGACACGCGGCCGGTCTCCAGCGGGATGCCCAGATCGCGCAACTCGTTCTTGTCGCGTTCGAACATGCGGGAAAACGCCTCATCGCTGGCGCTGTCGGAGTAGCCGGACACGGTGTCGCGGATGCGTTCGGCGGTGATGAAGGTGCGAGTCGACAGCAAGGCGATGACGAGGTTCATCAAGCGTTCGACTTTGGAAATCGCCACTCGTAACAGCTTAGGGTGAGCCGTGGGCAGTCGCTGGCAGGACACCGGGGCACCCCCCGGGCACGAATACGACAAGCGCTGGCAGCGGCTGGCCGATGCAGGTCATAGCATTCATGGCGAGGCCGATCTGATCGAATCCCTGCTTCACGACACGGGCGGGACTCGTGTCCTGGACGCGGGATGCGGAACCGGCAGGGTGGCGATCGAACTCGCGGCGCGTGGCCACTCGGTGGTCGGCATGGATCTCGATGCGACCATGCTCGCGACGGCCCGCGCCAAAGCACCCGAACTTCAGTGGATCCACGCCGATCTCGCGGCGGCAACCGAGCATCTGAGCGGGGAGTTCGACGTCGTCGCGCTGGCCGGGAACGTGATGATCTTCGTCGCCGAGGGCGCCGAGGGCCGTGTGCTCGAGCAGCTGAGTTCGTTCCTGGGGCCCGACTCGCTTCTGGTAGCCGGATTCGCGCTACGACCCGGCCGGCTGACGCTGGCGGAGTACGACCGGCTGGCCGAGGCGGCCGGCCTGCAACTGGTGCATCGCTGGGCCACCTGGGACCGGCAGCCCTATGAAGGCGGTGACTACGCGGTGTCGGTGCACCGGAGGCTCATTACAGGGCTCACATAGAAGCTATGAGTCGCTTCACCCGTTCGTCGACCGACCGGAACGGGTCCTTGCACAGCACGGTGCGCTGCGCCTGGTCGTTCAGCTTGAGGTGGACCCAGTCGACGGTGAAGTCGCGGCCGGCTTCCTGTGCAGCGTAGATGAATTCACCGCGCAGCTTGGCCCTGGTGGTCTGCGGCGGGGTGTTCACCGCGGCCTCGATGTCCTCGTCGGTGGTCACCCGCGCGGCCAGACCCTTGCGCTGCAGCAGGTCGAACACACCCCGGCCCCGCTTGATGTCGTGGTAGGCCAGATCGAGCTGGCTGATCTTGGGGTCGGACAGCTCCATGTTGTAGCGGTCCTGGTAGCGCTGGAACAGCTTGCGCTTGATGACCCAGTCGACCTCGGTGTCGACCTTGGCGAAGTCCTGGCTCTCGACCGCATCCAGCTGCCGACCCCACAGGTCGACGACCTGCTGGATCTGCGTGTTGGGCTCCCGGCTCTGCAGGTACTCCACCGCGCGGGCGAAGTACTCCCGCTGAATGTCGAGTGCGCTGGCCTGCCTGCCGCCGGCCAGCCGCACCGGCCGCCGTCCGGTCAGGTCGTGGCTGACCTCGCGGATCGCCCGGATCGGATTGTCGAGCGAGAAGTCGCGGAACGCGACGCCCGCCTCGATCATCTCCAGCACCAGCGACGCCGTGCCCACCTTGAGCATGGTCGTCGCCTCGCACATGTTGGAGTCGCCGACGATGACGTGCAGCCGGCGGTACTTCTCGGCGTCGGCGTGCGGCTCGTCGCGGGTGTTGATGATCGGCCGGGACCGCGTCGTCGCCGACGAGACACCCTCCCAGATGTGCTCGGCACGCTGGGACAGGCAGAACGTTGCGGCCTTCGGGGTCTGCAGCACCTTGCCCGCGCCGCAGATCAGCTGGCGGGTCACCAGGAAGGGCAACAGCACATCGGAGATCCGCGAGAACTCGCCCGCGCGCACGATCAAGTAGTTCTCGTGGCAGCCGTAGGAGTTCCCCGCAGAGTCGGTGTTGTTCTTGAACAGATAGATGTCGCCGCCGATGCCCTCGTCGGCCAGCCGCTGCTCGGCGTCGATCAGCAGGTCCTCCAGCACCCGCTCACCGGCCCGGTCATGGGTGACCAGCTGGACGAGGCTGTCGCATTCGGCGGTGGCGTACTCGGGATGGCTACCCACGTCGAGATACAGCCGCGCGCCATTGCGCAGGAACACGTTGGAACTGCGGCCCCACGACACCACCCGCCGGAACAGGTACCGGGCGACCTCGTCCGGGCTGAGCCGACGGTGACCGTGGAACGTGCAGGTGACACCGAACTCGGTCTCGATGCCCATGATTCGACGCTGCACGTGATCGAGACTACTTGTTGCGAACCAAACGTGGCGGGCTGCCGCGCCGATCCGCGCGGTTGACAGTCCCGGCGATCGACGTCACGCGTCCCCCTGTGGATAACTCGAGCAGGGTTGCGGCGTGATCTGTCAGCATGAGGCATGGGGGCCGGGCCGCGTCCGACAGTGTCTGAAGCGCAAGCGTGGCAACCTGATTCGCTGCGCGAAGCCGCGCTGACCTGGCAGGCCGCAGCCACGGACATGCATGCCCAGATCGCGATGACGGTGCAGGGCGTGACCGTTGCACGCAAGGTCTGGCACGGCTCAGCGGCCGAAGCGGCACGCGCCGAAGTCCTGGCGGTCGGGCGTACGTCGGACGCGTTGGCGCGCGCCATGGTGTTCGCCGCGGTTGCGGCCCGCGACGGTGCCGAGCAGATCGCCATCGCCCGCGGTGCGGTGCTGGAGCTGGTGTCGGCGGCGCAGTCCGAGGGGTTCGCGGTCGCCGATGACGGCAGCGTGTCTCCGCAGGATGCTCCGACCTATTTGCTGGTGGCTCTTTCCGGGGGTGACGGGAGGGTGGCCCGCGAGCTGCTGACGTTGCGCGCCAAGGAGCTGACCGCGCAGATCGGCGACGCGCTCGACCGGCTGGGCGCCGCAGATGCCGATGCTGCGGCCGACATCGAGGAGGCATTCGCTACGCCCGCTGAGCGGCCGACCGCGACGGAGCCCGCGGGGGCCTCACCGATCCCGCTCGGTGAGCTGGTGGCCGGGTGGCCGGCGATGGGCCAGGACCGGATCGCCGACCAGCTCGCTGCGCTGAGCCCCGACCAACGTCAGCGACTCATCGCCGAGTTTCCCCATCAGGTCGGTAACACCGACGGCATCCCGTGGGGCATGCGGATCGCCGCGAACCGGACCAATGTCGCGCAGGCGGCCCTGGACGAACCCGACCCGGTTCGGGCGGCCTTCTACCGCACACTGCTCGGCGAGGTCGACGATCCGGCAGGCAGCGGCCGCCGCGTCGACCGCCAGATCGTGGCGTTCGACCCCGCGCGTGCCTCCCTTGTCGAACTCAACGGGGACCTCCGCACGGCAACCAGCGTCGCAGTGCTGGTCCCCGGGATGAACACCACGATCGAGGGGTCGGGCGCCAACACCGCGACCGCCCGCCGCTTCGTCGCGGCCACCCGAGGCGACGTCGCAGTCCTCACCTATCTGGGCGGGCCGTTTCCCCGCGGCAAGCTCGTCGCGGGCGTGGCCGACGCGGCAAGCCCGCGATATGCGCTGGACATGGCCCCGCGACTGGTCGCGTTCAGTGAGGACGTCAACCGCACGGTAGACGCTCGAGCCGTAGGCGGATCACCCGTTTCGGTGACCTACATCGGCCACTCCTACGGGGGATCGATACTCGGCACCGCCGAAGCCATGGGGCTGACCGCCGACCAGACGATGTACGTCGCCGCCGCGGGTGCGGGTGTCGGTGTCGACGATCCCGGCGACTGGCACAACCGCAACCCCGACGTGGTTCGGTACTCGATGACCGCGCCCGGCGACCTCATCCAGGCGGTGCAGGGCATCCCCGGCGGCCCACACGGCGCGGATCCGGATGAGATGCCGGGCGTAATCCCCTTGGCGACAGGGCATTACGACGATGGTCGGGTGATGGCGGGACGGCAGGCGCACAGCGACGTCCTGAATTCGCCGTCGGACTCCTGGCGCAACATCCTCGCGGTGATCACCGGCGACCGCGAGCGAATCCGCCCCGCCTGGTGACGACGGCGAAGCAAAACCAGCCATTGTGTGCGATCGGCGGCCAGAATGGGCCGATGTGGTCGCGCAGCGCGCCGGTGGACGGTTTCCGGCTGGCCTATGACCGGTTCGGCACCAAGGGCGCGCCTCCGGTGGTGCTGCTGCACGGCTGGCCGGGCAACCGCCACGACTACCGGCACGTTGTCCCGCTGCTCAGCGACACCGCTGACGTCATCGTTCCAGACCTGCGAGGCTTCGGCGGATCGGACAAGCACGCCGTCGCCGTCCGTCACTTCTACAGCGCCACGGCGCAAGCCAGCAGCATCATCGGCCTGATCAAGGAGCTCGGACTGTCCCATGTGGTGCTCGGGGGCTACGACGTCGGCAGCCGGGTCGCGCAGAGCATCGCCAGGATGGAACCCGATCTGGTGTCGGCGTTGGTGCTCTCTCCCCCGCTGCCCGGGGCCGGCGATCGGGTCCTCACGGCGCGAGCACAGAGCGAGTTCTGGTACCAGGCCTTCCACCAGCTGCCGGTGGCCGCGCAGCTGCTCGACGGCAATCCCGACGCCGTCCGCGAGTATCTGCGGCACTTCTGGATGCACTGGTCCGCACCCGATTTCACGATTTCCGAGGATGACCTGGACCGGCTGGTCGGCGATTACGGGGCTCCCGGCGCCTTCACCGCGTCGATCGCCTGGTACCGCGCCGGGGCGGGGACCATCGCGCAATCACTCTCCGAGCTGCCCCCGGACCACGCCATCAAGATCCACGTGCCCACCGATGTGCTGTGGCCGCACCACGATCCGGTGTTCCCACCCGGGTGGTCGGACCGGCTGGACTCCTATTTCACCGATGTGGCACTGCACTTTGCCTTCGACGCCGGTCATTTCACGCCCGTGGAATGCCCCGAACAGTTCGCCGAGCTCATTCTCATCCGCGCTCGCCCGAGCGACGCGGCGTGAGGGACCTACTCCGGCTTGCCTTCGTCCGACGCATCGACGGGCAGCAGCGCTTCCAGCGCTGACCCCGTGATCCGCCGGAATGCACGGCGCGGCCGGTTCGCGTCCAGGATCGCCACCTCCAGCGTCGACGCGCCGATCGGGCGCGATTCGCCGTTACTGCCCGCTTTCAACGCGTCGATCGCCACCCTCGCGGCCTCCGCGAGTCCGGCGTTCTCGGTGTAGTTCTCGTTGAGCTTCTCGGTGATCGGTTCGGTGGTGCCGCCCATCACGACGAAGTGGGGCTCGTCGTTGATCGACCCGTCGTAGGTGATCCGGTACAGCTCAGGGGCTTTCGTCTCACCGTGGTGTGCGACCTCGGCCACGCACAACTCGACCTCGTACGGCTTGGCCTGCTCGGTGAAGATGGTGCCGAGCGCCTCGGCGTACACGTTGGCCAGCTGGCGTCCGGTGACGTCGCGCCTGGCGTATGCGTAGCCGCGGGTGTCGGCGAACTGGATGCCGCCGCGGCGCAGCCTGTCGAACTCGTTGAACCGTCCGACGGCGGCGAAGCCGACCCGGTCGTAGAGTTCGCTGACCTTCTGCAGAGATCGCGAGGGGTTCTCGGCGACGAACAGCACACCGTCGGCGTACGCGAGCGCGACGACGCTTCGGCCGCGGGCGATGCCCTTGCGCGCGAGCTCCGAACGCTCGCGCATCGCCTGCTCAGGCGAGATGAAGTATGGAAAACTCACTGGTCACCTCGCGCGTCGGTGGACCGGTGGGTGGCGTCTGGGCCGAATGTGTCTGCCCGCGAACGACTTTCGATGATCTGCCGGGCGAAGTCGGCAATGCGCTGCTCGGGCACTTCCTCCGCCCCTTCGGCGCCGATGATCACGGCGGTCGGATAGATACCCCGCACCAGGTCCGGCCCGCCCGTGGCAGAGTCGTCGTCGGCTGCGTCGTAGAGCGCCTCGATGGCCACCCGCAGCGCGGCGTCCGCATCATGCACCTGCGAGTACAGCTTCTTCATCGACGATTTGGCGAAGATCGAGCCCGACCCCACCGACTGGTAGCCCTCGTCCTCGTAGTTCCAGCCGCCCGCCGCGTCGAAGGACACGATGCGTCCCGCCGCTTCGGGGTTGGGGTCGTCGAGGTCGTAGCCGGCGAGCAGAGGCAGGGCGACGAAGCCCTGCAGCGCCGCGCCGAGATTGCCGCGGACCATCGTCGCCAGTCGGTTGACCTTGCCGCCGAAGGTCAGCGCAACACCCTCGAGCTTCTCGTAGTGCTCGAGTTCGACGGCGTACAACCGGGCGAACTCCACGGCGATGGCCGCGGTACCCGCGATCCCGGTCACCGTGTAGTCGTCTGTGATGTAGACCTTCTGCACGTCGCGGCCGGCGATCATGTTGCCCTGCGTAGACCTGCGATCCCCCGCCATGACGACGCCACCCGGGTACTTCAGGGCCACGATGGTGGTCCCGTGCGGCAGCGCATCGGACGGAGCGTCGGACGGCACGGCGTACCGGTTCACGGGCAACAGTTCGGGGGCCTGCCGCCGAAGCAGTTCAGAAAAGGACGACAAGTCCACGGGAAGCGGCAATGCTCCTGGTAGCGGGGATGAGATGGACGGCTGTTCGCGGTGGGGCCAGGTCACTGGCCGCCCTTCTGGACATACGCGCGCACGAAGTCCTCGGCGTTCTCTTCCAGCACGTCATCGATCTCATCGAGCAGGTCGTCGGTCTCCTCGGCGAGCTTCTCGCGACGCTCCTGGCCCGCGCCTGCGTTGCCGGTGAGGTCGTCGTCTTCCCCGCCGCCACCACCACGCTTGGTCTGCTCCTGCGCCATCGAGGCCTCCTGCGTATGTCTGTGCCGTTGACGGTGGGCATACTGCCTGCCCCGCCGTTACCCCACCCTACCGGTCAAAGGGCATATTGCTGTGGATAGCGCACTTAGTTGGTGAGGTGTTCTACCAATTCGACGGCGCTGTCCACGGAGTCCAGCAGGGCACCGACGTGAGCCTTACTCCCGCGCAACGGCTCCAGCGTTGGAATCCGGACGAGCGAATCGCCGCCGAGATCGAAGATCACCGAGTCCCAACTGGCCGCGGCGATATCGGCCCCGAACCTCCGCAGGCATTCGCCGCGGAAGTAGGCCCTGGTGTCCGTCGGCGGGTTGTCGACGGCGTCGAGCACCTGTTGTTCGGTGACCAGCCGCTTCATCGACCCGCGCGCCACCAGCCGGTTGTAGAGGCCCTTGTCGAGGCGGACATCCGAGTACTGCAGGTCCACCAGGTGCAACCGCGGCGCCGACCAGTTGAGGTTTTCCCGCTGCCGGAAGCCGTCCAGCAGCCGCAGCTTGGCAGGCCAGTCGAGGATCTCCGCGCACTGCATCGGATCGCGCTCGAGCAGATCAAGGATGTTGGCCCAGGTCTGCACGATGTCGGCTGCTCGCGGATCGGGGTCCCGGCTGTCGACCAGCTTGGCCACGCGGTCCAGGTAGATCCGTTGCAGCGCAAGCCCGGTCAGCTCCCGACCGTCGGCGAGTGCGACGGTCGCGCGCAGCGTGGGGTCGCGGCTGATGACATGGACGGCGTGCACCGGCCGGGCGAGTGCCAGATCGGAGAGGTCCATACCCTCTTCGATCAGGTCGAGCACCAGCGCGGTGGTGCCGAGCTTGAGGTAGGTCGAGGTTTCCGACAGGTTCGCGTCCCCGATGATGACGTGCAGCCGCCGGTACTTGTCGGCGTCGGCGTGGGGCTCGTCGCGCGTGTTGATGATGCCGCGCTTGAGGGTGGTCTCCAGGCCGACCTCGACCTCGATGTAGTCGGACCGCTGCGACAGCTGAAACCCGGGCTCGTCCCCTGACGGGCCGATGCCCACGCGGCCGGAACCCGTGACGACCTGCCGGGACACCAGAAACGGCGTCAACCCCGCGATAACCGCCGAGAACGGCGTCTGACGCGACATCAGATAGTTCTCGTGGGACCCGTAGGAGGCGCCCTTGTTGTCGATGTTGTTCTTGTAAAGCTGCAGCTTGGCCGCACCTGGGACGCTGGCCACGTGCCTCGCGGCCGCCTCCATCACCCGTTCGCCGGCCTTGTCCCAGACCACCGCGTCCAGCGGGTCGGTGCATTCGGGTGCGGAGTACTCCGGGTGCGCGTGGTCGACGTACAACCGGGCACCGTTGGTCAGGATCATGTTGGCCGCACCGACCTCGTCGGCGTCCACCACCGGCGGCGGTCCCGCCGAGCGGCTCAGGTCGAACCCGCGGGCGTCGCGCAGGGGCGATTCCACCTCGTAGTCCCAGCGCGTGCGCTTGGCGCGCTGAATCCCCGCGGCGGCCGCATACGCGAGCACCGCCTGCGTCGAGGTCAGTATCGGATTCGCGGTGGGGTCGGACGGCGAGGAGATGCCGTACTCGACCTCGGTTCCGATAATCCGCTGCATGTGGCCAGCCTAGGCGACGACCCGCAGTAGCCTGCGACCGTGCTGCCTGAGAAGGACAACCCCGTCGCCGACCGGAAGGGCAACGCCCTGCTCGGCAGCTATGCCGGCGGATTCGGCGGGTTGACCCTCATCCTGTTCGCGCCGGCGATATCGCACCGCCCGAACACCCCGCCGACGGTATCGCTGGTACTGCCGGGCTTCTGGTTACTGGTGCCCGGGTCGCTTGGCTTCGTGGGCATGACACAGCTTCTCGGCACACACAGCACCGCCATGTTCACCGCTACGTTGATTTCGATGATGTCCATTGCCGTCGGGGTGCAGAGCGGACTGGTGTTGTGGCGGGCGGCGATTCAGCGCACGGGTAACCCGCGGCGGGCAGGCGTTCCATGATTGACGTCGAACAGCGACGGGCCGCCGATGCCTGGTTCCTCGAACATGGTCTACCTGCCGTGCTGCGCCCTGGCCGGCTGGTCCGTCGACTCTGGCCCCGATCGGCGCCCGCGCTGGCGGCCTTCGCGGTGTTCATGGTCAACTCCGCCGTAGTCGTCCAGATCACCGGCAAGTACACGGTCAACATCGAGGGTGAGCCGACGCGCACGGAGTGGTTCGTGCTGGGGCTGCTCATCCTCGTTCTGCCGCTCGCGTCGTTGGTCGGCTGGCTGGTGTCGAGAATCTCCACCGTGCGCGGCCGCACGGTCGCGGCGGCCGTTGCGCTGGTCGTCGGGGTCGCGGGCGGCATCATCGGCGGACCCAGCCCGCGGCTGCTGGCCGATCTCATCTTCGAGGCGGTGGTGATCGCGGCCATTCTGGCGCTCACCGCATCCGGCTTGGGTTCCATCCTGTCGTGGACCGCGCGGATGACCCTCTCGCATCTCGCGGCCGTGGGATCGCTGCTGATCCGCGCACTACCGGTGATGCTGCTGACCATTCTCGTGTTCTTCAATTCGCCCGTATGGCTGATGGCGGCCAACGTCTCACGTACCCGGATGTGGGGCGCGCTCGTGTTCCTCAGCGTGATCGCGGCCGCGTTCGTGGTCGCCGTCACCGTCGACCGCTTCGAGCCGGTCATCGAGGCGCCCGACGCCGCCGTCCGTGACACGCGACTGGCCGGTACCCCGTTTTCGGCGATGCCCGATCCGTCGGAGATTCAGGCCCTCAACCGTGCCGAGCGGCTCAATGTCATGTTCGTGCTGGCCGTTTCGCAACTCGCACAGATCTTCGTGGTCGCCGTCGTCATCGCGCTGATCTTTCTGGTCCTCGGCCTGATACTCATCTCACCCGATCTGCTGGGTGCCCTGACGCAAGGTAAGGGGCCCAGCGACGGAACCGTCCTCGGCATGACGATCCCGGTGCCGCAGCCGTTGATTCACGTGACGATGTTCCTCGCCGCGCTGACATTCATGTACGTCAGCGCGAGGTCCGCGGGCGACGGCGAATACCGCAAGCAGTTCCTCGATCCGCTGAGCGAGGACCTGCGGATGACGCTGGTCGCCCGAAATCGCTACCGCGCGGCCGTTCCGGCGCGCTGACCCGTTCTGCGACCGCATTTCGCGCACAATATGCGCGTGTCCGACATGCGGAGCGTCCACGAGTGGTTTCTTCGTCGCGGACTGCCGCTGGTCCTGACGCGGCGAGTGCGCTCCCACGCACTGGTTGAGCGCTCCGCACCGATGGTCAGCGGTATCGGAGCGCTGATCGCGTTGACGATGACACTCGCGGAGCTGACGGACGCTGACCCGGATTACGGTTACGCGATCCGGCTCGGCGTGCTCGCCTTGCTGCTCGTCGCCGCACCGTTCGCTCTCTACCTACTGCACCGATCCGGTACGACGCGCGGTGAGGCCGGCCGAATGTCGGGGGCCCTGCTCGTGATGGCGCTGTTCGTGTTCGGGCTGCCGTTCGCCGACAGCGGGTTCTCGGGGTTCGCCGCGGCGGAGATCGTCGGCTTCGCGGTGGTCGCAGCGCTGGCGGTCTGGCTGACGTACCTCGGCATCGGCTCAATTGTCCTGTGGGCGTTCAGGTTCGCATGGCTTCAGTTCGGTGCGCTCGGCACGCTGATGAGCCGTGCCCTGCCGCTCCTGATGCTGACCGTCGTGGTGTACTTCACCGGCGAGCTGTGGCAGCTGGCGTCGCGCATGACGCGGGAACGGTTGTGGCAGACCATCGGCTTTCTCGCCTTCGTCGCGATCATCTTCATGGTCACCACCATTCGCGATGAAGTGATGGCGTTGCGCAACGATCGCGCCGAGCAGACGGACCCGGCCAAGCTCCTCGAGGGCACACCGCTGGCCGTCGCCGACGGCCACACCCCCGCCCGCACCCCGCTGTCCCTCGCCGAACAGGTCAACGTCGTCGCCGTGATGGTGGTGGCGCAGGCCATCCAGGTGGTGCTCTTCACCGGCGGCCTATTCGCGTTCTTCGTGGCGCTCGGAATCGTCGCGGTGCCCGACGATGTGGCGGTGCTGTGGTCGTCGGAGGAGTCATGTTCGGTCGGTGAACCGCCCTGCGCAGGAACCTGGTTCGGCATCCACGTGCCGGTGGCACAGACGGTCGTCCACGTCTCGCTGTTCGTCGCGGTGCTGTCGGGTCTGTACTTCACCGTCAGCACCAGCGTCGACCCGATCTACCGGGAGCGGTTCTTCGACCCGTTGGTCTCCGATGTGGCGGTGAGCCTGGCCGGGCGCGACGCCTATCTCGAGATGGACGGCAAGAAAAAACCCTCCGATTAGCGTCCGGGCCTTCGTTACTGGGACGACTGCAGCGAATAGCTGTTCTTCAAATCGTCCTGGGTCACGCTGGCATCCTGGCCGGTCGTGTCGACCCGCAGCGCCGCAATCGGCGTGCGCGCTTCGTACCGCCAACCCGGGGGCAGTGAGAGGCGGCTGGCGAGGCCGGGAAGGTCGGCCAGCGACAACGTCGGATCGACGATCTGGCTGAATGTCTGCATGACCCAGCGTCGGCCATCCGGGTCGATGAGTTCATAGATTTCGCGGCCTGCGTCGAAGACGAAGAGCACCTTACGGTCCACCCGGTTGGGTTGATACGGTGCCGGATTCATCGACGACAGCTGCACCGTCGCCTGCCGGATCATCTCCAGCCCGCCGAAAGTCTTGTGCTCCAAGTCCTCTCGGTCACGCTTACCGATCGCGCTCATCAACCAGTAGCGCGGTCCGTTAAGAAGAGCGGCCACCGCGTTGTTCTCTGCGGCGATGGCCTGTGCGTCGAGCTTGTCCCACAGCTCGGCCGGACAATCGTTGAGTGGGAACGTGTTGTAGACGGTCGCCTCGGGACCCGATTCCCCGGCGCGGACCAGAAGTATTTCGCCGTAGCGCTTTCCGAATACGTCACCGATCAGGGTGACACCACCTTCAGGGTCTCCAGGCATATCGCGAAATTATGGCGTCGCATCCGCGCGCGTGCGCCAATTGCGGGTTTTTCGCGGCGTGTCGGTCCGCTCGGGGAGTTTGCTGGAGTTGTTTGCCCAGCTCAACCGCCCCGCGCCGGGAAATTGACGACAACGACGATTCAGGCTGCGGATGCAAAATCCCTGTTCTAGACTGCGCCAAGCAACGTCCCGAGTGGTCACGTGACCACACCCAGGCCTCGGCAAACGGTGCGCAACCAAAGGGTGAAGGGATCTACAACCATGAAGAAGCTCGTGGTGGCCTCGTTCGCGGCGTTGGCACTCGGCCTCGCTGTCGCGGCACCGGCCTACGCGGACCAGGACAGCTTTATCGTCGACCTTGCCAACAACGGCTGGGACGGACCCGTCGATGCCGCGGTGGCACTGGGGAACCAGATCTGCAGCGACATCGCCAACGGTGTGCCCGAGACCGAGACGTTGCAGACGATCTCGGACAACACCACTGACGGTGTGGAACCGAAGGACGCGAAGACGTTCTACGAAGCGGCGGCCAACAACCTCTGCTGACGCGGCTCGATCTGGGCCGGGTACCCCTACAGGTACTGGCCCAGATTCGACTCGGTGTCGATCGCGCGTGAAGCGCTCGACGACTTGCCCGTGACCAGCGTGCGGATGTAGACGATCCGCTCGCCCTTCTTGCCCGAAATCCGTGCCCAGTCATCGGGGTTCGTGGTGTTGGGCAGATCCTCGTTCTCGGCGAACTCGTCGACGATCGAGTCGAGCAGATGCTGGATGCGAAGACCAGGCTGCCCCGTTTCCAGCACCGACTTGATCGCGTTCTTCTTCGCGCGGTCGACGACATTCTGGATCATGGCCCCGGAGTTGAAGTCCTTGAAGTACATGACTTCCTTGTCACCGTTGGCGTAGGTGACCTCCAGGAACCGGTTGTCGTCGATCTCGGCGTACATCCGGTCGACGACCTTCTCGATCATCGCCTTCAGGCAGGCCGCCCGGTCGCCGCCGAACTCGGCGAGATCGTCGGCGTGCACGGGCAGATCCTCGACGAGGTACTTGCTGAAGATGTCCTGTGCCGCCTCGGCATCCGGGCGCTCGATCTTGATCTTGACGTCCAGTCGGCCAGGCCGCAGGATCGCCGGGTCGATCATGTCCTCGCGGTTGGAGGCGCCGATCACGATGACGTTCTCCAGCCCCTCCACGCCGTCGATCTCCGACAGCAGCTGTGGAACCACCGTCGTCTCCACGTCGGAGCTGACGCCCGTGCCGCGGGTGCGGAAGATCGAGTCCATCTCGTCGAAGAACACGATCACCGGGGTGCCCTCGGAGGCCTTCTCCCTGGCGCGCTGGAAGATCAGGCGGATGTGCCGCTCGGTCTCGCCGACGAACTTGTTGAGCAGCTCGGGGCCCTTGATGTTGAGGAAGTAGCTCTTGGCCTCGCGGGCGTCGTCCCCGCGGACCTCGGCCATCTTCTTGGCAAGGGAGTTGGCGACGGCCTTGGCGATCAAGGTCTTGCCGCAGCCGGGCGGACCGTACAGCAGCACACCTTTGGGCGGGCGCAGCGAGTACTCCCGATAGAGCTCCTTGTGCAGGAACGGCAGCTCGACGGCATCGCGGATCTGCTCGATCTGCCGGCCAAGGCCGCCGATGTCGTTGTAGCTGACGTCGGGGACCTCTTCGAGGACCAGATCCTCGACCTCGGCCTTCGGGATGCGCTCGAACGCATATCCGGCCTTGGTGTCGACCAGCAGCGAATCACCCGGACGCAACTTGCGCGGACGGTCGTCGCTACCATCGCCGGTCTCGTCGTCGGACAGGCCCTCGGCCGCCACCAAGGGCTCGGCCAACCAGACGATGCGCTCCTCGTCGGCGTGCCCCACCACGAGCGCGCGGTGCCCGTCGGCAAGGATCTCGCGCAGCGTGCTGATCTCACCGACGGCTTCGAAGTGACCCGCCTCGACCACGGTCAGTGCCTCATTGAGCCGGACCGTCTGGCCCTGCTTGAGAGTCTTGGTGTCGATGTTCGGCGAGCATGTCAGCCGCATCTTGCGCCCGGAGGTGAACACGTCGACGGTCTCGTCGTCTTGAACTGACAGCAGCACGCCGTACCCACTAGGCGGCTGCCCCAGGCGGTCGACCTCCTCACGCAGCGCAAGCAATTGCTGCCGCGCTTCCTTGAGGGTTTCCATCAGTTTGGAGTTTCGGGCCGCGAGCGAATCAATCCTGGCCTCGAGCTGGTGGACATCTCGTGCGCTGCGCAGACCGCTCTGCGGCCCTACGGCACTTTCCAGCTGCTCACGCAACATGGCCGCCTCGCGGCGCAGCTCTTCGAGTTCTGCGGCATCCTCGCTGGACATGCCGGACTCGCGGGGTGTACCAAACCCTTCAGAACGCTCGGACTCGCTCATAGTGCGCTCCTCCCCGCACCGGAAGTTGGTGCAGTAACAACTTCAACGCTACCGGCGATTCAGCCATTGTGTGCGCTCTAGGAATTCGACACACCAGCAGCACTTGTTAGCCTCATTCCTGAGTTGGGCCTATCGAAAGGACAATCGTGACCCTGAAAGCCCTCGTTAGCGGCACGGCAGCCGCCGCGGTGATCGCCGGAGCCGCGGTGGGTGTGACGTCCATTGCGTCCTCAGATGTGATGAACTCGCCGCGCGTCGCGCCGGTCTCCTGGGACATTCCGATGCCCGAGACGCCCGCACCCGATCTGCAGGGCCCACTGCTCGCGACGCTTCAGGCGCTCGGCGGACCGGGCCTGTCCGCAGGCAAGGCGCCGTACATCCAGGGTGGCATCGGCCGCATCGAAGGCCGCGTCGCCGACACGAAGCTGCGCGAGGCACAGGCCGAGGGCAAGTTCCCGCTGTCGTTCACCCTGGTGAACATCGACCAGAACGGCCCCGTGGTGACCGCCGACGTCACCGCGACCGCCGCCAATGGTGGCGTCGCGAGCCAGAACATCGCGTTCGTGCCCGGCCCCAGCCCCACAGGCTGGCAGATGTCCAAGCAGTCGCTGATGGCGTTGATGTCTGCTGTCGGCTAAGCAGTCTGGGCACCGAAGTGCCGCAATACTGAGCGCCGTCGCAATCGCGGCGGCGTTCGGGCTTGGCGCATGTGGTGCCGACCGCGGGGAGAAGCCCGCCACGACGCCATTTGAATCAGTGCCTGAAACGGTGGCCGAAACTCCGCCGCCCATCGTGCCCGCTCCGGCGCCGGTGGTGCCTGCGGCGCCGCTGCCCCCACCGACGGCGCTGTCGGACGTGTTGAACAGGATCGCCGACCCCGCCGTCCCCGGCGCGGAGAAGACCGCGCTGATCGAATCCGCCGCCCCGGCCGACGCCGCCGCGATGGACAGGTTCGGCGTGGCGCTGCGCCAGGCCGGCTACGACCCCGTCAGCTTTGAGGCCAGAGATCTGCGGTGGGTTCAAGGGTCGACGGACAGGGTGTCGGCGCTGGTGACGCTCAAGACCGAGAACCCCCAGGCAGGCGACTTCACGTATCCGATGGAGTTCGCCTTGACCGACGGCTCCTGGCAGCTCGCCCGTCGCACCGCCGATGAGTTGCTGGGTGAGGACTCGCCTGCACAAAGCTCGCCGGCCCCGAGTGCGCCGGCCCCCGCACCGCCCACACCTGCAGAGCCCCCGCGCTGACGCGAACTCGGATGTGGATCGGCTGGCTCGAATTCGACTTGCTGCTTGGGGACGTGCGCTCGCTCAAGCAGAAGCGCTCGATCGTCCGCCCTGTGATCGCTGAACTCCAGCGCCGCTTCACAGTGTCGGCGGCCGAGACCGGTTCACAGGACCTGTATCGGCGTGCGGGCATCGGCATGGCGGTGGTGTCGGCTGACCACGGCCACCTGATCGACGTGCTCGACGCCGCCGAACGGCTGGTGGCGTCGCGACCCGAGGTGGAGCTGTTGTCCGTTCGGCGCGGTGTGCGACGAAGCGTCGACGACTAGAGACGTCGGCGGGCCGACAATTCAGACGCCGTCGGCGGGCCGACAATTCAGACGCCGTCGGCGGGCCGACAGTTCAGACGCCGTCGGCGGGCCGACAGTTCAGACGGAGCCGCCGAGCTGACGCTTGCGCCGCAGCGGCATTGGCGCAATCGCGCCCGGGGCCAATTTGCGCACGTTGATCAGAAATGCCGTGTGGCCACGCATCGTGTGTTGCGGGCGTACCGCCAACCCGACGACGTGCCACCCGCGCTGAATGCTCTCCCAGGCTCGCGGCTCGGTCCAGCATTTCTGTTCGCGCAGCGCCTCGACCGTTCGGGAGAGCTGCGTGACGGTCGCGACGTAGATCATCAGCACGCCGCCCGGGACGAGCGCGTTGGCGACCGATTCCAGCACCTCCCACGGCGCCAGCATGTCGAGCACCACCCGGTCCACCTCCGGACCCGCATAGTCGCTGAGGTCCGCGATCACCAGCTCCCAGTTGGCCGGACGCTCGCCGAAGAAGGTCGTGACGTTGCGCACCGCGTGCTCACCGTGGTCCTCGCGCACCTCGTAGGAGGTGACGTGCCCCTCTGGTCCCACGGCGCGCAACAGCGAGCAGGTGAGCGCACCCGATCCGGCGCCGGCCTCCAGGACGCGGGCGCCTGGGAAGATGTCGCCCTCGTGGACGATCTGGGCGGCGTCCTTCGGGTAGACGACCTGTGCGCCGCGGGGCATCGACATCACGTAGTCGACCAGCAGGGGGCGCAGCACCAGGAACTGATCGCCGTTGGTGGACTTCACCACGCTGCCCTCGGGCAGTCCGATCACCGAGTCGAGGTCGATGACTCCGCGATGCGTGTGGAACTCCCCGCCGGGGGTCAGGACCATCGTGTAGTGCCTGCCCTTCGCGTCGGTGAGCTGCACGCGATCACCGACGGCGAAAGGTCCGGTCCTGTTCACAGCAGTTCAGCCTGCCAGTCAACGCGCCGCGGCGGGTGCGCGGGGTTGTCTAATTTTGTCGGAGTGTAGCCATACGCTGACACCGTGACTGATACGCCGGAGTCCGCCGCCGTCCGGCGTCCAGCGCTGTCACCGTCCCGGGCCGCCGACTTCAAGCAGTGCCCGTTGCTCTACCGGTTCCGCGCCATCGACCGGTTGCCCGAACCATCCTCGACGGCTCAGGTGCGCGGCTCTGTCGTACACGCCGCCTTGGAGCAGCTGTACGCACTCCCTGCGGACCAGCGCGGGCCCGCCGCCGCGATGTCGCTCGTCGATCCGGCGTGGCAGCGCCTGGTGGCGGCACAACCCGAGCTCGCCGACGCCTTCGAACCGGACTTGCGGGCCGTACTGCTCGATGAGGCACGCGCGCTGCTGTCCGGTTACTACCGCCTCGAAGACCCGACCCGGTTCGAGCCGCAGAGCTGCGAACAGCGGGTCGAGGTCGAGCTCGAGGACGGCACCCTGCTGCGCGGCTTCGTCGACCGGATCGACGTCGCGCCCACCGGTGAGCTGCGGATCGTCGACTACAAGACCGGTAAGGCGCCGCCAGAGGCGCGGGCGCTGGCCGAGTTCAAGGCCATGTTCCAGATGAAGTTCTACGCCGTGGCGCTGCTGCGGTCCCGTGGGGTGTTGCCCGCGCGGCTGCGTCTGCTCTACCTGGCCGACGGCCAGGTGCTGGACTACTCCCCCGATCTCGACGAGCTGCTGCGCTTCGAGAAGACGCTGATGGCGATCTGGACAGCTATCCAATCTGCCGGTGCCACAGGCGATTTCCGGCCAAGCCCGTCACGCATGTGCGACTGGTGCGCACACCACGCCCGCTGTCCGGTGTTCGGCGGCACGCCACCGCCCTACCCCGGCTGGCCGACAGTTCCCGACGAGGGCTCCGGCGCCGAGGACGACGTCGTCCTGCGCGCCTCGGAGACGGCTGCGTGATCGACTGCTACTACCGGCGAGTCGGCACCGACGGCGATTCGCAAATCTTCGATTCCACCGATGGCACGCGCAGCAATTGGGATCCCGAAATACAGCATGGCTCACCGCCTCTTGCGCTGATGACCAAGCTGATCGAGGAAGCGACCGCCGGCACCGGGCTGCGAATCGCCCGGACGACGCTGGACATTCTCGGCGCCATCCCGGTCACCCGCTTGCGGGTGCGCAGCTGGGTGCAACGGCCGGGTTCGCGGATCTCCCTGTGGGCAGCCGAGATGTCAGCGCACCGCGACGACGGCACCGAGCGGACGGTCGCGCGAGTCACGGCGTGGCTGTTGGCCACCAGCGACACCGCCGATGTGGCCACCGACCGATATCCCGCGCTGGTCGAGGGTGAAGCGACCCCGGTGCCGCACAGCTGGGCGGGCGCGAAGGGCTATCTGGAGACGGTGAGTTGGCGTCGCCAGCACGACTCCGACGAGTCCGGAAACGTCGTATGGCTGAGTCCCCTTGTGCCGCTGGTGGATTCGGAGCCGACGACCGCTGTGCAGCGGCTCGCGATGGTGGTGGATTCGGCAAACGGCGCGGGCGCGGCGCTGGATCCCGAGCAGTTCGTCTTCATGAACACCGACACCGCAGTGCACTTGCACCGGCTGCCGGAAGGCACCGATTTCGCGCTTCGCTCGCGCGCTTCGATCGGACCCGATGGCATCGGCGTGACTACCGCCGAGCTCTTCGATCGTCGCGGGTTCATCGGGATTTCGGCGCAGACATTGCTCGTGATGCGCCGCTAGCCCCCATGCATCGATCTCGGAGCCTAGGTATATACGCTTGCGTCTATATAGATGGTTTGTAATACTTGCAGACATGGACGTCTTCGAAGCGGTCGCCGAGCCGAGCAGGCGTGCGCTGCTGGATGCGCTTGCCGACGGTGAGCGGACGGCGGGCGAACTCGTCGCCACCCTGCCGGCACTGACCCAGCCGACCGTGTCACGCCATCTGCGCGTACTGCGCGAGGTCGGCCTCGTCGAGGTCCGCCCCGACGCGCAGCGGCGCATCTACGCACTGCGAGCCGACGGACTGGTCGCGATCGACGAATGGATCGACCGTTATCGCCGGTACTGGGCCGGCCACCTCGACGCCCTCGAACGGCATCTGGAAGCCAAGCACGGAGAAGCCACATGACCGGTCGCGAAGGACGACTCACGGTTGAGGGCGACCGGGCGGTACTCACCTTCGAACGCCGCCTGCCCTTCCCCGTCGAGGCGGTGTGGTCGGCGATCACCGACCCCGCCGAACGTGAGCAGTGGTTCGGCGTCACGACGATCGACGGTCGCGAAGGCGGACGCATCGACATGGTGGCGACGGGCCCACCGCTGCCGCCCGAGCGCAAACGCATGACGGGCCGCATCCTGGTGTGGGATCCGCCCCATGTGCTCGAACACGAATGGAGACAACCCATCGTCGAGGACGGCGTCGTGCGCTACGAGCTCACCGCCGACGGTGACGGCACCCTGCTGCGCTTCACCCATCGCGGACTCGGTGTCCGCAATGCCAGCGGATTCCGCAGTGGCACATACGCTTTCCTCGACCGCTTGGAAGCCCATCTCGCTGGCGACGAGCTGCCCGACTGGACGCAACGCCGCCTCGAGGTCATCTCATCACTGAACACGGGAGGCGAAGACATATGAAACACAACGGGTTCGACATCGCGGCACCCAGTATGGCGATCGCATACCACTCCGGGTTCGGACACACCGCAACCCTCGCAGCAGCCGTCGCCGCCGGCGCTTCAGAGGCCGGCGCTGACGTCAGAATGATCGCCGTCGACCGGATGGGCGAAACGGATTGGGACATGCTCGACTCGGCGGACGGCATTGTGTTCGGCTCCGCGACCTACATGGGCAATGTGTCGGCGGCGTTCCAGTCGTTCGCCGAGCAGACCGGGCGTCGCTGCATCGAGGGCGCCTGGCGCGACAAAGTCGCGGCGGGGTTCACCAACTCTGGAGGCAAGAGCGGCGACAAACTGAATACCCTGCTCTCGCTGGCAGTTTTTGCGGCCCAACACCACATGCACTGGGTCAATCTCGGCCTACCCCCTGGCTGGAACAGCTCGACCAGCAGCGAGGACGACCTCAACCGCCTCGGATTCTTCATCGGTGCGGGGGCACAGACCGACATCGATGCGAATGCCGACCAGGTCCATCCCTCCGATGCGCGGACATGTCGTCATCTCGGGTGGCGCGTCGCGCATGTCACCCGACAGCTCAACGTGGGTCGCGGCGCTAGTGTCGTGAGTCGTTAATTCGCGGTCAGACTGTTAGGATTGGGCATGCCGA
>JBIQHU010000083.1:0-24951 GCA_044508395.1 Mycobacterium sp. | reverse complement strand
CGGTGCAGGGGAGACGCGTGCACCCCGCTCGAACCGTCCGATCGAACCGTCGACCAGAACCACGTCGGCCATACCCGACACCTCCGCCGCAAGGGCTTCCAGCGAGTCCGCGTCGTTCTGCGTCACCAACGTGATCGCCTGTGACGGGTCGAGGGGATAGTCCCGCTGCAGCGACTCGGCCACCTGGCGCGCGTTGGAGTCGGTGGGCAGCGCGCGCTCATCGGGGTTGGTGAATTGCACCTTCAGGAACGGGATTCCGAGGCCGATGAGCACCACGACGACCGGCAGGGCATACGTGAGCGGTTTCTGGATGACCTTTTCCGCGAACCGCCGCCAGAACACGGAATCGGCCGACGGCGGGGTCTTGCGCTTGATGATGGCCAGCGAGTCGATGCGCGTCCCCAGCATGGCGAGCATCGCGGGCAGCACCACGATCGCGCTCAACGCGGACAGGACGACGGTCGCGCTCGCGGCGATGCCCACCGACCGCAGGAAGTACGTGGGGAACACCAGCAGCGACATCATGGCCAGGGTGACCGTTGCCGCGCTGAAGATGATCGTGCGGCCCGCGGTAGCGACCGTCGCGATGATGGCCGCCTGGTGGTCTTTGCCGCTGGCGCATTCCTCGCGGAACCGCGACACCATCAGCAGACCGAAGTCGATGGACAAGCCGAGACCGAAGGCGGTGGCGACCGTCAGCGCATGCGTCGACACCTCGGTGACCGTCGTCATCAGCACGAGTACGAGCAGCGTGGTGACGATCGACGTGATGCCGACCGCGATTGGCAGAAATGCCGCGATGAGCCCGCCGAAGACGATGACCAGCACCGCCAGCGAGACCGGCAACGCGATGCTTTCGCTGACCTTGATGTCGTTCTTGACCTTGGCGCGGATCTCCTGCTGAACGCCGAGGGTGCCGCCGGCGCGCACCTGGACGTTCCGGTCGTCGGGCAGCCCGGCGATCAATTCCTTCGCGGTGTCGGCGGCCTCGTCCGCGGTGCCGCTGACGTGCACCAGGATCAGTCCGGAGCGCCCGTCGCGACTGCGCAGGTCGCCGGCCGACTTGTCGGTGAACGACCGTGTCACCTTCGCGTGCGGCTCTGCTTTGATCTGGTCCGTCACCTGGCCGGCGACATCGAGCGCCTGGGGGCCGTCGATGGTGCCTTCCCGCGGCAGCAGCTGGATGACCAGGTTCGCGGTCGTGCCGAAGTTCTGGTCCATGACCTCGGCCGCGTGCGTCGATTCCGAGGCCGGGGCGTTGTAGCCGCCGACGGCGAGCTTGTCGGATACTCCGCCGCCGATGACGACGCTGACGCCGAGCAGAACCACGACAGCGCCGAGCACCACCTTGGGCGACCGCACGGTGAATGCGGCCAAGCGCGTCAAGATGCCGCTACGCATCACCTTCACCAGCAACCCGACAAAAGACATGCAAGAAGGGTGCGGTGCGGACCTTGGCACTTTCTAAAGGCGGGCGCGACCCCGCGTCGAGCCTGGTCAGGCGCGGTCTAGGTCATCAAGCAGACAGCAGTTCGCGGGAGTCCACGCGCTCCGGTTCCCGGACTTGCTCGCGCAGCGTGTTGAGGGCCTTGGCGATGAGCCGCGACACGTGCATCTGTGAGTAGCCCATCCGCTCGGCGATCTGCGTCTGGGTCAGGTTCTCGAAGAACCGCAGCGTCAACACGGTCTGCTCGCGATCCGGTAGGGCGGCTATCAGCGGACGTACCGTCTCGAGGTCGACGACCTTGTCGAGGTTGGGGTCGACATCGCCGAGCGTGTCGCCGATGGCCCGGTATTCGGCGTCCGGTCCGGCCTGGACGTCGGTCGACAGAGTGGTGTAGTTGCTGCTCGCGATCGTCGCTTCGACCACCGATTCCCGGTCGATGCCAAGGTGTTTCGCGATCTCGGAGGGCGTCGGTGCGCGGCCGAGTTCTTGCGACAGTTCGCCGCGTGCCCTGACCATCTGACCCTGAAGATCCTTCAGCCGGCGCGGCACCTTGACCGCCCAGCCGTAGTCACGGAAATGGCGGCGCACCTCGCCCATCATCGTCGGAACGGCGAACGCCAGAAAGTCGGAACCGTTCTCGGGATCGAAGCGGTTGACGGCGTTGACCAAGCCCACACGGGCCGCCTGGATGAGATCGTCGACCGGCTCACCACGATTTCGGAAGCGCCGTGCGATGTGATTGGCGAGCGGCAGGCCCCGCTCGATGATGGCGTCGCGTTGACGCCGGTACGCCGGCGAACCTTCATCGAGGGTCGCCAGGTGGCGAAACATCTCGGTGAGGTCGGCGTACTCAGAAGTCGGTTCAGACATGGAGCCCCTATCCGGTACTGCGTAGTGCGTGACGCGGCTCGGATCTGAACCTCTCGTGGTCGGGGCTATACCCATCCGACGAGGTGCTGAAACCCGTGACACCCGGCCCTCGGGACGCGGAATCCGCCCAATGGCGCGGGGACAGGTGGCAGTTTCTGATATGACCATCGGTATGCAGCCAGACGAATGCGAACCCGTAGCCATCACCGGAATCCACCACGTCTCCATCACCGTGACCGACTTGGAGGCGAGCCTGGCCTGGTATCAGCGCCTGCTGGGCGCCGACCGGGTGCCGATGAAATTCCCGCACTACGGATGCGAGGACACCGGCTACGGTGAGCTGCTCGTCGAACCGCGCTCGGGCGTCGTGATCGGCCTGCATACCAACACCGGCAACGACGGGCAGCCGTTCGACGAGGCCCGTACGGGACTGGACCACCTGGCGCTGAACGTCGCAACGCGCGCCGATCTCGAGGCGTGGACGGCCCGGCTCGACGAGCTCGGCATCGAGCATTCCGGCATCAGGGCGGGGGATCAGCCGTTCCCCTTCGCGACGGTGGTGTTCCGCGACCCCGACAATATCCAGCTGGAGCTGTTCGCCGTCGGATGATCCGGGCGTTCGAGCAGCACATTTCGCCGTATCGCGGTTTTGGATCGCGTAGCGCGGCAACAATGGCGATCCGTACGACTGTCAATCCACGACCGGGGGTGCTGAGCTTTGCGGAATTTCGGGCGCGCGACGGCGTTGATCGGCCTTCTCCTGGGCTTCGTCGCCTACAGCGCTGGACCGGCTTCGGCGGTCCCTGGCGGTGACTTTCCCGACGCCCTGACGTTCGGTGGCGTGCAACGCACCTATCTCGTCCACGTGCCGCCGGGTCTGGAGCAGCCGACCGGCCTCGTGATCAATCTGCACGGTGCCGGGATGACAGGCGGCGCGCAGGCCGCGGCGACGAACTACAACGCCGTCGCCGATGCGCATGGGTTTGTCGTCGCCTATCCCGAAGGCGTCGACCTCAGCTGGGCCGATGGGCGCGGTGCCTCGATACCCGACCGTCAGGGGGTCGACGACGTGGGTTTCCTCGTCGCGGTCGCCGAACGGCTCACGCGCGACTTCGGCATCGACCCCGGCCGGGTCTTCGCCACCGGAATCTCGGCGGGCGGGTTCATGGCCAACCGGTTGGCGTGTGATCGCGCCGACGTCTTCGCCGCTGCCGCCTCGGTGGCGGCGACGCTGGGCTCGGCGCTCCCGTGCAATCCGTCGCAACCGGTATCCGTCCTGATGATCCACGGAACGGCGGACCCCGTCGTGCCGTTCAACGGTGGTGCGATGGTGGGCCGCGGCGGGGCGAGCGACATCGTGGCAGCCCCGGCGATGGCGCAGCGGTGGCGTGATATCGATGGCTGCCCGGCGCCCGTCGAGGATTCCCCGATGCCCGGCGTCATCCGGTTCACTGCCGCCGGCTGCGCTAACGGCACCGAGGTCTCGCTCATTCAGATCGACGGCGGCGGGCACACCTGGCTGGACGCCTCAAATGCCAGCGCCCAATTCTTCGCCACGCACGGTAGGTGACTAGGTTTCGTCGGCGACCTGATCCTTGGTTTGATGCCCGCCAGGGGCTTCGGGATCGTCGCTCTGGTGGTCGAGCTTGTCCTGCATGTCACGCTGCTCGTCGGTCGCCTTGGTGGCGTCCCTAGGCGTCGACGGCGGGTCGTTCGTAGGCTCCATGCGTCGAGGTTCGCCCGGCCGCCGACTGGCTAAACCCCGTCGTCTGGTGACAACCGGAAGACGTTGATGGTGCGGATCCCATCCGTTTTCGCCGCGTACGACGCGAAGTTCGAGGCGTAGCCCTCAGCGAGAGCGAACAGCCGGTCACGGTCCGCACCCTCTGCGAGACGGGCCACGAAGTGACCGGCGCTGTCTGTACGGCCGTCGGCGAACAACTCGCACCGAGGGTTGTTGAGCAGGTTGTAGTACCAGCTCGGATGCCGGGTCTGGCCGTAGTTCGAGGCGATCAGGATCACGTCGTCACCGTCGGTGAAATAGCCGAGGGGTACGTCGCGCGCGATCCCCGATTTGGCTCCGGTCGACCGCAACACGACCAGTGGGATCGTGCCCTTGGCGAAGTGCAGGCGGCCACGCGTCAGACGCATCAACGGCCCGTCGAGCGGCGCCATGACATGACGATGGATGGCCGAGCCGGGTCCCGTCGAGAGGATCTTGCCGACCGCCCGCAGCATCCACGACGGTTCGGCCGTGGGGTCCACCCTCGGGATGCCATTGAGCAAATCGGTCATTGGGGCCATGGTATGTATCGGGAAGGCCATCAGGAAGAGGCGTAATGAGCGACGAGTCCGCAGCCGCCATCCGGCGGGAACGCCGCGACTGGGCCGCCCAGCACCGCGAAATGTACCTGCGGTCAGGTGGTGCGGCGGGTCATGTCGTCGACATCAGCGATGTCGGCGGACATCGCTTCACGACCCACTGTTTGATCAGGGTCAAGGGACGCAGGTCGGGCAGGACGCAGATCGTTCCGTTGATCTACGGCAACATCGGTGGCGAGGTCATCATCGTCGCGTCCAAGGGTGGCGCGGACCGACATCCCGAGTGGTATCTCAACATCCGCGCCGGCGATCACGTGGACGTGCAGATCGCCACCCAAGCCTTCCGGGCGACCTGGCGGGAGCCCGAAGGTGAGGAAAGGCACAGGATCTGGGATTACATGACGCGGGTATTTCCGCCGTATCTCAACTATCAGAAGGCGACGACGCGACACATCCCGGTGGTCATGCTGACTCCCGTCGAGAAGGTCGACGTATTCACCGAAGCAGACCTTCAGTCCTAGATCCACACGCGGCAGCTGCCCATCGGTATCAACGAAATGCAGAGGTTCACTCGTACTTTCGCTGGATTACGTTGAAAGCGATGAAAGCCGACCTTCAGTCGTCGTAGACCAGCTCGACGCGGCAGCTGTATTCACCTCACCTTAACTTCGCGCGGAGTTCTCGACGATGATCTGGCAGGCGGTCTCATAGAACGCGGTGATGAGTGTGGAGAACGAGAGCTCGAACGGATAGATCATGTGGACATCCATCGCGTCCAGCTTCCACTCCGGCAGGACGGGGACGATGCTGCCCTCGCGTAGTTCGGTGGTGCAGATGATCTGTGTGGGCATGACACCGACCCCGAGTCCCTGCAGGATGTACTGCTTGCACACCTGAAAGTTGTTGGCGCGCACCCGCACCTGCGGCGACAGCTCGTAGCGGCGCTTGTGTCTGGTCACGCTCATCTTGCGTGGCCCGCCGAAGCCGAAGTCGACGAACGGCACGGTGTCCAACTGTGCGGGATCGGTGATCGGCTCCGGCAGCCGACCGACGAATTCCGATGAGGCGCAGAGGAAGAGCTCGAGACTGAACACCTGCCGCGCGATCAACGTCGAATCCTGAAGCGGCCCGGTGCCGAACACCACGTCGAACCCGTCTTTGACCGGGTCGACGAGGTTGTCCACCAACCTGATGTCCAGCCGCGACTGGGGGTAGTGCTGAAGAAAGGCCGCGCCGACCCGGGATGCATAGTCGATACCGAGGAAGATCGGTATCGCGACCCTCAACTCGCCCTGCGGCTCGGCCCTGCTGCCCTCGACCAGGGACCGGACGTCGTTGGCCTGCGCCAGGATGTTCACGGCGTGGCTGTAGACCTTCTCGCCGAGGTCGGTGACGGTGAGCTGATGCGTGTTCTTGCGCAGCAGCTTGATACCGAGATCGGCTTCGAGCTTGGTCAGCTTGCGGCTCACAGTCGACTTGGGCATGCCGAGCAGCAGGGCTGCCTTCGACAGGCTGCGACTCTCGACCACCTTGCCGAATACCAGCAGGGCATCGAGGTCGAAGGGCAGTTTCTGTTCCATCAGCTGTTCCAAATATGCAACAGGGTGTTGCGGTTCTGCATCTGTTTTCGTCATTTCGGCAGCTGTTAGCGTCGGCATCTGTAATCGGGGCCGACGTCTGAGGAGCGCCTCATGAGTCACGACAGCCTGGTGACGAAACCCGAAAGCGGACATTGGACCGATGCCTATCCCGAACTCGGCCGCGGCCCGGTGTCACTCGAGGACTGCGTCTCCGAGGAGTTCTACGAGAAGGAACGCGAGCACGTCTTTCGCAAGACCTGGCTTTATGTCGGACGGGTCGAGCGGGTGCCGAAGTCGGGCAGCTACTTCACCCGCGAGCTGAAGTTCCTCAACACGTCGATCATCGTCGTGCGTGGCAAGGACGGAGTGATCCGCGCCATGCACAACATCTGCCCGCACCGCGGCAACAAGATGCTGTGGGAGGACGATCCGTTCCAGGAGGTCGAGGGCCGCGCGCCGCTGCTGTACTGCCGGTTCCACGGCTGGCGCTACAAGCTCGACGGCTCGCTGCACTCGGCCACCCGCAAGGACCTGCTGCTCGACTTCGACGCCGACAGTTGCCGGGTGCCCGCGGTGCAGTGCGAGGTATGGGAGGGGTTCATCTTCGTCAACCTCAACCCGCACAACACCGAGCCGCTGCGGTCATACCTCGGCGAGCTCGCCCACGATCTCGAGGGGTATCCATTCGAGGGGCCACACCAGGTCTATCGGTTCAAGGCCGAATTGCAGTGCAACTGGAAGATTTTCGTCGATAGCTTCGCCGAGAGCTACCACGGCCCGTATCTGCACGCCTCCTCGTTCGGGGCGCTCACCGCGGAGGCCAGGGAAGCGTTCGACCAACCGAACCCGTTCACCGACGCGCTGGGCTACCAGCTCAAGGGTCCCCACCGGATGTTCTCCTTCGCCGGCGAGCCGTCGCGCAAGACGCCGTACTCCAAACCGATCGAATGCGTCTTCGAGGCCAGTGCGGCGGGCCCGTGGAACAAGCGGATCGACCGGGGGCCGATGCCGCCGGGAATCAATCCGACACGATCGGAGAAGTACGGTTTCGACTCGTACCAGTTCTTCCCGAATTTCGTGCTGATTTTCGGCGCCTCGGGGTTCACGGTGCACACCCACTGGCCCACCGGTCCGCACTCGCACATCTTCGAGACCGAGGCGTACTACCAGCCGCCGACGACACACCGTGAACGGTTGGGTCAGGAACTGACCGTGACATTCCTCAACGACATCATCCTCGAGGACGCCAGCCCGTCCGAAGGTTTGCAGGCGATGCTCAACAGCGGCGTTCTCACGCACTTCACTATGAACGACGAGGAGATCCTGCTGCGGCATCTGCACAAGGTCGTCGGCGATTACGTAGAAGCCGGTGAGAAAGAGAAAGCCGGGTCATGAGTTCGCTTCTGCCACCTGAGTTCTCCAAACTCGAGCACCTTGTCGACGAATGGGCCATCGAGGACGGCCACCAGCGCTACGTCAAGCGGGTGAACTCCTCGATGGAGCAGATCCAGGCTTTCTACGACGAGGTCTTCCCGTTCGCCGAGGAAGCCGTCGCGTACCTCGACAAGTTCGACTACTCCGAGCCGCTGCCCGAGGATGTCGCGAACCTGCGCAACCTGCTCTACTCGCTCATCACCGTCTCGCTGGCGGTGGAACTATGGAAGCAACCGCGCGTGAAGCATTCGGCCAACACCATCCTGACGAGAGTGAGCTGACTCGCCATGGGAATCACCTCTGCACAACTCGATGTCGTCGACCTCACCCCACGAATCGGTAGCGAGATCAGGACCGACCTCGACACGCTGCTCAGCGGCGCCGAGGCGGCCAACATCCGCGCGATCCTCGAGCAGCGCGGCGTCGTCTTCTTCCGCGGGCTCGACATCACCGACGAAGAACAGGTCGCGATCGCCAGAACGCTCGGCGACATTCCCGCGAACGAGGGAGAGGGCGGCATCTACAAGATCTCGCTCGACAAGGACGTCAATCAGCGTGCCGAGTACCTCAAGGGCTCGATGTTCTGGCACTTCGACGGTTCGCTGCAGCCGTACCCGAATCTTGCGACGCTGTTGCGGGCCGTCAAGCTGTCCGAAACGGGCGGCGACACCGAGTTCTGCAACACCTATGCGGCGTACGACGATCTCCCGGAATCCGATAAGGAACTCATCGCCGATCTTCGCGTGGTGCACAGCGCCGAACGGTCGCAGTACTACGTCCGCCCCGAGATGAGCTACGAGGAGATCACCTTCTGGCAGAAGTCGCCGACGAAGTCCTGTCCCATCGTGTGGACGCATCGGTCCGGCCGCAAGTCCCTTCTGCTCGGCGCGACAGCCGATTACGTGATCGGCATGCCGGTGGAGGAAAGCCGCTCGCTGCTTGCCCGTCTGCGTGACTGGGCGACCCAGCCGCAGTACGTCTATCGCCACGAGTGGGTACCCGGCGACCTGCTGATGTGGGACAACACCGGCACGATGCACCGGGTGCTGGAGTATCCCGTCGACAGCGGGCGTCTCATGCACCGCACGATCCTCGCGGGCGAAGAGCCTTTGCAGTGAAGATCGGCATCGCGACGCCGGTGGTCACCAACGTCGGCGGCGCGGCCCTGACGTGGGAGCGCGACGCCACGATCGAGGACATCGGGCGGGTCGCCGAGGCGGCGGATCGGCTGGGGTACTACCACCTGACGTGCAGCGAGCACATCGGCATACCCTCTTCTGAGGCGGGGCAGCGCGGCGCACGTTACTGGGATCCGTTGGCCACGCTGGGCTACATCGCGGGCCGCACCGAGCGGATCAGACTGGCGACCATGACCCTGGTGCTCGGGTATCACCATCCGCTGGCGATCGTAAAGCGTTACGGCACATTGGATCATGTCAGCAAGGGGCGGGTGATCCTCGGCGTCGGAGTCGGATCGCTGCGAGAGGAGTTCGATCTACTCGGCGCACCGTTCGAGGACCGCGGGGCGCGCGGCGACGATGCCCTCCGTGCGCTGCGTGCCGCGCTGCCGACGAACGAACCGGTATACGACGGTGAGTTCTACTCCTTCAGCGGTCTCACCGTCGATCCCTGTGCGCTACAACCGCATATGCCGATCTGGGTCGGCGGCCGCACGAAACGGTCGCTGCGGCGGGCGCTCACACTCGCGGACGGGTGGTGCCCGTTCGCCGTACCGATCGACACCGCCGCCGAGTGGCTGAAGGTCCGCGACGTTCCGCCCGGTTTCGAAGTGGTCCTACCGCCGGAGAAGCCGCTGGACCCCGTGGGAAATCCCGCGGCGGTCGAAGAGACGCTGGAGAAGATGGCCGCGGCCGGCACGACGACCGTCTTCGCTCACTTCGTGCACCGCTCGTGCGAGCACTACCTCGAACAGATTCATGCGTTGGCCGAGTTGTACCGACTGAACGGAGCGACATGACGCTGCTGCGCCCCCTGACCGCCGACGAGTGGGGTGCCGACGAGTACGCCGCGGTTGGCGCGTTGTTCGGCCTACCGGGTGACGACGTACCGCGGGCCGGCTCCGGCAGCGCCGGTGACCCGCTGAAATTCGACATCCTTGGTGTGCTGGCCCGACATCCCGTGATGGCACGGAAGTTCCTGGCCTACAACGCCTTTCTGCTGCAACGCGGAGAGCTGCCGCTGCGGCTGCGGGAGCTGGCGATCCTCCGGCTGGCCCAGACTCGGCGATCGGCGTTCTTCTGGGGTGAGCACGTAAGAGTCGCGACCGCCGGTGGGCTGTCCGAAGCGGATATCACGCGTCTTACCCAAGGCAACGACGGATTCGACGGCCCAGACCGGTTGGTGCTCGAGGCGACCGACCAATTGCTGGCCGACGGACGTGCCGCACCGCAGACCTGGGAACGCCTCGTCGACGAGTTCGGCACGCACCAGGCGATGGAGCTCATCTTCGTCGTCGGCACCTACGCGATGTTGGCGATGGCATGTGACACCTGGGCTCTTACGCCACCCCCGGGTAGCGCCAAACTTCCCGATCCGCATCCGACGTCGCCCTAGACTGGCGCAGTTCGGCGGCAGACGACGGGAACGGACATGCGGGTCGGGGTCTTGACGTTCGTGACCGACGAGGAAATTGGCATCAGTTCAGTTTCGCGGACCGTGATTACGACGTCAGAACCATGCAACCCGCGATCGGACCCCCACCGGCGGCGGCGACAGCCACCTCGGGCCGTCGCGCGAGTTGACGGTCGCCGGCTTGCCCCCGCAACTGCAAGCAGGCCTCGTGCAGCAACCAGTATCCGTGCAGGCGGCCCGCCGACAGCTGGCCGCCATAGGTGTTCAGCGGCAGCTCACCGTCGAGGGCGATCCGCGTCGCCCCCTCGATGAACGGTCCCGACTCGCCGTCGCCGCAGAAGCCCAGCGCCTCCAGCCAGGCCAGCGTGAGAAACGTGAAGCCGTCGTAGATTTCGGCGACATCCACATCCGACGGTTTCAGGTCCGTGTGTGACCACATCTCGGCGGCGGCTTCGACCGACGCCATCTTCGGGAAGTCGTCGCGATGAAACCAGCCGCCCGATCCGTAGGTGCCCCCGACCGCCTCGACCCTGACCGCGGGATTCGGGCAGTCCGCTGCGTAATCGGCGTGCGAGACCACGAAGGCGACGGCGCCATCGACCGGGATGTCGCAGTCGAAAAGGCCGAACGGGGTCGAAATCGGGCGCGCGCTCAGATAGTCGTCCATGGTCATCGGCTCGCGGAACGCCGCACGCGGATTCAGAGCGGCGTTGCGCCTGCTGTTGATCGCGAGCCAGCCCAACTGCTCCTTGGTCGTCCCGTACAACGCCATGTGGCGCTGGCAGTGCATGGCCACCCAGTTCGCCGCCGAGTACGCATGGGCTGCCAGCAGCGCATCGAGGTCCTCGAACGGCTTGAGCTTGCGTCGCGTACCGGGTAGTCGCGGTTCGACGGGTGGGTTGGCCAGTGGGCCGAGCAACGGCGAGGCGGGCCCGTCGGTCATCGCCCCGCCGAGCATCTGCACGGTCCGATAGACCAGCACATGCCGTGCCCGCTTCTCCGCCACGGCGACGAGTGCGGACATGAACGGGGTGAGCACACCGCCGGTGCCGAAACCCACCCCGACGTCGGTGGCTTGATTACCAAGCGCAGCAACGACTTCGGAGGGCAAGGTGTCGCCGAATGTCGCGATGCCGTCGATGTCGTCGGGTGTCAGTCCGGCGTCGGCGATCGCGGCGCGGACCGCCTCCATGCTGAGTTCCAGGCCGGGAATCCCGGTCCGACGACCGATCCGTGAGATGCCGAGGCCGCTGACGATCGTGTCCTTTTCGAAGTGGCTCATCGGCACCATCCGTCTGTTTTTGTAGTGACAGCCGATAGGAATGTACTTTGCTTTGCATGTCCGATGACGCCCCGCCCGTTCTCCCGGAGCGGATGTTGCCCGCGCTCGACGACCACAACCGGGCGTTCTGGACGGGGGGAGCCGACGGACAGTTGCGAATCCCCTTCTGCGTGCAATGCAACGTATGGGTGCGGCCGTCGGCGGCCGAGTGTCCCGACTGCGACGGTGCGCTGGAAGCACGCCCGGTGTCGGGCCGCGGGACGGTGTTCACCTACACCGTCAACCATCAGCAGTTCAACCCGGCCGTCCCGGTGCCGTACGTGATCGCGATCGTCGAACTGGACGAGCAGTCCGATCTGCGCATCGCGTCGAACATCGTTGACTGCGAACCGGACTCGGTTCACATCGGACTGCCCGTCGAGGTGCGCTTCGAAAGGCAGGACGTCGGCGACGAAAGCGTGCATATGCCCGTGTTCGCGCCCGTGGACTGATTAGTCGAGGTCGCCAACACGGCATATTTGGCCCGACAACCAGGCCGCGGCCGCGCGTCGCCGACGTCTGTCAGGCCGAGGCGGCTAGCGACTTCCTGTCTTCGTCGGCGAACGTGTCCTCCAACTGCACCGGCGAGTAGTCGACGTCGATTTCGGCGAGGTCCCGCCCGCGCGCGCTGCTGATGGTTCCCAGCCGACGCATGCCCTTGTCCGTCGCGTACGTCGCGAATTCGTCCATGGTCAGGTTGAACGGGATCTCGTCGTAGAGAGCGAAGGCGTCGTCGGTGTTCTTCAGTGCCAACGGAATGAGTTCGTTCATCTGGTTCTCGAACACCGTCCAGTTGGCGTCGTCGGCGGCGACGTGGCGCCGGCACGTGAACGTGCCCCACGCCATGTGACGGCGTTCGTCATCGCCGATCCGGCGCACCAGCTCCTGCATCCCCGGCAGAATGTTGTTGTCCACGCAAATACGGTGCCACGCATAGTATCCCGTCAGCGCCATCATGCCTTCGATGATGTGGTTGTAGGTCGCCGATGCCCGAATTTGAGCCGCGGGCGAGGGGTCGGAGGCCAATGCGTTGAGCGACTTCGGCAGCTCTTCGTAGAACATCTGTCGGTAGGCGGGCAGGCCGTCCAGATAGTGCTGCAGGTCGCCGGTCATCCCGACGGCGTCGAGCCACATGCGGAACACCTGCGTGTGTTTGGCCTCTTCGAACGCGAACTGCGTCAGGTACATCTCGTCGCCGAGGCGGCCTTCGGCGCGCATGGCTGCCATGAAGGGCTGGATGTCCTGGGTGACGGCTTCCTCACCGGCGATGAACTGGGCGCACAGTCGAGTGGCCCAGTCCCGCTCGAGCTCCGACAACCCCTCCCAGTCCTCGCGGTCACGCGAGAAGTCGATATCGGCGGGATCCCAGAACTTGGCATTTCCCCCTGCGAACAGCTTCAACGGCAAGCTGTCCCAGTTGAGCCCCCCGGCGGCGAGTGAATCAGAGTGGTTCCTGGTCATGGCACGACTCTAGTGTGACTGCGGTCACAGTCAACCAAGCGGTTGGGAGCCATCTCCGACAGGCGCTTGACCAGCAGTGATGTGCTCACCCCATCCGTGATGCGGTCCGCGACGAACCCCTTCTGAGAGCTGACGGCCTATTCCGCTTGTGTGCTTCGAGCGTGTGCGCGCCATTTCCGGTAGCCATGGTGAGTGGCGAACGCACCGATGACGGCGGTGACGCACCAGACCCCGACGGCGACGTACGCCAGCGGCGAGGACAGGTCCCCGATCGATGCGCCCAGCGCGGTGTAGACGAACGCCCGCGGCACCGATCCGATGAACGCGCCGACGGCCATCTGCCACACCGGAACCCCGAACGCACCGAACGCATAGGAGGCGAGCGCATCTGAGACGCCGGGAATGAACCGCTGCCCGACGACCGCCCACAGCCCCCATCGCTCGATCAGCGCATCGAGCCGATCAGCACGGTCGGCCCCCAGCAGTCCTCGTGCGCTGCGGCGTCCCGCGCGCCGGCCGATCAAGCTGGCGACGACGGCCGTTCCGACCGTCGCGCCCAGCGTCACGAACAACCCCAGCACAGGTCCGAACAACACGCCGCTGCCCGCCGCCAGGATCGGCCCCGGCACGAACACGGCTCCGAGCAGAGCGGACACCACGATGTAGGCGACGGGTGCGACGGGCCCCGTGGCGGCGACGGCGCCACGCACCACCTCGACGTCGATGACCCTGGCCACCGCGACGAGATAGAACAGGCCGAGCAGGAATGCGACGACCATCGCGAGCCGCACGACATGAGGCCAGCGCGGCGCGGGTGGGGGCTCGGCAATCTCGGACATGTTGCCTGCGATTGTGCCCGGCTACCGCCTTCCCAATGCGGGCAGCACCTCGTCGGTCAGCAGGTGCACCGATTTCCATGCCTCGTCGATCGGCATGGCGCCGACGAGCGGGTGCAGAACTATGTGGTCTTCCGGGTTCTCTTTCACGTCGGCGATCAACTCCTCGGGCGACATGAAGCGGTACCGGCCCACGGCTTTCACGTCGTCGAGGGTCTCGATGGTCTCGGTGCCGTGCATGAACGAGTGCACCTGACCGCCGCCCCACCCGGAGTAGACGCGGGCTTCCCAGAGATAGTGCTCGCCGAGTTCCGCCCATGCCTGGTCCGGATCTTCGTGCAGGAAGACCATGCCGCGGCTGCGCGGCGGCGGCATCACGACGATCGGTCGGTGCCCGGCCTCTGCGCACAGTTCCCGGTAATAGTCGGCGAGTTCGGGCAGATGGCTGGGCAGGTTCAGCGGCAGTCCGTAGCGGGCGGCGCGCCTCGCGGTGGCACGGACGCTGCCGCCGACGAACACCGTCGGGTGTGGACGGGTCAGGGGGCCGGGGGTGAAGTCCGGTGACGACCACAGCGACAGCAGCGTTTCGAGGAGCTCATCCATCAGGCGGCCGCGGTCCTGGAAAGGCGTTCCGAACATTTCGTACTCGACGGGGCGGTATCCCAGTCCGAGCGTGACGATCAACCGACCGTTACCGATCGTGTCGGCCAGCGCGATGTCCTCGGCGAGCCGCGCCGGGTGCCAGAGCGGACCCAGCGCGCAGTCGACGCTGGCGACGACGCGTTCGGTGCGGGACAGCAGGACCGCCGCGGTCATGATCGGGTTGCTGCTCCAGCCGTGTCCGCTTTGATGGTGCTCGTCGAAGCTGACGGCGCTCACGCCGTGCGATTCCGACCAGGCGCTGAGTTCCATTGCCGCCTGTATGCGATCCCGGCGCGCCGCCGGGTCATCCTGCGGTGCAGCGAAATTGAACCGCAGAATGGCCATCGTCATGGGTGCCCCTCGTTCACTGGCTGGTGGACCCACCGTCGACGACGAACAGCGAGCCGCTGGTATAAGAACTCTGCTCGGTACACAGAAAGGCGATCGTCGACGCGATCTCGACAGCAGTACCCAAGCGGCCGAGAGGAATTCGGGAGAGCTCGGCGTCGATGATCTCGGGCACCGCCTGCGCCAGCTCGGTCATGGGGGTGTCGATCACGCCGGGCACCACCGCGTTGACACGGATGCCCCGTGGCGCCCACTTCACTGCGAGATTGTGTGTGAGGCTCGCGATGCCTGCCTTGGCCGCACCGTAACCGGGCACCATGGTGACCGCCCGCAGTGCCGACAACGACGACAGGAAGACGACGCTCGCGCCGCCCTGGGCCGTCGAGGCCGCCAGCGCCTTGCGAAGCCCGACGGTCAAGCGGTACGGCGCGGTGAGGTTGAGCGCCACCGACGCCTCGAAACCGTCGGGTTCGGCTTCGTTGAGCCCGCCGGGGAAGTTCGCACCGGCATTGTTCACCAGAACATCGAGTGTGCTTGTGGCGGCGATGAGTTCATCGATCGACTTCGTGTCGGTGAGCACGAGCCGGCGATACCTCATCCCCGTCATATCGGTGTCGTAGTCGCCGGGGCTCGCCTTCGTGCCGGTGACGGTGACGCTGGCACCGGCGTCGCGGAAGAGGGTGGCCGTGGCGTGCCCGATGCCACTGGTTCCGCCGGTGACCAACGCCGCGGTACCGGTGAAGTCGAAGGTCGCGCGCGCGGTCATGAATACTCTCCGATTTTCTTGGTCAGCCAGGCGGATTCCCAGAAGTTGGTGCTGGCGGCGAGCAGCTGTTCGTGTGCGGACTTGAGCACGGCTCGTGCCCCGGCATGGTCCCGGTCGGCGTGGACGACTGCTTCGGCGAGATGGATCGCGTGCACGGGACGGTTCGCCGCGAGGTGTGCCTCGGCGCGTTCCACGATCCGGTCGGCACCGGCCAGGTCGACGAATTCGGCATTCAGCTCGTCGGGGCCGACGGCGTAGAGCTCTGTGGCGGAGCGGTGGTGAAACCAGCCTGAGTAGTTCTCCCAGATGGCTCGTACATCCCAGGACACCTTTCCGTAGCCCTGACCGACCGCGAGCTCGGCGGGCAGGGTGATCTCACGCATCAACGTGAAAACGTCCTTGCCCGCGTTCATCCCTTCCACGGTCCGGTCGTGCAGGTAGGCGATCGCGTCACGCAGTCGGGTCAACTCGGCGTGGATGCGGTCGGCGCCGCGGATCGGGTCGAAGTGCCCGGTGATGAGAACTTCGGGTCGCAGATCGCGGACCCGCTCGATCGAGTCTATGGTTGTCAGCGCGTCGCGGTACCGGTCGCCGCGCATGGTGACGAAGTTCGGTATATGGCCGAAGACCGGCCCGAAGGTGTTGCCGCACACGCACACCTGCTCTTCGGGAAGCCAGACGACCATCGAGTCGGTCGTCTCGCCGCCGGGGGTGGCCAGCAGTTCGATGGTGCGGCCGCCCACGGTCAACACGAGGGAGTCGTCCACCTCGATGTCGGCGGTGGGGGCCGCCTGGGCCGGGAGCCGTTTTCCGAACCGCTGCTGGATCGCCGCGATGCCGTGCGCGAGTTTGTCGGAGAACGCGAAGGCGCTGTTGTTGGCGCGATAGCTCAGCAGTCGCTCGTTGTCGTCGCGCCAATGGCGCCAGTTGGCCTGCGTGACCACTTGGGTCTGCGGATCGCGCATGGTGTCGAGGCCGCCGACGTGGTCGTAGTGGCCCTGCGTGACGATGATGTACCGGATGGGGGAGGAGTCGACGGCGTCGAAATTGGCGCGGTGGACCGGGCTTTCGAAGCCCATGCCGGTGTTGACGACGACGCGTCCATCGGAGGTCGTCAGCAGATAGGCGTTCGACAGTCCCGGCGAGCACCAGACGTCCGGAGCGACCTCCTCGGCCCGTTCGGCCGTCGCTGGGGCGAGCGCGTCGGCGCCCGGACGGCTCCGGTAGATCGGTTCTTCGCTCATTCAGTTTCCTTCGGCAACTTGTCGGTGGTCGTCGCTATGTTGCGGGCATGGCGCGATACCGGCTGGTTCCTACCGTTGAGCAGGCGGCGGTGTTGGCCGAGCATTCTCGACACGCGCGGTATGTGTGGAACCTGGCCGTCGAGCAACATCAGTACTGGCAGCCCGGCCGCCGCGTGCCTGGCTTCAACGAGCAGTGTGCTCAGTTGACCGCGGCTCGCGCCGAGAATGATTGGCTGGCGGCTGGCTCCCAAACTGTTCAGCAGCAGGCGCTGCGGGACTTCGCCCAGGCCATACGCAACTTCTTCAAAGGAAGCCACGGCCGTCCGAACTGGCGCAAAGCCGGTGTGCACGAGGGATTCCGCCAAGTCGCAGTCCAACCACATCACATCGAGCGCTTGAACCGCCGGTTCGGTCGGGTGTGGGTTCCCAAGCTCGGGTGGGTGCGGTTCCGGCTGTCGCGGCCGCTTCCACAAGGTTTGAAGTCCTACCGCGTCACCTGCGACCGTGCTGGCCATTGGCATATAGCGTTCGCCCACATACCCGACCCGATTACCAGTGCTAACGATGGCAGCGTGGTGGGCATCGACCGGGGAGTTGCGGTGTCGGCGGCCTTGTCGACCGGGCAACTGCTGCACGCCCCCAGCCTCACCCCGCGTGAGTCGAAACGGTTGAAAGTGCTGCAGCAGCGCCTGGCCCGCGCCCAACGCGGCTCCAACAGGCGCGCCCGCACCAAGCGTGCGATCGCCACGCTGAAGGGGCGGGAGCGAGATCGACGCAAGGACTGGGTCGAAAAGGCTACGACTGACATCGCGCGGCGCTTTGACACGATCCGGATTGAAGCACTTGACGTGCGGGCGATGACCCGCAGTGCGCGAGGCACCGTCGAGCACCCTGGTGTGTCGGTTGCGCAAAAGCGCGGTCTGAATCGGGGCATTCTCCGGGGCTGTTGGGGTCTGTTCGCCATTCGGCTGCAGCACAAGGCTTTCGGTCGAGTCGAGCAGGTCTCGGCCGCGTACACGTCGCAACGATGCTCGGTGTGCGGGCACGTCGCTCCCGAAAACCGCAAGAGCCAAGCGGTGTTCGAGTGCGAAGCTTGCACCGCAGGGCCGTGCCACGCCGATGTCAACGCTGCACGTAACATCGCCGCCGGGTGGGCGGTGACAGCACGGGGAGACCTCGGCGCTAGCCGGTCTGCGAACCGTGAACCTCAATCTGGCTCTCCTGCAGTCTAGGTAGATCGGGTTGAAATCCTCTGGCTTCAGCCGGGGGAGGATGCCAACTAGTGTCCTTCGGGTCGCACGTCGAATCGTTCGAAGTAGAAGGCGAATTGCGAGCGTAGTTCGTCGGGGGAGATCCCGAAGTGCCTTTGCAGCTCATAACGCACCGCGCCGTGCTTACCGCGCGGGTTGCCGTCCAGATACGCCTGGAACGCCCTGCGGACCTTGCCGGTCAGCTCGACGCCCGCGCGTGCGTAGAGGTCATCGAGCAGGTCGAGTTCGTGACCGTTGAGATGGTGGAAGCCGATATCCACGCTGCGTTCCTCCGGCACCAAGCTGCGGTCCCGCACGCACCCGCGCAGGAGCCGCTCGACACGGTCCGACCAATAGTCGAGCAGCCATTGCGGTTCGATGCTGCGGCGGCGCAGCCGGTCGGAATAGGCCATCATCGTGATCGCGGACTGGATGACGGCGACGGGATCGCGGTGGGTGAAGGCCACAGTGGCGTCCGGGAACGTCGTCATCAGCGGGCCGAGCTGCTCGCAATGCTGCGGTGACTTCAGCACCCACGTGCGCGGACCGCGCAGGAACGTCAACGCCTGCAGGATCTTTTTCAGGTACCCGTAGTGTCGCGTCTGGTCGAGACCCAGGTAGAAGTCCCGCCAGCCGGGCACCCGAGCGTGCCATTCCAGCACGTATGCCGCGAAGTCCAGGTCGAGGATCTCGACCTCTTCCTCGATCGCCTCGGGGAAGCGGTCGTGCATGGCCGCGGTCGCCGGGGCGCTGACCATCATGGCCTCGTGTTCGTTCTTCGCGCGGGTGTACCGTGGGTCGACTCCGTGGACGTCGGGACCCTGGCCCGGAATCGGTAGTGGCTCTTGGCTTTCCCAGTAGGGCAGCGCGCGGCGACGTGGATCGGCGGCGAGCAAGTTGACCAGATGTGTCGTTCCCGAGCGCGGCATCCCAACCACGATGAACGGTTTCTCGATGGGGATCGACTCGATCTCGGGGTAGCGCTTGAGCAGTTCGGTCAGGGACAACCTGTTGCGCAAGAGCCGGACCATCCGTTGCCGCAGCGTTCCGCGGATCAGCTGGGTCAGGCCATCGTCACCCTCGATCGCCTCGGCATAGGCGGCGACGCGATCCCAGAATCCGTCATCGGCCGCGAAGTCGTCGACACCGGCTTCGGCCACGGCCTCCTCGACCATCGGCTCGATCGCGAGGTCGACGATCCGGCGCTCGGTGTGTTCGAGAATCTGCCGCTGAACCTCGGTCAGTTGTGGAGCGGTCAGATCATCGAAGTGGAGCTCTTGAGCCTCTGAGGCCGCATTGCGCATCGCCGGTCCTCGGATCGTGATTGCCTGATTCGAATATTCGACATACCGTTCGATATTGTGACGCTGAACGTAGACGCCGAGAGCGCGGGCCGTCAAGTGCCCTCGCCGCCGACCGAACGCGTCGTCGCGGTGATGCACCTGCTGGCGGGCGATCCGGAGCGCAGCTTCTCGCTCACGGACATCTCCCGCAGCCTCGGTATCAGTCGCGCCACCTGCCACGCGATCCTGGCCACCCTCGTGCAACACCGCTGGGTGATTCGGCACGAACCGTCGGCGGGCTATTCGTGGGGCCCGGCCATCGGTGCGCTGGCCCGCCCGACGCATGACCGGCAGTTTCGTCTCCTCCTCAGCGGATTGTCCGAAACCGTTGGAGCGCAGGTGTTTTTGGCTCGACGGGAGGGTCCGTCCCTGGTGGTGACGGATTCGGTCGGGGATTCGCTCGCGGCCCCGCGCATCACCGCGGGCCTGCGCCTGCCGCTGGTGGCCCCGTTCGGGCGCGACTATGTGGCATGGGCGGGCGAGCAGGCTATCAAGGTGTGGCTGTCCGGAATCGGCGAACCGTCGACCCGGTTGCGCCGACGACTCACCGCTGTCCTCGCGCAGGTGCGAGAACGCGGGTACGTCGTCGAACGACTGAGCCGCGAGTATCTCCGCGTCTACACGGCGCTGCGGGCGCTGGCGGCCGACGGTGAACCCGACGAGATCACCGCACGATTGGCCGGGGCGTTCGCCGATCTGGCAGTGGTCGATTGCCTGCCCGACGAACTCGACGGCTGCTCCGACCATCCGATCGCCACCATCTCCGCTCCGGTGAAGGACGCCGACGACGTGGTGTCGATGTCGGTCACCGCGGCGCCGTTCCGCAGCCTGTCCGCCGACGAGATCGCCGATATCGGATCCGCGGTCCGCGATGTCGCCCGCCGGATCGAGGAGAGCGGCTAATGTCCGTCGCCATGACCGATGGCGGGGAAGGACTGTCCGACCCGGTGGGTGTACCGCCGATCGATGACTGGACCCGGCTCCTCGACGGTCGGGTCGCGGTGGTGACCGGCGGCGGCGACGGTATCGGGGCAGGTATTGCCCGGCTGTTCGCTCAACACGGGGCGCACGTCGAGGTCGCCGAGGTCGATCAGGAACGCGCGGAACGCATCCACCAGGACGTGACCAGCGCCGGCGGATCGATCCGGTGCCATGTCGTCGACGTCACCGCGGACGACGATGTCGCGCGGCTGGCCGACGCGGTGCTCACCGAACGCGGACGGGTCAACGTGCTGGTCAACAACGTCGGCGACTATCGACCCCTGGTGCCGTTCCACCATTCGACGCCGGAGTCATGGCAGCGGCAGTACGACATCAACCTGCGGCACGTCTTCGCGGTCACGCGGGCGTTCGTTCCGTCGATGATCGACGCGCATCGCGGCAGCATCGTCACCGTGCATTCGGTGGAAGGCATGCGCGGCTACCCCAAGGACCCGGTGTACGGCGCGATGAAGGCGGCCGCGGCGCACTTCACCACCTGTCTGGCCGTCGATCTGGGTCGATATGGCATCCGGGTCAACGGCATCGGCACCGACCTCGCGCAGACGCCGCAGGTCGACTACCTGACCGGGTACGAGGACGTCGAGCAGCTGTGGGCGTCGTGGGCACCGGTGGGCCGGGTGGGGTGGCCGGAGGATCAGGCGCGCGTCGCACTGTTCCTGGCCTCGGATCAGTCGGCCTTCGTCACCGGCCACAACATTCCCGTCGATGGTGGCACCAAAGCCGGTGGCGGATGGCTGTTTTCGCCGCGCGAGGGCCGCTTCGTCAACAGATCGAGGAACCTGTGACCACTGCTGATGAGACAGTCGACGTCCTGGTTGCCGGCAGTGCCGGCGCGCTGGCCGGCGCGTACACCGCTGCACGCGAAGGGCTTTCGGTGGCGATCGTCGAGGCCACCGACCAGCTCGGCGGTACGTTCGCCTACTCCGGCGGCGGCGGCATGTGGTACCCCTGCAATCCGGTCCTGGCCCGGGCGGGCGCCGACGACACGATCGAGGAAGCGCTGCGCTACTACCGCAGCGTGGTGGGTGACCGCACACCGGCCGAGCTGCAGGAGACGTACGTGCGCGGCGGCGCGCAGCTGATCGAATATCTCGAGGCCGACGAACACTTCGCGTTCAAGATCCTGCCATGGCCGGACTACTACAGCTCGGTTCCCGGTGCGCGCAACGACGGTATGCGCCATACCGTTTGCAAGTCGGTGCCCGATGAGCGGCTCGGACGCTTCCAGGGGAAGGTTCGTGGCCCGTTGGACCATGAACGCCTCGGTGCACCACAACCCGACCTGCTCACCGGTGGGCGCGCTGTGGTGGGTCGCTTTCTCTGGGCGATGGCCGACAACCCCGACGTCGCCGCCTACCTGAACACCAGTCTTGTCGAGTTGACCGTCGACGGTGGTCGGGTCACCGGTGGGGTGGTCGAGTGCGACGGTGAGCGGCGAACGATCAGGGCGCGGCGCGGGGTGCTGCTGGCCGCGGGCGGATTCGAGCAGAACGCGCAGATGCGCACCGAATACGGCGTTCCGGGAACGGTATCGGGCACCATGGGGGCGCCCGGCAACACCGGGCTGGCGCACAAGGCCGCCATCGCCGTCGGTGCGAGCATCGACCTGATGGATCAGGCCTGGTGGTCGCCCGGGCTGATACATCCCGACGGCCGTGCGGTTTTCGCGTTGTGCTTCACCGGCGGCATTTTCGTCGACAAGGCGGGCCGGCGGTTCGTCAACGAATCGGCGGCCTACGACCGACTGGGACGGGAGATCTTGGCCGCGATGCAGGCGGGCACCGTCGGTATGCCGTACTGGATGATCTACGACAGCCGCGCCGGGGAACAACCGCCGGTGATGGCGACCAACGTCTCCTTCTCACCGACGAGCGAATACGAGTCGGCCGGGCTGTGGGTACACGCCGACACGTTGGAAGAACTTGCCCGCAAGATCGACGTGCCGGCAGCGGATCTCGTCGAAACCGTGTGCCGGTTCAACGAACTCGCGGCACGCGGCGATGACGAGGACTTCGGCCGCGGCCGGGAGTCTTTCGACCGGGCGTTCACCGGCGGGGCGTCGCCGCTGGTGCCAATCGACACACCGCCGTTCCGGGCTGCGGCGTTCGGGACGTCGGATCTGGGCACCAAGGGCGGACTGCGGACGGACGTCGATGCGCGGGTGCTGGACACCGGGGGGCGGCCGATCCCCGGCTTGTATGCGGCGGGGAACACCATGGCCGCGGTGTCCGGTGAGACGTATCCCGGTGGTGGCAACCCGATCGGTGCGTCGCTGTTGTTCAGTCACCGCGCGGCGCTGCACATGGCACGTAAGGAGTCAGCCGAATGACAGGCGTACTGGACGGCAAGGTTGCCGTGGTCAGCGGGACCAGTCGCGGCGTCGGAGTCGGTATCGCGCATGAACTGCTGCGTACCGGTGCGACGGTCGTCGGATGCTCACGGTCGGAGCTGGATGCGCTACCGGGCACTTCCGATAATCCGGAGTGGGCGGCACGGTCCTCTCAATTGGTGTGCGATCAAGGCGATCTCCGTTCGATCGACGCGTTCGTCGGCGAGGTCGTGAATGCTCATGGGCGGATCGACATCCTGGTCAACAACGCAGGTGGGACCGTCCCGGCTCCGCACGTCGAGGACATTCCCGAGCTGGTGTCCCGGATCCAGGGCGCGCCGCGAAGCGACGACGACTTCGAGCGCACGGCCTTGTTCCACCAGTTCGCGATCCAGATGAACCTGATCAGTCCCATGTGGTTCTCCATTCGCGCGGCCCGCCAGATGCTCACCCAGGACGGCACCGGCTGCATTATCAACATCTCCAGCGGGGCGGGCCATCCGGCCGGCGCGCCGACGCTGGTGTCCTACGGCGCGGCCAAGAGCGGACTCAACCACCTGACCCGCTCGCTGGCCCAGGAATGGGGGCCGAAGATCCGGGTGAACTGTATTGCGTTGGGGCCCACGATCACCGAGAACTTCCGGTCGTTCGTGCTGCCGAAGGACGATCCGACCGGCAGCAAGTATTTCGATGCGGTGCCGATGAAGCGCGGCGGGGAACCGGAGGAGGTCGGCCGCGTCTGTGTGTTCCTGGCGTCGGGTGCGGCGGATTTCGTCAACGGCACCACGATCGAAGCCGACGGCGGGATGCTGCCGGGTGTCCTCTACGACGCCGGCCTCAAGACGATCACCGATCTGTTGTAGTGGAGTCGTGATGGCAACACGTACCCCCGAACTCTCGTTGTACTTAGGGACTTTTACCGACGGGCCGCAGCATGACTGGCGTGCGACGTTGGATTTGGCTCGTTCGATGGACGTGGCGGGAGTGGACCGCGTAGTGGTGTCCGACCATGTCGTGTTCGGCGAGAACCTCGATGCCTATGCCGATGCATCGATCGGTGGGCAGGCCGGCGGTAGGCAACCGACCGGGCCGGACGGCGCATGGCTCGAACCGCTGACGGTTCTGACCGCGATTGCAGCCACGACGACCCGGATCAGGCTCGGCACCGCGATACTGCTGGCCGCCCTGCGACGACCCGTGGTCCTGGCCAAGCAGCTCGCCACGCTGGACGTGTTGTCGGACGGCCGGGTGGATCTTGGCGTCGGCGTCGGCTGGCAGCGTGAGGAGTACGAGGCCGCCGGACTGCCGTTCGAGGACCGCGGGCGACTGCTCGACCACACGCTCGAGGTCTGCCAGACGTTGTGGACACAGCAGCGGGCCTCCTATCGGTCCACCGAACTGACCTTCGACGGCATTCACCAGATGCCCAAGCCGGTGCAGTCAGGTGGTGTCCCAATTTGGGTCAGCGGCACAGTTAACAATGCGGTGGCGCGGCGGATCGCGCGCTTCGGAAGCGGCTGGATACCGTGGGGTTCGGCGTACTCGGACCTCCCCGGCGCGATCGCGTCGATGAAAGACAAGGTGCGCGAGTTCGGTGGTGACCCAATCGATCTGCAGGTGCAAGGCGTCGCACGGATTGTGAACGCCGACGACGGATCAATCGACTACGCGGCCTCGGCAGCTGCAGTTCCAGCGCTGGTCGCGTCCGGGGTCACCGACGTCCGGTTTCCGGCATCTCTGACGGCAGACCGTGATCGTGCGCCGGAGATCCTGCCGCCGCTCGTCGAGGCTTTCCGGGACGTTCTCTCGTGATTTGTGTGCGAGAGCGCTGACCGCTCGCGAATGCACAAATCGTCAGCGAACGTCGTTGATGTCGTTCTTCAAGGCCTCGGCATCGGTGCCGAACACCGCCTGCACGCTGTTGCCCACCTCGACGACGCCTGCGGCGCCGAGGCTCTTCAGTCGAGCCTGATCCACCTTGCCTCTGTCGGACACCTCCACCCGAAGCCGGGTGATGCAGGCGTCGACGTTGACGAGGTTCTCCCGTCCACCGAAGGCCGCGATGACCTGCTCGGCCTTGCTGTCCGCACGAGCCGGTGCGGTGAGGGTCGCGGTAGCGCCACCGGTCGCCACCGCGGTCGCTGAATCGGCTCCCTCGCCGAGG
>JBIQHU010000262.1:0-3135 GCA_044508395.1 Mycobacterium sp. | reverse complement strand
GGCACCACCGGATACAACCGACTGCGCCGCAGCGACCGCTGGCTGGTGCATTCGCCACGGGTACGTGCCGCGCTGCTGTCCACCGCCGAGCCGTTGGTCATCGACCTCGGCTACGGCGCCCTGCCGGTGACCACCCTCGAGCTGGCGGAACGACTGCGGGCAGTACGTGGCGACGTGCGCGTCATCGGCCTTGAGATCCACCCCGATCGGGTCGCCTCGGCGCAGACTGCCGGCGGCGACCACGTCGAATTCGCGTTAGGCGGTTTCGAACTGGCCGGGCGACGGCCGACGCTGGTGCGGGCGTTCAACGTGTTGCGCCAGTATCCGGTCGACGCGGTGGCCGATGCGTGGTCGACCATGCAGCGTCAGTTGGCTCCCGGCGGGCTGATCATCGACGGCACATGCGACGAGCTCGGCCGGCTCTGCTGTTGGGTGCTGCTCGACGCCGACGGTCCGCTGAGCCTCACCATGGCCTGCGACCCGTTCGCCATCGAGCGCCCATCCGATCTCGCCGAGCGGCTGCCGAAGGTACTGATCCATCACAATGTCGAAGGCCAGCCGATCCACACGCTGCTCACGGCGGCCGACCGTGCCTGGGCCACCGTCGCAGGCCACGGCGTCTTCGGCCCACGGGTCCGCTGGCGCGCAATGCTGGATACACTGCGCGACAAGAATTTTGGAGGCTTTCCCGTTGACCCGCCCCGCAGACGGATGCGCGACGGCGTGCTTACGGTGCCGTGGCCAGCCGTGGCTCCGCATCCGCAGTGACGGGCTCCAGCTCGGACACCTCCGCTGCGGCCAGCGCGTCGTCGACGTCCTCGGCCAGCCTGATGTCCAGGCCCCGAATCGGCGCGGCGGGCCTCAGCAGCGCGATGACCACATAGGTGACCAGCGACGCCGCGAACGCGATGAACGTCGGCCATCCGTCGAACGACGCATCGATAATCCCGTTGGGGATGTACAGAATCGTGTTCTCGAGCCCATACATCGTCGGCGTCATCACGAACAGCACAAGGCGCACCGAAAGGCCGACCACGATGGAGACGATGGCCGCGACGGAAGTGCCCTTGCGCCAGACCAATCCGAGTATGAACGGCACCACCAGACACGCCAGCAGCAGATCGAACGCCAGCGTCAGCAGGATCCCGGTCTGCTTGACGTAGATGGCGATCAGGATCGAGATGAGCGTCATCGGAACCATCGCGATGCGGGTGGCCCACAACAGCGGATCCCGCTGGCCCGGAACATGTACGCGCCGAACGCCGCCCAGATTGCGCACCGACACATTCGAGATCGCCAGGATGGCACCGTTGGCGGTGCTCATGGAGGCCCCGACCAGCCCGCACAACACGATGATGGTCAAGAACAGCGGTGCGTACTGATCGAGTAGGACGAACAGGATCGGCCCGTCGAGTTCCTCGGGCATGAACGCCTTCGCCGAGAGGACGACGAGGCCGAACGGCACGCAGATCGCCACGACGCCGGTGGCCGCACCGAAGCAGGCGCGGCGTGCGGTCTCCGGGGACTTGGCCGCGAACACCCTCTGCATGAAGTCGATGGCCACGATGTCGCCGATGCCGAGCGCGATCAACGTCGCCCAGTTGATCACTGCCCCTTGCGCGGGATCGGTCATCTGGCCCATGTCGAAGGGGCCGGTGCCTTCGGCGATCGCGATGCCGTGGGTGGTGGCCATCCAGATGAGCAGGCCGACTGCGCCGATGAAGACCAGCGCCATCTGGATGATCGCGGTGTACGCGTCGGCGATCAGGCCACCGGTGCCCGTGTAGGCCACTGCGAGCAGCGCGATGATGACGGTGCCCAGCCAGTACGGGACGCCGAGGAAGTAGTTGAACAGGAACCCGCCCGCCACCAGGTTGCCGGCCACCAGGATGCAGAACCCCACGATCAGCATCACCGACGCGGCAACCTCGACCACCCGACCGAAACGCAGTCGGTAGTAGTCGGGGAAGGACGTCAGGCCCATCCGGTTCATCGGTTTGGCGAAGAACAGACCGGTGAAGAACAGACACAACGCGAGACCCAGCGGCAAGCAGGCACCCGCCCAGAACCCGAACTCCGCCGCGAGGTCGGTATTGCCGAGCGTGGCATTGGTGTCGACGGCCGAACCCATCAACGCGCCGCCGACCAAGATGAGCGGCAGTGTGCGACCACCCACCAGGAAGTTGGCGCTGTCGCCTGCGATTCGCTTGGACGCCAGGAAGCCGACGAGCACGACGACGGCGATGCTGATTCCCACGCCGAGAAGAATCATTGGGAGTCTCCTAGAAACTAGGTCGGAGCCTCCCGGGCTTTTGTCCCGCCGTGGAACGGCCGGCGTCGCTGCGCAACCGCTTGCGTCTCTCGGACCAGACCCGGCGAGCCGGCGGAACCCTAGGCGCGCCTCACACAACTGAATGTGAGTCGTCGATCAGACAAACTCGGATCCGTTACGGCGGTTCGCGCGTCGTGTTAACGATGCGTTGCAGTTCCTTCACCGTCGAATCTGAAGTTCTGCTGCTACTGCCGTGGTTTTCGCCTGCACGACCTCAGATTCCGCGGCGGTGCCTTGCAGTTACCTCCTGCCGGCTTCGCGAATCGCTGCCAAGATATGGACTCAGGAGCCGGCCAGCTTTCCGGCGGGCTCCCCGGACGAGGTGCGTCGTACCCGGCTTGCGACAAGACGGCGCGTGAGGAGCCCCGTGACCGAGCAGAACGACAACCAACCACTCAACGCCGAAGGCGCATGGGCCCAGCAGGCCGAGGCACGACTGTCGGAACGCCGAGAACGCGAGGAGATCGAGCGCAGCCTGGCCTACGGGCTCGAGGCGGCACCGACGATCAACGACCGCCGGATCTCGACGTTCGTCCGCGGCGAGCTGCCCCACTTCGCCGGTGAACGCGGAACCTTCCTGAAATGTCCGTTCGTCGAGGACGTACACCAGGTCGACGACGCCGAGGTGGCGATCTTCGGAGTGCCGCTGGACGCGGGGGCGACATACCGACCGGGCACTCGCTTCGGCCCACAGGGCATCCGGCGGTCCACCAACCTGTTCGGCACGTACAACTACGAGTCCGGCGTGGATCTGCGCGAGCAGCTCAACATGGTCGACATCGGCGACGTGTTCACCATCCCGG
>JBIQHU010000082.1:0-25545 GCA_044508395.1 Mycobacterium sp. | reverse complement strand
CAACCCGTCCATGACCGCAGCTGCTCACACTGCTACACATTTCGCAACAGCCACCTGGTGGAGGTAATCCACCCGGTAAGTGCGCTATCTCAGCCGCTAGCCGACGGTGATGGGGTTGCTCCCGATTCCGGGAAGAATCACGTCGTCCATGCCCTGCTGTGACGGGGTGCGGTTCTGCTGCTGCCCGCGGACTGGCCCGCACACACCGACGTAGGTGACTTCCTCACAGGGACCTGTGGGGGCGGCGCTCGCAACCGTGACGGAGCCCAACGCAGCGGCAGCAATGGCTATTGCTGCGAACGCCGTTCGGACTATCAGCCTTTGCATCGTGGATTCCTTCCGCCGATGCTTGGTGGAACGCTCTGGTGTTTAAGAATAATCCTGCCGAGCCGTCGAGAATAGGTCCTCTAGCTGGGCTTATATTTAGGCTGGCTGTCCAAATTCCCCATGTGCAGACGCGCTTTTCGCGCTCAAATTCCGTGACGCTTCCGCCAAATCGCTGCGGTTTGCTCGCCGACGTTCGGGTCGTGCGTCTGTTGGAAATTGCGTCCGCCTCGCGCGAAGGTGGCCAGCACCGCGGCGGGTACGTCAGGTTCGAGTACGGGATCGGTGATCCACCGGCAGGGGCGAACGTGGACGAGGTCGACCGAGGCGCCGTCGTCATCGTGAAAGAGCGGGCCATCGATGCGGCCGAGCCAGTACAGCCCGTCAGCGTCGCGGGTCCATACGAACGAGCCGTCGCCGACGGCGGCGAACCGGGCGACCCGACGATCCAGGCGTTCGTCGGCCCCGGCGTCTCCGAAGCCGACGAGTCCCATCGCCAGCGCGCGATCGATGGTCGGTTGCAGTTCGATGTCGTCACTGCGGGACCGCATCGGAGCGCGGTACACATCGGCCACCCGCGATATTCTGCACGCGAGATGGCTACGTTCAAGCGGTATCTGATGTTTCAGGCCATGATGTTCGTCTTCGGTATCGTCGGCCCGATCTTCCTCATCATGTATTTCGCGACGCAGCCCGACCACACGGTCCGCTGGGCGTACTGGTGGGGTCTGTTCATCACTGCGGGAGACGTCCTGATTGCGTTGTGGCTCACCGCCACAACCGCGGAGAACAACACGCCCGCGGACGTGAGCATCGCGATGGCGCTGCAGAAGCGGATGCATCGCGGCGAGGATGACGGTTAGCGGAACGGTGGTCGTTCGTCGATCCGGCGCGACAGCGCACCCGCTCGACGCCACACCCGCGCAACCCAATCCGCGTCCTCGTCGGTGACGAAGTTGCCCATCACGCGCACCGCGATGGTCATCAGGAACGTCGACCGCATCGCCAGCGGCCCCGTCGCGGGCAGGAACCGCGGAATCGTCAGCAGCAGACCGAGCCGGCGGGCCACGGAGAAGCCCTGCGCGTAATGCTCCGACAGGACGGCGGGCCACGCCGCCGTCAGGTCGCCGGTGCCCAGCAGCTCGGCCGCGAGCCTGCCGGTCTCCAGTCCGTAGTCGATGCCCTCGCCGTTCAGCGGGTTGACGCAGGCCGCGGCGTCGCCGATCAGCATCCAGTTCGGCCCGGAGACCCCCGAGACCGCACCGCCCATCGGCAGCAGCGCCGACAGACCCGCACGCGGCTGACCGTCGAAGCCCCATTCCTCGCGGCGCAGGTCGGTGTAGTACGACATCAGCGGCCGTAACGCCGCGTCGGCCGGCCGCTTCGAGGTCGCCAGCGCCCCGACGCCGATGTTCACCTCGCCGTTGCCGAGCGGGAAGATCCAGCCGTAGCCCGGCAGCACCTCACCGTGCGGCGAGCGCAACTCCAGGTGCGACGTGATCCATGGCTCGCTCGCTCTCGGGGTGGCGATGTACCCGCGGATCGCCACCCCGTAGACCGTCTGCTTGTGCCACTCGCGGCCCAGCACCCGGCCCAGCGTCGAGCGCGCGCCGTCGGCCACGATGAGCTCACCGCATCCGATCTCCGCGCCCGAGTCCAGGACCAGCGAGGACACGCGTCCGGCCGAATCATGGTGTACATCAACGGCTTTCGTGCCGAACAGCATCTTGGCGCCTTCGTCGACGGCAACCATGCGGATGCGGTCGTCGAGTTCGGTGCGCGGCACCGCGCTGGAGGTCGAAGGAAACGACGGTCCCGGCCACTCGATTTCCACGTCCGCGCCGAACCCCGACATCCGAAGCCCGCGGTGGCGCACGCGACCGTCCAGCCACGCCCCCAGCCCGAGGCGCTCCATTTCCTGGACCGCGCGCGGGGTCAGCCCGTCGCCGCACGCCTTGTCGCGGGGAAATTGTGCGGAGTCGATCACGAGCACGTCGCGCCCGGCGCGGCAGGCCCACGCCGCCGCGGCCGAACCGGCGGGTCCAGCCCCGACCACGACCACGTCGGCCTTCATCGATCCCCCGGTCGTCCCCTGCGCTGCGCGCGTGGGCCCAGCGCTCCTGCCCGCCGGTAAGTCCATGGTTCCCAGTATGTTGGCAGGGTGAGAACGCCCGCGAGTGTGGTGGCAGGGGTCGACTTCGGAGACCCCGTGTTTGCGCAGGACGTTCGCGAGGCCGTCGCCCGTATCGAAGATCTCATGGCCACTGAGCTGGGCAAAGCCGACGAACTGATGTCCGAGGCGGTCCAGCACCTGTTCCAGGCCGGCGGGAAACGGTTCCGCCCCCTGTTCACGGTGTTGGCGGCCCGGCTGGGACCCGAACCCGATGCGTGGCAGGTCGACGTGGCAGGCGCCGTCATCGAGCTGGTTCACCTGGCGACGCTGTACCACGACGATGTGATGGATGAGGCGCAGATGCGTCGCGGTGCGCCCAGTGCGAACGCGCGGTGGAGCAACAACATCGCGATCCTGGCCGGTGACTACCTCTTCGCGACGGCGTCGCGGCTGGTCTCGCGGCTGGGTCCTGAGGCGGTGCGCGTCATCGCCGACACCTTCGCCCAGCTGGTCACGGGCCAGATGCGCGAGACCCGCGGCGCGGCCGACCACGTCGACTCAGTCGAGCACTACCTCAAGGTGGTGTACGAAAAGACCGCCTGCTTGATCGCGGCGTCCGGCCGGTTCGGGGCGACGTTCTCGGGCGCGGACGAAGAGCAGATCGAACGGCTGAGCCGCCTCGGCGGCATCGTCGGCACGGCGTTCCAGATCTCCGACGACATCATCGACATCGACAGCGACCCAGACGAATCCGGGAAGTTGCCCGGCACCGACCTGCGCGAGGGTGTGCACACGCTGCCGGTGCTCTACGCGCTGCGCGATACCGGCCCGGAAGCCGAGCGGCTGCGCGAGCTGCTCGCCGGCCCGATCGACAACGACGACGACCTGGCGGAGGCTCTTGCGCTGCTGCGCGCCTCGCAGGGCATGGTCCGGGCCAAGGAGACGGTCGCCGAGTACGCCGCGCGGGCGCGCGAGGAGTTGGCGAATCTGCCCGAGGGCCCCGGCCGGCAGGCGCTGGCGACGCTGGCGGACTACACCGCCAATCGCCACGGCTGACAGGCTGCGGAACTTGTCGAGCCTGTCTATGCGTTGATTCTGCTGTGATACGTCTCGGTGTGAGTAGTCGGCCCGGAAGGAGAAAGCCGCGATGACCTGGCATCCGCACGCCAACACCGCCAAGACGTTCTTGCTGCTCGCGGGCTTTTCGGCGCTGATCGTCTTCATCGGTGCGCTGTTCGGCCGCAACATCATGTATCTGGCCGTGCTGTTCGCCGTCGGCATGAACGTCTACGTGTACTTCAACAGCGACAAGCTGGCGCTGAGGGCGATGCATGCGCAGCCCGTGACCGAGATGCAGGCGCCGGTGATGTACAAGATCGTGCGTGAGCTGGCGACCACGGCGCGCCAGCCGATGCCGCGGCTATACATCAGCGACACCGCGGCCCCCAACGCATTCGCGACGGGGCGTAATCCGCGCAACGCGGCGGTGTGCTGTACGACGGGCATCCTGGGCATCCTCAATGAACGGGAGCTGCGGGCGGTGCTCGGCCATGAGCTCAGCCACGTGTACAACCGCGACATCCTGATCTCGTGTGTGGCCGGCGCGATGGCGTCGGTGGTGACCGCGCTGGCGCTGGTCGCGCAGTTCGCGGGGATGTTCGGCGGCAGCCGCGAGGGCGGCTCCAATCCCTTTGCGCTGCTTCTGGTTGCGCTGCTCGGCCCGATCGCGGCGACGGTGATCAAGCTGGCGGTCTCGCGGTCGCGTGAGTACCAGGCCGACCAGTCGGGCGCGGAGTTGACGGGCGACCCGCTGGCGTTGGCGAGCGCGTTGCGAAAGATCAGCGCGGGCGTGCAGCAGGCGCCGCTGCCGCCGGAGCCACAGCTGGCCGATCAGGCGCACCTGATGATCGCCAACCCGTTCCGCGCAGGGGAGAAGATCGGCAAGCTCTTCTCGACCCACCCTCCGATGGAGGACCGCATCGCGCGGCTGGAGGCGATGGCGGGCCGCGGCCCGGACCGCTACTACTGATCGTCGGCGCGTAACACCGGCAGGCCGGCGGCCGATGAAAAGGCCATGCTGCGAGTCTCATCCGCACCCTTTAGGGTGTGGACCGTGCTGAACAGAACGTTGATCGGAGTCGTCGGGGCCGCGGGCGTGGCCCTCGTCGGCCTTCCGGGCATCGCGATGGCCCAGCCGTCGACGCCACCTCCTCCGCCGCCGCCGAATGTGAACGCCTACGCGCCGGTGAAGCTGTCGGAGTATCAGGTGGTGGACAACCAGTGGTACGCCTTCAGGACGCCGGACGGTTTGACGTGCGTGCTGCAGCGCAACGGCGGCTACGGCTGCAGCGGTGCCATACCGGGCGCACCGGAGGGTGCCAACCTCGTCAGTGGCGGTCCCGGCATCCCATCGTTCGCCAACTCGGCCGGGGACGTCTTCGCCGGAGTCAACGCCAAGCCGCTGCCCGCCGGTTCAAGGCTCAGCTTTCAGACCGTCAGCTGCGGCAGCGACGGGTCGGTGACGACCTGTGCGGACAGCCGCAACCAGTCCGGGTTCGTCCTCAGTCCCACGGGCAGTTACATCATCAACGCGGGCGGTAACCCGCTGTTGGATCGACCCGAGGGCACCAACCCGTTCTTCAACTGAGCGTCATACGGTTGACGACCCTAGCGCCGAGATTGAACAGAGGGTCGTTGGCCGCACCCCTCGCACAGCCCTGTGGTCAATCTCGGACATAGCACGCCAGAAGTATGTGCCGCCGATCCAGCCGGCCCCTCGGGGGCCGAGCGGGATTCAGAACCCTGAGCCGTATACCTCGTGGCCGGGCTTTTCGGCCATTAGGCCGCGATAGGCCTCTTCGACATTCGAACCGTGGTTGACGACGTTGTCGACCTCCCGGGCGATCGGCATGGCGATGCCGTACTTGTCGGCGAATTCCATGATCACGCTCGCGGCCTTCACGCCCTCGGCGACCTGGTTCATCGAGGAGATGATCTCCTCGATCGATTTACCGGATCCGAGTTGCTCGCCGACGTGGCGGTTTCGGCTGCGCTGGCTGGTGCACGTGACGATGAGGTCGCCCATGCCCGCCACACCGGAGAAGGTGTCGCGGTGTCCACCCACTGCCTCGCCGAGTTTCGACATCTCACGTAAGGCGCGGGCGATGACCATCGCGCGGGTGTTCTCGCCGATGCCGAGGGAATAGCCCATTCCGACGGCGATCGCGTACACGTTCTTGAGTGCACCCGCCATCTCCACCCCCACGACGTCGTCGGTGGTGTAGGTCCGAAATCTCCTGGTGCGGAACAGGTTCGCGAGATTGGCTGCGAGGCTCTGGTCGGGCATCGCGAGTACTGCGGCGGCGGCATAACCCTCGGCGACCTCCCGCGCGATGTTCGGTCCGGCCAGGATGCCCGCCGGATGCCCGGGCAGCACTTCGTTGACGATCTGGCTCATCCGGTAGTTGGTGCCCTGCTCGAGGCCCTTCACCAGGGACACCACCGGAACCCATGGCCGTAATTCCTTGGCCAGTTCGGTCAGCACCCCGCGGAAGCCGTGCGAGGGCACGCCCATCACGATGACGTCGGCGCACTCGGCGGCCTCGGAGAAGTCGGTCGTGGCCTGAAGCGTCAGCGCCAGCTCGACCTCGTTGCCGAGGTACTTGCTGTTGCGATGCCGCTCATTGATGTCGTTGGCGGTCTCCTCGGAGCGCACCCATTGCAGCGTCGGACCGCGCCGGGCGCAGATGGACGCCACGGTGGTGCCCCAGGAGCCTCCACCGAGGACGACGACTTTGGGTTCGCGTTGCGAAGGTGCCATGCCGATCAGGGTATGACCGGAGGCTGGAAACGAGGGCCGATTCGGGAACGCCGTCCCGGCGCACACCGGCCGAGGGACGCCCGCTCAGCGGTAGTTGACGAACTGCAGCGCGACGTCGAGGTCTGCTCCCTTGAGTAGCGCGATGACGGCCTGCAGATCGTCACGCTTCTTAGAGGAGACCCGGATCTCGTCGCCCTGGATCTGGGCCTTGACGCCCTTGGGGCCCTCGTCGCGGATGATCTTGGTGATCTTCTTGGCGTCCTCGCTGCTGATGCCCTGCTTGATCTGGCCACTGACCTTGTAGGTCTTACCCGAGGCCTGGGGCTCGCCGACGTCGAAGGCCTTCATGGAGATGTCACGGCGGATCAGCTTCTCCTTGAACACGTCGATCGCCGCCTTGACCCGTTCTTCGGTCGAGGACGTGATCACCACGGTCTCCTCGCCCTGCCAGGCGATAGAGGTGTCGGTGCCGCGGAAGTCGAAACGAGTGGACAGCTCCTTGGCCGCCTGGTTCAGCGCGTTGTCAGCCTCCTGGCGATCGACCTTGCTGACGACGTCGAACGATGAATCCGCCATTGGACTCGGCCCTCCTTGGGTCTGCTGCGTTGTCTGGTGCGTTTTCGTCTTAACACCATCCTCGTTGTACCCTGCTAGTCGCACCAAACCGGGCCACCCGGCCGGTGCAGCACCCAGGCAGGTTGCCCGAGCGGCCAATGGGAGCGGACTGTAAATCCGTCGGCTAACGCCTACGCAGGTTCGAATCCTGCACCTGCCACCCATGTGATGTCTCGGGACATCGTTGACAGATGTCCCGAGGCATGGTTGGCGGACATGAGCTTCGCGGTGCCGGCCGACGTCGAGCCACCGGAGCACTCCTCCCGGGATCGCCGCGGCGATGGTGCGGCAGGGCTGGACGGGTACGCCGCGGGCAAGCGTCCGTTCGAGGTGGGCGGTGGACGGTGCACAACGAGACAGTGATGGCGGTCATTAGCCCAGCGTGCCGGGACACCTCGCGGGGCTCGGCGCAGGTGTGCGGTAAGTGCCGCAACATGACCGACCACCGTCACGAGGGCAAGACGGTCGGCGTCGAGATCACCGATTAGCTCACCGGGCAGTAACCGCCTATAGGACACAGGTCCCGGAGCCAGTCAGACCATCTCGGGCACACGCAGGTGTGCGACCGCCAACTCGAAGTCGCACTGGTCGAGCACCTCTGCGTTTGCTTCCTCGCTGCCTGTCGCTCTGATCTTGTCCAGCTGTTCCTTGTTGCGCACAATCGCTTCTGCGTTGTCGAAGCTTGCCGTGGCCACGCCACGACCGGACGCCCGGTCGACGAGCAGACTGGCGCTGCAGAACCCCTCCAGCTCCTCGAGGGCGGGCAGGATCGTCATCTTGAAGAATTCGATGCCCCGGTCGAGTTCGTTTGGGTCGATCTTGACCCAGGTGGCCCGGGCACAGGCAGCCTCACCTGCGCGGTGCTCGCGGTGCATGGCAGCGATTTCCCATTCCTCGACCTGCGCGCTGCCACCGAACAGCTCGGCGGCCCGGTCACGAATCGGCCGAACGGAGTCCTCGCTCGCGAGCATCGCCTCCTCGGACTCCCAGGAGCTGGTCGCAATGCAACGGCCGGACGTCCGGTCGACCAACAGGGACAAGCCGACGCACCCGTCGAGGCCCTGCAGTGCGGGCAACACGCTATCGCGCATATGGGCAATACCGGCGTCAATGGACGAGGGCTGCGCCTGAATCTTGGTGCTTCGTGCGTACATGATCTGCCTCCGTAGGTATGTGGGGCAGCGTCTCGACGGCGCCGCCGGACCACTTCATCGTCCTCCCACGGGGACGGTATGGCAATAGGTCGGCGGCGCACTTCGACGGTATAAATTAGGTGCTGAAATCCTATGCGCGCGTGAATAATACGTGTTGTCACATCAAGCACAACTAAGGAGTTCTGCGGTCCGGCAGCAGCGGTGCGCCGTCTCCATACTCATGCCAGCGGTATCCGTGCGCGATCGCTTCCAGGCACGCCGTCCGACGAGGTCAGGCCACCGACTGCCTCGAGTAGCATCGGGTGTTAGGCGGTCGCATCGTGCCAGCCGGTGATCAGGCCGTCGACCACGCGAACTGGCCGATCCGGCCCTAGCGTCCACGTTCCGACATGTTCACGATGTCAGGCATTGTCGATCATGACGCGCCGAAATCGTGAGCCTCGTCGTATCCGTAGTCCCCGCCCTCGCCGAGATTCACCGCCGGCGGGGGAGCTGCACGATTTGGCGCAGGAGTGCGACCCGGCGGCCCGGCCAGCACGTCGTGCGCTTCGTCGTACTCATAGTCATGTCCCGCGAGGATGGTTGGATTCCCGGCACCGTGGTCGCGAGCGGGCATGTTCTCTTCCACGTCAAACCTCATTCGATGGGCGCTCGACTGACAGCCAAGCGGTCGCTGTCCTCATTATTCGCGCGAATGAGGAGGGGCGCGACGGTGGCTGCCGTCAGTACGACTTGGGCAGCTGGAAATCCATGGTCGGCGCAATGCCCGGCCAGTTCTCCATGGGCTCTGGACGCACTATTTCGACGTCGGCCCGCGCTCCCGCGAATGGGGTTACTGTCGAGTAGGGCCATACGCTGGGAGGTCTCCGATGACCGTCACTGAACATATCAGCGAGCAGCAGGCGAGGCAGGTTGCTGAACAGGCGCGCGAGGCCCAATGGCGCCAGCCCAGTTTCGGCAAGGAATTGTTCCTCGGTCGTTTGCGACTGGACCTCGTTCATCCGCACCCCAGAGGCTCCGCGGAAGCGGTGAAGCGTGGTGAAGCGTTTCTGGACAGCCTGCGCGATTTCTGCGAGTCGCAGATCGACGCCGCTGTGATCGAACGCGACGCGCAGATTCCAGACGAGGTGGTCCGCGGCTTGAAAGGCCTCGGTGCGTTCGGCATGAAGATTCCGAACGAGTACGGCGGGCTCGGACTGTCCCAGGTGTATTACAACAAGGCGCTCGCACTCGTCGGCTCGGTGCATCCCTCACTGGGCGCGTTGCTTTCCGCGCACCAGTCGATTGGCGTGCCGCAACCTGTCAATATGTTCGGCACCGACGAGCAGAAGCGAGCGTGGCTGCGCCGCTGTACCCAGGAGATCAGTGCCTTCCTGCTCACCGAGCCGGACGTGGGCAGCGACCCGGCCCGGCTGCATGCCACCGCCACCCCTGATGGCGATGACTATGTGCTGAACGGCGTCAAGCTATGGACCACCAACGGCGTGATCGCCGACCTGCTGGTGGTGATGGCCCAAGTCCCCAAGAGCGAGGGACACCGGGGCGGGATCACCGCGTTCGTGGTTGAAGCGGATTCACCGGGCATCGTGGTGGAGAACCGCAACGCGTTCATGGGGTTGCGTGGCCTTGAGAACGGTCTTACCCGGTTAACCGAGGTACGGGTACCGGCGGCGAACCGGATCGGCAAGGAAGGCGACGGGCTGCGGATCGCGCTGTCCACGCTGAATGTCGGACGGTTGTCGCTGCCTGCGGTCTGCACCGGAACAATGAAATGGTGTTTGAAGATCGCTCGAGAGTGGTCCCGAGAGCGTGTGCAATGGGGCAAGCCGCTCGGCGAGCACGAAGCGGTGGCGGGAAAGGTCGCGTTCATCGCGGCCACCACCTACGGGCTCGAGGCGGTACTCGACCTTGCCAGCGAGCTGGCCGACGCCGGCAAAACCGACATTCGAATCGAGGCTGCGCTGGCCAAGCTCTACGGGTCCGAGATGGCCTGGCTGGTAGCGGACGAATTGGTACAGATTCGCGGCGGACGTGGCTTCGAGACCGCCGAGTCGCTGGCCGCGCGCGGTGAACGAGGAGTGCCTGTCGAACAAATCCTGCGCGACATGCGCATCAACCGGATCTTCGAAGGCTCAACCGAGATCATGCATCTGATGATCGCCCGCGAGGCGGTGGACGCGCATCTATCGGTGGCCGGGGACATCATCGACCCGCAGGCCGACACCCGGCGCAAGGTGAAAGCCGCGGCAAACGCCGGCAAGTTCTATGCCCGCTGGCTGCCGACCTTGGTGACGGGCAAAGGCCAATTGCCAACGGCATTCACCGAATTCGGACCGCTCGCGACGCATCTGCGTTATGTCGAACGGGCTAGCCGCCAGCTGGCGCGCAGTACCTTCTACGGGATGTCGCGATGGCAGGGCCAGCTCGAGCACAAGCAGCGGTTCCTGGCGAGGATCGTGGATATCGGTACGGAGCTGTTCGCAATGACCGCCGCATGCGTCAGGGCACAGCGTGACAGGGCGGACGGTACCGCCGTCGAACTCGCCGACGCGTTTTGCTGTCAGGCCCGAGTTCGCGCCGAGCACTGGTTCGATCAGCTTTGGCACAATTGCGACGAGTCCGACCTCAAGCTGGCACGTGGCGTGCTCGATGATCGGTACAGCTGGCTCGAAGAAGGGATTCTTGACCCGTCGATCAAAGGCCCTTGGATTGCGCAGGAGGGCGGTGGCGTCGGCAAGTCCGATGTGCACCGCTCGATACGCTGATGACTCGGGCGGCCAGAAGTCGCGACTGATGTAAGCGTCAGGACTGCTCGGCATGAGCACGGAACCCAGGCATCTCGACTTGGGTCTAGGTTCTTTCGAGCAAGGATCTGCGGATGAGCAGCTGCCGGTGAACGGGTAGCGCTGCGAGTAGGAAGTTAGCTGTGAAGGCAAACCTCCTCCCAGCACCGTCCCAGCAACTGGAGTTCAACGCTGATCTCCCGCAAACCTACAGAGATCAAGAATAGTTTCCGCTAGGCGGCTACTCGATGCCCAGATTCGTTGTGGCACAGCGGAAATAAAGATCGAGACCATCCTTCTTGACCGCCGCTCACGCCATGGCCGAATCGACTGACCTGCGGACTGCGTGTCCGGCGTCAGCGGGCCGCCCCATGAAGAAAGAACCGGGTGAGCAGATCCTCCCGTCGTTGAGTGGCGGTGACTTCAGGGACGGCAATAGTCGTTTGAGTCAGCACAATGAAGTTGCGGGCTAACCACACTGGGTTCACGTCGTCACGAAGTAAGTCCGCGTGCTGCCAACTCTCCATCAATCGCGACAGTCCGATGGGATCGGGCCCAGCCGCTGAGAGCGTAGGGGTGTCGATCAGAAACGCATACTTGTCGCCGAACTGCACCGCGTGCGCGGCGAATTCATGAATCGAATCCTCGTTCGGAGGTAGCGCCGAGGCCATCTCGACGATACGACGCCCTTCGATCAGGGCGTCGTCGAGCACCGCCTCGAGCAGTTCCCCACGTGTCGGGAAGTGTCGGTACAAAGTCGCGCGGTGGACACCGGCAACTTCGGCGACGCGGTCCATCGATGCGTCTCGATCGCGGTTGAACGTGTGGGCTGCAGAGGCGACGATGCGCGCTCGTGTCGCGCGGTGATCTGCACGACGTGGAACATCGCGTACTTCCCTTTGCACCCTTCGAGACTAGGCGACAGAACTATGCCGCGGACGATCGAGATCGCCTGTGCGGCCAGCCGTCGCCCTGATGCGCAGAATTCGCCACTTCGCATCGCTGCTCGGAACATACGATACGCATACTGAGTCGGCTGATTGAAAGTGCCGGTTAATTGCGTAGTGAATTGCTATCGTGAGCGCTATGTCGGTCACGGTCCTCCGCACATGCAATCTGTGCGAGGCGCATTGCGGAATCACGGTCGAAGTTGACGGCGGCGCGGTGTTGCGCATCGCCGGTGACAAGGAGGACGAGTTCTCTCGCGGCTATGTGTGTCCGAAAGCGCCAGCGCTGGCCGATCTGTACGAAGATCCCGATCGGCTGCGTTACCCGGTACGCCGGGCCGGTGACCGCTGGGAACGGATCAGCTGGGACGAAGCGTTCGCGCTCGTAGACTCTGGCATTCGCACGGTGCAGCGACGTTACGGACCTGACGCCGTCGGAACATATCTTGGCAATCCCGGCGCGCACAATTGGGGTTTCTACGCGTTCTTCGCGCTGCGCACGGCGTTGGGCACCAGCAGCAACTGCTCCGCCTCGTCGCTGGACCAAAGTCCGCAGCAAGTTGTCAACGGCGAAGTGTTAGGCAACGCCGCAGTTTTCGCCGTGCCCGATATCGATCGAACCGACTACATGCTGATGCTCGGTGCGAATCCGGCGGCGTCCAACGGTTCGGCGATGACCGCGCCCGGAGTACGTTGGCGTCTGCGCGACGTGATGAACCGCGGTGGCCGCGTCGTGGTGGTGGACCCGCGGCGCACCGAAACTGCCGAGTTGGCAACGGAGCACGTCGCAGTGCGACCCGGCGGAGATCCGTTCCTCTTGCTCGGGATCATCCATGTGTTGTTCAAAGAAGGTCTGACGTCTCCGGGCCGCCTCGCGGCTTTCACTGATGGCATCGACGAGGTACGCAGAATTGCCGACGAGTGGCCGCCTGCACGCGCCGGCGAGTACGCCGGCGTCGATGCCACGACCATTCAACGGATCGCCCACGAATTCGCCGCCGCCAGCGCGCCCGTGGCCTATGGCCGCGTGGGGATCTGCCAGACACGCACCGGCAGCGTCGCGCACTGGCTCATCCTGGTCTTGAACGTCGTCACCGGACGACTCGATTCTCCCGGCGGCTCGATGTTCGCCAAACCACCCGTAGATCTGGTGATCGCAGGTCGTCTCGGTACGCGCAAAGGCGTTATCGGTATCAATCCGGCGCGGCGTGATCACGTTACCGGCCGGCCAATCGTGAACGGTGAGTTCCCGGTTGCGACGCTTCCCGATCAGATCAACGCCGGACGGGTGCGGGCCTTGCTCGTCCATGCGGGCAATCCGGTGCTGTCGGCGCCTGGCGGGCGACGGCTCGATGCCGCGTTGGACCGGCTCGACTTCTTCGTTGCCGTAGACATGTACGTCAACGAGACGTCGCGTCACGCGAACGTGATCCTGCCACCGGTGTCGGCGCTGCAGCGCGACGACCTGGATCTGATTTTTGCCGCGATGTCGGTACGCAATCACGTTCGTTACAGCCCGGCCGCTGTTCCGAAAGACCCAGGTGGGCTTGAAGACTGGGAAATACTCAACGCTCTGACGCGGCGTGTAGGTCATGGGCTGCGAGGGCGGCTGATCGCGAACACGATGGGGCGCATGTCACCGAAGCGCTTGGTCGACTTAGCCATCCTCACCAGCCCTCGCGGTGTTCTGCGCGCGGGACCTCGACGCGGATTGACATTTGGCCGCATCAAAGCAGCGCCCCACGGCATCGACCTCGGTGCGCTGAAGTCCTGTCTTCCAGATGATCTGGGTACGCCAGACCGCCGCATCAAATTGGCCGCCCCGCGTCTCGTCGAAGAGGCGGCCAAGCTAACCAGGCGAGCTGAAGAGGACGTAGCCAGCCGTCAAGATGGCTACGACCTCACGTTGATCGGCCGGCGTCAACTTCGAAGCAACAACTCCTGGATGCACAATTCGCCTCGGCTGATGAAGGGCGCCGATCGGTGCACCGCGATGCTGCATCCCGAGGACGCTGCGCAGCGCGGGCTCAACGACGGCGACGTGGTACGCGTCAGCTCCACGATCGGATCCATAGAACTTCCTCTACAGGTCACCGATGCGATGCGCCGAGGAGTTGTCTCGATCCCGCACGGATTCGGGCACGACCGGCCGGGGGTCGGATGGCGACTTGCTGCATCGAAGGCCGGTGCCAGCGCGAACGACATCAATGATCCAGAGCTGCACGACATCCTGTCTGGCAACGCGGCAATGAACTCGGTACCGGTGCGAGTCGAACGACTGCCCCAGCCAGCAGACACCCCGACAACCTAGCGCAAGTGCCGCCGTCCAGTTACGGCACCGGGAAATACGACGGAAAGACGTTCGGTGGAGCTGTGCGCATGGCGGCGAACAGATTCCACGGCAGGAAATAGAGGAGAAGGTACGTGACTTCGAGGAACGCGAATATCGCGAAGAATCGAAGGATCGTTGAGGGCCGTTGTCCTGTGCGCGCCGCAGGCAGGCCACGCTCTACGAAAGTCAGCCCGTCTTGATCCCGGTACCAACGGAAAGCGGTGAGAGTGGTCCACACGAGAGCGAACAGAATTGGATTGTAGAGGGGCCAAGCGAATTGGGTGCCATCCCAAAGGGTCAGTGCCTCATAAGGTCTGATGTTCGCGATGGCACCAATACGGAGGTACACGTTCTCCGAGATCGCCTCGATGAACATATTCGAAACAAACACCAACCCGAACGCCCGCAGCGGCCCCCAGCTGGGATGCCTGTTTTGCACGTAGGTCAACAACGCGCATCCCGACCGGACAGCCAGATAGAACGCCCACGTGTATGCACCAAAGACGAATCCGATTGGAACAGCCCATAATTCGGGCTGCGGGCTCTGCCATCCTGGGATGTAACCACCCCACGAGCCGACGTTCAGATGATGCGCGTTGTACTGGAATGAGAAGGTCCAGTAGTTGTCCATCACGTCCCAGAAGTTGAGCAGAAACGCGGCGATCACGAACAGCCCGTCGAACCCGAGGGGGCGTCGTTGGATCAACGGTCTGATCACTACCCACCCGACGATCGCCAGAAAGGCGGCGAATTGAATCCACTCGAGCGCATGCATGAGCACCAACTGCGCAGTGGGCATCGGGTCGTCGCCGGGTGGCACCGACGACACTCCGCCAGCCAGCCACCGTCCCAACGAGTAACACGCGAGGAGCAGCGAAGCCGCGCCGAGGGTGGGCCAAAAATACGTCAGCTTGCGAAGCGCCCTCGTACGCGAACTGGTGTCTGACAGTGACGCTGACACGCGGACTCCTCGCCGGACTCGAAGCCAACTAACTGCGACATCAGTGTCGCACTTAGATAGCGGGCCGGTCAAGAGTCGCGCGGGTCAAGCCCTTAGAGCTTGTCGAGGAGTTCTTCTTCATCGGCAACTCCACCGAAATCACCGGGCGTATCAGCGGCTACGCCGACAACGGTCTCTAGCGCGATTCTCGGGAACGTGACCGGGACGGTCGGTGGCGCGGACGAAATCAACGCCAATACAGGGCAATTGGTGACACTGGTGGCCGAGCTGAAGAAGCTCTAGCCAAGATCGCGGTCAGGCAGCGTGGCGGTCTACGCGACGAGGAGCGTCGGACGGGGCGTCCGCCACATTCTCAGCCTCGCGGAGCTGAGCGCTGAGTGAGTTGAACTTGATCACGAACGCCTGCGCGCTCCCGCTCGTGCCGTACGAGTAGGGCTGTTGTCGGCGGATCTCGCGGCCGGCATTGTGGATGGTCATCCGAACTTCGCCATCGCTTTCGGCTTGGCGCGGGGGGGTGCTGACGACGACCTCGGCCTTGAGCCCGGCAAGCGGCAATCGCAGGGCAGCACTCCCGGACCCGACGATGAGGTGGCTCGAGGTCAGACGCAGATCGTCCCAGCTCATCAAGACACCGTCCGCGCGATCTCGCCGGCGTCGCATCTGCTCCACAAATATCGCGACAGCCATCATCATCGCCACTGCCACGAACAGCGCCCCGATGAACGCAGGGTTGAACCTCTCGTCCATCGCCTGCCCCCCTTCCCCGACACCTGCAGTGATGAATTCATCTCCGCAGTGATCCCCATCACATCACTGTTTGGTCAAGATGTATCCAAATTGACCAAATTTCGCTCCGAAACTTTCCTTGCGAGATTCCCCGCGCGCCCGCGCAGGTGAAGCCCCAGGTCGGAGGCCTGGGAGACGGTTATGCCTAGTTCGGTAAGAAGGCGATGGACCCGTCTCTCGATCTCGTCACGGATCGGACGGACGACTTCGACGGACTGTCCGGCGGGGTCGGCCAGCAGTCGTCTCGGCAAGTTCCGTTGCGGCCCAGTCTGGTTACGCACCCGACGTCAGCAGCAGACCGTCGTGGATTCGGCGCGGTGCTCGTCCGTCGTATCGCCGTCGTTGCAGGCGCCGCGGCATGGGTGTCTACCACTGGCCGCGACGGGAGTCATTGGCCGCACTCTGCGCGGTGCTCGATCCGAACTGCTGCCGTTGAATTAGCGGAATCTCAGGTTCTGCTCAGCAGCCAGTCGGTTCACGGGTCAGCGCTATATCCTCGGCGCGAGGAGGTAGCCATGATCGACGTTAAACGTAGACTGGCGGTTCGACTCGTTGCGGTCGCGCTGCTACTCGCCGCGTGTGGTGACCAGAGCAACGCCGTCGAAGCAGCCTCTCCGACAACGCAAACGGGCACGGCTGCCACGTCCACCGCCTCGGTAACGGGTGCGGCGGATCCCGATCTGGCGGCGAGCAGCCAAAGCGTGTTGGACGGTGCCGTCAAGGCCGATGAACCAGGGTGCTCCGCGGCGGTCGGAATCGAAGGCGACGTGGTCTGGTCCGGGACCCGAGGTCTCGCCGACCTGGAATCCGGTGCTGAACTCACGACTGACAGTGCTTTCGACATCGCCTCGGTGTCAAAGCAATTCACCGCAACCGCAATCCTCCTGCTGGTGGATGACGGCAAGCTGTCGCTCGATGACTCGCTGGCCAGTCACGTGCCCGGGCTCCCCGAATGGGCCGAAACCGTGACCGTCGAACAGCTGATGCACCAGACGAGCGGCATCCCGGACTACATCGGACTGCTCGAGGACGCCGGGTACGACTACACCGACCGCACCACGCAGGAGCAGGCGGTGCAGGTACTGGCGAAAGTGCCAGAGCTGCAGTTCGAACCCGGCTCCCAGTTCGACTACTCCAACTCCAACTACCTGCTGCTCGCCGACATCGTGCAGCGGGTCTCCGGCCAACCGTTGCCCGCCTTCTTGAGCGCGCAGGTCTTCAAACCGCTCGACCTGGCGATGACGATGGATCCCCGCGTCCTGCCGGACAGTGCCCAGCCCTACGAATACGACGACAGCACCGGCGAATACACCCTTGCGGTCACCGCCTGGGAGCAGGTCGGCGATGGCGCGGTCCAAACCACGCCCAGTCAACTGGTCCGTTGGGCTGACAACTACCGCACTGGCAAAGTGGGCGGCCCGAAGCTGCTCGAGGCGCAGACCGCGGGAGCGGTGGAAACCGATCCCGACGGTGACGAGCGCTACGGCGCCGGTCTCTTCGTGCTACCCAATGGCGAGCTCTATCACGACGGCGAGTGGTCCGGTTCGGTCACCGCGTTCGACGTCAGCCCGGACCGACGTACGTCCATCGCCGTCAGTTGCAACACCGGAAATCAGGATCCGGAGGCCATCGCCGAGGAACTTGGAAACCTTTGGCTGTAGTGCCGGCCGAGTATGAGCCTGGGCACGCGTGCAGGCCCACACTCGGGCCGGCCCCAGAGCTAGTCGACCTGCTTCCACCAGGAGACGACCGCCATCACCATCGCGGTGACCAAGGCGACGAGGACCCACAAGACCAGGGCAACGTCGATCCATGCGCCCGGCGGTGGCGCTCCCGGCAGGATGTTCCGCAGCGGGACGACCGCGAACAGCATTGCGGCGTACCACGTCAGGAACGGCATCTGGAATGCCTTACGTCTCGTGATCACCTGCAGCGCGGTGACGATCGCCAACGTGGGCAGGGTGATCAACACGATGCAGATACCGAGGTCGAAGGCGAGCGGGCCGAGTGACCGTTTCAGTGTCAGCGTGGTCGCGGTCTCGCTGCCCGAGTCGTTGGGCCCCGGGGATACCTCGTCGGCGTAGAGATCCCAGCCCTGCAGCGCCCCTTCGATTTCCACGCGGGCAGGCATGTAATGTCGGTCCTCGCCAGATCCGACGAGCAACGTCGCACTGATCGGCGCGGTCGTGTATCGGTCGAACGGCCAATTGTTCACGTCACCGTCGAGGTCGAGGGTAGTGGTCTTTTCGGCGGGGGACTCACCCGCGGGAAAGTTCAAGTCGCCCAGGCTGTTCCACGGATACAGCCTCACCGAGATGTCGGTGTTGAGCACCTCGAGACGTTCGTCGGTAAGGTCATTCTGCGGGATGACGAGCACCTTGACGTCGGCCTGGTAATCGACAGTGCGCAATGCCTTCACCGTCACCAGGACAACTGTCTCGGATCCGTCGCCCTCGTCGGCCGGGCCCAACTCCGTGGCAGAACCGGACAGCTCCCAATACGCGAACAGCGTGACAACGTAGGCCAACACGAATAGCACAACGACGATGAGGATCGCTGCGATGCGCCGCCCGCCGGAGCGGGGCTTGGCGCCGTGGCGCGAACTTTCCTGGCGCTCTGGCGCCTGCGGGTTCTGGGGTTCCACGGACGGAATGTATCGGCTGATCGGTGATTACGCGGGCCTTTGGAAATCGCCGCCGACGCCAATGTCAATAGTGGCCACGGTCGCTCCTGCATGTGACTGCAGCCAGTTATCAAGTTCACATATGTAACGTGTCCGCCGTACCGCGGGCATTACAGGTCGAGGACCAGCCGGCGAGTCTTTGATCGGCTGACGCAGATCATCATCGACCGGCCTGCCTCGCGCTCCTGCTTGCTCAACAACGTATCTCTGTGATCGGGAATGCCTTCGATGACGCCAGTTTCACAGCTGCCGCAGTAGCCCTCCTCACACGAAAAGTTGATATCCGGGTGGGCCTCCCGGACAACGTCGAGCAGCGTCCGGTTCGGCGGAACCGTGAGCTGGCGCCCTGATCGCTGCAATTCGACGACGAACTCGTGGTTAGCGTCGTCGGTGAGGTTGATGGTGGGTGTGGCGTCAGGGGCCGCCCCGAACCGCTCCAGGTGAACCGTCCGTGCGGGAACCGCGGCCGCGCTCTGATTCTGCACCGCCTGCAACAACGCTTCGGGTCCGCAGCAGTAGATCTCAGCCGCCAAGCTGGTGTCGGCGAACAAGTGATCCAGGTCGAGCATGCCGCAGCGATCCTGGGGGACAATGTGCACAATTCCGCCGCGGGTCGAGCGCACCTCGTCCACAAAGGCCATTGACGACAGCGATCGGCCACCGTAGGCCAGCGTCCACGGAATGTTTTCAGTCGCCGCTTGTCGAATCATCGGCAGTATGGGGGTGATGCCGATGCCGCCGGCAATGAATAGGTACTCAGCAGCCGGCGACAGCACAAAGTGGTTGCGAGGACTGCGTATCTGCATTTTCTGCTGCGCCGTGATCGTGTCGTGGATCTCGATCGACCCACCACGCGATCGGGAATCCCGTAGGACTGCAATCCGGTATTGACCGTGATCGGCGACATCACCACAAAGCGAGTATTGGCGGACCAAGCCCGACGGCAGAATGAGATCGACGTGCGCGCCGGGTGTCCACGGCGGCAGCGTTGCGCCATGTGCATCGCGTAGTTCGAGGCTGACGACACCGTCTGCCTCGGTGATGCGGCGGTGGACGACAACGTCGAGCCGATCGTCGGCGATTTCGCTCATGCGTTCCGCCAATGCCTAAATCTCCCGGGCCGTTCGTCGGTTGTGCATCGAGAGGGCATACGAGCCGCCCGCGATGATCGGATACAACTCGTCCGCCCCGTGGTCTGCGACGAGGCGGCCGAGCACCTCTGCCCAGAATGCTGAGTTGCCGTACTCCTCTCTCCACGACCACAACCGACGCGTGTAAAGCTGCAGCGGATACTCCAGGGTTATACCCATCGCGCCGTGCACTTGGTGCGCGGCCGCCGCCGCCGTGGTCGCCGCATCGTTGGCGAGGATCTTGGCTGCAGGAAGCTCGAACCATCCGGCGCCGCGTTGCATGGCGGAAGTTGCGCCCTGTGTAGCCAGCGCGACAAGTGCGGCCTGCTGTGCGCCACAGACGATATGGGCCTGAACGGCCTGAAACGATCGCAGTGGCCGCCCGAACTGATACCGGTCGCGCGCATAGGAATTCGACAGCGTGCTGACTCGGGCGAGCGCACCGCTAATCAGAGCTACGCGGGTGAGTGCACCCCGGGCACGTAGCTCAGCATGGCCGACGCCGTCGGGTGCAACAGCGAGAGCTTGGGGGCGAACCCTGTCGAGAACGAGAGTGTCGCGCGGTTCCCCGGCAACATTCGCTTTGGGAAGTATGTCCGCTTCGGCGGCGCGGAATCTGACGACAAGTGCAGTTCCGTCGTCGGCGGTCGCAAGACCGACGACATGATCGGCGAAGCGGGCCCAGGGTACGCGCTCGGCGCGCCCGCTGAGGCGGGATCGTGCGTCGGCGATGAGTACGTTGCCGGGACGTGGCGGGATCGCCGTGGTGATTCCGGGCTCGATCGTCAGATCGCAGGCGGATAGCAGCCACCCGGCCAGTACACCGCTTTCTGCAATAGGTAACGGTGCGGCGTGGCGGCCGACGGTCTGTAGCACCGCGATCGCGTCGCTGAGTGACCCGCCGACGCCCCCGTGTCGCTCCGGGACTGAGATCCAGGGCATGCCTATCTCGGCCGCGACATCCCAGATCGCGTCCGACCAACCGCTGCTTTCGGCATCAGTGAGCCGTCCGGGTGAGCACACAGCCTCCAGCGCCTGGTCGACGATCTCGGCGACGAGTGGGTCAGGCATGGGCGAGATCCTTTGCAACCACCGTTCGCAGGATCTCCACGGTGCCGCCGCGAATGGTGAATATCGGAGCGTTCAGAACGGCATTGGCAAGCAGGCGATCGAACCGGGCCGTGGTCCCGGTCGCCGATTCGACATCGACCAGCTCCCGGATCAGCTCAATCATGTCCTGTTCGTATCGGGTCGCCATTTCCTTGACCAACGACGTTTCTGCGGCTGGCAGCCGGCCCGTGTCGAGGGCACGCGCGGTCGACAGCGACATGTTGCGCAGGCCCCAGAGTTTCGCGGCGATACCGCCCAGCACCCGTTTGGCATGTGCTCCTTGCTTGCTCGCCGGGTATGTGCGAACGAACTCCTCGACGACGATGTACGTCGAAAGCCAGCGTTCTGGTCCTCCACGTTCGTAGACGAGTTCAGACGTGACCTGTTCCCACCCCGCCCCCGGGATGCCGAGGACGCGGCTGTCCGGAACGAAGACGTCCGTCAGGCTGACTTCGCAGAAGTCGGCTGCGCCGGTCAGCGTGGAAATTGGGCTGATGCGCACGCCCGCGGAGCGCAGGTCGATGATCAGCTGGCTCAGACCGCGATGCTTGTCATCCTCGTTGCTCGTGCGTACCAGCGCGATCATCCAGTCCGACTCGTCGGCACCACTGGTCCACACCTTTGTGCCGCTTACTTCCCAGCCGCCCTCGACGCGGGTTGCGCGCGTGCTGATCGCCGCGAGGTCACTACCGGAGTCGGGCTCACTCATCCCTACGCAGAACGCGATTTCCCCCGCAGAGATCTTCGGCAGGAACTCGCGCTTCTGTGACTCGGTGCCGTAGCGCGCAATGACAGCTCCGCTCTGGCGGTCCGCGATCCAGTGGTGACCGATGGGCGCACCCCAGCGCAACAGTTCTTCGGTGACGATAAAGCGCTCGACCGCAGACCGATCAGCGCCGCCGTAGGCGCTCGGCAACCCCATTCCCAGCCAGCCTTGACGCGCGAGCTTGCGGGAGAATTCGCGGTCGCGCGGCGCGCCCATGCCCAACCCAGGTTCGAACTGACCGCGTGGCAGTTCGGTCATGAGGAACTCGCGGACCGCCTGCTGGAGACCGAGTTCCGCAGTCGATAGCTCAACGAAAGCAAAGTGCATGGATACCTCCGGCGGCCGCGACAGTATTATACTAATGACTTAATATATTCTGCGCCACCAGTCTCGGTGGCGATCCGCACGCGACGATCAGGAGAAGCTGTGTCCGAAACCGTTTCGGTGACTGTGGACCGCCAGTGTCATGTTGCCGTCGTCGAGTTCATGCGGCCGCCGCTCAACTACTTCACCTCCGAGCTCATCGCCAAAGTTGCCGACGCGTACGAGGCTCTCGATGCAGATCCGGAATGCCGGGCCGTGGTGCTGGCTGCGGCTGGCCGTCACTTCTGCGCCGGTGCCGACTTTCAGGCGGAGAGCGCGCAGGCGTTCAGTACAGCCGCGTTGTACGAACAGGGACTGCGACTATTCGCCACGCGGAAACCAGTGGTGGCCGCAGTTCAGGGCTGCGCCATCGGCGGCGGACTCGGGCTTGCGCTGTCTGCCGACTTCCGAGTCGCGACACCAACGACACAGTTCCGATGCAGTTTCGCTCGGTTGGGAATCCACCACGGATTTGGCATGACGGTTACTCTGCCTGCCGCGGTGGGCCGGCAGAATGCAATTCTCCTACTCTATTCGGGCGGGACGGTTGCCGGCCAAGAGGCGAGAGCGATGCAGCTCTGCGATCTCGTGGTCATCGAGGATGAGTTGCGCTCTGCTGCAATAGCTTTGGCATCAGAGATCGCCGCATCAGCGCCACTGGCCGTTGGTGGCATTCGGGAGACGATGCGCCGCGGCCTTTACGAACATGTCAAAGAAGCGATGGCGATCGAAAACGCCAAACAGGACAGTTGTCGGGCAACTTTGGACTTCGCCGAAGGGATTCGCGCGGTGCAAGAACGGCGCCTCCCGACGTTCACGGGCGTTTAAGCCGATCCATCCTGCACCCGAGCGCGGTTAGTTGGCGCTGCGGTGTCGATCACGGATGATGCTCACCCCGGCAGGGTCGATCGGTCGCCCATGGATCTGCATGTTGTTGGAATGGCCCAACTGATGTAGTGCAAACGCAGACTTCAGTGCCGCCCACTGACCCTGGACGTCGAGCGCGTCATTGACAGACTGCTTGGCCAGCTTGAGGCCCATACTCGGAGATTTCGCAATGTGCTCAGCGAGTTGTGTCGTGGCCGCGGTCAGCCGCTCGGGTTCGACTATGCGATTGATCATCCCGAGCTGATATGCGCGCTCCGCTGAAATCGGGTCGCCGGTAAAAAGCAGTTCCTTTGCGTGGCGGGCACCCAATTCCCAGGGGTGGACGAAGTATTCATGACCGTTCATACCGAACGCGACGGCTGGATCGGAAAACTCGGCGTTGTTCGCGGCGACGATGAGATCGCAGACCCAGACCAGCATCAGCCCCGCCAATATCACCTTGCCGTGGACTTCGGCGATGGTCGGCTTCGGGAAGTTCCGCCAGCGCCAACAGAGTCCGAGATAGAGCTCTTGCTCCATCGCCATCCAGCCCTCGGCACCGGGAAGGTCGAACCCGCCGCAGCAGGTAACTGTTTTGAATTCGTCCATCGGCGTCCGGTCGCGAAGGTCGTGACCTGACGAGAAGTGAGTGCCGTCGGCGGCGAGGACAAGAACCCGTGTGTCATCGCACAGGGCCGCGCGGTCGAACGCGGCGCTCAATTCGTAGAGCATCTGGCGGTTCTGTGCGTTGTGAACCTCCGCGCGGGCCAGCGTAATTCGTGTTACACCATGGACCGGTCCTTCATAACGGATGGTGGTCGGCTGCGGGTCTTCAATATTCATCATCAAGCGGCTCCATCGGCTTCGATCTTGGCGGGTGTCATATGTTTCCCCATCCGTGGAATATGTAGTGCCGCAGCGTATCCACGCGGCCCATCCGCGCTAGTCCAGCGCATTGCGGACTGCGCTCACCCGCGGTTCGGCCGGCAGTTTGAGCACTCGTTCTGCGATGATGGTGCGCTGGATTTCGTCGGATCCCCCCGCAATGTGGTAGCCCGGAGCCCCAAGGATGTGCTGGGACCAGGCGTAGGTACCCCATTCGCCGGTATCCGCCGCGATGCGGGCGCCGAGAATTCGCATCGCCGCCTCACCCGTGTACGTCAGGCTGCGGACCCACGCCAGCTTGCGAATCGATCCCTCCGGCCCGGGTGCAGTCCCGGTTTTGGACCCTGCAGCAATTCGTTGGTTCGTGTAGTGCAGCACCCGGTTATAGCTGAACGCCTTCATGAGGTCCTGCCGCACGAGCGGGTCGTTGGTCACTGCGAAGTGACGCGCCAGTTCGAGCAACCGTCGGAAGGAACCACCTGGAGAGGTGTGTTGCGAAGTGGATCGCTCGTATCCCAGTGTTGTCAGCGCTACCTGCCATCCCTCGCCAACCTCGCCGATCCGGAGGCGGTCGGGCACGCGGACGTCGTTGAAGAAGACCTCGTTGAACGACGAGCCACCGGTCATCTGCCGGATCGGACGGATCTCGACGCCGGGAGTGTCGAGTGGCACGAGAAAAGCAGTAAGGCCGGCATGCTTCGGGACTGACCGATCAGTACGGCAGATGGCCTCACCGTACTGGCACACCCGGGCACCGGAGGTCCACACCTTCTGCCCATTGAGAATCCAGCTGTCGCCGTCCCGGACAGCGTGGGAGGTGAGCGAAGCCAGATCAGAGCCTGCGCCCGGCTCTGAAAACAGCTGACACGCCAGTACTTCGGCGCGCAACAGTGACGGAATCATCGATGTGCGTAGATGATTGTCACCGTGCATGCGGATAGTTGGTGCCACCAGGCCCAATGTCACTGCGAGGATCTCGGAAGTCTCGGGGGTCTCGAAAGCCGCTTCCTCTTTCCGGAAGGCGCGGTCGAACTCAGCACCGAGTCCGCGCCCGCCGTATTCCGTTTCCCAGGCGATCGCGCCGTAGCCGGCGTCATACTTTGTCGTCTGCCAGGCTGCAGCGGCCAGGGTCTTCTCGGCCTCTGCGGCGGGGTCGACGCTCGGGAAGACATCGACAGAGTCAGATCCGACGCCCCATACGGGCGGTTCGCTGACTCGTTTGCGAGGAGGGCGGGGTGGGAGCCGTGCGGCAAGCCAGGCGCGGGCCTCGGCTCGGAAACTCTCGACCGCTGAAGTCAAGCTCGTCACCTCGTCTCCCCAACCTACACACCGAAACACTTATATACTAAGTCCTAACTTAAATATACGTCGTTGGAGGTCCGAATGGGACACGCGCAGCCTGATTACGATGTCGCAGTCGTTGGCTCCGGCGCAGCGGGCCTCTGCGCCGCGCTCGAGGCCGCAGATCATGGCGCTACGGTGCTGCTGATCGAATGCCAGCCGGAACTGGGCGGCTCGACAAAGCTCTCCGGCGGGATTGTCATGGCCGCCGATACCAGTGTGCAGCGAGCAGCGGGAATCATCGACAGCGCCGAGGCGCTGTGGCACGACTACACATACTTCAATCAATCGGCTGTCGAGCCTGGCATCGCTCGGCACCTGGCCTATAACAGTGGTCCGGCCGTCGAATGGCTCATCCAACACGGTGTGCGGTTTGTCCGCGAACTGGTTTATGCCGCCGATGAACCCGTTCCCCGCTCGCATGTGCCGACCAGAGGCGGAGCGGGCATCGTCAAGGCCCTCGCGTCGGCGATCAAGGAGCGGCCGGGCGTTGACATCGCGGTGGGTCAGCGCATCACTCGGCTGGTGACCGACGGCCCGAGGGTGGTTGGTGTCGCGGCCGGCG
>JBIQHU010000081.1:0-25560 GCA_044508395.1 Mycobacterium sp. | reverse complement strand
CGTGAAGATGAAGAAGATCGCCGCCGGCGCGGCGTTTATCGGAACATTGGGTTTCACGGCAGTCGGGTTGAGCGCGGGTCTCGCCAACGCCGAAGAGGCGCTACCAAATTCACCTGGTGTGACGTGGAAGCTCGACAAGCCCAAGCCCCACTGGGATGACTGGCGTGACGACCGTCGCTGGCGTGGCGCTGGGTGGGATAGTCCCTATTACTACGGCCCTGGCCCCTGTCAATGGGTACCACCGGCCGTGTCGGGTTGGGTGCCGCCTGCCGTCTGCTAGCGTGCGGTCGGCGCTCAGCCCAGAAGTCCGGCGGCGAATCGCAGATCTGACACCAGCGCCTCGAACGCCCTGTCCCGGTCCTCGGGGCGTCCGCGCAACACCGACGACGGGTGCGCGCTGACCACCACGGTCGGATCGACCCCGAGCTCGTCGGAGTCGGGCAGGTGCAGTGCTTCGCCGCGATGGGCCGTGAGCCGAAAAGTGCTTCCCATCAACGACTGCGCGGCCGTCGCTCCGAGGAGCATCAGCACGTCGGGTCGCACCGCATCCAACTCAGCCAGCAGCCAGGGTCGGCACGACACCACTTCGGTCCGGCTCGGAGTCTTGTGGATGCGGCGCTTACCACGCTCCGGCAGCGTGAATTTGAAATGTTTGACCGCGTTGGTGACGTACAGCCGGTCCCTGTCCACACCCGCGGCCACCAGCGCCTTGTCCAGCAGCCTGCCTGCGGGCCCGACGAACGGCGCGCCCGCCTTGTCCTCCTGATCGCCGGGCTGTTCGCCGACCAGCATGAGGTCGGCCGTGGCCGAGCCGGCCCCGAATACCGTCTGGGTGGCGTCCAGGTACAAATTGCAGCCTTTACAGCTGTTCGCGGCGTCGGCCAGCTCAGTCAGGTCGCGACTGTCCGGCACGAAGTCGTCTGCCGTCACTGCCATGGCATGCGAGTACCCGGCAACCGGTATGGCAATCCAAGACGATCTATAATGTTTTCCGGACTTTGCGCTATTGATCGTCTTGCCGGGCGACCCTAGCGTCGGTGTCATGAAAACAGTTCTCATCACAGGTTGCTCCTCGGGCTACGGACTCGAAACCGCGCGCCACTTCCATGCGAACGGCTGGAACGTGATCGCGACGATGCGCACACCGCGCGAGGGTCTGCTGCCCGAATCCGACCGAATCCGGGTGTTGCCGCTCGACGTGACCAAGCCCGACAGCATCGCCGCTGCGATCGAGGCGAGCGGCCCGATCGACGTGCTGGTGAACAACGCCGGTATCGGAGTCGTCGGCGCGTTCGAACCCATGCCGATGGCCACGATCCGGGAAGTGTTCGAAACCAACACCTTTGGGGTGATGGCGATGACGCAGGCCGTCGTGCCCCAGATGCGTGAGCGCGGGTCGGGTGTGGTGGTCAACGTGACATCGAGTGTGACGTTGACGGCGATGCCGCTGGCCGCCGTGTACACGGCCAGCAAGATGGCGATCGAAGGATTCACCGCATCGCTGGCGCTCGAACTCGCCGCGGTGAACGTCACCGCCAAGCTCGTCGAGCCGGGTTACGGACCGTCGACAAGCTTCACCAGCAACGGGGCGTCCCGGATGGACGGCCTGGTGCCCGAGCCGTATCAGGCGTTCGCGGCCCCGGTCTTCGAGTCATTCGGGCAGGCCAGCCTCTTCACCACCGAATCCGACGTCGCCGAGACCGTCCACCGCGCCGCGACCGACACGTCGGGCCGGCTCCGGTTTCCGGCCGGCGCCGACGCGGTCGAGCTGGCGAACGCCGGGGCCCATTAGGTACCGGCATCGGCACGGCGAAGGCGATATCTTGTCGGCATGCCCGTCCGGGACACCGGAGCCGTCTCGCCGACGGATATCGCACCAGTCGCCGATCCTCTCGAAGCGATCATTCCGTTGTTGCGCCCGCAGGTTGTGCTGTCGAAAGTGGTGAGCGGCGCCGGGGACTGGAGCGTCCGCAAGCCGCGATATGCCGATCCGTCCTTCTGTCTGATGATCGAGGGAAGCTGTTGGCTCCATCCGGACGGAATCGACCCGCTTGAGCTTCATCAAGGCGACTTCCTGTTGCTGCCCGAGACGCCGAGCTTCGTGATGGCCAGCGAGCCGACCCTGGAGCCCGTCGACGTCGAGCTCTATCCGACGGGCGATGCGCACTACGGCTCGCCCGATGGCCAGTCGCCGATGCGCATGCTCGGTGGATACTTTCGATTCGACCGTGCCAACGCCGCGCTGCTCGTAAAGCTGCTGCCACCAACGGTTCTCGTTCGTCGTTCAGAACCTGGCTCCACCCGCCTGAGTCGGATCGTCGACCTCATCACCGAGGAGGCCATAGCGCAACATCCGTGCCGCGACGTGATTCTCGAGCGGCTCGTCGAGGTGCTGCTCATCGAGTCCTGCCGGTTCCGGACCGAGCGGCCTGCAGCAGGGGAGCACGGCCTCATCGCCGGGCTGTCAGATCCCGGCCTGGCCGGCGCGCTGCGCGAGATCCACGCCGACGTGGCGCAACCCTGGACGGTGGAGAAGTTGGCGCGGGCCGCGAACATGTCGCGCGCCGTGTTCGCAGAACGGTTCACCCGCACCATCGGCATGCCGCCGATGCAGTACGTGCTGGAGTGGCGGGTGGCACTGGCCAAGGACATGCTGCGTGATGAACGGCCGTCGCTCGCGGAGGTCGCCGACCGGGTCGGCTACCAGTCCGCCAGCGCATTCACGACCGCGTTCACCCGAGTGAATGGCTGTTCCCCGCGGGAGTACGCGCGCAGTGCCGCCGTACGCCACGACAATTGACGTAACCGCTCATTCGATTCCGTTCTCCGGCAGCATTTCTGCCGTCCGAACAAGATGTGTAGGACGGGTCACGTCGGGCGTGACGAGGTGATGTTGCCAGCGCAACCCTGTGCGAATGAGCAGGCGAATGGTATTCAGGTGTGGTGATTCGCACCCGTGTTCCCATGACAACGGGTTACTGTCTCGGGTGGCGATCCAACTGACACTGGGAGGACTTGGATGAGCGGCTACACGACCATCGTTGTCGGCACGGACGGTTCGGATTCGTCGCTGCGCGCGGTGGAGAGGGCCGGCCAGATCGCCGCCGGGTCAGACGCCAAGGTTATCGTGGCGACGGCGTACTTCCCCCAGAGCGAGGATCAGCGGGCCGCCGACGTGCTGAAGGACGAGGGCTACAAGATGTCGGGCAACGCCCCCATCTACGCGATCCTGCGTGAGGCCCGCGATCGCGCAGTTCAGGCGGGAGCGAAGAACGTCGAGGAGAAGGCGATCGTCGGTGCCCCCGTCGATGCGCTGGTCGACCTCGCGGATGAAGTGAAGGCCGATCTGCTCGTCGTCGGCAACGTCGGCCTGTCCACCATCGCGGGCCGGCTGCTTGGATCGGTGCCCGCGAATGTCGCGCGCCGGTCTAAGACCGACGTCCTGATCGTGCACACCACGCCGTAAAGATCAGCGCCGCCAACACGATCGGCCAATCGCCGAGCTTGTCGTAGAGGGTCGAGCGCGATCCGAGCGGAACGTCGACCACCAGCACGCCGCGGTCAGTGGCGGGTAGCCAGCCGAGCCTGCGGCCGCGTGCGTCGAACGCCGAACTTACGCCGGACAATCCGGCATGCACCGCAGGATGACCCACCTCGACGGCATGGACCGCGACCAGGCTCGCCAGTTGGGGCTGTGCCCAGCTGCCTTGATAGCTCGAAGTCGAACTCTGGTACGCGAGCAACTCGGCACCGAGGCGCACCGCGCGTCGCGGGAGATCCGAGAACGTCGTCTCGAAGCTGATCAGCGGGCTGACGGCCAGTGATCCGGTGTGCAGCACCGCCGGCCCGGTCCCACGCCGACGGTCCTCACCGGCCGCCTTCGTGTGACGGGTGGCCCACCCGAGCAGCGGCCGCAGCGGGACGTATTCACCGAACGGCACCAGCCGGCTCTTCGCGTACGAGCCGCGCACCCCGTCGGGCCCGATGAGCACCGATGACTTGTAGATTCCGCCCTCCGGCGCTCGCGCATCGACGTTGACCAGCAGGTCTGCACCGATCCGACGGCGGAGGTCGACCAGGCGGCGCAGCGTGTCCGGGTGACTCTCGAGGTCGACGCCGACGCTGCTCTCGCCCCAAACCACAAGGTCCAGCCGCTGGCCCGCCAAATCGTCGGTGAGCTCTTCGCTTGCTGCCTGCCGCGCCGTCGACTCCGCGATGTCGCCGGGCTGGACCAGCGCGATCCGCGCCGTGGCTCCCGGTTCTGGTACCGGTCCCGTCCAGAACCAGGCTGGGCCGACGACCGCGAGGACGGCGGGCAGCGCGACCGCGCGCCAGGAGCGCAGCAGGATCGCGCCGACGATCGCGGTGTTGACGGCGACCAGCAGGAAGCTCACGAGCCATATACCGCCCACCGAAGCAGGGGCGAGGGTGGCCGGCTGATTCCACTGCGAGGCGCCGAGCGGTGCCCATGGTCCGCCGAGGCGATGCCACGAACGCACGGCCTCGGCGAGCACCCAGGCCGAGGGGAGTACTGCCACCGCGGTGAGCACCTGTCGCATCGTGACGTCGCCGGAGAGCAGTCGATGCGCGGCCCAACCCCACGGAAAGCAGAGCACGCCGATCGCGGCTGCGAAGACAACCAGGAGGGGCCCGGCGCTCGGCCCCAGCCAGTATTGGTTCGCCAGTACGAATCCGGCCATGCCGCACCAGGCCCGTCCACCGCCCTGCGGGGCGGTGGGTGCTGCTCGCACGACGAGCAGCAGGGGCACCAGCGCGATCCATGCCAGCCACCACCACGACGGCGCGGGGAAGGCCAGCCCAAGCAGGGCACCGGCGATCAGTGCCGCCGCGTAGCCCCGAATAGCCGTCAGGTAGCGGATGCCTTGGCGATGCTCCCGATCGCCGCGTCGAGGGTGGCGTTGAACTCCTCGTCGCTCTGCTGCGCGGTGAGGCCCTCGGTCAGCGCGCGCGAGAAGCTCGCGATGACGCCGTTGTTGCGGGCCAGCCGCTCGCAGGCCTCGTCACGGCTGTAGCCGCCGGACAGGGCGACCACGCGCAGCACGTGGGGGTGCTCGACGAGTTCCTGGTACAGGTTGTCGGTCTCGGGCAGCGTCAGCTTGAGCATCACCTTCTGGTCGGCGCCCAGGGCGTTCACACCGGCGAGCAACGCGGCCTTGAGCTGCTCTTCGGCCTCGGCCTTCTTCGGGCTCTTGATGTCGACCTCGGGCTCGATGATCGGAACCAGACCCTTGGCGAGCACCTGCTGGCCGACCTCGAACTGCTGGGCGACCACGGCGTCCAGGCCGGCGCCGGGCAGCTTGATCACCGAGCGCTCCTTGGTGCCGAACACGCCGTTGGCCACCGCCCGGTCGAGCAGTTCGTCCAGACCGGGCATCGGCTTCATGGTCTGGGCGCCGTCCTTCTCCTCGTTCAGACCCTTGTCGATCTTGAGGAACGGAACGATGTTCTTGACGTTCCACAGGTAGTCGGCGGTGGGCCGGCCCTCGATCTGGCGGTCCATCGTCATCTCGAAGAGGATCGCGCCCATGATGCGGTCGCCGTCGAAGGCGGGGCTGGTGATGATGCGGGTGCGCATCTCGTGGACCAGGTCGAACATCTGGTCATCGCCCGAGTAGGCGTCCTCGGGGATGCCGTAGAGCTTGAGCGCCTTGGGGGTGCTGCCACCGCTCTGGTCGAGTGCTGCGATGAAACCGGCGCCGCTTTGCGCCTTCTTCAACTGATCCTGGTTCACCATTTCTCCTGGGTATCTCCTCGACGAGTCCTGCGCATCAGACTAGGACAGCGCATTCACGGCATTGCCGCGGCCCAAGCATCTCGCCAATCCGCGGCAGCTCACCCACCGCGTTCTTTCCACTCGCCGAGACCCTTGCGTCGCCCAGATACTTTTCACCGAGCCGGCTCTCGGCTGTCGGCCAGCCATCCCCGGTAAGCCAGCGCCAGGCTGATGGCGGAGTAGATCGCGACCTCGACCCACGCGAATTTGAACCCCCACTTTCGCCCGAAAAGAACCGGTTCGTTCATGATTCCCTTCGACGCGGCTACCGCGTACGCGGCGTGGGCATATGCCATCGCAGCCGCTGACCCCGACAGGAATTTGTACGCATCACTCTTCATGGCGCACAGACCCCTTCTTTCGCCAGCCGAGGTAACCGAGCCAGAAACTGATGGCCGCGTACAGAGCAGCCCCCAGCCACGGAGACCAATCCGGCCACTGCCTGCCCATGAACTGAGGCAGGTTGAAAACGCCCGCCGCCAGATACATGGCGATGACCGCATGTTCGATGGCGAACCCGGCAAACACTCCCGATAGGAATTTCAAGATGTCGCGCTTCATAGCTTCTCAGCCTTTGCCCCGGGCCGCAGATGGGCATAGAGCCGAAAGTCCCGTTGCGTTGCAGCGCGCGGTGCTTAGGCCAGGTTGGTGCGCTGATATGCGGGGATCGCCGCCTGGTAGGCAGGGCACTACAGCGCGGTAATCACCATCCTCGCTCGCGCCACTCAGCCAGGTGCGGACGCTCGGCGCCAAGGTTCGTGTCGTCACCGTGGCCGGGATAGACCACGGTGTTGTCGTCGTACCGTGCGAACACCTTGGTTTCGAGGTCCGCCATGAGTGAGTCGAACTCTTCTGGGCGTGTTGTACGCCCAGGACCGCCGGGGAACAGGCAGTCACCGGTGAACAGGTGGGTCGCCTCGTCGGCCCCGTCGAGCGCCAGTGCCACCGATCCGGGGGTGTGCCCCTGCAGGTGGATGACGTCGAACGACAGCCGGCCGATCTTCACGGTGTCGCCGTGGGCCAGGATTCGATCGGGCTTGACCGGTAAGGGCTCGGCGTCGAGTTGATGTGCCGCGGTCGGCGCCCCGGTGGCCTTGGCGACCTTTGCCAGCGCCTGCCAATGATCGAAGTGCTGGTGGCTGGTGACGATCAGGGACAGTTTCGGTGCGAAGCGCTCGATGAGCTCGAGCAGGATCTCGGGATCGTTGGCCGCGTCGATGAGTAGCGTCTCGCCCGTCTGGGAACACGTCACCAGGTACGCGTCGTTGTCCATCGGGCCGACGGACACCTTGACGATCGATGCCCCTGGAAGCGTCCGCCGGGCTGCGGTCTGCGGGTCAACGTGGCCGGTGTAGTTGTCGCTGACGACGGTCATGTCCTCACGGTATCCGGCCCGACGCACACTGGCCCGGAACTTGTCGGTGGCGGCACATAGCATGGGGTCTCAACTATGTCTTCTGGAGGACTTCTTCTTGAAAGAGAACGGGTGTGGCTGATCGCCTGATTGTCAAGGGTGCGCGCGAACACAACCTGCAAAGTGTTGATCTTGATCTGCCGCGTGACGCCCTGATCGTGTTCACCGGGTTGTCCGGTTCGGGGAAGTCTTCTCTGGCGTTCGACACCATCTTCGCCGAGGGCCAGCGCCGTTATGTCGAGTCGCTGTCGGCCTACGCCCGCCAGTTCCTGGGCCAGATGGACAAGCCGGACGTCGACTTCATCGAGGGTCTGTCGCCCGCGGTGTCCATCGACCAGAAGTCCACCAACCGCAACCCGCGGTCGACCGTCGGCACCATCACCGAGGTCTACGACTACCTGCGTCTGCTCTACGCGCGCGCCGGCACCCCGCACTGCCCGGTGTGCGGTGAGCGCATCGCCCGCCAGACACCCCAGCAGATCGTCGATCAGGTGCTCGCGATGGACGAGGGGCTGCGATTCCAGGTGCTCGCACCGGTCGTGCGCACCCGCAAGGGTGAGTTCGTCGACCTGTTCGACAAGCTGAACTCCCAGGGCTACAGCCGGGTCCGGGTCGACGGGGTCGTGTATTCGCTCACCGAGCCGCCGACGCTCAAGAAGCAGGAAAAGCACGACATCGAGGTGGTCGTCGACCGGCTCACCGTCAAGGCCACCGCCAAGCAGCGGCTGACCGACTCGGTGGAGACGGCGCTGAACCTAGCCGACGGCATCGTGGTGCTGGAGTTCGTCGACCGCGAGGACGACCACCCGCACCGCGAGCAGCGCTTCTCCGAAAAGCTGGCATGCCCCAACGGGCACCCGCTCGCCGTCGACGACCTGGAGCCGCGATCCTTCTCGTTCAACTCGCCGTACGGCGCCTGCCCGGAATGCACCGGCCTGGGCATCCGCAAGGAGGTCGACCCGGAACTCGTCGTCCCGGACCCGGACCTCACGCTCGCCGAGGGGGCCATCGCGCCATGGTCGATGGGGCAGACCGCCGAATACTTCACCCGGATGCTGTCGGGGCTCGGTGACCAGCTCGGGTTCGACGTCGACACGCCGTGGAAGAAGCTCCCGGCCAAGGCGCGCAGGGCGATTCTGGAGGGCTGCGACGAGCAGGTGCACGTCCGGTACAAGAACCGCTACGGCCGAACCCGTTCGTACTACGCCGATTTCGAAGGTGTGATGGCGTTCCTGCAACGTCGCATGGAGCAGACCGACTCCGAGCAGATGAAGGAGCGCTACGAGGGCTTCATGCGCGACGTGCCGTGCCCCGAGTGCGAGGGCACGCGCCTCAAGCCGGAGATCCTGGCGGTCACGATGACGGCCGACGGCTTCGGTGCCAAGTCCATCGCCGAGGTGTCCGAACTGTCGATCGCCGAGTGCGCGGAGTTCCTCAACGCGTTGACGCTCGGTGCACGGGAGCTGACCATTGCCGGCCAGGTGCTCAAGGAGATCCAGTCGCGGCTCGGCTTCCTGCTCGACGTCGGTCTCGACTACCTGTCGCTGTCGCGGGCGGCGGCCACACTGTCCGGCGGTGAGGCACAACGTATTCGGTTGGCCACCCAGATCGGGTCCGGGCTCGTCGGCGTGCTGTATGTCCTCGACGAGCCGTCTATCGGCCTGCATCAGCGCGACAACAGGCGGCTGATCGAGACGCTGATCCGGCTGCGGGATCTGGGCAACACCCTGATCGTCGTCGAGCACGACCTCGACACCATCGCGCACGCCGACTGGGTCGTCGACATCGGGCCCGCGGCAGGTGAGCACGGCGGGCAGATCGTGCACAGTGGGCCCTACGAGGATCTGCTGAGCAACCCGAATTCGATTACCGGAGCATTTCTTTCGGGCAAGGAAGAGATCGAGGTCCCCGCCATTCGGCGGCCCACCGACCGCAAGCGACAGCTGACCGTGGTCGGTGCCCGCGAGCACAACCTGCGCGAGATCGACGTGTCCTTTCCGCTGGGGGTACTCACCTCGGTCACCGGTGTCTCCGGATCCGGCAAGTCGACATTGGTCAACGACATCCTGGCGTCGGTGCTGGCCAACAAGCTCAACGGCGCGCGGCAGGTGCCGGGCCGGCACACCCGCGTGACGGGTCTGGACAAGCTGGACAAGCTCGTCCGCGTCGACCAGTCGCCGATCGGTCGCACGCCGCGCTCGAACCCGGCCACCTACACCGGTGTGTTCGACAAGATCCGGACGCTGTTCGCGGCCACCACCGAGGCGAAGGTGCGCGGTTATCAGCCGGGCCGGTTCTCGTTCAACGTGAAAGGTGGCCGCTGCGAGGCGTGTTCGGGTGACGGCACCATCAAGATCGAGATGAACTTCCTACCCGACGTGTACGTGCCGTGTGAGGTGTGCCAGGGCGCTCGGTACAACCGCGAGACGCTCGAGGTGCATTACAAGGGCAAGACCATCGCGGAGGTGCTCGACATGTCGATCGAGGACGCGGCGGAGTTCTTCAAGCCCATCACCTCGATCCACCGGTACCTGGCGACGCTGGTCGACGTCGGGCTCGGTTACGTCCGGCTGGGGCAGCCCGCGCCGACGCTGTCCGGCGGCGAGGCGCAGCGCGTGAAGCTGGCTTCCGAACTGCAGAAGCGGTCCACCGGACGCACGGTGTACATCCTCGACGAGCCGACGACGGGCCTGCATTTCGAGGACATCCGCAAGCTGCTCGCGGTCATCAACGGCCTTGTCGACAAGGGCAATACGGTCATCGTCATCGAGCACAACCTCGACGTGATCAAGACCTCCGACTGGATCGTCGACATGGGCCCCGAGGGGGGAGCCGGTGGTGGTTCGGTGGTCGCCGCAGGCACGCCGGAAGACGTCGCCGCCAATCCCGACAGCTACACGGGCCACTTCCTGGCCGAGGCGCTGGGCGTGGCGCGGCCGACGCCGAAGAAGCGCAAGCGGAGCAAGGTCAGCGCCTGATACCGGCTAGCCGGTAGTAGAGACTCGGGCTGACGGTCGTCGCGTTGGCCGTTAGCCCTGACGACATTGGATCGACGCTGCGTGACGCTGGTTCACATAGAAACAAAGGTCCGAGGGGGTTGCCATGACAATCTTCATCGCAACGTCGATCGCCGCAGCCGTCACCGCGTTTGCCGTCGAGTGGGGTCAGCGTCAATGCGAGGCCTGGGCATTCAGCCGGGATAAGGACCTGTGACGCAACAATTCGCCGCCTCACGCGCAGCTGGGGAAGTCAACGGGCTTTCGACAGCGGGGACGGGAAGCGCGGGCTGACTCGCACACCGTCCAGCCATTCGGTCAGCTCGTCGGCCCGCCGCTGCAGCGTCTTTGTCCCGGCACGGCCGACATCTTCGAGCAACCGCACCTCGACTCTGCCGTCGGCATCCTGACCCCAGCCGCCGACGATGCGACCGTTAAACCACGCCGTCGGGCCGCCGTTGCCGTTCGTGTCGAACACCTGACCGCGGTGCCCGCCGAGATACCAGTCGCGGTCGAACCATCCCATGGTCGTGACGTCGAGGCTGGGTAGCAGCGCACACCATGGCTCGGCCGCCGGCTCCTCTTCCAGATCGTCGGGCAGCGCGAACCCAGGTGTCCCGTCCAGATCCACCTCGACGGCCTCGAGATCGGCCAGTGCCTGGCGTGCCCACGTCAGCGTGTTGCCGAACCACCACTTGATGTCGGTGACCGTGGCCGGGCCGAACGCCCACAACCACCTACGCACCAACTCGGTCCGCGCGGCCTCCGGCGGTGCGGTCGCGGGCGTCGAGTCAAGCCAGTCGGCCATCGACGCCCAGCGCGGCCGCGAGACCGTCCAGGCCCCGTCGTTGGGTCCGCGGACGATGTCGCCGCGCACCGACAGCACCGTCAGAATCCTTGGTGCCAGCGGTGTTTCGCCGCCCCGCCGCTTGCCCGGCGCTGGATCGTGTTGCCCCGCCAGCTCTGGAAGCGCAGCGCGCAGGTCCTTGGCGCTGGTAGGTCCGTATTCGGTGAGATGCCGCAGAACTGCGACGGACGCGGCCGCCAGCCATGCGTCGCCGTCGTCGCAGACCCCTGCCTTCTGGGCATCGGCCACCACCCTTCGGCGTTCGTTGTCGGCGACCCGGTCGCTGGCCGCCGATTGAATCAGCGGCAGATCCTCGGCCCGCACCACCCAGAGTGTCCGTCGCATCGCAAGGTGCTTCACCAGGAGCCGACTGTCGTACAGGGCGGCGTCCAGATCGGCGACGGCGAGGCCGGGCATCCGCGCCCACAACGACAGGTACGGCGTGGCCGGATCGGTGGCGTGCAGACCGACGACACTGCCTGCGGCGTCGACCGGACTCTGGGCAGGCGCGCTGAGAAAGTGCCGCCGCGCGAGCCGGGCCCGCCGTTCGACAACCGTGAATGACCACATCGCCTGCGAACGCTACCTGCGGATACCGACAAAATTTGGGATCGGTAGCGGTCGGCGCGGCCTTGACTGGGCAGCACGACGACGCCAGTGGGGCGGCGTATGACGAAGGGAAGATCGATGAATCGAGTTGTCGCGGGCGTGGTCGGGCTGGCTCTCGGTACGGCCGTCCTGGTGGGCTGCTCGGACGATAAGAAGCCAGAGGCCGCGCCAAGCTCGGCGACCGGGGACACCGCGGTGAGCACGAGCGGCTCGACCGAGGTCAAGGTCGGTGGCAGTGACCTGGCCGGGCTGGATCTGAACACGGTGACCTGCGTGAAGCAGGGCGGCAAGATCAACGTTGCGAGCGCTGCGATCAACGGCCAGGCGGGTCTTGCCGTCGTGATGACGGACGAGGCGACACCGACCGTCGAATCGCTGGGTATGACGGTGGACGGCAACGCCCTCGCCGTCACCAACATGATGGGCGCAAAGACCGGCTCCGCGGAGGTGAAGGTCGACGGCAGCACCTACACCATCACCGGTGAGGCCGCAGGCGCCGATCTGGCGAACCCGATGGCCGGCATGATCACCAAGCCATTCACGATCAAGGTGACCTGCACCTGATCGGCAGGTTGCCGGAAGCGGCGGGCGTACCCTCCACGTCCGCCGCTTCCTATGATTCAGAGATGACGATCGTGGCCGACCTCGAGCGGGCACGCCATTTGATATTGGCCGCAGACGAGTTCGCGGCAAAGGATCTGCTGCTGTCGCTCGTTCCCGCCATCGAAGCGGCCGATCGCGACGATTGGCTGCTCGAGGTCTATGCGCAATTGGGCCAGCTCTACCTCGTTCGCACGGCATACGAGGGGACCGAGGAGAGCGTGCAGCGCATCCGCGAATGCCTTGCCAGCTATGCGGCGATCCGGGCAGGCGCCCGGCCCGATCTGGTGTCGCAGGTGACGATGTCAGACGCCGAAATCGACCACATGATCTGTCGTTACTCACGTCGGGCGCAGTTCCTGCAGACGGGGCTGGCCGCCGCCCACGGCGAACACGAAGCCGCAGAGGCCGCCCTGCTGGTCCTGACGGACGACACCGCCGACTATCCGGATCTCGCCGGCGAGCACCGCCACCTCATCACCTTCGCGCAGATCCTGTGCGCCAACGCGCTCTGCGAGGACGATCTGTACGTGCAGTCGGTTCACCTGTGGGAGAAGGTGATCGACACGATCGACGGTTCGCACGGCGACGACGAGTTCGACGACTATCTCCTGGTTTTCGGGGCGACCTCATACGGCAGGTTCTGCATCGAGACGGGCCGGCTGCCGGAAGCGCAACCGTGGCTGCGGCGGGCCGGTGCACGCGCCGAGACGCGCGGCTGGGCGCTGGGTTCAGCCCGAGCGACGTTCGAACGGGCCACAGCGGCATGGGCTATGGGTGATCGCGCGTTGGCGCAGAATCTGGCGCACGAGTCCTATCCGGCGATCGCCGAAGGCCTACGCGCACACGATGTGTCGCGGTGCTGGCTGTACTTCGGGCTGATCTCGCTCTCCATCCAGGAGCTCGACGACGCCGACGAGCGCTTTGAGAACGCCGAGCGGCACTGGCGCGAGGTCGAAAAGCCCCTACATATTCATCGAATCCTGTTGCAGCGCAGCTGGGTTGACATCTTCCGCGGCGACTTCGACGCCGCACGCCGGCGCACCGAGGAAGCGCGTGAACTGCTCGATTCGTGGCCGCGACACAGCTGGCTGCAGTACGCCCGCCTGCATTACCACATCGGCAGCATCTGGCGGGCCGATGCATTGGCCGACCCGGCGAACCGGGCAGGCAAACTCGAGCGGGCAGCCGAGCTGAAGATGCCCGCGGCGCTTGCCGTCGACTCGGTACGGCATGCCATCGTCGACGCCGACGCCAGGATGCGCTGGGCCACCCACGTCTCGGCCCGCATGCTCGCCGGCGCGTTCGCCGTCGCGTGGGAATGGGGTAACACCGAACTTCTCAGCGAGTTGGTCGAGTATCACAGTGCACGAGGAACTTTCAGCGCTGAGCCGGACCGGGAAACCGCCGACTGGACACGCACCGCGACCGTCGCGGTGCCGCTCGAGACCGTCGACGACTACGCGCTGGTCGCCGCGGGCGAATCGGGACCGGGTAGACGTGCGGCGCTGACGCGGCTCGGCCCGTTGCCGCCGCTGCAGATGGACCCGAGGACCGGTGCGATACTGACTCGCTATCGCGAGCTGGCGGCCGAACGGTACGGCCGCGCGGTGACCGCGCCAGGTCCGACGTGGGCGACGTGGCCGTGACCGTGGCGGAGACGGAGGCCGAAGCAGAGGCCGAAACCGGCACTCTCGTCCTGCGATTCGCGGATGTCGGAGTCGCCACATATGTCAGCCTGCGTGTCGTCGGCGAGCCTGCCAGGACGGTGACGTGGGTGCTGGAGGAGGCGGCACTACAAGCCGCAGTCGACGAGCTGAGCGGTGCGTTACCGGATCCACTCGACGACGAGACCCGCCGCGATGCACTCGAACGTGCGATCACCAAAGGTTCCTTCGCCTCGCCCACAACGGAATTCGCCATCGCACGCACACTGGGGACGCATCTGTTGGTACCCGATGCGTGGCAATTGCTGCTGGACTGCGTCACCACGCCCAGGGCGGCGCTGTTCGTGTCACCCAGCGCCCGGCTGGCCCGCGTCCCCTGGGGACTCCTTGCGATGCCCGACGACGAAGGCCGTCGACTCATCGACCTCGTGGACGTTCTGATGGCGGCTCCGCCGAACATCGTCCACTCGCCGCGTGAACCCGCCGGCTGGGGCGGCAGAAAGGCCAACCCTCCGCTGCTGGTACTCGATCCCCGGGTGCCCGGTCAGCGACCCGACTCTGCGCTGGGCTCCGTGCTCGGGCGCCCGTCGCCCGAAACGTCCTTGGCCAGGCATTTCGCCGAGGGGATGCAACATCGAGACGTGTTGCCCGACGTCGTGGCATCCGTCGACCTGTTCCGCCGCTCCGACGCGGACCGCGACTGGCTGAAGGAGCTACTGGCGCAGGCGCCGAGTCGGCTGCTGTACGTGGGCCACGCGACCGCGGCCGACGGCGACGTCGGCCACGCCGACAGGGCCGCGCTCCACCTCGCCGACGAACATCCGCTCACCGCATCGGATCTCATGGCGCTGAAGCTGCCGATGCCGCCCCGTGTCGGCCTGCTCGCATGCGCCTCCGGCGGGGACTACCGATTCGACGAGGCCACCGGACTGGTCGCGGCGATGATTCTCGGAGGTGCCGAGTTGGTGACGGCCACCCTTTGGTCGTTGCCGACCGCTGCGGGCTATCGGCTGTTCGCGCAGGAGCGCGCCGAGGCCGACCCGATGAGCGAGGCGATCCTCGCTGTCGACCGTGCACACGAAGCCCCTGACGCTGGCCGCGCGGTCAACGACTGGCAGCGGAAACAGCTGCGGCGGTGGAGCGACGGCGACCTGGCGGCTAGTCCGCTCTACTGGGCGGCATTGGCGACCTTCGCTGTCGACGGCGCCCGGTGATCACCGCGGCGACACGCAAACGGCGACCGCGGACTCGTCGCCGGAGCGGTAGTACGTCTCGACAATGCTGCCGGGGGAGACCTTCGTGATGGCCGACGCCGGGATCAGCGCCTTCTCATGGGCCGGAAACTGTCCGCCTTCCGGCCGATTCACGATCACGTCGAGTTCGACCTCGCGAAAGTCCTCGCAGGTGTGCCCGGTGGTCCGCATTCCCGTGACCACCGCGCGGGACTTGGTGCCATGTCGGATCAGCTCGATCTGACCATCGGTGACCAGGCCCTTTCCGACCAGCATCCGGTCGAACTCGGCACGGATAGCCAAGATGTCCTCGGTAGTGGCCAGACGTTCGTCGGCTTCGCCCGAATCAGGGGCGTCGGGGACGTCGCGGTCGGGGATCAGGTAGCACAAAGCCGTGCCGACGAGCAAGACCATGAAGAACGCAATCGAAAACGCGCTGGACATGTTCTCAGGCTCGGACACCGCGTCGGCTACCGAACCCAACTTTTGCGTGGTGCCCGCTCTTATCCTGATGGAATGAGCACAGACACGGCCGTCGCCGTCGCTCATCCCCGCCGGGCGGTGATCGACCGGGCGTGGCGCGCGATCGGGCCCGGGGTGGAAGTGCTCAGCGGCGACGACGGCGGCCCGCTGCGGCGCACCGTCAAGAGGATCATCGACCCGCTGGTGTTGCGACTGCGCTCCAACACCCAGTTCTCGGCGCCGTTCGTGGCGGCCGACGTGGCCGAGGCCATGCACGATGCGATCGTCGGTCAAGCCGCCCAATTGCGCGCGGCGGCGGCCTGGTTCGAGTTACTCAAACGCGAACGCCGCCGGCTGAGGATCACCAGCGGTAACGCCCAGGAACTGTACTTTCCCGTGTGTTTCGAGCTAGCCGTGACGAAAGGTCCGCCCGCCGAGGATGATTCCGGTGCCGCCGAATCCGTCCTGCGGGATATCCACGCCGACCGGGACCGCACCGCGATCGAAGCGCTGAACATCTACTCATCCGACCATCTGGTCGTCAGCGAGCTGACCGATCAGCTGCGCTCGAGTTGGAACGACGTGCGCGCCGGTACGGAGATCACGCGGCCGTTCCTGTCCGGCCTGACCACTGTACTCGGCGCCGCTGACACCCACAGCGCCCGCGCAGCGCGGCAACGGGTTTGGCAGGCGCTGATCGCGGACGCGACACCGTACAACCTCGGAGCCGCCGCGCACGAGGACGCGAAACAGCTGCCGTGGTCGATCGTGGCACTCGGCCTCAGTTCCATTGAACCGCAGCGTCCCCCAGCGATCATCGGCGGGGACAACGAGCGACCGCTCAATCGGTCCGTGATCGACCGGGTGCGGGCGACGCTTCGCCGCGCGATGGATCGTGGAGAACTGCCCGATATTCCGATGCTGTGCGAGGAAGAGGTCGACCGGTGCTGCGCGCCGTGGGGCCTGTTGGCGGAGGACAAGCAGGCGACCCTGGTGGCCGGGATCGAAGTCGCCGTCGACCTTGCGCCGTTGTCCGAATCCGCGACGACGCGGTACGAGCTCGCCCGCCAGATCCAGGCGCGGTTACGCAAGGAGGCGTACGTGCTGCACGCACGCCGCTACCTCGCCGGAGGCGGACCGATCCATCCGCGCCAGCAGCGGGTGATCGATGACCTTGCGGCGTTCGCCCGGCCCTACCTGAACCGGTTCTGGGCTCGGTTGCACGGCCGCGATGTGTGGCAGGAGCCATGCGATGACGTCGATGACGTCCGTGCGCTGCTGGAGGGCGTCGCGCGCTCGGTGAGTCTCGATCACCGGCAGCGCATCAAGACCATGTTGGAACTGCAGGTGGCCGGATGAAGTTGATGTCAGATTCCGGGCTGTGGAGTACCGGACCCGTAGTGGCGCCCTCGCCGCTGCAGGCCGTGCTCGAAGTCAGTGGGGCGGTGCTGTCGTGGACGGTGGACGAGCCGGCCGCCGATCCGCAGATCACGTTCACCGACCTGTCCCGTGCCGACTGGTTATGGCAGGTGATCGGTGAGAGCGGGCATCACGCCGTCGCCTCGGCCGTCGGCCACTCCTCACCGGACAACGCACAATCGGTTGACCTCACCGGGGTGCAGGTACTGCCGGGATCGCTGGATCCGCTGCGCCGGTTGGCCTACGGCCATTGGCTGCGGCGCTGGTGGCCGACGAGTCACCAAGACGGGATCGCGGCCCTGGACGCTGCGCTGCTGGACGCGGAGATCGCGATACTGACGGCGGGTGCTGAGGACTACTTCACCGATGACACGTTCGACTCGGACGTCGCCGAGATTCTGCGGCCGCACATCGCGGCGCTGGGTGCCCATGTGCACGAGGGTGATCCGCGAATCGTCGAGCTGGTGGAGAAGTGCGCCGACCTCGCCGACGAGGTGGGCATTGCGTTCGACGCCGTCGCCCAACCGTCGCGCCGGGACGACTACGCGCTCGCCGCGGGCGGCGAAATCGGCCGCACCGCCTCGACGACGGTCGCGTCGGGAGTCGGATCGGTGCAGTGGTCGGCCGTGCCCGCCGGAATATTCGATGCGGCCGAGGACACCGTCGACTGGAGCATCGAAACCGCAGACGACGCGGCGACGGTGAGCGTGCGAGTAGAACTCGCGGGTCTGGGCTCGCCCAACGGCGTCGCCGTCCGGCTGCGCTCCGACCCGTTCGAAGGCGAGGGCGAGCTGGGGGCCGACGGGCGGGCGGAGTTCCCGATCGTGGACGCCGATGGGAAGCCGATATCGGAATCGGCTGCCTGGGGCCATGATTGGCGCCCAACGTCGGTGATCATCGGCGCGGACGTGGGGGAGTCGGTGCAGACCCGTCAACGGGTCCGGGACTTCGCGAGGTCGCGGCTGGCCGCACCGGGCGTCGACGCCTTCCTGGCCGAGATCATGGCGGCCGAATCCGATTACTGAGACTCGGGTTTGCGCATAGATTCGCGGATCTGCGCCAGCCGTTCGGCGGCGGCACGCTGCCTGGCCTCGTACTGCTCCTCGACGGTGCGGCCCTCCGGAGTTTCGGCGTCGAGTTCCGCGGCGCCGATCGCGGTGCCGTAGCGGGTTTCGATCTTCTCGCGGACCGATTCGAACGTCGGCACGCCCGTCGGGGTGTAGCCGGTGTCGACGGGCTCGGCCGGCGGTGGTGGCGTCGGATCAACCACGGGTTCGGGGGTGACAGCGGCTTCGGTGGTGCCCTCCGGCTCCTGGGCGGGTTCGTCCGGCATGCCACCAACGCTACCCGCTACTTCGCCGCCACCTGCACGATCGGCGGCGGTGGCGGCGGCGTAGGCAGTGGCACCTGCGGCGCCCCTGGGGTGTGGAGCTGACCGGCCATCCAGGGCAGCGCAGTAGCAAAGGCCTGCGATGCGAACGGCCAGTCATGCCCACCGGGTTGGGAGACGACGGCGCAGGTGATCCCGTCGGCGCTGCCCAGCGCGCACAACGAGTTCGCAGCCGAACTCTGCTCGACTGCCGCCTGGCTGTTGATGGCGAACCAACCGGCGACACCGGCGTATCGGCCGTGCCGCTTGATGACCGCGGTGGGGTCGAATGATGCGTAGGCCGCCGCGTTACCGCCGAACAGCCGTGAGATTGTCTGATCCTTGGTGCCCGAATTGGGGGCGATGTCACCCGCGATGTCCTCGAATGCGCTGAACATGTCGGGATGCATCACTGCGAGGTCGACCGCACATGTGCCGCCCATCGACCAGCCCACGATGCCCCAGTTCTCCCGGTGTGCGCTCACGCCGAACTTCGAAACCATGTAGGGCACAACGTCTTTGGTGAGATGGTCGGCGGCGTTGCCGCGACTGCCGTTGACGCATTCGGTGTCGTTGTTGAAGGTGCCGCCCGCGTCGACGAAGACGAGCACCGGTGCATTGCCGCCGTGGGCGGCCGCGAAGGCGTCGGCCGTGCTCACCGCGTTACCGATGCGCACCCAGTCGGCGGGCGTGTTGAACTCGCCGCCGATCATCATCACCGTCGGCAGGGGCGGTGGCGGGTCGGTCGCGTACCAGGCGGGCGGCAGGTAGACCAGTTCGGTGCGGTGCTTGAAGCCGGACGCCGAATCGCTGATCTGTACCGGCACCACCGTTCCCTTCGTGGGGATTTCGTGGTTGCGCTGTAAGGCCATCACGGTCACCTGATCCGTCTGATCGGGCAACGGGCCTGCGGTCAACTGGTTCCAGGCCGTCTGCACGGTGGGGAAGTAGCCGGTCCACAGATTCACCGCGAGGGCGGCGGACAGCAGGCACAACGGCAGCGCTGTCGCGGCCACGCCACGCCGCCACCACGGCGACCCGCGCCAAGCGGCGATGAGCACTCCGGCTGCGGTGCCCGACAGGCCGATCCATATCCAGAGCCCTTGCGGCGCAGGATTTCCCGCGAGGCCTTCCGAGGCGACGTACCAATACACCGCCGCCGTCAGCGCGACACCGCACATCGCCGCCCATGGCACCCACAGGTAGCGCCAGCGCCGGATGCCCCAGCCGACGGCTGCCACCAGCGCGACCGCTGCCAACACCTGGACCGTGATGGGAATCCAGCCGTGCAGCAGCGACAAGTGGTGGCGTAGCAGATCGCGTAACGTCACGGCCACAAGCGTGACTGCCGAACCTTGGATCCCCCTGAGGATCTCCTGCGAACGAGCTAGCGCGGCTTGGCCAGCGGGAAGGGTAGCGTCTCGCGGATGCTGCGGCCAGTGATCAGCATGACGACACGGTCCACACCCATGCCGAGACCACCCGTCGGCGGCATTGCGTACTCCATGGCCTGCAGGAAGTCCTCGTCGAGCTCCATGGCCTCCGGGTCGCCGCCCGCGGCCAGCAGCGACTGTTCCTGCAGCCGGCGGCGCTGCTCGACGGGATCCGTCAGCTCGCTGTAGGCGGTGCCCAGTTCGACGCCCCACGCCACCAGATCCCAGCGCTCGGCGACTCCGGGGATGCTGCGGTGTGGCCGCGTCAGCGGTGAGACCGAGGTGGGGAAGTCCTTGTAGAAGGTCGGCGCCTCGGTGCGGTCCTCGACGAGGTGCTCGTACAGTTCGAGCACCACTGCGCCGGCGTCCCAGTGGGTCAGGTACGGGATCTTCGCGCCGTCGCACAGCTTGCGCAGTGTCGCGAGATCCGTGTCGGGCCCGATCTGTTCTCCCAGGGCCTCCGACACGGCATCGTGCACGGTCTTGACCGTCCATTCACCCGAGATGTCAACGGGCTCCAGCGTGCCGTCGTCGCGGGGGCGCATGAACACGTGGGCTCCGTTAGCGGCCTGCGCGGCGTTCTGGATCAACTCCCGGCAACCGTCGATCCACACGTTGTAGTCCGCATGTGCCTGGTAGGCCTCCAGCAGCGTGAACTCGGGATTGTGGCTGAAGTCGACGCCTTCGTTGCGAAACGCCCGGCCCAGTTCGAAGACTCGCTCGACACCACCCACGCACAGCCGCTTGAGGTACAGCTCGGGCGCGATCCGCAGGTACAGGTCGAGGTCGTAGGCGTTGATATGGGTTAGAAAGGGCCTGGCGTTGGCGCCGCCGTGAATCTGCTGCAGAATCGGCGTCTCGACCTCCAAAAACCCCTTACCGACCAGGGTTTCGCGGATCGCGTGCAGGACTGCGCTGCGGGCGCGGATCAGATCGCGGGCCTCGGAGTTGATGGCCAGGTCGACGTACCGGGCGCGAACCCGCGCCTCCTGATCGGTCAGCCCCTTCCACTTATCGGGCAACGGGCGCAGGCACTTCCCGGTCAACCGCCAGCTCAGCACGATCAGGGACCGGGTGCCCTTCCTGCTGTAGCCCATCGTGCCCGTCACCTGAATCAGGTCGCCCAGATCGATGGCGTGGGTGAAATCGACCGTCGTGCCCTCTTCGAGTTGCGAATTGTCAAGCAGCAGTTGAACTTCACCGGACCAGTCGCGCAGTTGGGCAAAGAGTACACCACCGTAGTCGCGGATACGTAGCACTCGTCCCGCCACCGTCATGGTTCCCGCGCCCTCGGACTCGACCGCCGCCTGGATGGTGTGGCTGGGTTCCTGGCCGACGGGATAGGCGTCGATTCCGCTGCCCTGCAACGTCTTGAGTTTGGCCATCCGGACCCGGACCTGTTCGGGCAGCCGCGACTGGTCGTCCTCTTCCAAGCCGACTTGGAGCTCCTCGGCATCGGGTGCGGTGCCGTCATGGTGCAGCAGACCCCGGTCGACGATGCTCTGCGGCACCGACGTGTGGTGGCCGGTGTGGGGTTGTTCGTGCCGGCGCGAGAACGGCAGCACCAGAAAGCCTTCGGCGATCACCGACGCGACGCCGACACGGGGGACCAGCCGGGCGTCCTCGTAGCATGCATAGCGCGGCACCCACTCGGGCTGATACTTCATGTTCGACCGGTACAGCGTCTCGAGCTGCCACCAGCGCGAGAAGAACACCAGCAGGGCACGCCACAGCCGCGCGATCGGTCCGGCACCGAGCTGGGCACCCTGTTCGAAGGCTGATCGGAACATCGCGAAGTTCAGCGAAATCCGGCTGACCCCAATGCCTTCGGCCTGTTGGCAGAGCTCGCTGACCATGAGTTCGATGGTGCCGTTGGGGGACTGGGGTGATCGGCGCATGAGGTCCAGCGACACTCCGCTGCTGCCCCACGGCACCAGGGAGAGCATCGCGACGACCTGGTCGCCGTGCGCCCCGGGCTGAACGGCCTCGACGAGCAGGCAGTCGCCGTCGGCCGGGTCGCCGAGTCGGCCCAGCGCCATGGAAAACCCGCGCTCGTCCTCGGTGTCACGCCAGGCGTCGGCCCGTTCGATCACACGGGCCATCTCGTCGGCGTCGAGATCGCGGTGCCGTCGGATCCGCACCGAGGCTCCCGCACGTCGCGCGCGGGTCACCGCCTGGCGCACGGCCCGCATATCCGGGCCCGACAGCCGGAAGTTGTCCGGGTAGAGGATCGCCTCATCGCCGAGTTGCAGCGCGTTGAGGCCGGCGGCCCGGAATGCCTCGGCTCCAGTGGAACTCGCGCCCATCACCCCGGGCGCCCAGCCGTAGGCCTGGCACAGAGACAGCCACGCCTCGATCGCCTGCGGCCACGCTTTGGGGTCGCCGACGGGGTCGCCACTGGCGAGGCAGACGCCAACCTCTACGCGGTAGGTGACCGCGGCGCGACCGTTGGGTGCGAACACCACCGACTTGTCGCGGCGCGTCGCGAAATAGCCCAATGAGTCGTTCTTGCCGTACAACTCGAGCAGACCGCGGATCGCCGACTCGTCTTCCCCGGTGAGCGCGTTCTCCGCACGTTGCGACTGGAACAACACGACCGCCGCCACCATCAGCGCCAGCGCTCCGAAGAGGCCGAGCAGCGCATTGATGAAGACGTGCGGGTGACCGGTGAACGCGTCGGCACTGGCGCCTGCGAACGCGCCCACCCGGTTCAGTGCGTAGAAGAAGCGGTCCTCGCGAGCCAGCGTTCCCGGGAACAGCTCGATCAGACCCCAACCGATCAGGGTGCCGACGATCAAGCCCGCGATCAGTGTCGCCGCGGCTTTGAACAGCGCACCGCGGCGCACCTTGGCCCAGAACTCCTTGCGCGCTAGCACCAGGAACGCGATCGCGGCGAGATGGAAGGCCAGCCCGATGATCTCGCCGATCTCCTCCAGCCACGTTTCGCCGCCGGTAACGAGGTCACCGATGTTCCAGCCGATCGCCGCGACCAGGTAGCCGACGAGAATCCACCGCGCGATGCTTTTGCGGGCCGCCAAGGCCGCCGCCAGCAACGCCAAAACGAACGCCCACGCAAAGCTGGTGTCGGGGAAGTTGAAGATGTAGTCGTTGACGAACTCGCGCGGCACCTTGATCAGGGACCGGAACAACGGCGACACACTCGCGAGGAGAGACAGCGTGGCGATGACGCCGACGGTCCAGCCGGCCGCGGCGGGCACCCACCGGAACGCGGAGGTTCGGCGCGCTTTCGCCGTTTTCGCCGGGCTCGCCTCGCTAGTCGCCGTCATAACGCGCGAGGATATTCGCTCTTACCGCGAATTTGGTGTTACTGGCTACCAGACCGGGCCGGTGTACTTCTCGCCTGGACCCTGGCCCGGTTCGTCAGGCGCGGCACTTGCCTCCCGGAATGCCAGTTGCAGGCTCTTCAGCCCATCGCGTACCGGCCCGGCGTGGGGGCCGAGGTATTCCGCGGAGGCGGTCACCAGGCCGGCCAGCGCGGTGATCAACCGGCGCGCCTCATCGAGATCGCGGTGCGGGCTCTCATCGGGTTCTTCGGCGGCCAGTCCGAGTTTCTCGGCCGCGGCGCTCATGAGCATGACCGCCGACCGGGTGATCACCTCGACGGCAGGGATATCGGCCAGCTCGCGGGTGGGCGGCTCGGCTGCCTGATCGGGCGATGCGGGATCCTGTGGGGAGGAAATGCCGCCTCTCCTTTCGGTGACTTGTCGGGGGCCGTAGCTACGTTGCTGTTGTGGCTCGATACCGGCTACTTCCTACCACTGAGCAGCAGGTGGTGTTGGCAGAGCATTGTCGCCACGCTCGGTATGTATGGAACCTGGCAGTCGAGCAGCAACAGCACTGGCGGCCGGGGCGCCGCGCGCCAGGCTATAACGAGCAGTGCGCTCAGCTCACCGCGGCCCGCGCGGAGTGCGACTGGCTCGCCGCAGGCTCCCAGACAGTTCAGCAACAGGCCTTGCGGGACTTCGCTCAGGCGATGCGTAACTTCTTCGGAGGCACCCACGGGCGCCCGACTTGGCGGAAAGCCGGTGTGCATGAGGGGTTTCGTCAAGTCGCGATGAAGTCCCATCACGTCGAGCGTCTGAACCGACGATTTGGTCGCGTCTGGGTGCCTAAGGTCGGGTGGGTCCGGTTTCGCCTCTCCCGGCAGATACCTGCCGGTGTGCGCTCATACCGAGTCACGCGCGATCGCACCGGACGCTGGCATATCGCGTTCGCGCACATCCCTGACACCGTGGCCGGTCCCGGAGATCGCAGCATCGTAGGCATCGACCGGGGTGTCGCGGTCTCGGCCGCATTGTCGACCGGTGAGCTGCTGCGTGTTCCTGGCCTGCGACGCGGCGAAGGCAAGCGTCTCAAGGTGCTGCAACAGCGACTTGCTCGTGCAAGGCGCGGTTCTAATCGGCGAGCTCGCGCGAAGCGCGCCGTCGCGAAGCTCCGAGCGCGTGAGACCGACCGCCGCAAAGACTGGGTAGAAAAGGTCACCACTGACATCGCGCGGCGCTTCGACACGATCCGTATCGAGGCCCTCGATGTGCGCGCGATGACCCGGTCGGCTCGGGGAACTGTAGAGCAGCCCGGCCAACAGGTCGCCCAAATGCGGAGCCTCAACCGCAGCATCCGTGAAAGCGGATGGGGCCTGCTTGCCACACGCCTGCAACACAAAGCGCGTGGTCGGGTCGAGCAAGTCCCAGCTGCGTACACGTCGCAACGCTGCTCCACTTGCGGACACGTCGCACGCGAGAACCGCAAGAGCCAAGCGGTCTTCGAGTGCGTCGCCTGCAGTGCAGGTCCATGCAACGCTGACGTGAATGCCGCACGGAATATCGCCGCCGGGCGGGCGGTGACAGCACGGGGAGACCTAGGCGCTAGCCGGTCTGCGAACCGTGAACCCCATGACACTCGCCTGCCGGCATAGCTAGCGAGCGGATTGGAATCCCCTGGCGTGGTCAAGGGAGGACGTCAAGCCTGGTAGACTGCCATGTGCGACCGTCCCGGCTTACGCCAGGGACAGCAAGTGGAGTCCCGCTCCCACCGCTGACCATACCGGTTCAGTGGTCCGGTCACAGGCATCCGATGTCTGTCCTGGTCGGCTATGGGCCCTGCTTTGAGCAGGGCTTTTCTGTTCATTGAACAGAGTGCCGACGGTGTGGGCTCCATGAGCAACACAGGACAACATAGGAGGCCCCATCAGCACTGAGACCCGCGTCAACGAGCGCATTCGCGTACCTGAAGTCCGTCTGATCGGACCGGGTGGCGAGCAGGTAGGCATTGTGCGCATCGAAGACGCTCTCCGCGTCGCCGCGGATGCCGATCTCGACCTTGTTGAAGTAGCCCCAGATGCCAAACCGCCGGTTTGCAAGATCATGGACTACGGCAAGTACAAGTACGAGACGGCGCAGAAGGCGCGCGAGTCTCGCAAGAACCAGCAGCAGACCGTCGTCAAGGAACAGAAGCTCCGACCCAAGATCGACCCGCACGACTACGAGACCAAGAAGGGCCACGTAGTCCGCTTCCTCCAAGCGGGGTCGAAGGTCAAGGTGACGATCATGTTCCGCGGACGCGAGCAGTCGAGGCCCGAACTGGGCTACCGACTCCTGCAGCGCCTCGGCGCCGACGTGGCCGACTACGGCTTCGTCGAGACGTCGGCCAAGCAGGACGGCCGCAACATGACGATGGTGCTGGCACCGCACCGCGGCG
>JBIQHU010000080.1:0-26078 GCA_044508395.1 Mycobacterium sp. | reverse complement strand
TCACCTATTCGCGCTCACCACGCCGTTCACAACCTGTCAAAGAGCTACAGCTAGCTCGTTGTTCTTGTGAAAGACGTGTAGCCCGAAACCACCGTCGGACTGCCAGTGGTTCATCGCCTCGAAGGCGACCAGCGTCAAGCGCGAATCGATGGCGATCTGAGTCAGGGCGAGGTCCTGCACGCAATGCGGCCAGCCCCACACGATTTGGCCCACCCGGAGTTCGGCCAGATCCTCAGCCTGAACCTTGGGCAGCAGGATGACGTCGCACTCGCCGATGAGCTGTTCGCGGGTACCGATTCCGCCGACGAACGGGGCCAATCCGTCGTCGGTGGCGCCGAAATCCGCGCCGTAGCCGTGTTCGAGGAAGATGCGCGTTCGGATCCGAGGGTCGATCCGACTGAAATGTGCCGGATGAATCGGCAATCTACGCTCGTTCGGCTTGCGCGAACGAGCAAGAATCCCAAGCGAAAGCGTCGGTGCCTCAGCGCTTCTTGTCATGGAACAAAGCTTCGGCGGACGACGCCTTGGCGGCCGACTTGGCGTTCTTGGCGGCGCGCTTCTCTTTCAGAGACTTGCCCGACTTCTTGCTCATGGATTGCCGCGGAGACTTATCCGACATGGCACACCCCCTGGTATTGGGGGCCTGGGTGGTCCCGATTCCCCGACTCTACCCCCTGGACCGCACGATTACCCGCGGCCCTGCCGGGGTAATCTGGCATCACGCCGACGTGCATCCGTCGTCTTTACTGATCCGACCGCTCAGCCGCAGTCTCTCGGGTTCGTTCAGGAGCCCTGCCTGATCCGCCGGCTCCATCATGGGAACTTTCAATGGCACTTTCAATAGCAATTGCCGATGTTGCCGCGTACGCACATCTAAGCGACGTGGACGTCGAAGCGCTCGGTCGTGAGCTCGAGGCGATTCGCAGCGACGTCGAGGAGTCCCTCGGCGAACGCGACGCGGCCTACATCCGGCGCACCATCATGTTCCAGCGAACGCTGGAAGTTGTCTCGCGCGTGATCATCGCCGGCACCCGGTCGAAGGGCGGCTGGTTGCTCGGGACGACGTTGCTGGCTGCCGCGAAAAGCGTCGAGAACATGGAGATCGGCCACAACGTCAGCCATGGCCAATGGGACTGGATGAACGACCCGGAGATCCACTCGAGCACGTGGGAGTGGGACATGGTCGGCGTCTCTTCGCAATGGAGGTACTCACACAACTACCGCCATCACGTCTTCAGCAGCGTCATCGGCGTGGACGACGATCTCGGGTTCGGGGTGATTCGCATGACCCGCGACCAGCCGTGGAAGCGCGAACACCTGCTGCAGCCACTTCGTAATCTGTTGTTGGCCAGTATCTTCGAGTGGGGGATCGGTCTTCACGGTATCCATTCGGAACGCGATCGGCTGGCGCCGGACAAGGGGAAGGTGACCGAGGCGAGGGCCGCGTTCATCCGCAAGATCGCCCGGCAGACACTCAAGGACTACGTGTTCTTCCCGGCGTTGAGCATCTCTCGCTGGCGCAGAACCTTGACCGCCAACGTGGTGGCCAACCTGCTACGTAACCTCTGGACCTATGTGGTGATCTTCTGTGGCCACTTCCCTGATGGCGCGGAGAAATTCACCGCCGACGTTCTGGAAGATGAAACCAGGGCCGAATGGTACCTGCGGCAGATGCTGGGGGCAGCGAACTTCAAAGCCGGACCGCTGCTTGCATTCGCGAGCGGGAACTTGTGCTATCAGATCGAGCACCATGTGTTCCCCGATCTCCCCAGCAACCGCTATGCACAGATAGCGGTGCGCGTTCGGGCGTTGTGTGAAAAGTACGATTTGCCCTACACCACCGGTTCGCTTGTGCGTCAGTATCTTCAGGTGTTGCGAACCATTCACACGCTGGCGCTCCCGGATCGATTTCCGCGGACCGCATCTGACGACCTACCAGTCGAATCGACCCCGCCGCCGCCCTGTCCTTCCCAGGAGAGGACGCTTGAGGTATGACCGCCTGTCCTCGGCCCGCGGGCAACGCCGACCCCCCGCTGAAGTTCGGCTAGATGTGGCGATCCACGAGCAGCTTCTGGCCGCCGTCGACGGTCGGCGTGGGGTGGATGCCGCCGACCGGCTGTGTGAGGTATGCGTGAGGCTCTTCGACGTCGATGCCGCGGCGATCTCCCTGGTGTTCGACGGCGCGAACACCGGGACCCTCGGATCCAGCAGTGAACATGCGCGCACGTACGACGAACTCCAGTTTCTCCTGGGCGAAGGCCCGTGCCTCGACTCGGTCACCCGGCGCGCACCGGTCGCCGTCATCGATCTGGCCGACCCCGACAATGCGCGCTGGCCCGTCTACAGCCCGGCGATGCTGGACCTCCAGGTCCGCGGCGTCTACGCGATGCCGGTCGTCGTCGCCGGTGAGTACGTCGGCGCGCTCGACCTCTTCCGCGGTCGGCCCGGCCCCCTGAACAACGAACACGTCTCCGGCGCCATTGTCGCCGCCGAGCTGGCCGGCATGCCTCTGCTCGACCTCCTCGACGCCGACCTTCAGGCCGCCGTCGCGGACCCCGACAGCAACGCCTGGGCGGAACTGCACAGCCTGTCTCGCGTCGAGGTGAGCCAGGCCACCGGAATGCTCGTCGCGCAACTCGAGATCGAGCCCGCCGAGGCCCTGGTGCGCCTGCGCGCCCACGCCTACGCGACCGGCCGCAGCGCCACCGATGTCGCCCGCGACATCCTCGATCGCAAACTCAGGCTCGAGGCCGACTGATGTACGCACCACGGGACGGAGCGTGAAGTGACCGAAACTCCTCGTGAGACCCGCGTTCTGGAGGCGGTCGTCTCCCTGGTCGACACACTGCTCGAAAACTTCGACGTCGTCGACCTACTGACCGAACTCACCGAACGATGCGCCCAGCTGCTCGACGTCGCCGCCGCAGGCTTCCTGCTCGCCGATCCCCTCGGCAAGCTGCGACTTCTTGCCGCCACTACCGAGCAGGCCCGCGAACTCGAGCTGTTTCAGTTGCAGGCCGACGAGGGGCCCTGCGTCGAGTGCTATGCCACCGAGCAACCCGTCTCGATCGCCGACCTCAGCGATGCGGCCGCGCGATGGCCGCGGTTCGTACCAGCCGCGCTGGACGCCGGCTTCACCTCCGTGCACGCCGTACCGATGCGCGCCGCAGGTATCGTCCTCGGCGCCCTCGGCCTGTTCGGCGCCCGTACCGGCGAGATCAACGAGGCCGACCGACTCGTAGCGCAGACTCTTGCGCACATCGCGTGCGTGGCGATCCTGCAGGAACACGCGCCGACGCCGTCGACAGTGGTCCCGCAGCTGCGCTCGGCGCTGGCCGGCCGCGTCATCGTCGAGCAGGCCAAGGGATTGCTCCGTGAAGCACTCGACATGTCCGTCGAGGAGGCCTTCAGGCTGCTGCGCTCCTATGCCCGGGCCAATGACGAGCACCTCACCGATGTCGCCCGGCGGTTGATGTCCGATCGACACTCCCGCCCGGTTCTAGTGTCCGCTATCGCCGAATTCGTCTCGCCGACAACATAACTCACTCCCGTTGCCGCGCCTTGGCGCGTCGTACCGCCTCATCGACCAATCGCTCGGCCAACGCGTAGAGCTTGACGTTCTCCGCTTGGCTCAGGCGCACGAGACGGTCGAACGCCTCGTCCGCACCAACTCCGGAACGCGACCGGATGATCCCGATCGCCTGATCGATCACCGCGCGGGTGCCCAGCGCGGTCTGCAACTGTTTCGTCCGCTCCTGAGCATGGTCGAGCAGCTGCCCGTTGTGCACCGACACCGCCGCCGGCCCCGCGAACTGCGAGCCCAGCTCCACCGCATGTGCGCCAAATGCGTCGCGGCTTCGGGCATAGGTGTTGATGGCGCCGATCAACTGATCACCGACCAGCATCGGCAGTGCCAGCGCGGAATGCACGCCCATCCGGGCCACCCCGCCCCCGAAGCGTAACCACCGGCTGTCACTTCCCAGCGAGCCGCTGACGGTGGGTCGCCGCGTCCGCATACACGTGATGCACGGGCCCTCTCGGAGGTCGACATACTGCAACTTGTCGATGTCCTCGACGAACTGCGCGGTGACCGCCCACGTCTTGACCGACGGTCTGTCCCCGGACAAATCGATCACCGTGACGCCCGCGCCGTCGACACCGGGTATCGCCCGGGCAGCGAACTCCGCCACGTCGCTGAGAAGGTCGACGACCCCGCGGGCCCCGGCCACCAGGCTGGCCACGCCCCGAAGGCCGGCGTACAGGTCGACCTCGTCCGCTTCGCGTTGGGCGGCAGATAAATCGGGCTCCGGAGCCGATGGACGGCCGGGCTGGGCGTCGTATTCAGCCATGGGCCCTGAGAATGTTACTCGCAGACCTGCTCGTCAGGTCAGTCCACGAGGGAGAGCGCGTGTGCGCGTCTCAACTTGCCCGAGGCCGTCTTCGGGATCATCCCGGGTTCGAGCACCACCACGTTTCGTGGCCGCACGTCGACCTCGGCGAACACCTCATGGGCGACCTGCCGCTCGACCCGGCGCACCTGTTCGGGGTCCGCGTAGTCCTTGCATTCCACCGCGACAGCGAAGGTTTCCCGCGACAGCCCCGCATCAAGTCGTACGGCGACGGCGCAACCGGGCCGCACCCCCTCAACGCGCCCGGCGGCACGTTCGATGTCTGTCGGGTAGATGTTGCGGCCGGCCATGATGATCACGTCTTTCAGGCGCCCGCACACGACGACTTCGCCGGTCTCGGTGAGATACCCCAGGTCACCGGTGTCGTACCAGCCGCGCTCGTCCTGTGCGGGGATGAATCCGGCCGCTGTGGTGTAGCCCCTGGTCACCGGTTCGCCGCGGACCTCGATGACCCCCACCCCGCGTGCGGAGAGCACGGCGCCGTCCTCATCGACGACGCGGACCTCCAGGCCCTCCAGCGGCTTGCCGAGGGTGACCAATCGGCGGGTGTGCCCCCTGGTGGCAGGTACGGCGCGGTGCAGGACCGACAGCAGGTCGGCGTCCACCTCGTCGACGACCATGCCTTTGCCACACTCGGAGAACGACACGGCCACCGTCGTCTCGGCCATCCCGTAGGCAGGGATGATCGCCTCGGGCTTCAATCCGAACGGTGCGCCTGCATCGCAGAGATCCTCGACGTCGAGTGGGTCGACCTGCTCGGCGCCCGACAGTGCCCACCGCAGCGAGGACAGATCGAATTCACCGGGCTTGGCCTGCCTGCGCAACCGCTTGGCAAACAGGGTGTAGGCGAAGTTCGGTGCGGCCGTCATCGTGCCTCGGTACTTGTCAATGAGCTTGGCCCACAACAACGTATCGCGTAGGAAGTCCATCGGCGTGACCTTCACCAGCTCGGCCCCGATGTACATCGGCACCGTCAGATAGCCGGTCATGCCCATGTCGTGGAAGCACGGCAGCCAACTCACGATCACGTCGGTGTCGATGTCGAAATTGCAGCCGATGACCATGGCCTCGGCATTGGCGACGATGTTGGCGTGGGTGATCTGCACGGCCTTGGGTGAGCCCGTCGAGCCCGACGTCAGCTGCATCAACGCCACGTCGTGGTCGAAGGTGTCGAGCGGTTCGACGGAAGCGCTGGACAGCAGCGATTCGATCGTCAGCACCGTCATCCCGAGTTCCGTCAACACCGGTGCCGCGGCCATGAACGGGTCGGAAATGACGACGGCGCTCGCCGAGATCATATCGATCACGGCGGTGGTTTCTTCGGCCCACCGGACCAGGTCAGTGCGGGGCGTGGGCTGGTGAACCATGGTCACGCTGGCAGCGCGCATCCAGATGCCCTGAGCGGTCGGTGCGATCTCGACCGGGGCGCCGGCCAGCACCGCGACGGCGTCACCAGGCCCGATGCCCGCTGTGGCCAGCCCGCCGGCGATGCGGCGGGCCCGTTCGTGCACCTGGGCCCAGGTATGGCGGACCGGCTCGCCGGGCTCCCCGGTAACCATGCCCTTTTGACTGGACTGGGCGTTGCTGTACATCGTCTCGGTGAATCGGCTCACGACAATCCCTTTGGCCTAGGCGCTACGACGCCGTGTGTTGGCAGTGGTAGTGACCCGGCACGAAATCGCTGATGTGCCAGGTGATGTGGGAGCCGCTGGGGTTCGACCTTCGTTAGCCCCGGTCGGGGCCGACGATGACTGTAGAGGTGCATCTCCTCTGTGTTCACCCCAGATGGTTCGCCGCGCCGGTCGGAGCGGCGTGCCGTGCATGTCGGACGCACTGACTGTACAGACCTGGTCAGTGCGGAGCGTCGGCGCACGCCGACATCGGTCCAAGTCGTTATGAACTCTGTATCCGTCGCCACCGTGCCCCCCAGCGCGCGATCGCAACCGTGAATGGCGGCTGACGTCGGGGTTAGGCACCCGGTCCGGAGGGGAGCGAAGTCGCCGCCGGGACGTTTCCGTGAGGCTGGGGAATCAACCCGGTCCGACCTTACCGCGTGCGCAGCGCGGATTTACACGTTCGACGCCGACATGGCGCACGGATTATTCGGCGGTACCCGGGCCGCTCAGGCGTTGCCTCAGCCGCTTGACAAGCTGCGTCGCCCGCGAAGCTCTAGCTGTACCCGGCGGTCGGCGAGGGACGTACGGCCACGGATTGTTGCGCTCGGGAACTGCGCTGGCCCGGGCTTGTTTGAGTTGCATCCGAAGGTGCCGTCGCAATTCGTCCACCAAGGGATCGGTCCACCGGTTGACGGCTTCGGTCGGGTCGTTGGTCAGGTCGTAGAGCTCCCACTGATCGTCGAGCGGCGACGTCCGGTAGGCCTCGCCGCCTAGACCGTTGGCCGCGAGATGACGCACCCCGGGCTCGGTCCAGGTCGCGGGATCGTCGAAGGTGCGCACCAGCTTCCACAGATGTCCCTCGCCGCCGTCGGCCTCGGCGACCCGGACGACCAGTCCTTCGAAGTTTGATCCGACATGTGCGGGTACTTGAATGCGCAGCGGCATAGGGGGATTCGTCGTCAGCTTCAATCGACGCGCCAGACCCGACGCGCCGGTGTCGCCCTCCAGCATGTTGTCGCGTGTCAGCAGGTACACGGCGCGCGTCTCATCGGCGGGCGCCCCGTCGACCACCGGCATCAGGTCGCGGCCGGGCAGGTCGTGTACCTCGGAGAACGACTGCCGCAGCGTCGCCGCCACCTCCGCGACGTCGATGCCCGCCGCGCTCAGCAGCGTCGGCACCAGATCGACGTGCGATGTGGGCGTCGTCACCGTGCGCGCCTCCGTCGTGCCCGCACCGATCCGCGCGATGACGAACGGCACCCGGGTGGCCTCGTCGTAAAGGTTGAACCACTTCTGGTGCAGGCCGCCGTGGGCGCCGAGCAGGTCACCGTGGTCGGAGGTCCGCACGAGCACCGCGTTGTCCGAGCCGCCCTCGGTCACCGCCCGGCGCACCCGGTCGAGCGGCGTATCGACCTCGGCGTGCAACCGGTAGTAGAGGTCGCGGTAGCGCTGGGCGTTGCCGTTATAAGTCCGATCGACCGCGGGCGCGAGCCCGTAGCCGGAGTAGTACGCCTCGCGGAAGGCGATCTGCGCGGCCGGCTTGGCCGACAGGTCCTCGTCGGCGGTGGGCGGGGCGGGGACGTGGGGCGGGTCGAGGTGCGACGGCTTCACCGGGTTTCGGCGTACCCACGCGGGGAAGAGCACGATGTCGTGCGGGTTGACGAAGCTGGCGACCAGCAGGAACGGCTTCAGTGCCTCCGGGTCGCCTTCGCGGCGCCGCGCGTAGCGGTCGTTGAGCCAGGCGACGACGCGGTCGGCGATCAGCGGGTCGCGACGGATGCCGGCGTTGGCGAGCAGCGCGCCGTGTGGCTCAGGGCCCACCCAGCCCCAAAAGCCGAAGGGCGCAAGCGGATCGGCGTCGAGATAGCGCTGCACCGCGTCATGGTCGATGACGCCGTCGTCGTCGTTGGTGGCGAGTGGAGCGCCGGTGGCGGGGTCGGTGAGGTCCGCGTGCGAGATGTGCCATTTACCGTCGTAGTGGGTATCGTATCCGGCGGCGCGGAACCAGTTGCCGAGCGTGGGCACCTCGCCCTGACGTAGCCACCGCATGCGGGAGTCGTTGTACACCTTGCCGATGCCGTCGGTCTGCGTGACACCGTGCAGATCGGGGTACTGCCCGGTGAAAATCGTTGGGCGGCTTGGCACGCAGGCCAGCGAGCCGGTGTAGTGGCGGCCGAAGCTGACCCCATGTTCGTCGAACCATTTGCGACCGGTCAGCGTACGACCGCGCCAGGCGAGCACCTCGGGCGCCTCGTAAGGTGGTATCGCACGTTCCTCATCGGTCATGATGATGACGATGTCGGGGCGCTCAGACACGGGAGTTCTCCAATCGCTTGGCGAGTCCGGCTAGCATGCCGTCGGACTCGCGGGCCATCACGCGGCATACGGCGCGTTCGACGAGCTGTCGTAGTGGGCCGGAACCGATTTCGACGGTGCTGGTCAATGTGACGGACGTCGCGTCATCCTGTGGTCGCAGGGTCCAGCGGTTGGCGACGCGGCCCAGTGGCTTCGGCAGGCCCTCGATCTCGTAGGCGAGGGCGCGCGGCGGGTCGAACTCGACCATGGTCTCGACCAGCGTGTTGCGGCCCATCTGCACCCGTCGGCTGGTGCCGATGGGGCCGCCGCCGGGACCGTGCACGAGGATGCTCGAGTGGTCGGCGCGGTCGACCCACGTGCTGAGGGCGCCGAAGTCCGCGAGGACATTCCAGACTTCCTGTGGGGCTGCCGCGATGATGCGGGTGCGGGCGATCTCGGCCACGGCGTCACGGTACCCGCGTTGTGCGACGGTGGGTGGACAGAAGTGTCACGATGGGGGCATGTCCGACGATGCGATGGCCGGGGAACGCGAATTCAACAAGCAGAACATCGAGGAGTTCCGCCGCAACGGCGGGAAGGTCGGCGGGCAGTTCGAGGGCTTCCCGCTGCTGATCCTGACCTCATCGGGCGCAAAGACCGGCGCGGAGCGGGTCAACCTCATTGCGTACTTCGACATCGACGACAAGATCTACGTCGTCGGCTCCGCGGCGGGCCGCGAGGAGAGCCCGGCTTGGGTCTTCAACCTGCGCGCCCACTCCCACGTCCAGGTCGAGATCGGCTCGAATCCGAAGCGGCCCGTCATCGCGCGCGAACTGACGCGGGAGGATCGCGACCGCATCTACAAGATCGTCGTCGAGCGCGCGCCGGGCTTCGCTGAGTACGAGAAGCGCACCGATCGCGTCATTCCCGTGTTCGAGCTCGTCGCCGACAACTAGTTCGGTTGCGATTTCGGCGTGCTGGGTCACGCTCAGCGTGACCCAGCACCCCGAAATCGCTGGAAAAACTAGGCGCGCAGTCGTTGCGCCAGGCCCGACGCTCTGACCGCCCGCCGCTGCACCGCCGACCGCACCGACGCCTCCGTCCCGATGACGCGGATTCGCTCCTTGGCGCGCGTCACCGCGGTGTAGAAGAGTTCGCGGGTCAACAGTCGCGAGTCCTCGGGCGGCAGCAGGACGGTCACCTCGTCGGCCTGGCTGCCCTGCGACTTGTGGATCGTCATCGCGTGCATCGTGTCGACCTCCGAGAGCCGGCCGGTCGCGAACTCCAGAGGCTCGCCGCCGGCGGCCACGACCGCGCGCAGGCCGTTCTCGCGCACCACCGTCACGCCCGTGTCGCCGTTGTACAGGCCCAACCCGTAGTCGTTCGCCGTCACCAGGATCGGCCTGCCCGCGTACCACTGCGTCCACAACGGCTCGCCGGTCGCGTCGGTCAGCCAGCGCTCGACCTGGTGGTTCCAGAACCGCACTCCGTACGGGCCACGGCGGTGCGCGCACAGCAGCCGATGCTCGTCGAGCGTCGACAACGCCGCCTTCGCGTCGCCGAGTATCGCCGCCTCCCGCAGCCGCAACGCATGGGGGAGCACCACTTTGCGTAAAGGCTCGGCCGGATCATCGGTCTTGAGCCACTCGACGTGCTCCCCGCCGGCCCGCAGCAAGTCGACGACCTGGTCGGTCTCGCCGGTGCGGATCGCCGACGCGAGTCTGCCGATCGACTCGCCGAACCGGTGCGACGTCTTCAGCTCGGCGATCCGTGCCGCACCGAGGCCGTCGACCATGTCCGCCAGCACCGCCCCCGCCTCGACCGACGCCAGCTGGTCGGGATCGCCGACGAGCAGCAGCCGGCTGTCGGGGCGCAGCGCTTCGAGCAGGCGCGCCATCAGCGTCAGCGACACCATCGACGTCTCGTCGACCACGATGACGTCGTGCGGCAGCCGGTTCTCGCGGTGATGCCGGAACCGCGACGAGTTGTCCGGCCGCGACCGCAACAGCCGATGCAGCGTCGACGCCTTCAGCCCCGGCAGCCGGTCACGGTCCACCGGGTCGAGCCTGTCGACCTCCAACTGGACCGCCTCCAGCAGCCGTGCCGCCGCCTTGCCCGTCGGCGCGGCCAACGCGATACGCAGCGGTGGCCGCCCCGACAGCGACGCCTGCTCGGCCAGCAGCGCCAGCAGCCGCGCGACCGTCGTCGTCTTACCGGTGCCCGGCCCACCGGTTAGCACCGTAAGCGACTGTGTCAGAGCGACTTCCGCCGCCGCCCGCTGCTCCTCCCAGCCCGCGGGGAACAGCCGCTCAAGACTCGGGACCGTGCCGGGCAGCGACGACGACAGCAGCGTCAGCACGTCCTCGCACACCTGCTGCTCTTCGAGCCAATAGCGGTCCATGTACAGCAGGTCGCCGTACAGCCGTAACACCGGTGTGCCGGTGACGAGCGGGCTTGCCCGCACCGCGGCCAGCCACGCGTCGGGCTGCGGCCATGGCAGGTCCGGAATTTCGAGTTGATCGGCGATCGAGCGCAGGTCCACGCACACCGACCCGCCGCGCAGCGCCCGCACCACGATCGCGATCGCCAACGCGACCGTCTCGTCGGTCTCCTTCGCCAGCGTGGTGAGTCGCCGCGCGACGTGCACATCGGCCGGCTCGAACAGCTCGGCAAACGCCTCCAGGGTCACGCCGCCGCCACCCCCGCGTCGAGCAGGTCCGACAGCGCCACGATCAGCCCTGCCGGGGGACGCCAGCTGAACACACCCGCCGGATGCCCGTCGACCACCGGCGTCTGCGCACCGCACATGCCCCGAACGAAGAGATAGAGCACGCCGCCGAGATGCTCCTCCGGCGAATAGCCGGGCTGACGCCACCGCAGGAAACGATGCAGCACAACGCAATACAGCAGCGCCTGCAGCGGATAGTCCGAGTGCAGCATCGCCTCGACCAGCCGCGGCTGCGCGTAGTCCGCAGCCGTCAGCGGCCGCCCCGGCTCACCGAGCCAGTTCGTCTTGTAGTCGACGACGAGGTATCGACCGTCCACCCGCAGCACCACATCCAACGACCCCGTCAGGTACCCCTTCAACGACTGCGCCCCCAAGGCGCCGCTCGACAAGCGATCGGCATACGAGACGAGGGGATCGGCGGATGGCAGGTGCTCCGTCAACAGTCGGCCGACGGCGGCCAACGTGGTGAAAGGCGCGCCGGCCCGCACGTCGCCACCCGACAGCGGGAACTCGAACTCCATCTCCTGCAGCCGGTCTCGCAGACCGATCCGTCGCATCGTCATGCCGGGAGCCAACGGGCCAAGGGGGGTGTCGTGCATCGGCACCATCGCCGTCGCCAGGTCCTCGGCAGTGGCGTCGACGGGCCACCACACCGAGTGTTCGCGAATCTTCGACTCCAGCTCGGCCGCGAGATCGTCGACCAACGGATCGGCGGTCTCGAGCACCGCGTGCACCAACGTGCCGAACTTCGCGCCCGTCGGCAGATCGGCCATCGGCGAGGGCACGTCCGCCCCGACATCAGAAGCCTCGTGCACCGGCACCTCACCGACCTCGTCGTCGAGCTCGATCACCTCCGGCTCGCTGGTCACCCCCACCGATTCGGCCGCGCGGATCAACCCCGAGTACGACGTCCGCCGCCATGACGTGTCGATCCGCCGGTGGAAGTGCCGAACGTCGAGACCCGATGGCGTGGGCGGCAATTCGACCTCGACAAGCGGGGCGATCACGGACTCTTCGAGGACCGGTCCGCCGACGGTCTCCCACGCTCGCAGCGCGGTCAGTGCGTCGGCGTCGTCGATCTTCGACGGGTCGCAGCGGTCGGGCACCACCGGATCGTCGGGTTGACGGCCGCGCAGGAGCCGTGACAGTCCGCCGTTGGGTTCATCCCACGAGGGCGCCCACCAGGCGACTACCTGGGATTGTGCGCGGGTCAGCGCGACGTAGGTGAGCCGGACGTCGTCGCTGGCCGCCTCGCGCCGGCCCAACTGCTGGACAGCCGTGTAATCCGGGCTCTGCTCGCCGCCGATGTGCAGGCAGCGCGTGTCCCCGTCATGGAACAGCACCACGTCGCGGGTCTGGATGTTGCGGTTGAACGCGAACGGCAGATACACCACCGGGTACTGCAGGCCCTTGCTCACCCACACCGTCATGATCTGCACGGCCGCGGCGTCGCTGTCCAATCGGCGATTTCGCTCCACGGCGCCGCTGCGCTCTTCGCGCTGTGTCCGTAGCCAGTCGCGAAGGGCGGGCAGGCTGAAGTGCTCGCGGTGCGCGGTGTCGTGCAGCACCTGCGTCAAATGCGCCAGGTCGGTCATATGACGTTCGCCGTCGACCCAGGACAGCACCCTGGTGCCCATGCCCCTCAGCTGCGCGGCCTCGAAGACGGCGGCGACGCCGCGGTCGCGCGCATGGTCGGCCCACTCGCGCAGGATGTCGGCGATCCGGTCGGTCAACGTGTCACCCTCGGCGGCAAGGGTTTCCGCGGTTTCACCGAAGAACATGGTGGTCGCTGCGGCGCGCACCAGTCCGGACCGGTGGGGTTGGTCGAAGGCCTCAAGCAGGCACAGCCAGTCGTCGGCCGCCTGCGACGAGAACACGTCGGAGTCGCCGGTGTACACGGCGGGAATGCCCGCGGCGGCCAACGCATCGAAGCACACCCGCCCGTCGCGGTGGGTCTCGACGATCACCGCGATATCGCCCGGACGCAACGGACGCTCGCAGAACGTCGCACCGCTCGACAGCAGCGCGGCGATGTCCGAGGCCAGGTCCGCGCTGATGTGGACCCGCAGCCGGTCCATCGTGATGACGCGATCGGGCCTGGTGCGCAACGCCTCCCGGGACACCACGCGCAGCCTGAAGGGATCGTTGTGCGGCGCACCCTTGAGCCGGTGCTCCCTGTGGTTGGCCGCAACCTCCCGCACCACGATCCTGGCGTCGCCGAGTTGCGCGTCGCGCATCACCGCCTGGAGGCTGTCGACGAGCGGGCCGTCGCTGCGCCAGTTGGTGCCCAGGGTCCGGCGTTCGCCCGCACTGTCGGCGGCATGCAGATACGTGACGATGTCACCGCCGCGGAACGCGTAGATCGCCTGCTTCGGGTCGCCGATCAGGATCACGGTGGAGTGGCCGGAGAACGCGCGGTCGATCACCTGCCACTGCACCGGGTCGGTGTCCTGGAACTCGTCGACCATGACGATCGACCAGCGCCGCTGCATGCGGGCCCGCGCGGGAGAGTCGGCGGGTTCCAACGCATTCGCGAGCCGCGAGAGCAGGTCGTCGTAGTGCAGGATGCCGAGCTTGCGTTTGCGCTTCTCCAGCTCTGTGCACACGGCCTTGGCGAAGTCGACGCGTATCGCGGGTTCGAAGCCCGGTGCCGGGTCCAGCGGCCGCAGCTCGGTGTGCGGGTTGGCGACGACCTCCTGCGCGAGCTCGAGTGCCTGCTCGCGGGTCAACTGCGGGTCGTCCTTCTGCTGGCCGAAGTGCGCGAGGTAAAGGTCGTCGACGATCTCGGCGACGACATCGTCGAGGCTCTCCACCAGCTGCACACCCGCGTCGGTATCACCGGCCACCCCAAGCGATTTCAGTACCAGCTGGCAGAACTGGTGGGTGGTGGCGATGGTCGCGGCGTCGAACCCGGCCAGCGCGTCCCGCAGCCGCAGCTTGCGCTCTGCCAGCTCGTCGGGGTCGCCGTCGAGCAGGTGCTCGAGGACTTGGTTGTCGCCGACGGTCGTCGGGTCGTCGAACGCCAGCAGCGCCTCGAGGATCTGGCTGCGCACGCGCTCCCGTAGTTCCTGGCTGGCCGCCCGCCCGAAGGTGATGAGCAGCATCTCATCGAGCGTGGCCGCGCCCTCGGCGACGTAGCGTGTCACCAGACCTGCGAGCGCGAACGTCTTGCCCGTCCCCGCACTCGCCTCGAGCACGGTCGTGGACCGCGCCGCCGGCAGCGGACCCAGCAGGTCGAAGGGGGCCATCTCCATCAGTCGGGGTCCCTCTCGGCCGACAGTATCGGCGACCACAGCCGTGTCGCGTAGTCGGGCAGACCGGCGGCGACCAGGTCCTCGAGTGGATAGCCCGGCCCCCACACCCGCACGTGTGCGCGCTCCTGGTCCTCGCCGGGATACTTACCCGTCTTCCACTTCCAGCCCGCCTCCCGCATCGGGGTGCCGCGGTGGTGCTCGGTCTCCGCCCACGCATAGGACGTCTTGAGCGGCAACGGAATCGGCTGGCGGCGTCCCTCGTCGTACATCGCGACGAGATCGCGCAGGACCTCGAGCGCCCCGTCCGGTGGACCGAGCAGCCGCTCCTTGGGCGGGCCGGCCTGCTTGGGGCGTCCGATGCACACTGCCGTCCACTCCCGGCCGGGATACTGAGCGGTCAACGCCACCAAGCGAATCCACGATTCCAGCAGGTGGCGACCATCCAGCTTCGAGTAGGTGACCGCGACCAGCCGGTCGCCGTATAGCCGCGGCACGGTGCCGGTCACGCGTCGACCGCCGACATCGATGTCGACGTCGTAGGCATCCGGCTCCTGGGTGCGGTGCCGTTTGGCGGCGGACGCCAGCGCGTCGGCCTTGACGCAGATGTCCGTCGCCGTGCGCCAGCCCAGCTTGCCCGGCGGCAGTGAGCCGCGCCGCCATTCGGCCGCCCGCGCGTTCTCGGGCGACATGCCGCGCAGCATGTCGTCGAGCATCCGGTCGCCGACCTTCCACTCCTGCAGGGCGTCGATCTCGACGGGCATCGCGTCCTGCACGGCCTCGACGTCCCACGGCAGCGTGTAGTCCAGCGCACGGAAGAACCCCTTGACCGGATCCTTGAAGAAGCCGATCAGGTCGTCGAGGGCGATATCGTCGGGCGGCGGTGGCGGCAGCGGCTGACCGATCAGGCGCGGGCGATCCTCGCGGTGGCCGGTCGCGACCAGGGCCGCGGTGAGCGCGGTCGGGTCGAACGTGAACGACTGCCCCGGCGGCATTCCGAGCTCGCCCGGTGTCACGTTACGAACATCGAAGGGCTGCAACGGATGGTCGACGAGAATGCGATCGCGGACCTTCTCCGACGTGGTGACGTCCAGCGTGTCGAGCAGTTCGACGAGTGGCACCGCGGGGGGTTTGCGCTGCCCCGAGTACTCGTTGGCGCCGGTGTAGGTGATGACGAGCTTCTCGGTCGCCGCGCCGATCGCGTCGAGCAGCAGTTGCCGGTCCTCCGAACGGATGTCGCGTTCACCGGTCATCGGATCGCGGGCCAGCGCGTCGTCGCCGTCGACCACTCCCAGCCGAGGGAACACCCCGTCGTCGAGGCCGACCAGGCAGACCACGCGGTGCGGCACCGACCGCATCGGCACCATCGTGCACACCGTCAGGGTGCCGGTGCGAAAGTTGGCCCGTGTCGGCCGGCCCGCGAGGTGGCGGTCGAGCAGCGCCTTGATGTCGGGCAACCGCATCAGGGTGTCGGCGTGGGGACCGGCCGTCGCGAGGACGTCGTTGAACTCGCGCTCGACCTGGCTGGACTGCCACAGGTCGGCGTCGGGCACCGCGGTCAACTGGGCGATACCGGTGGACAGTGCGGTGAGCCATTCGCGCAATGGCCATGCACCGGAAAGTGATTCGACACACGCCTGCAGCCGTTCGACGTATTCGGTGAGCCGGCCGGCGAGCTCGATGCAGTTGCTGCCGACGTCGTCGAGCGGAAGCGTGGTGTCGAGCCAGGCGCGCGAATCGTCGGACATCGCCACCCCCGCCAGCACGCGGTCGATGCCGAAGCGCCAGGTGTTCTGCAGGAAGTCGACGCCGTACGGGTGGCGGTGGGGGCGGTCGAAGCCCCACCGGATGTTCGCCTCGCGGACCCAGTCGGCGATCGCGTCGAGGTCGTCGTCGCTGAAGTTGAAGCACGCGCGTACGGGACCCGCCTCGGCGAGGTTGAGAACCTCGCTGGCGGTGGCGCGTCCACCGGCGAGCGTGAGCAGCTGTGACGCCACCCCGAGCAGCGGATTGGTCTGCGTGAGTGCGCGATCGGCGAGTTTGACGCGCAGCTGATGTGCGGGATGTGCACCGTCGACGACGTCGCCGAGGCCGAATCCGGCGACGATCAGCGGCGCGTAGGTCTCGATGTCCGGGCACATGACGAGGATGTCGCGCGGTTCGAGGGTGGGGTCGTCGGCGAGCAGGCCGAGCAGCACCTCGCGCAGGACGTCGATCTGGCGCGCGGGGCCGTGGCAGCTGTGCACCTGCACGGAACGGTCGTCGGCGCTGAGTGTGCGGCCCTGCGGGCGCACGGTGTTGGCGGTGATGTCGGACTGCAACCAACCGAGCAGCGTCTCGGGATGCCTATCGCTGCCAAGGTATTCGTCGGTCTGCGCGTCGGTGGGCAGGGCGCGCTGCAGTTCGCGCAGATCGCGTCCCAGCGTCGCCAGCAGCGGGTGGTGGACCTGCCGATGGGAGGTGTCGTCGCTGCGTGGGATGGAACCCTTGTTGCGGGCGAGGGACCTCCAGAGGTCGTCGCTGGGATGCGGCAGCCACAGGTGGAGATCGTGATGGGTGGCCAGCGCGTCGAGCAGTTCGATCTCAGTCGACGTCAGCCGCGTGTGACCGAACAGCGAGATACGCTCGGGCAGATCGGTGGGGGACTCCTGCAGTGTGGCAATGGTTTTCGCGTGCCTGATGTGGGGCGGATCGGCGTCGATGCGGTGCAGCAGCGCGCGCCACAGCGGCGGCTGCCACCGCAGGTCGGCGTCGATGCCGCCGTCGGCGCCGCCTTCCCAGTCGATGAGTAGCTGCGGCCGCTGGCGGGCGTAGGACGCGAAGAGGCCGGCGAGCCGTCGGGCGACGGCGTAGCGCCGGCCCTGCCGGAGTTCGCGCTCGTCGCCCGATTCGAAGTGGCCCAGGTGGGTGGCCAGCGTGATGCACCAGGCTTCGTCGCAGCTGTCGTCGATGACGGCGAGCAGCGGCCACACCATCGCGTCGGGCGACCACGGATCGTCAGCACTGGCGGGGCCGGTGATTCGGCCAGGGTCGGTGTCGGTGATCTCGGCGATCAGCGAGCGCGGGCTGCGAAACGCGATACCGGCGCACACGCCGTCGTCACTCCGCCCACGGCCGAGCACATGCGACAGCCGCTGACTGAGCCATCGTTCGACGCCCTTGGCGGGCACGATGACGACTTCCTCGGCGAAGGGATCGGGCAGGGGGTCCGATAGCAGGGCACCGAGGCCGTCGGCCAGCAGGTCAGTGCGTTCAGCACGGTGCAGGTGCAATGCCATCAGCGTCCACCATAAGCGGCGCCGCCCGGCTGTCAGACCAGGATGATTCGGTCGCCGCCCTCGACCAGCCGCTTGAGCTCGTCGACGGCGCGGCCGAGTTCGTCGACCATCCAGCTGTCCAGCCCGCGGCTGCGGTAGCCGGCGAGCAATTCGCCGTAATACCAGAGGTGGTCACGTGGGTCCTTGACCGTGAAGCGCTCCCACAGCTGAGGGCCGTGTTCGTGGTAATCCCGCAGCATCGACCGGGCATTGTCGAGCTTGTCGGCCACCGATACCAGCAGGGTGTCCATGCCCACCTGTTGCAGGTGGCGGATGTAGGCGGTCTTGCGTTCGCGCCACGGTGGTTTCGGCACCACGTCGGTGTCGCTGCACTCGTCGACGATGCGTGCGACGTCCTCACCGAAGTTGCGCCGGATCTCCTCCAGCGTCGGCGGTCCGCCGGCATCCTCGACGGTGTCATGCAGCAGCGCCGCGATGGCCTGGGCTTCGGAGCCCCCGTCGTTGATCACCAACCCCGCCACGGTGAGCAGGTGGCCGAGGTACGGAATGTCGCCGGCCTTGCGGACCTGGTTGTGGTGCTTCAGCTCGGCGTAGACGAGTGCCTTGGCGAACTGGCCGGTCAGCTTCGGTGTCGAGGTCTGCTCACTCACGTCCGTCCTCTCCTAATAACAACCCGACCATAGCCCTGGGGGTGACATGACTTTGTCGCGCGGAGGTGGCTGGGCTGTCCCGCGAGATGTCCCGCGATATGTCTAGGTGCCGTTGATACGCCGGATCACCAGATCCTTGAGTTCGGCGAGGTGTTCGTCAACGGAGCGAAAGCCAGCGCGCGTCTCCTGTCGGAGGTCGGCGAGCCCGGACTCTACCGCCGTGAGCCGCAGCGAATGCTCCCGCTGGTTGGCTCCCAGCGCATTGACCGCCGACAGCACTGCGCGGTAGTCGGCCTGCGAGGCCTCGAGGGCCGCAATGCGCGCCTCCAGATCCTCCAACGTGGCCATTACTGCATCCTACGGCGGCGCCACCAGGGCAGCCGCCGGAAGCGTCAGCCGCGCGAGACCGTGTTCGATCCGCTGGCATCGATCTCCGGATCGCCCGAAAGATAGATGACTTTGTTGTCGAATCCTGATGCCCCGATGGTGTCGACGCTGTCGATGGTGACCTTGTTTTCGACGCCGGACACGGTGACGCTCAGGCAGTGTCCGGTCAGCGTGACGGTGTTGTTGACGCCGCTGACGCTGATGTTGGCCTCGTTGCAGGGAATCGTCTTGACCTCGTCGATGCCTGCGACGCTGAACTGTCCGCCTGGCGTCGGGGTCTCCTCCGCGGTGGGGAAGCTCGGAATCGCGGGAATGCTCGGCAGCGTGATCGTCGGCGGGCGATAGGCCGGTGTGTTCGGTCGGTCGACGGACCCGCCGCCGCCGGCTACGCCCTCGATCGTCGAAGACATGTTCCACACAAACGCCGCGATCCCACCGAAGATGGCGATGAAGACGACCGCCAGCAGGCCGATGATCAACCCGACGGGCGCACCCTTTTTCGGAATCGGGGTGTACTGCGTGCCGAACGGCGGCTGGTAGGGGTCGCCGTAGGAGGACGGGCCCCCGTAGGGCGGCGGGGGTGGCCCGTACGCGGGCGGGGGCGGTGGCACTGGCGTGTTGTAGGCCGGCGGCGGGAGCTGAGACGACGGGTTGACGCCTTCACGCGGGGCATACTCGGCGCCCAGTTCCACTGCCCCGTACGAGGCGGCCGACTGCTCGAGCTGCCTGATCCGGTCCTCGGGGTCTTCCGGGGAGGTCATGGGCAGATATTCGCATATTGCGATCATGTGTGGGCATCGAAGCTTCCACGCCGGGTAACTTCGTGCCTATGCCGGGTTTCTCGAACGTCCTGAGCAGTGTCAAGCAGCGGATGCGGGCGTCTCGGTGGATGCCCATCGCGTTTGCGGTGCTCGCCGTTGCACTGCTGGCTGTCGCCGTGGTGTGGGTCGTTAAGCCCCGGCTGTCCGGGCCGACGACGCCTTCGAACGAGGCGTCGGCGCCGGCGCCTGCACCCGTTCCGCCGTCGTGCAGCGACGCCGAGGCCGTCGTCAACACCCTGTCCACCCGCGACAAGCTCGCCCAGCTCCTGATGGTCGGGGTGACCGGCGCAGACGATGCCCGCGCCGTGGTGGCCGACCATCACATCGGCGGGATCATGATCGGCAGCTGGACCGACCTGTCGATGCTGCAGGACGGCTCCCTGCGCGAGATCGTCGCGTCCTCCGGTCCGCTTCCGCTGGCGGTCAGCACCGACGAGGAAGGCGGTCGGGTGCAACGACTGTCGAGCATCATCGGGTCGCAGCCGACGCCGCGCGCGCTGGGCGCCGGCAGTTCGCCCGAGGAGGTGTACAACATCGCCCTGCAGCGTGGCCTGGCGATGAAAGAGCTCGGTATCACAGTCGATTTCGCGCCCGTCATCGATGTCACCGACGCCCCCGATGACACCGTGATCGGCGACCGGTCGTTCGGTGCGGACCCGCAGACCGTGACCACCTACGCCGGCGAGTACGCGCGAGGGCTGCGCGACGCCGGAGTACTGCCCGTGCTCAAGCACTTCCCCGGCCACGGAAACGGCTCGGGCGATTCGCACACCGGCGGCGTGAGCACCCCGCCGCTCGAACAGCTGCAGGCCGACGACCTCATCCCGTACCGGACGCTGACCACACAGCACCCGGTCGCCGTCATGCTCGGACACCTCCAGGTGCCGGGGCTGACCGGCGCCGACCCCGCCAGCCTGTCCAAACCCGCCTACGACCTGTTGCGGTCCGGGGGATATGGCGGGCCGCCCTTCACCGGGGTGGTGTACACCGACGACCTGTCCGGCATGGCCGCGATCACGGATCACTACGGCGTCTCCGAAGCGGTGCTTGCCGCCCTGCAGGCCGGCGCCGATGTCGCGCTGTGGATCACCACCGAAGACGTGCCCGCGGTCTTGGATTCGCTTGAGCAGGCGGTCAACTCGGGCCAGTTGAGCATGGACCGCGTCAACGAATCGGTGACGCGCGTGGCGGCGTCGAAGAGCGCAAACCCGACCTGCGGCGGCTAGCGATCGTTTGCCGTGCCGCGATAGCGGCAATCCCGAGACCATGCTGGGAAAGCGATGGTCGGGCAAAAGTGACGAAAGCCTGACAAGCGACGTGTCGCGTTCCGCGCAGTGGTACCCAGGACATGTGGCGACACCAGGTTTCATCGCCATCGGGAGTGGGCCCGCGGGGCTGAGCGCGGCGGAGACGTTCCGCAGCAAGCATCCCGGCATCCCCGTGCGCATCCTCACCGGCGATCCCGCCCTGCCTTACGCCAAGCCTCCGCTGAGCAAGGGCTTCCTGTGCGATCGCGAGGACAAGCGCGATCTGCACAGCGCCGGTTGGTTCGCCCACTACAACGTCGAACTGATCCGCGGCATCACCGTCGACCACATCGACACCGACGCCCAGGAAGTCATCACCGCGGGTGGGCAGCGTTACCCCTACTGGCATCTCGTCGTCGCGTCGGGTGCGGCACCGGTGAAGCCGGATATCCCTGGCGCCGATACAGCGCTGACCCTGCGGTCGTTCGCCGACGCCGTTGCGCTGAAAATGGCTGCCCGGTACGCGGACTCAGCGGTGGTCATCGGAGCCGGTCTGATCGGCTGCGAGGCGGCGGCTTGTCTCGCGGCCCGCGGCGTGGAGACCGCGCTCGTGGCCGCGGAAGCCGTTCCCCTGCAACGGCGTTTCGGGCTCGAGGTCGGTGAGCGGGTGGTGGAGATCTTGTCCGACAACGGCGTCGGCTTCGTCGGTGAGACCACTGTGGCCGAGATCGGCGACTTCGGTGTGATGTTCGGTGATGGTACGGAGATCAAGGCGGACCTTGTCGTCTCGGCGACTGGAGTACGCCCGGACATCAGCCTGGCGGCGTCGGCTGGATTGGAGACCAGCGACGGGCGCATCGCCGTCGACGAGCACATGCGGGCGTCGGCGCGCAACGTCTATGCCGCAGGCGACGTCGCGCTCGCATACAACGTCGCCGCGGGGCGGCGCATTCGGTCCGAGCACTGGCGCGACGCCGCGCAGGAGGGACTGATCGCTGGACTCACAGCTTCCGGCTTCTCCGCCGTGTGGGATCAGATTCCCGGATTTGCCTGCACCATCGGCGATTCGGTGCTCAAGTACCGCGGCTGGGGCGGTTACGAAAGTTGGCGATTGGTCGACCACCAGGGCGGGTTCACGGTCTGGTACGAGGCCGACGGTGATGTGGTCGGCGTGCTGACCCTCAACGCCGACGACGACCTCGAGCGCGCAGACGAACTGCTGCGCGGTTGATTACAGCCAGTCCCTTCGCTTGAACATCCAGTACAGGCCGATCACGATCAGCACGATGATCGACGTACTGGTCACGAACCCGCCAATGGTGTCGATGCCGGGATATAGCACGTTCTGGCCGTAGAATCCGGTGATCGCCGTCGGCACCGCGATGATCGCCGCCCACCCGGTGAGCTTCTTCATCACCGTGTTCAGCCGAGCGTCCTGCAGCGACAGATTGGTTTCGAACACCGTTGTGATCATGTCCCGCAACGATTCTGTCCACTCCGACGCCCGCATCACATGGTCGTACAGGTCGGCGTAAAGCGGGTCGAGTTCGGGTGAGGTCTTGGCGTCCAGCCTGCGGTGCTGAATCGAGTTGACGACCTCGCGCATCGGCAGCACCACCTTGCGCAGCTCGACCAGATCCTTGCGCAGGCTGAACGTCTTGCGCTGTATGCCCTTTCGGGTTTTGTTGGCGAACAGATCGTCCTCGATCGCCTCGATCCCGTCGTCGAGCGCCTGTACCGCGTCGAAGTGACTGTCGACGACGACATCGAGCAGGCCGTGCACCAGCGCGCCTACGCCGAACTCCTGGCCGCCGAGTTCGTCGAATCGCTCCGACACCGCGTCGATGTCGAAGTGCGGCGACAACCGCACCGTGATCAATCCGCGCGGCAGTACGAATCCCGAGATCCGGTGGATGTCGAGAATCGACTCGGCGTCGTCCTCGGGCAGCGGGTCCTTCACCGCCACGCTGTACACGGTGAAGAAGGTGTGCGTGCGGTAGACGACCGCCTTCGTGCGCTCGGCGTCGGCGATCGCATCCTCGACCGCCCAGGTGTCGAGTTCGAGTTCGGATTCCAGGTCCTTGAGGATCGCGTGGTCGGGGTCGTAGATGTCGCACCAGACCAGCGCGTCGTCCTCAACGAGATAGTCCGAGATCGCCGTGAACTCGAAGTCGTCCTGCGGCTTGCCGTGGCGCCACACCCGGCCTCGAAGCTCGGTCACCCCACCATGATGTCAGTGTCTCGCTTGCGTAGGCCCGGGATCAGCATGGGCACTCGCTTCCGGTATTCGGCGTAGTGCGTGCCCAACGCCGACATCAGGTCGTGCTCCTCGATCTGCAGGGCGAGCAGGATGTATCCCGTCATCGTTGCCGCGAACAGCAGATGACCCGCAGACATCGTCGGCGTGGCCCAGAACGCGATGATGAAGCCCAGCATCAACGGGTGGCGCACCACGCGGTAGAACAGCATCGTCCGGAAGCCGGTCTCGGCGGCGGGCCGCGCCCGCCACGCGGCGAATACCTGCTTCAGCCCGAACAACTCGAAGTGGTTGATCATGAACGTTGACGCCAGCACGATCGCCCAGCCCAGCCAGAACAGCGTCCACAGCCCAAGTCGCGCGGGCTGCCACGTGACGTCCCAGATGACCGTGGGCAACTCGCGCCATTGCCAGTACAGCACTACGAGAACGAGGCTCGCGATCAGGACGTACGTGCTCCGTTCGATGGGCTCCGGCACGACTCGGGTCCACCACTTTTTGAAGGCAGGTCGCGCCATGACGCTGTGCTGTACCGCGAACAGCGTCACCAGTGCGACATCGATGAGTACCGCCCACCCCACGGGGGCGGTACCGGCATTGTCGACGCTGCGCGGCACGAAAAGCCCGCCGACAAAACCGATCAGGTACAGGAAGACAACGAGGAACAGGGTGTAGCTGAAGGTGCCGTAGACGACGGCGAGATATCGGTTCATGGTTCGACCTTTCGCCAAAGTGGTTGCCCGGCGCGTGAGGCGAATGCCTCAACTCTCGGCGACCAGGCCGTGTTCGAGGGCGTACATGCTGGCCCCGATCCGGTTCGAGACGCCGATCTTGGTGTAGGTGCGCTCCACGTGATTGCGGACCGTCTTCTCGCTGAGCACCAGCCTGGCCGCGATCTCCTTGTTGGTGGCGCCCTGCGCCACCAGGCAAAGCACCTCGACCTCGCGCGCCGTCAGCCCGTGCGGCCGCGCCTTCGGCCTGTCCGGCGCCTGCCCGGAGGCGTATAACACGGCGTCGGCCGCCACCGAGTCCAGCTCGCCGTCGCGAACGCGTTCCCGCAGCCGGCGCGCCGCGCCAGCCGGCCCGAGTGCCTCGCGGTAGGGCCGGGGTTCGAGCGCGCTCTGGTAGCTGACCGCGCACGCCAACAACCGGTCGGGCATCGTCAACTGCCGCGCCGACAGGCCTCGCGGATAGCCGGAGCCGTCGAGGCATTCGTGATGATTGGTGGCGACGGCCGCGACGTCCTTCAAGCCCGGCACTCGCGACAGGATGCGCTCGGACAGGTACGGATGCAGTCGCATTCGCTCGAACTCCGCCATCGTCAAAGCGCTTGACTTGGACCAGATCTGGTTCGAGACCCCGATACGGCCGATGTCGTGCACGCACGCCGCCCTGCGGATCAGCGTGACCGCCTCGTCGTCTAATCCGACGGTGATCGCTGCGTCGGCGGCGAGCTGGGCGACCGCGCGCGAATGTCCGAGGGTGAACGGGCATTTGAGGTCGACGAAATCGCCGAGCGCCACCAGCAGCACGTCCAGCGAGGGTCCGTCGAGGCGGGTGTTGCGGTCCGGAGCGTGCTGCAGCGCGGTGGCCCACACGTCACCGGCCGACGGCACCGCGAGCACGTGCGCCGGGTCGGCGACGAACGCGTCGACCACCGCAGGATCGAATTGCCCACCCCGGCGGCTGCGGGCCATGGCGACCGCGCCCTCGATTCCGTACTCGCGCTGATGCACCTCGACCATGTCGGCGAGCTGGGCCACCCGCATCTCGATGGGGATCGCCTCGCCCGAAGCCCCGGTCGGGAGTCCGCCGCCGTCGAAGCGTTCGAAGGTGAACCGCAGCGCCGTCTGCACGTTGTCGGACAACCCGATCCGTTCGGCCAGCAGCGCCGCCGACGTGCAATGCGAGTGGATGAGCTGCGAGATATGGCCTCGCGCATTGGCATACAGCGTCGCCACCGTCTTCAGTCGCGACAGCAGCGACTCGCCCCGACCGATGTTGGTCAGCAGGAAACGCTGATAGGGCAGCCCGGACCAGTCGACAAGATACGAGCCGCGGCGCACCGCGATGTCGTCGCCGAACCAGCGCGCGTATTCGTGCGAGTCGGCGTGGCAGCCGATCCACATGATCAGCGTCGCGTAGTAGATGCAGTCGCGCTGCGATGCAGTAAGTCCCAGCCGGTCGGCGATCCGCGTCGCGATCAGCGCCGACCGCAGCATGTGTTCGGCGGGCTGCCCCAGCCCGAGGTCGATCGCGACCGACAGCGCCGCCAGCACCTCCGCACGTGTCGGAAGGTCTGGCGGCGCCTGCTGGGAGGCCATCTGCCGATTCTGCGCTGTCGTCATCGCCTGGTCAGCCGGATAGGTCAAGACGGTCGCCGTCGCGGTGCCTGGCCACGTCGAACGCCTCGAAACGACCCTGGGCGACGACGCAGATGCCCCGCTGGGGGAGTTGGAAGTCGGCCAGGTTGCCCTGGACGGGATGCGGCCCGATGGGACCGAGATCCTCACCCTTGACGACGGCGGTCGAGTCGGCGACCGCCCAGACCCGTCGCGGCGCGATTCGGAATTCCTGGCCGTTGGGCAGGTTGCCGGTCAGGTTGATCTTCCCGATGCCCAACAATGGCCCCACGATAGGACTGATCGCGGCAAGGGCTTTGCGGCTTCTCGACACCGGTGCGGGCATCCGCGATCCGATGGCGCTCATCAGTCGCGTCGCCGGTGTCGTCGTGATGTCGACACGCCAATCCAGAACTCCGTCAATGGAAATCGCGAGCGACCACGGTGTGACCCAGCGCGACGTGATGCCGCAGACGACTGGGTCGACCGGGGTCGCTGAGCTGAAGTAGCGCGAGCAGCTCTGCGGGCCGGGCGTGGTCGCGTAGAACGTCCAGACGCCGTCGGGCGTGCGGTGCCACACCGACACATAGGCGGGGGAGAACGATGTCTCGGGGAAGTCGCGGAAGGCGAGGTAGTGCCCGTTGGCGAAGGGCAGTCCCATGACGCCGAAGCCGACGACGCGTTCCTCGTCTCCGTCGGGGAGGGGCAGATTCTTGGACGCGGCCGCGGCCGCTTCGGGTGTAGTGGTCACTCCTGTACCTCTTCTAGTGCGGACGCGAAGAACGCGTCTGTGGTAG
>JBIQHU010000002.1:0-124591 GCA_044508395.1 Mycobacterium sp. | reverse complement strand
GGGCCGAGGGGTCGATGACGATCGCGATGCCGTCGACGCCCGCGAACTACTTCCATCTGCTTCGCAGGCATGGCCTTGACGGCATCCATCGGCCGTTGATCGTTTTCACGCCGAAGTCGATGCTGCGTAACAAGGCTGCCGTGAGCGATCTGCGGGAGTTCACAGAGGCGAAATTCCGCTCGGTGCTCGAAGAGCCCACGTATACCGACGGCACGGGTGACCGCAGCAAGGTCAAGCGGATCCTGTTGACCAGCGGCAAGATCTACTACGAGCTGGCGGCGCGCAAGAACAAGGACGAGCGCGACGATGTGGCGATCGTTCGCATCGAGCAGCTCGCACCGTTGCCGAAGCGGCGGCTCAATGAGACCTTGGACCAGTATCCGAATGTCGAGCAGTACTTCTGGGTGCAGGAGGAGCCGGCCAACCAGGGTGCGTGGCCGACGTTCGGGCTGACGCTTCCCGAGGTGTGCTCGGACAAGCTGTCCGACATCACGCGGATTTCGCGGCGCGCGATGTCGGCACCGTCATCAGGGTCGTCGAAGGTGCACGCCGTCGAGCAGCAGGAGATCATCGACGAGGCGTTCGCCGAATAGCGCGCGCCTCCAGCGACTCGCCGAGCGTCCAAATCGCCACGCCGATCAGGACGAGATCCTTCAGCAGGAATTGTCCGGGCATCCCGCTGAGCACGGGCAGCACGCCGGCGTGGGTGGCCACCACACCCGGCGTGGTGAAGAGGAAGCTCAGCGTTCCGACAAAGAGGATGACCGCGAGCGCGCTGCCCACCGCAGACATCGTGGGCCATATCGGTCGCAGCGCGATCAGTCCCGCGGCGACGATCTCCATCGTGCCCAGTGCCGCGGCGACGGCTCCGACACTGAGGAAGTCGTAGAACCACGACATGAGCGGGCTGTGTTCGATGAGCACCCGGCTTTCCATCTTCACGTACTTGCCGACCCCGATCCACGCCAGCACAACCACTAGGCCGTAGCGGCAGACCAGCTGCCCAAAGCGCGTAACCGCACTCGGTGTCATGAATTCCCTTTCGTCGGTGAATACCGGCCCCCCGCAGTAGTGGCAGGCAAGTCGGCGGGCGTTACAGCGAGCGGGTAAGGATTGGGGTGCGCATATGGGCGGACCAGCGGTACCGACTAATCTGGCCGGAGCAACCGACACGAGGAGTGGCATGCAGGGCTTCGCAGGAAAGGTCGCCGTGGTGACCGGTGCCGGATCGGGCATCGGACAGGCGCTGGCGATCGAACTGGCCCGTTCTGGTGCCAGCGTGGCGATCAGCGACGTCGACACCGAGGGCCTCGCGGTCACCGAGGAGCGGCTGAAAGCCATCGGCGCGCCGGTGAAGGCCGACCGACTCGACGTCACCGAGCGCGAGGCCTTCGAGGTGTATGCCGATTCCGTGGTTCAGCATTTCGGCAAGGTCAACCAGATCTACAACAACGCGGGTATCGCTTACGTCGGCGACGTCGAGGTCATGCCGTTCAAGGACATCGAGCGAGTGATGGACGTCGACTACTGGGGCGTGGTCAACGGCACGAAGATCTTTCTGCCCCATCTGATCGCCTCGGGCGACGGGCATGTCGTCAACGTATCCAGCCTGTTCGGTATCTTCTCGGTGCCCGGCCAGGCGGCGTACAACTCGGCGAAGTTCGCGGTGCGCGGATTCACCGAGGCGTTGCGCCAGGAGATGGTTGCCGCGGGACATCCCGTGAAGGTGACCACCGTCCACCCCGGAGGCATCAAGACTGCGATCATGCGGAACTCGACTGCCGCCGAAGGCGTCGACAAGGACGGTCTGACAAAGACTTTCGACACCAAGCTGACGATCACGACACCGGAGAAGGCCGCGCAGATCATCCTCGATGCGGTCCGCAAGAACCGGGCTCGCGTGCTGGTCGGCCCCGACGCGAAGGTGCTCGAGCTCCTCGTGCGCATCACCGGATCGGGCTACCAGCGGCTGTTCTCGTCTGTGATGTCTCGAGTCGTGAACAACGCGCACTGATTCACTGCCACACTGGACCCGATGGGAAGCTTCGCGGGTAAGGCGGCCGTCGTCACCGGCGCCGGATCGGGCATCGGACAGGCGCTGACGGTTGAGCTGGCTCGCCGCGGCGCACGGCTTGCAATCTCTGACGTCGACACCGAGGGCCTTGCCGTCACCGAACAGCGATTGAAGGCGATCGGCGCGCCGGTGAAAGCCGACCGACTCGATGTCACCGATCGTGCAGCGTTTCTCGCGTACGCCGACGATGTTCAGACGCACTTCGGTTCGGTGAATCAGGTCTACAACAACGCCGGCATAGCTTTCATGGGTGACGTCGAGGTCACGACGTTCGACGATCTCGAGCGCGTGATGAACGTCGACTACTGGGGTGTCGTCAACGGCACCAAGGCCTTTTTGCCACACCTGATCGCTTCCGGCGACGGGCACGTGGTGAACATCTCGAGCATGTACGGGCTGTTCGCGGTGCAGGGGCAGGCGGCGTACAACTCGGCGAAGTTCGCGGTGCGGGGTTTCACCGAAGCGCTTCGACAGGAAATGGCGGTGGCAGGCCATCCGGTGAAGGTGACGTGTGTGCATCCCGGCTATATAAAGACCGCCCTCGTCCAGCACGCCACGACCGCAACGGATCTCGACAAGAACGCGCTCGCCTCCGTTTTCGACAAGGTCGCCATCACGAGCCCCGAACGCACGGCCAGAATCGTCCTGCGAGCGGTCGAGCGTGACAAGGCGCGGGTGCTACCCGGTGCGGACGCCAAGCTGTACGACGCGATCGTGCGCGTGACGGGTGCCGCTTACATGCGGCTGCTTGGTCCGCTCAACAAGTGGCTGCTGCCCCCGACACGTTAGGAAAATCAGTCGCCCAGCGGGTGTTCGTCGAGGAACGCACCTGCGACGAGCCCAGGATCGGTGCCGCCCTCCACCTGCGCACGCATATCGGCCAGCGCGGCGGTGTCCAGCACGCCGGCCACTTCGTTGAGCGCCAGCACCTGTGACTCGTTGAGCTCGTTGCGCCGATACAGCGGTACCAGGTTCTCGGCCCGGATCAACGACGTGCGATCGGACAACATCAACAGCTCGGTCGGGATGTACGGCGCTGCGGTCGACGTCCATGCGGCGTTCACCTCCCCCGACTGGACCGCCGCGAACAGCTTTGCGCGGTCGGGGTATTCGCGAGGCTTCGGCAGATTGCAGGTCCCGATCGCACGCGGCGGGACAGCGCCGGAGGCGACCTTGCCGACCTCGAGCTCGTCGCAGTGACGCACCGCTGCGGTCAAGTCCCGCCCACCCCACGTGTCGGCGGTCTTTTCGGTGACGGCGAGTGCGGGTTTGTCCTCGGCCGACGTCGTATAGTCGCCAGCCGCGATGCCCTCGGGGAGCGCCGAAACCATCTCTCGGTACACCTGGGTCGCCGACCGCGCCGTCGAGTCCGGGACGAACCTGTGCAGCAGGCGACCGGTGAACCCGGGAACCACGCGGGCGTCGCCCGAGTCCAACTCCGTCAGCGGATCCGTCGACAGCGCGACGTGTGCCGGGCTGCCGTAGAACCGAAGGGCGGCAGCGTAGATATGCGCGATCAGTGCGGATTCGGGATCGTCGGTCGCCCCGACCGCGACCGACGCCGGCGCGTCGTCACCAGCGCAACCAGCGACGCTCAACACGACGAGCGCTGCGAGCGCGCAGGCGAACCGGCGCACCGCGGAGCCTAGGCTCCCGACGCCGCGGCAACCGCCTGCGCCACAGCGGGGGCCACCCGCGGATCCAGCACGCTCGGCACGATCTGGTCGACCGCGAGGTCGTCACCGACCACCGAGAAGATCGCCTCAGCCGCCGCCACCTTCATCTTCTCGGTGATGCGACGGGCCCCGGCGTCGAGCGCGCCCCGGAACACGCCGGGGAACGCGAGCACGTTGTTGATCTGGTTCGGGAAGTCGCTGCGACCCGTCGCCACCACGGCCGCGTACTTCTTGGCATCGTCGGGATGGATCTCCGGATCCGGATTGGACAGTGCGAACACGATCGAGTCGGGGGCCATGGTCGCGACGATCTCCGGGGGCACCACACCGGCGGACAAGCCAAGGAACACGTCCGCACCCTTCAGCGCCTCGGCCATGCCACCCGACAGCCCGTTCGGATTGGTCTGCTCGGCGATCTCGGCCTTGTACTCGTTGAGGTTGCCGCGGTCGGAGTGCAGGATGCCCTGTGAGTCCAGCAGCGTGATATCACGAATTCCCCTGGCCAGCAATATCTTTGCGCACGCGACGCCGGCAGCACCGGCGCCGGAGACGACGACCCGCAGTGACGTGATGTCGCGACCCAACGCCTCCGCCGCACCGAGCAGCGCGGCCAGCACGACGATCGCCGTGCCGTGCTGGTCGTCGTGCATGACCGGGCAGTCCAGCGCCTCGACCACGCGGCGTTCGATCTCAAAGCAGCGGGGCGCCGAAATGTCCTCGAGGTTGACGGCACCGAACGTCGGGCGCAACCGCACCAGGGTCTCGACGATCTCGTCGGGATCCTTGGTGTCGAGCACGATCGGAATCGAATCCAAGTCGGCGAACGCCTTGAACAGCGCGCACTTGCCCTCCATCACCGGCAGCGACGCGGCAGGCCCGAGATCGCCGAGGCCGAGGACGGCGCTGCCGTCGCTGACCACCGCGACCAGGCGGCTGGCCCACGTGTACCGCGACGCCAGCGTGTGATCGGCGGCGATGGCTCGACTGACCTGGGCGACGCCGGGCGTATAGGCGACCGACAGCGCACGCTGGGTGTTCAGGGGCTCGTGTCCTACGGACAGCTTTCCGCCTAGGTGCGCGGCGAAGATCTCCTCGTCATGCAGGACGATCGGGGGCCTCTTGTCTGACAGGTTTCTCACCGCTTGGGACACGGCGTTCACGTTACTTTCGAACTGGTAGGTAACCTAATCGACTCTGTTTCAGATAAGTCCCAGGTCGGTGACGGCTTGGCGTTCATCTGCCAGTTCAGCGGTCGATTTGTCGATCCGCGCCCGGGAGAAGTCATCGATCTCCAGGCCCTGCACGATGGACCAATTTCCGTCCTTCGTGGTCACCGGGAACGAGGAGATCAACCCTTCGGGAACGCCGTAGCTGCCGTCGGACAAAACCGCCATCGAAAGCCAGTCACCCTCGGGGCTGCCGAGCAGCCAATCCCGGGCGGCGTCGATGGTCGCCGAGGCGGCAGAAGCCGCCGACGAGGCGCCGCGGGCGTCGATGATGGCCGCCCCGCGCTTGGCGACGGTCGGGATGAAGTCGTTTTCGATCCAGTCCTGGTCGTTGACGACCTCCGCGGCGTTGCGGCCGCCGACCTCGGCGTGGAACAGGTCGGGGTACTGGGTGGCCGAGTGGTTGCCCCAGATGGTCATCTTCTTGATGTCGGTCACCTTGGCGCCGGTCTTGCGCGCCAGCTGCGAGATCGCCCGGTTGTGGTCGAGGCGGGTCAGCGCGGAGAACCGCTCGTTCGGGATGTCAGGCGCATTGCTCATCGCGATCAGCGCGTTGGTGTTCGCCGGGTTGCCGGTCACGCCGATGCGGATGTCGTCGGCGGCGACCTCGTTCAGCGCCTTGCCCTGTGCGGTGAAGATCGCGCCGTTGGCTTCCAGCAGGTCGCCGCGCTCCATGCCCGGACCGCGGGGGCGCGCACCGACGAGCAGCGCCAGGTTCACCCCGTTGAAGATCTTGTTGGCGTCGGCACCGATCTCCACACCGGCCAGCAGCGGAAACGCACAGTCGTCGAGCTCCATCACCACACCCTCGAGCGCCTTCAGCGCCGGCTCGATCTCGAGCAGACGCAGCTCGATCGGGCGGTCCGGGCCGAGCAGAGAGCCACTGGCCAGACGAAACAGCAGGCTGTAGCCGATCTGGCCGGCGGCACCGGTGACCGCGACCTTGAGGGGAGATGTGCTCACGTGAGGTGCTCCTTGGACGGATGTGGTTGCCCGCACCGCGGGCGTGCCTTCGGGGACGAAACTAGCAGGGTCGGTTTCGGGCACGCCGCGTAGCATTCACCAAGGCAGATAAGACCGGCACTGCTGGCCTTGACCAGGGGAGAGTGACCGATGCCATCATTTCGCCCACTACCTCCGTCACTGCGACCCGTCGTACGCGCCAAGGGCGCCCAACCCGATGCCGCCTCGATCCATGTTCCCGTCGCCCGCGCCATGGTGGACTGCGCCGTGTACTGCGAGGGCATCCGGCTGCCCGGCAAGTACACGCACGCCGCGGCGCTGAACAAGGTGCACGACCTCGAGTCGTCGGGCAAGGAGGCGTTCGTCTGGATCGGGCTGCACGGACCCGACGAGCGCCAGATGCAGGCCGTCGCCGACGTGTTCGGGCTGCACGAACTGGCCGTCGAGGACGCCGTGCACGCCCACCAGCGACCGAAGCTGGAGCGCTACGACAACACGCTGTTCCTGGTGCTCAAGACCGTGAACTACGTCGAGCACGCATCCATCGCGCTGGCCCGCGAGATCGTGGAGACCGGCGAGATCATGATCTTCGTCGGACCCGATTTCGTCGTCACCGTGCGCCACGGCGAACACGGCGGGCTTGCCGGGCTCCGCAAGAAGCTCGACGCGTCACCCGCCACTCTCAAACTCGGCCCCTACGCGGTGATGCACGCGATCGCCGACCATGTCGTCGACAGCTACCTCGATGTCACCGATCTGATCGAGACCGACATCGACGTCATGGAAGAAGACATCTTCTCGCCGACGCGCAAGACCAACATCGAGTGCATCTATCTGCTGAAGCGCGAGGTCGTCGAACTGCGCCGGGCGGTCGCACCGTTGACGGTGGGACTGCAGCGCATCGGCACCGACCACAACGACCTGATCTCGATCGAGGTCCGCCGATACATGCGCGACGTCCTCGACCACAACATCCAGGCGTCCGACCGGATCACGAGCTATGACGAGATGCTCAGCTCACTGGTGCAGGCCGCGGCGGGCAAGGTCGCGATGCAGCAGAACATCGACATGCGCAAGATCTCGGCTTACGTCGCCATCGCCGCGGTGCCGACCGCGCTGGCGGGCATCTACGGCATGAACTTCGACAACATGCCCGAATTGCACTGGGCGTACGGCTATCCCACGGTGCTGGCGGTGATGGTCGTCATCTGCGCGCTGTTGTTCCGGGCGTTCCGGCGCAACCACTGGCTCTAGCTCGGCTGCGCGGCTCTGCGCTCAGGCTGAATTGGCGGCTCGCCGCCGAGGATCCAGTACATCGACCCCGTCCTGCTGCCACGCCTCCCGCATGGCGTCGGCACCTTTGAGCCGCACCCACGCCGCCTCGGTCGCAGTGATCGGGGTGGCGGCCAGCACCGTCACCGGAGGCAGCGGCGGTGTCAACGGGACATCGTCGATATCGCTGCGGCTCAACAGGAACGCGGTGAAGGGCGCGCCCTCCCACAGGGACGACTCCAGATCGATCAGTGCGTCGGGCTCTAGCATCAGGCCTTCGATCGCGGGAGCAGCCGCCACCACCGCCAGCGAGCGGGCCAGGCCGGCCGGTGACGGGCCCCGCAGTCCCACCGTGACCTCGGCGCGCGATCCGTGCAGCGCATCGGTCACCATCTCGGTGGGGTCGAACATCGGATGTCGCGAACACCCCAGCGACACATAGTGATTGACGTCTTCCAGGCCCGGCCGCACATCCGGGCCGAAGCGCAGCACGTCGATCTTCTCGGCGCCCAGGAACGTGATGCTGGCCTCGTCGGGTTCGGCGATGATGCCGATGGCGGCGAAGTGCTCGCGCAGGTGCGCGCGCACCTTTGCCAGGACGTCGATCACTCGACCTGCGGCGGCGTCTGCTCGCGGGAGACAGCGTCGTCGGGAAGGGTCAGATTCTTGCCGGTGTCGGCGTCGAAGATCGTCAGCTTGGACGTATCGAACGCCAACTGGACCGTGTCGCCCTTCTTCGCCTGGGACTCGGTGGAAACCCGTGCCACGAACTCGTTTTCGCCGACGCCCGACTCACTGGCCAACTGGGCGAGCTGCGCCGCCTGCGCGCCGGCCCCCTCGCTCTTGAAGTGCAGGTACTTGTCGGCGCCCAGCGACTCGACCATGTCCACCGTCACGTCGAACGTCGCGGCGCTGATGCGCGCATACCCGTCCAACACCGAGGCGTCCTCGAGATGCTCGGGTCGCAGACCGACGATCACATTCTTGGGGGCGTTGCGCCGGGCGAGCAGGTCGTGCATCTCCGGGGGCAAGGTGACCTCGCCGAAAGGCAGGCGCACACCGATGTCGGTGATGGTCCCCGGGAAGAAGTTCATGGCCGGAGATCCGATGAAACCCGCGACGAACAGGTTGGCCGGCCGGGTGTAAAGCTCCTCGGGCGTGCCGATCTGCTGCGCTTCGCCGGCGAGCAGGACCACCACCCGGTCCCCCAGGGTCATGGCCTCGGTCTGGTCGTGCGTGACGTAGACGGTGGTGGTGCCCAGCTTGTTCTGCAACCGCGCGATCTCCGACCGCATCTGCACGCGGAGTTTGGCGTCGAGGTTCGACAACGGCTCGTCCATCAGGAACGCTTTGGGATTGCGCACGATCGCACGCCCCATCGCCACCCGCTGCCGTTGTCCGCCGGAGAGCTGTGCGGGTTTGCGATCCAGAAGCTCCGTCAGGTCAAGGACTTTCGCGGCCTCGTCAACTTTCTGTGCGATCTCGGCCTTGTTCATCTTGGCCAGGGTCAGCGGGAACGCGATGTTCTGACGCACGCTCATGTGCGGGTAGAGAGCGTAGGACTGGAACACCATCGCGATGTCGCGGTCCTTGGGCGCCTTCTCGTTGACGCGCTCGCCGCCGATTCTCAACTCGCCCGAGGAGATGTCCTCGAGACCCGCGATCATGTTGAGCGTGGTCGACTTCCCGCAACCGGAGGGTCCGACCAGGATGATGAACTCGCCGTCGGCGATCGTGATCGAGAGGTCCTTCACGGCCGTCGCGCCGTTGGGGTAACTCTTGGTCACCCGGTCCAACACAATTTCGGCCATGGAACTACCCCTTCACCGCACCGGACGTCAGGCCGGCGACGATCCGTCGCTGGAAGATGAGAACAAAGACAATGATCGGGATCGTGATGACCATCGCGCCCGCGGCGATCGACCCGGTCGGTTCCTCGAATTGTGAGCTGCCCGTGAAGTTGGCGATCGCCACGGGGGCCGTGATCGCGCGCTGCGTAGCGGTCAGTGACAACGCCAGCAGCAGGTCGTTCCACGCGAAGATGAACACCAGGATCGCCGCGGTGACGATGCCCGGAGCGGCCAGCGGCGCAATCACCTTACGGAACGCCTGCGAGGGCGTGGCGCCGTCCATCTTCGCCGCCTTCTCCAGATCCCAGGGGATCTCCCGGAAGAATGCCGACAGCGTGTAGATCGCCAACGGCAGCGCGAACGTGATGTACGGGATGATCAGGCCCGGCCACGTGTCGAACAACCCGAGTCTGCGCTCGATGTTGAAGATGGGGGTCACCAGCGAAATCTGCGGGAACATCGCGATCAACAGCGCGACGCCGACGAGCAGCCGCTTACCGGGGAACGCCAAACGGGCGACTGCGTAGGCCGCCATTCCGCCGATGACCACCGCGATCAGCGTGGTGATGAGTCCGATCCCGATCGAATTGATCAGGGCCGAGCTGAACGCGTCACCGGAAAATATCCCCTTGTAGTTGTCGAACGTGATCTGTGCCGGAATCAGCTTGCCGTCCTTGACACTTGACGTTGGCTTCAGCGAAAGGCTCAGGATCCACAACACCGGGAACAACGCGTAGATCACGACGAGGAGGTCGATGACGACCCACCCCGCGGCGCGGCGCCCAGTCACCCGGTCGGCCATGTCAGCGCCTCTCCTCGGAGTCAGATCCCGGTGCCGCGGCACCGAACACCTTGATGTAGATGAGCGCGATGATCGCCACCGACAGGAAGATCAGCACGCTGATGGCCGACCCCAGCCCGAGGTTGAAAGCCTTGAAGAGGTTGTCATAGCCCAGGATTGACACCGAGCCCGTGTCGTTGGCACCGCCGGTGAGCACGTAGATGTTGTCGAAGATGCGGAACGCGTCGAGGGTGCGGAACAGCAGCGCGACCAGAATCGCCGGCTTGATCAGCGGCAGAATCACTTTGGTCAGCCGCTTCCACGGGCCTGCACCGTCGATCTGGGCGGCGTTCAGCAGATCTTGCGGCACCAGCGCCAGACCGGCGAGCAACAACAGCGCCATGAACGGCGTCGTCTTCCACACCTCGGCGAGCACCACGATGGCCAGCGAGGGCAATTGCTCGGTCAACGGCGCACTACCCTGCGGCAGGAGGTTGGCCAAGTAGCCGGTGCCGGGTGTCCATGCGTAATACCAGCTGTACGACGCCGCGACCGTGACGATGCCGTACGGAATCAGGATCGCGGTGCGAACCACACCCTTGGCGAAGATCGTCCGGTGCATCACCAGTGCCAGCGCCATGCCGAGCACGAACTCGATGGCCACCGACACCACGGTGATCGCAAGCGTCACCACGAAGGCCGTCCACCAATACCGATCGGTGAGGACGGTGACGTAGTTCTCCACGCCGACGAATGCGGTGTCATCGGGTTGGGCGAGATTGTAGCGCTGCAGACTCAGCCAGACCGCGTACGCGATGGGGTATGCGGTGACCGTCAGCATCAGGATGACCGCAGGGGCGATCAGCGCGAACGCAAGCCGCCGTTCGGATTTCGTGTCGTCGGTACCGCCGGCGACCGGTACGGCGGCCGGTACGGCGGCCGTCATGGAATCAGCCCCTTACCGTCGATGGCCTTCTGCACCTGCACCGTCAACTCGTCGGCGGTGCGCTGCGGATCGATGTCGGTGATCGGCGCCAGCGTCGCCGAGATCCTGGTGGAGACGGCCTGGTACACCGGTGTCGCCGGGCGCACCGCGGCGTTGGTCAACTGCTCACGGATGATCTCGTACTGCGGGTATTTGGCCTGGAAGGTGGGATCGTCGTACAGCGATGTGCGCACCGCGGGCAGACCGCCTTCGACGGAGGTGTAGCGCTGGTTCTCCGGACTGCGCAGACATCTGATGGCTTCGAAAGCCTCAGCGCGGTGCTGGGTGGTCTTGGCAACCGCGAGGTTGAGGCCGCCCAGCGTGACCTTGGCAGGCTCGCCCTCGGTCACGCTCGGGTAGTTGGTGAAGCCGAATACCTTCTTGCTGGCCTCGTAGGCGGCGGTGAACTGCTCGTCGGTCGGCGAGAAGGTGCCCACGTCGTTGATGGCGCCCGTGAGCTGTGGATCGTCGTTCAGCGGCAGGAACGACACCCCGCCTTTGACCGCGTTCTCCAACATTGACGGCAGCACGAACGGCCAGTTCACCTCGAGGGCTGCCTTGCCTTGCTCCAACGCCAGTCGTGCGGTGCCCTCGTCGGTCTGCGTGATCGACGGATCGGCACCTGGCGCGGTGGCGACCGCCTTCATGATCTCCAACGCCTTCACGGTTGCGGCACGGTGCTCTTCGGTGTCGGTGAGTGTGACGGTCTTGCCGTCGGCGGAAAGGACTTGACCGCCAGCGCTTTCCAGCAACGTGTTGAACCACACCACCAGACCCTCGTACTGCTTGGCCTGCACGGCGATCCAGCTCGGCTTGCCCTCGGCGTGCAGCCGCGTCGCCTCGGTCACCATTCCGTCCCACGTCGCTGGTGGCTGGTCCATGAGATCGGCCCGGTACCAAAGCAATTGGGTATTCGTCGTGATGGGCGCGGCGTAAAGCTTGTCCTGCCATTTGGCAGTCTCGAGCGGGCCGGGCAGCGTGTCGGCGGTCGCGTCGGACGCGGCGAGGCCCGCCGGATCGTCCGAAAGCGGCAATGCCCAACCCGCCTCGGCGAACTCCGCGGTCCACACCACGTCCAGAGCCATCACGTCGAGTGTCTTGTCATTGCCGGTGAGCCGTCGGGCCAGTTGCAGACGCTGATCGTCGGCACCCTTCGGCAAGCTCACCTGTCGAATCGTGAAGCGCCCGCCGAGTTTTTCGTTGCACCGCTTGGCCACTGCCGTGAAGGTGGCCATCTCGCTTGCCGGGGTGTAGTAGTTGATGACGATTCCGCCGCCGCCCGATCCGCACGCCGAGACAATCGACGCCGTCGTCAAAGCGGCCAACGCCGCAGCACCAAGCCGTCGGGGCCCCACGCGCAAGCTGGGGACGCGCACCGCTGCCTCCCGTCCCGGATCTGACGTTGTCGCCGGAGCGGCTTCAGAGAAACCCTCCTGCGCGAACCGTATTGCCACATGCGCGTGATTTGCAACACGACAGGCGCAGGCGTCGCACACCGTTACGGAATTGCGCTGGGCGCGCGAGCATGCGCTAAAACGCCAGCTAACGCCCGTGTGTCGGCGCCGGGGCGGGTCGGACTAGATCGTCAAGCGCGCCAGCAGGTCCCGTCCGCGTTCGGCGGTCTGCGGGTCGCACAACACGTCGTAACGCCCGGCGACGAGTTGCATCGTCGAGCTGAAATCTCTTGTGCCGCGCGCCATCGCATACGGGATCGCAGATGTGATGAGGCCGAAGAAGACGCCGGCAACCAGGCCGGTGATCAGTGCGCCCCACGGGCTCGGGCTGAAGAAGCCGAGGATCAGGCCGATGAACAGGCCCAGCCATGCGCCGGTGAGCACACCGCCACCGAGCACCTTCGGCCAAGTCAGCCTGCCGGTCACGCGTTCCACCTGCATCAGGTCGACGCCGACGATGGTCACCTGCTGGACCGGGAACTGCTGGTCTGACAGATAGTCCACCGCACGCTGAGCTTCGGCATAGGTGGGGTAGGAGCCGATCGGCCAGCCTTTCGGAGGAGTTGGCAGATTCACCGGACCACGTCGCGTTGGAGTGCCAGGTGTTGCGCCTGACGGCTGGCCGGGTTGAAACGGGCTGGTCATCGGGTCCTCATTCTCCTCTAAAGCGCTCCGGGTGTCATCCCTGATCCTTCTGGCGATCTGATCCAACCAACGTGTTCGGCTCCCCAAAGGTGCCCTGTATTTGCGCTAGGTTGAACAGCATGACAAATCCGGGCGAAGACGCTGGCCAATCGGCATCATCCGGCTCCGACTCAGGAGCTTCCGAGCCGACGTCGTCCAGCTACGAGGCCCCGCCGATCGAGCAGACGCAGGCGCCGACCCCGCAACCGCCGGATGACATCACCGCGGTCTACCGGCAGCCTGCGCAGCCCTTCGAGCCACCGGCCCCGTCGTTCGAACCGCCCGCCTACCAGCCGCCCCCGCCGTATCAGGCGCCCGACTACTCCTATGGCGGCGTTCCGCCGGCGCCGGATCCCGGGTTTCCTCCCCCACCCGGACAAGCCCCACCCGGACAAGCCGGCTATCCGCCGCCACCGTCGTACTCCCCGAGCGGGTTCGGCGCGGCGGGCACACCCGGCTATCCGCCGCCCCCGCCCTACGGCGCGCCGCCGCCCGGCTTCGGCCCGCCGCCACCGGGTTTCGGTCCGCCACCCGGTTTCGGTCCGCCGGTCCCGGGTTACGGCGCGTACGGCGCACCGCCCGCGCAGAAGACCAATCCGATGGCGATCGGCTCACTGGTGGCCTCCATTGTCGGAGTCTGCTGTGGCATCGGTTCGATCGTCGGCATCGTGCTCGGCTTCGTGGCCATGAACCAGATCAAGCAGAGCGGTGAGAACGGCAACGGGCTTGCGATCGCGGGCATTGCGGTGGGCGTGATAACACTGCTCATCAATGGCGTCTGGACCATCGCCATGATCAGCAGCGGATAGATGACCACCGGCGGTCCGGAGCGTCCGGCACACGAGCCCTTGAGCAGCGGAGGCGTCGAGTTCCCGCCGCTGGAGGACTCGAGGCCGCCGGTCGACTATCCCGTCGACACCGGGCTGCCCCCGCCCATCTACGCACCACCGCCACCCGGATACCCGGGCGCAATCCCGTATTACCCGGCGTACGACCCGTATCGGCCGGCCCGGCCCCCGGGCACGAACGGCACCGCAGTCGCTTCGCTCGTCACATCCCTTGCGGGTTGGGTGTGTTGTGCACCGCTGGCGATCGTCGGGCTCGTCATGGGCGTGATCGCGATGCGCGAGACCAAACGCACCGGGCAGGAGGGCTGGGGATTGGCGTTGGCGGGCACGATCATCGGCGGCGTGTTCGTCGCGGCAGCGTTGGTCGTGGTGTTCATCTACATCGCGCTGGGCGTCAGCACTCTGCAGTAAAACCGGCGGTCACGCGGGCGGACGGAAGCGTTCGCCCTTGCGTTCCATCCCGGCGGCGCGGCCCTTGCCTGCGATCACCAATGCCATCTTGCGACTGGCCTCGTCGATCATCTCGTCGCCGAGCATCACCGCTCCCCTGGCCCCACCGGCCCGTGACGTGTGCCACTCGTATGCCTCCAGAATCAGCTCGGCGTGGTCGTACGCCTCCTGACGCGGGCTGAAGATCTCGTTGCCTGCCGCGATCTGGTCGGGGTGCAGCACCCATTTGCCGTCGTAGCCCAGCGCGGCGGAGCGTCCGGCGACACGACGGAAGCCGTCGACGTCGCGCACCTTCAGGTACGGCCCGTCGATCGCCAGAATGCCGCGGGCGCGGGCGGCGACGAGGATCCGCATCAGCACGTGGTGGTGGGCATCGCCGACGTCGTATCCCTCGGGCTGTTCGCCGACCTCGAGCGTGCGCATGTTGAGGCTGGCGGCCATGTCCGCGGGGCCGAGCACCAGCGCCTGCACGCGTGGGGCCCCGGCGATCGCGTCGATGTTGGTCAAGCCTTCGGCGTTCTCGATCTGGGCTTCAATGCCGATACGGCCCAACGGAAATCCGTGCGTCGCCTCGAGTTGGCTGAGCAATAGATCGAGCGCATGGATGTGGGAAACATCGGACACCTTCGGCAGCACCACGATGTCGAGCGATGCGCCTGCGGCAGATACCACGTCGATGACGTCCGCGTGAGTCCACGGCGTGGTCCAGTCGTTGACCCGAACTCCGCGCAACTGCCCGGCCCACCCGGGCTCGGCCAACGCGGATGCAACCTGTGCGCGCGCCTCGGCCTTGGCGTCGGCTGCGACCGCGTCTTCGAGGTCGAGGAAGACCTCATCGGCGGCCAAACTCTTCGCCTTCTGGATCATCTTCATGCTGCTGCCGGGAACCGAAAGGATCGTTCGGCGGGGTCGATAGCGGTTTTCCACAACCACACTCTCTACCCTTTTAGGCATGGCGGCGGTGAACAGGGTCTATGCGGCCCGACTCGCGGGGATGGTCGTGCTCGGGCCAGACGGCGAGTCCATCGGCCGCGTCCGCGACGTGGTGATCAGCATCAGCATCGTGCGCCAGCAGCCGCGCGTGCTCGGACTGGTTGTCGAATTGCTCACGCGCCGAAGGATTTTCGTACCGATTCTGCGAGTCACCGCCATCGATCCGGGTGCCGTGACGCTGGCGACGGGCAGCGTGTCGCTGCGCAAGTTCAACCAACGCCCGGGTGAGGTGCTGGTCCTCGGCCAGGTGGTCGAAACCGTGGTCCGCGTCGAGGATCCCGAGCAGCCGCAGCTGAGCGGACTCGACTTGTACGTCGTCGATCTGGGCATCGAGCAGACTCGCACGCGTGACTGGATGGTCACCAAGGTCGCGGTGCGGCCTGCACGGCGCCTGGGTCGCCGCAGCAATGTGTCGATCGTCGACTGGCAGCAGGTCCAGGGGCTGACCCCGTCCGGCCTGGCGATGCCCGACCAGGGCGTGGCACAGCTGCTGGAGCAATTCGTCGGACAGCGCGCGGTCGAGGTGGCCGAGGCGATCCGCGAGCTGCCCGACAAACGACGCTACGAGGTGGTCAACGCGCTCGACGACGAGCGGCTGGCCGACGTGCTGCAGGAGCTGCCCGAGGATCAGCAGGTCAACATGCTGCGGCAGCTGCCTGCGGAACGGGCGGCCGATGTGCTCGAGGCGATGGATCCCGACGATGCCGCCGACCTCCTGGGTTCAATGCACCCCCTGGACGCCGAGCAGTTCCTGCGGCGGATGGATCCCGAGGACTCCGAAGATGTGCGCCGGCTGCTGTCGCACTCGCCCGACACCGCGGGCGGTCTGATGACGTCAGAGCCGGTGGTGCTGGCCCCGGACACCACGGTCGCCGAGGCGCTGGCCCGGGTCCGCGACCCCGACCTCACGCCCGCGCTAGCCTCTCTGGTGTTCGTCACCCGCGCGCCAACGGCCACCCCGACCGGTCACTACCTGGGCTGCGTGCACCTGCAGCGGCTGCTGCGGGAACCGCCCGCGGACCTGGTCAGCGGAATCATTGACGCCGACCTGCCGAATCTGGCACCGGAGGACTCGCTGGCTGCGGTCACGCGGTATTTCGCCGCGTACAACCTGGTCTGCGCGCCGGTCGTCGATGACGAGAACCACCTCCTCGGCGCGGTGTCCGTCGACGATGTCCTCGACCATCTACTGCCCCACGACTGGCGCGAACAGGAAGAACCCGAGCTGAGCAGCGAGGGCGCGCCATGAGCGATCTGACGGCACGTCAGCGCCTGGACACCCCGCGCACCTCGCGCTGGCGCTTCTCACTGAACGTCGACGCGGAGGCCGTAGGCAAGGTCTCCGAGTCGATCGCGCGCTTTCTCGGCACCGGACGCTACCTGGTGTGGCAGACCATCCTCGTAATCGTTTGGGTCATCCTCAATCTGTTTGCCGTGAAATGGCGGTGGGACCCGTATCCGTTCATCCTGCTCAATCTCGCGTTCTCCACGCAGGCGGCATATGCGGCGCCGTTGATTCTGCTGGCTCAGAATCGGCAGGAGAACCGGGACCGCGTCGCGCTGGAGGAAGACCGCCGGCGGGCCGAACAAACCAAGGCCGACACCGAGTATCTGGCCCGTGAGCTGGCCGCATTGCGGTTGGCGGTGGGCGAGGTGGCCACTCGCGACTTCCTGCGGCGCGAACTCGAGGAAATCCACGAACTGCTGAATCGACTGCAGCCGCAAACGGGCTCTGAAAAGGACGATCTGAGCGGCAAAACGGAGCACAGTGAGCGGCGGTCGAAAAAACAAGCCTGAAACGCCTAACCCGATTGCTGTAACACACGCGTTATCGAGTAGGTATGGTGACTTGGTTCACAAACACCACAGACCCAAGGACGGTTGAGTGCACATAGGGGGACGAGCCGCCCTCAAGGCAGCGCGACGCCTAGCCGGGCGGGTCGCGCATACGGCGACCGGTGCTGTTTCGCGCGTGCGCGCTGTTGACGTCGGCGGCGCTCTGCGACCGTCCCGGGTCCGGGGTGCCCTTACCCCCGCTCGCGCCCGGGTCGCCTCGGGGTTCGCCGTCATCGCGCCGATCATTTTGGTCAGCGCGGTTGGCGCATCGGTACAACCGAACTCTCCGGTTCGTAACTCCGCGGTCACCCCGCTCGCGGCTGTCGAGTCTTCGTCAAGCACCAGCCCCGGACCAACTGTGGTGGCGGTCGCCAAGTCGCCGAGCGCGTTCCACATCGCCGCCTCCTCGTCGTCCTCTCCTCAGCCCGCTGCGGTGGTGAACGCTCCTGGCACACTACGGATTCCGGCGATGGCGCTGGCGGCATACCGCAACGCCGAACGGATGATGGCAGTGGCGGCCCCCGGCTGCGGTGTCAGCTGGAATCTGCTGGCCGGCATCGGCCGCATCGAATCGATGCACGCCAACGGCGGCGCCACCGACTCCCGCGGCACGGCGGTACGGCCCATCTACGGCCCGGCATTGGACGGATCGTTGCCGGGTAACGAGATCATCGTGCAGAGCCGCACGGCCGACCGCGTCACCTATGCCCGCGCGATGGGTCCGATGCAGTTCCTGCCCGGCACCTGGGCCCGGTACGCCTCCGACGGTGACGGTGACGGCAAGGCCGAGGTGCAGAACCTGTTCGACTCCAGCCTGGCCACCGCGCGCTATCTGTGCAGCGGCGGAATGAACCTGCGCGACCAGTCCCATGTGATGACCGCGATCCTGCGCTACAACAACTCGGTGGCCTACGCCCGCAACGTGTTGGGCTGGGCGGCCGCGTACGCCACCGGCGTGGTGCCCGTCGACCTGCCGCCTATCACCGGATCCGTCCCCGTCCTGGAGGACTCCGGCGACATGCACCTCGTCGACTACCAGGGCCTGGGCCCGGGGCTGCCGATGAACGCGCTCGGGCTGCCCGCCAACGATCCGCTCGCGCTGATGCCGATGCTGACCCGCAGCGATGTCGCAAGCCAGCTGCCCGGGTTCGTCCCCGGCCAGCGGCTGGGCCCGTTGCCGGGACCCGCACCGGGCCCGGTGGCGGTTCCGCCGACGCAGGAGCCTCAGCCGCAGCAGTGGCTGCCGCCGTGGCTGCAGCCGCCTCCAAAGAAGACGCCGGAGTGTGCGGTGTTCTGCATCAAGGACAACCCCGCGCCGCTGCAGTCCGCGCTGGGCACGCCGCCGATGGCACAGCCGATGGTTCCGCCGGGAATGGCACCTCCTCCGGGTCCGATGGCACCGCTGGGTGCACCGCCCGGTCCCGCACCGCTGGCACCGCTCCCCGGTCCCGCACCGGCAGCACCGGCCCCCGGTCCACTTCCCGGGCCGCTCGCACCGCTGGCTCCGCCACCCGGACCTCAGCCGACGCCCGCACAGGCACCGTTGCCCGGTCCGCCGCCCCCACCGGCTGGTTAGGACAGGAGTCGAGTCGGCTTAGACTCGACGGTGATGTCTTCCACTTCCCCTGACCTGGAATCCGCAGTCCGCGCCGGGTTGACGAAGGTGATCGACCCCGAGCTGCGGCGGCCGATCACCGAGCTCGGCATGGTCAAGAACGTCACCGTCGAGCCCGACGGCGGGATTCACGTCGAGGTGTACCTGACCACGGCGGCATGTCCGAAGAAGACCGAGATCTCCGAGCGCGTCAGCCAGGCTGTCGCCGATGTCCCCGGGACCGGCGCCGTCAAGGTGACCCTTGACGTGATGAGCGACGAACAACGCACCGAGCTGCGCAAGCAGTTGCGCGGCGATTCCCGCGAACCCGTCATCCCCTTCGCCCAGCCCGGATCCCTGACCCGGGTGTACGCGGTGGCCTCCGGCAAGGGCGGGGTCGGCAAGTCCAGCGTCACGGTCAACCTGGCCGCGGCGATGGCCGCACGCGGGCTCTCGGTCGGGGTGCTCGACGCCGACATCTATGGCCACTCGGTCCCCCGGATGATGGGCACCACCGACCGGCCCACCCAGGTCGAGTCGATGATCGTGCCGCCCGTCGCCCACGACGTCCGCGTCATCTCGATCTCGATGTTCACCCAGGGCAACACGCCCGTCGTCTGGCGCGGACCGATGCTGCACCGCGCGCTGCAGCAGTTCCTTGCCGATGTCTACTGGGGCGATCTGGACATCCTGCTCCTGGATCTGCCGCCGGGTACCGGCGACATCGCCATCTCGGTGGCGCAGCTGATTCCGGGTGCCGAGATCCTGGTGGTGACGACGCCTCAGCTGGCGGCCGCCGAGGTGGCCGAGCGGGCCGGCGCCATCGCACTGCAGACCCGTCAGCGCATCGCCGGTGTCGTCGAGAACATGTCCGGACTCCTGCTCCCCGACGGCACCACGATGCAGATCTTCGGCGAGGGCGGCGGCAAGCAGGTGGCTGAGAGCCTCTCCCGTGCGGTGGGCGCCGACGTGCCACTGCTCGGCCAGGTGCCGCTGGATCCCGCTTTGGTGGCGGCGGGCGACGCAGGGGTTCCGTTGGTGCTGTCGGCACCGGATTCGGTGGCCGGCAAGGAATTACGCAAGATCGCCGACGCACTGTCCAGCCGCAAGCGCGGACTGGCTGGCATGTCGCTGGGCCTGGACCCCGCAGGCCGCTAGGTCGCGTCGCTGTCGAACGGCGTCGCGGCGGGCTGGGGCGGCGTCTCGGATTGAGCCGGCGTCTCGGATTGAGCTGGCGCAGGCCCGCCGTCGCTGACGGGCTTCGCCGTGTTGGTTGCGGGGGTGTCGAACTTGCCCGTGAAAATGGAGTCATCGCCGTCGAGCAGATGCTTGGTGAGCGCGGCCCTCGGCGTCATCCCTCGCAATTGGTTCAGCTGACTCAGCGGCTCCCGAAGGTCCTCGAACTCCGGACCAAGGTCCTCGCGCAGCTGGCTGGTGGCACCGCTGATGTACTCACGGGCCTGCCGCAGCGCGCCCGACGTCCATCGGATCGCGCCAGGCAGCCGTTCCGGCCCGAGGATCACCAGACCGGCGATCACCAGGACCAGCATCTCGCCCCAGCCGACGTTCGCGAACATGGTCTAGGTGCTGTTGTCGGGGCCGGGGTTGACGATCAAGGTGACTGGCCGGCCGTCGCGCATGACCACGATCGGCGCATCCTGCCCGATCTTGAGTTGGCGCACGGCGACCACGAATTCGTCTGCGTCCGCGACGGTTCGGTCGCCGACCTTGACAACCACGTCGTTCTCCAGAATGCCCGCCTTCTCCGCCGGGCTGCCTGCCTTCACGTTGGCCACCTGAGCACCCGACGCGAGGTCGTTGCTCACCGACCGGGCGGTCAGGCCGAGTGTCGGGTGGGCGATCTTGCCGTCGCGGATCAGCGATTCGATGACCGTCTTGACCTCGTTCACCGGGATCGCGAACCCGAGGCCGCTGGCGCTGTCGGACAACGACTTACCCGCAGTGTTGATGCCGATGACGTCGCCGTTCATGTCGATGAGCGGTCCACCGGAGTTGCCGTGGTTGATCGATGCGTCGGTCTGCACGCCGTCGATGACGGTGTCGGTGTCCGACCCGTCGCCCGACAGGGGTATCGGCCGGTGCAGCGCGCTGATGATGCCCTGCGTGACGGTGCTGCGCAGGCCGAGCGGGGCACCTGCGGCGATCACCTCTTCACCGACGTACAGCTTGTCGGAGTCGCCGAGCCTGGCAACTGTCAGGTTATCGACGTTGTCGACCTTCAGCACGGCGAGGTCGGTCTTGGGGTCGCGGCCCACGAGGTTGGCAGGCACTTCCTTACCATCGTTGAAGACGACGGTCATCTTGTACTTGCTCGCGTTGACCGCAGCCTCGGAGATCACGTGGTTGTTGGTGACGATGTAGCCGCGGCCGTCCACGACGACGCCGGATCCCTGCGAACCCTCCTCGTCGCTCTTCGTCTCGATCGTCACCACCGAATCAGCCACTGCCGCAGCGACTTTGGCGAAGCGACCCTCGGGTGCGTCGACCGGGTCACTGGTCTCGAGGGTGACTTTGGAGGTGGTGAATGCTTCGACCACCTCGGCCGTCGTCCGGCCCACCCAGCCGCCGGCGACACCGATGACGATCGCCATGATGCCCAGCACGGCCAGTGCGACATAGGAGACCCTGCCGCCGAAGAGCACGTCGCGCACACCGAGCTTGCCGGTGTTGACGTTCGATGCTTCACGCGGCGCCGGCGCCATCGCCGGAGTACCCAGCGCCACCGCGGCACCTGGATTGCGCCACGGATCGTCGAGTTCGTCGGCGCCCTGGCCCTCGCGTTCGGCCTCGAGCGCACCTGCGTCCGCCGGGTGCCGCTGCAGCGATTCGACGGCGGGATGGGGACGGCCGAACGCCTCGGCCAGGACCGGGTCGGCAGGCGCATCCCTCGGCGTGTACTCACCTTGATCGCGGTATTTGTCCGCGTCCAGGAAGGATCCGCTCACGCCTGCGGGTCGCCCGAACGCCCGCTGTGACGCCGGATCGACCGGAGGCCGCGACACGGGCCGCGGCTCAAGGCGTTCGCGACCGGTCTCGTCCAGATTGCTCACCGTTCATCACTCTCTATCCGAGCGTCAGCAATGGCCGACGCACGCCGTCGTACGACTTTGCATCACCCTACCGGCGTTTACGGCGCGCATTCGCCGCGCCATCAGCTAACGGCGAGTCCTGCATCGAGGCAGTCTGATCGGCGGCGGGCTGGCCGCTGTGCAGCGGAATCTGCGACAACTGGCCCAGCAGCGAGCTCGGAATGGCTATCGGCAGCGACTCCCGCAGCGCGCTGCGCGCCTGACGCTGAGCCTCGACCTCGGCCGAGCACTGTGGACACAGGGACAGGTGGTTGGCGGCGCGCAGATGTGGCGTCAGGCGCAGCTCATTGTCGACGAACGCCGCGATGGCCTCTGTCGACAGGTGCTCGGTGGAGCCGAACTGGCGCGGACCCACGGGGGCGTCGCTCTGTGAAGCGAACTGGGCAGGCAGCCAGGAAAATGCCCGACGGAACACGTGCCCCGCGTCGACCATCGCCCGGCTCCTCTCGGCGTCCTCGCGTCGCATTAAACGTTTCTTACTCGAATGTAGCGCGGCACGCTGCACCAAACACCTGGCAACACTCAGGCCGACTTGGCCGTGTCCCGGTAGCGGGGGGCTTCGTCGGACGGGTCATTGTCGGACGGGTCATTGTCACCGTGCCGGGCCAGGTACTCGCGCAGCGCCTGCCGTCCGCGGTGGATACGGCTGCGCACGGTGCCGAGCTTGACGCCCAACGTGGCGCCGATCTCCTCGTACGACAACCCCTCGACGTCGCACAGGACGACCGCTGCGCGGAACTCCGGCGGCAACGAATCCAGCGCGGCCTGCAGGTCAGGACCCAGCCGCGAGTCGTGGTAGATCTGCTCAGGGTTCGGATCGTCGGCGGGCACCCGGTCGTAGTCCTCGGGCAGCGCCTCCATCCGGATGCGGCCACGCCGGCGAACCATGTCGAGGAACAGGTTCGTGGTGATGCGGTGCAGCCAGCCCTCGAACGTGCCGGGCTGGTAGTTCTGGACCGAGCGAAAGACGCGGATAAAGGTCTCCTGCGTGAGGTCCTCGGCATCGTGCTGGTTGCCCGAAAGCCGGTAGGCGAGCCGGTAGACGCGGTCGGCGTGCTGGCGCACCAACTCGTCCCATGACGGCATCGTGGAGTGGTCGCCGGTGGCGTCGAAGACCGCGGTGCCGGTCAACTCGTCGGAAGGCTCAACCCATTCCCCGTCGGTGTACTGCTCGAGATGAGCCATCGTCGACGGCGCAGCGGGGGCGAACTTGGTGGTGGTCGTCAGATCCTCCTGGTCACATATGCCATCGAGTGTCGACGGCTCGACATTGGCGAGAACATGAAACTCCGTTTGCTTATTCCCTGAGTCCCGGCGTCCACCGTCGTCCATACGACTTACCGTCTCCGACCGTGGTGTGCTTGGCATATGAGCCACCTGAACATTTCCTGAGAAAGATTTTCTACCCATTTTTGACCTGCGAAAACCATCCGATTTATCGCGAAATCCGCAGTTCGTCAACGGGCGTGTCGCGGGCTTGGCCTCCGGGGTTGGTTCTACGCTGCGGGGCATGGCAGGCATCGACGACGTCATCGGCGGCGGGCCGCATAGCCGCGCCGAGGCGATCGTCAACCACGCGGAGCAGTCGATCTCCGAGGACGCCATCGTGGCTGCCGCCCGGGAACGGGCCGTCGACATCGGTGCGGGTGCGGTGACCCCCGCCGTCGGGGCGCTGCTGTGCGTCTTCGCCAAGCTCACCGGGGCCAAGGCGGTCGTCGAAGTGGGCACCGGCGCCGGGGTGAGTGGGCTGTGGCTGTTGTCGGGCATGCGCGACGACGGAGTGCTCACCACCATCGACGTCGAACCGGAACATCAGCGGATCGCCAAGCAGGCGTTCACCGAGGCCGGTGTCGGCCCCGGCCGGAGCAGGTTGATCAGCGGGCGGGCGCAGGAAGTGCTCACCCGCCTCGCCGACGAGTCCTACGACCTGGTGTTCATCGACGCCGATCCGATCGATCAGCCGCAGTTCGTCGTCGAGGGAGTGCGACTGCTGCGGTCGGGCGGCGCCATCGTGCTGCATCACGCCGCGCTCGGCGGCCGGGCCGGGGACGCGAACGCCAAGGACGCCGAGGTGTCCGCGGTACGCGAAGCCGCGCGACTGATTGCCGAGGACGAACGGCTGACGCCGGTGCTGATCCCGCTCGGCGACGGCCTGCTGGCCGCCGCACGCGACTGACCTTTTCTTGCGATTTGGGCGTGCTGGGTCACGCCAAGCGTGACCCAGCACGCCCAAATCGCCGTTGATCCCTTGACGATCGACTGAACGCGCGTTTAGCGTACTAAACATGCGTTCAGCGCCCGACGATCGAACGGCCATCGCCCGGATCCGCGATGCAGCGATCGACCAGTGGGGCCAGCACGGGTTCAACGTCGGACTTCGGACCATCGCCGAAGCCGCAGGCGTGTCCGCCGCGCTGGTGATCCACCATTTCGGATCCAAGGACGGTCTGCGTAAGGCCTGCGACGACTACATCGCCGAAATGGTGCGCGAGTCGAAGACGGAGTCCATGCGAAGCGCCGATCCGGCGAACTGGCTCGCCCAGGTGGCCGAGATCGAGGAGTACGCGCCGATGATGGCCTATCTCGTGCGCAGCATGCAGTCGGGCAGTGACCTCGCAAAGTCGTTCTGGCAGCGCATGATCGACAACGCCGAGCAGTACATCGAGGAGGGTGTGGCGGCAGGCATCATCAAGCCGAGCCGAGATCCCAAAGCACGGGCCAAGTACCTCAGCATGATCAACGGCGGCGGTTTCCTGCTCTATCTGCAGATGCACGAGAACCCCAGCGATGTGCGTGCCGTGCTACGCGACTACGGCGAAGACATGATGTTGCCCGCGATGGAGATGTTCACCAACGGTCTCATGACCGACTCGACGATGTACGACGCATTCCTTGCTCAGCACGAGAAGGGCATCCCGTTCACATCCGGAGAAGGAGGTTCCAATGACGGCACCATTCCTGCAGCGGGCTGACGTCGGCGGCCGATCGGACCTGGCGGTCGAGATCCGCGGATTGTCAAAATCTTTCGGGCGGACCAAGGCACTCGACGGCCTCGACCTGACTGTGGCACCAGGCGACATCTCCGGTTTCCTGGGCCCCAACGGTGCGGGTAAGTCCACCACGATCCGCGTGCTGCTCGGTCTGTTGCGCGCCGACAGTGGCACTGCGCGGCTGCTCGGCGGTGACCCGTGGCGCGACGCGGTCGAGTTGCACCGCCGGATCGCCTACGTTCCAGGCGATGTCACGCTGTGGCCCAACCTGACCGGGCTACAGGCCATCGACTTTCTCGCCAGGCTGCGCGGCAACGGCGTCGACACCCGCAGGCGCGATCAACTGATCGAGCGTTTCGAGCTCGACCCCCACAAGAAGGCCCGCACCTACTCCAAGGGCAATCGGCAGAAAGTAGCGATCGTCGCCGCGTTCTCCACCAACGCCGAGCTGTACATCCTCGACGAGCCGACCTCCGGGCTGGACCCGTTGATGGAGAAGGCATTTCAGCAATGCGTTCAGGAAGTCGCCGACCATGGAGCCGCGGTGCTGCTGTCGAGCCACGTCCTCGCCGAGGTCGAAAAGCTCTGTGACACCGTCACGATCATCCGCGCCGGAAAAACCGTGCGCTCCGGCTCCCTCGCCGAGTTGCGGCACTTGATGCGCACGACGGTCTCCGTGCGCACCCGAACCGACGGTGGCGCGCTACAACGCAGCCCGTACGTACACGACTTCGCGATCGCCGACGGTCATTACACGTTCTCCGTCGACCGCAACGACCTCGACCGCGTCACCGCCCGGCTCACCGATCTGGGCATCCTCGACCTGACCGTGACACCGGCGTCGCTCGAGGATATGTTCCTGCGCGAGTACCAAGGAGCGGTGCGATGACCGCCACCCTCGCACCGCGCACCGAACGCAGCGTCTCGATGGCGCCGTGGACGGGAACGAAGCGTCTGTTGCTGCTGGCGCTGCGCCGCGACCGCATCCGACTGTCCATATGGATCGGGGCGCTGACCCTGATGATGGTCTACGCCCCGAACGCGATCAAGCTTGCGTACCCGGATGAGGCGGCGCGCCAGGCCAGGGTCAACCTGATGAAAACGCCCGCGGCGATCATCATGGGCGGGCCGATGTTCGGCGGCAACGAAACCGATCTTGGCGCGATGATGGCCAACGAGCTGATGCTCACGCTGATCGTCGCGACATCGATCCTGGCCATTCTCACTGTGATTCGGCATACGCGCGCCGAGGAGGAGAGCGGCGCCGCCGAATTGGTGCTGTCCTCGGTGGTCGGCCGCCATGCACGGACCTATGCCGCCCTGATCCTCATCGGCGGGGTCAACGCGGTGCTCGCGGCGGCGATGACGCTGGCGATGGCGTCCGCCGGCTTCGGGTTCGTCGATACCGTGGCCATGTGCCTGGGCATCACCGGTGTGGCCATGGTCTTCGGCGCGGTGGCCGCGGTGACGGCGCAGCTGTGGCGTCAGTCGCGCACCGCGACCGGAGCCGCGATGGCGGTGCTGGCGCTGGCCGCCTTCGTTCGCGGGATCGGCGACGTCATCGACAACTCCGGCAGTGCCTTGAGCTGGTTCTCACCGATCGCGTGGGCCCAGCAGATGCGCGCCTTCGTCGACCTGCGGTGGTGGCCTTTGGCTCTGTTGGGCGTCGCCGCCGTCGGACTGATGGCCCTGGCGGCTGCGCTGGAGAGCAGGCGCCAATACGACGACGGCAATCTCCGGTCCACCGGTGAGCGTCCCACCGCGCACGCGATCACCTCGGTGCTCGGCCTGCACCTGACGTTGCAGCGCGGCCAGACGATCGGCTGGGCGGTCGGGTTGTTCCTGGGCGGGCTGGCGTTCGGGTCGATGACGAAGTCGCTGCTGGATGCCGCCAAGGACAACGAGCTGATTCAGCGGGTGCTCGTCGCTCAGGGCACCGACAGCGTCTACACGACGATGACTCAGTTCCTTGCCGCGGCGGCCACCGCATACGTCGTCTCCGCCGTGCTGCGGTTGCTCGGCGACGAGGACAAGGGCCTCGGCGAAGCTGTGCTGGCGGGTGCCGTTTCCAGGTGGCGCTGGCTGTTCACCGCGGTCGCCTCGGCATTGGTGGGCGCGGTCGCATTGATGTTCTTCGCAGGCTTGGGCAATGGCCTTGGCGCAGGCATCACGCTCGGCGAACCGGTAACCATCGTGCGGCTGACCCTGGCCGGCCTCGCATACATCCCGGCGATGGCGGTGATGGCCGGTGTCGCTGCGGTCGCGGTCGCGCTACGCCGAGCGTGGATCGGCTGGGCTGCAGTCGTATTCGTTGTCGTGGCGCTGTATCTCGGCGCGCTGCTCCGCTTGCCGAGGTGGCTGCTGGACCTCTCCCCCGTCGGCCAGACGACCGCACCATCGGCGTACCCGGTTGTCCCGATGACCGTCATGGTCGTCGTCGCAGCCGCGCTCACCCTGCTCGCGGGGGCGGTGTACCGCCACCGCGACGCCCTGTAGACGAGGGAGGAATCGTGAAAGTCGCAATGCAACTACTGGCCTCCACGATCAGCGGCATCCTCTTCATGGGTGCGCTGCTGTTCTTGCCGGCAGGCACCTTCGACTACTGGCAGGCGTGGGTCTTCATCGCCGTGTTCATCGTCGGGTCCATGGTTCCGACCGTCTATCTGGCGGTGAAGTATCCCGACGCCTTACAGCGACGCTTCAAATCGGGGCCGTGGGCCGAAACCCGTATGGCGCAACGGCTCATCAACGTCGGCCTCATCTTGACGGTCATCGCCGCCGGAGTGGTCAGCGCGCTCGACTACCGGTTCGGTTGGTCGGCGCCGCCGACCGCTGTCGTCGTGCTTGGCAACGTCCTGGTCTTGACGGGGCTCCTGATCGCCGAGCTGGTGATCATTCAGAACAACTATGCGGCGGCCACGATCACCGTCGAGGAGAACCAGCCAGTCGTATCGACCGGCCTCTATGGCGTTGTGCGCCACCCGATGTACGTCGGGGCACTGCTTGTGATGGTCGGAATGCCGCTGGCCCTCGCCTCGTACTGGGGTCTAATCACGGCCATCCCCAGCGTGCTTGTCTTCGTGGCTCGCATCACCGACGAGGAAAAGGCGCTGCGAGAGGAGCTCGACGGCTACGACGAGTACGCCGAGAAGGTTCACTATCGGCTGGTACCCGGAGTGTGGTGAATCAGGCGGCGGTGAACCCCGCAAGGTGATGGGCGATGAGCGCTTCGACTGCGCTCGGCTTGAACACCACGACGTCGTTGGGCGACGGCGGGGCGTGTGACTTGTGGCGCGCACCGGTGGGCGTGACGTACACCGCGGTGTGGCGCTCGCCGTCAGCGTCGAACGTATGGACACGCCATCCGGGTGCTTCCTTGGCGTAATTGCACGCCTCACAGGAACCGACACCGTTGACGGCGGTGGTGGGGCCACCGCGCGCATGTGACGTGGCGTGGTCGGTGTGTCGAATCGGCGCGTCGCAATACGGTGTCCGACAGGTGTCATCTCTGAACGCGATGAATTGTGCGAGACCCTTTGGGAACACGCGTGATCGCGATTCCATGGCGACCAGAGCTCCCGAGTCCGGATGCCGATACAGCCGGCGCAGCGTGGCTTTGGAGTTCTCGTCGGCGATGGCGTCACTAGCCAGGCGGCATGCGATCGCAGCGGGCAGCGGCCCATACCCGGCGATGTGACCCGGCGTGCTGGCACCGCCGAGCAGCGTCTCGTCCGTCAGCACGAGGTTGACTGCGACAGGGACCGGGACGTCGGCCGGCCGACCGGTGACGCGCTCGACGAGGGTGTCCGCCATGACCTGGCCGCGCCTGCGGTCGTCGAAGGTGGTGTCGGCGGCGCGTTTCAATGCGGCGTAGACAGACACGCCCTGGGCCATCGGCAGCAACGCCGTCACGTAGCTCATCGTGTCCGGAGCGGGGCGCACGGTGACCCTGCGTTCGGATTCGGCACGGACCGCTTTATCGACGACGGCGTGTGGGTCGAGTTCGTAGGCGATCGCCTTGGCGTCAGCCGCTATCCGCCTGTCGCCCCGGCCCTCCAGCGCTTCTTGGTCGGCGCACAACCGGGCGTCCAATGTTCGGCGGTCCTCGATGGACAGGCAGGCCGACTCCCGGACGATGAGGGTGGCGCGCCATTCGGAGAGCGCTCCGGACGCCAAAGCCGCCAAGGTATAGGGCATCTCGTGGACGAGTGCACGCGCGAAGCCGAGATGGCGTCCACCACAATTCGGCGAATCGTGGCGCGCCAACGCGATTTCATTCGCCAGCCCGCGGCCGCGCTTGCCGGCGGGGACACCCTCGGCGGCCTCGCGAGCGCGGCGAGCGGTGTCGAGGTCGGCGGTGACCCTGGCCTGCTCAGCAGCTGCGGCGGACTTGATCCGTTCCAGCTCGGTGATCCGTTCGACCAGAGATGCTTCGCGAGCGATCCCGCTTACTTCGAACATAGTTTCGACTCTATTTCAGTCCAGTGACAAGTCCATACTTGTCCAATGGAGCTGCTGACCGGCTTCGGGCTGGCAACCGCGGCAGGACTCAACGCCTACATCCCGCTGCTGGCGCTCGGCCTGCTATCACGGTTCACCGACCTGGTCACCCTGCCGGCCGGCTGGACCTGGCTTGAGAACGGCTGGGTGATGGCGATCGTCGCCGTCCTGCTGGTTGTCGAGATCGTCGCCGACAAAGTTCCCGCTTTGGACAGCGTCAACGACGGCGTCCAAACCTTCATCCGGCCGACGGCCGGCGGCATCGTGTTCGGATCGGGCACCGCGGCGCAGACCAGTGCCGTCACCGATCCCGGCGCCTTTGCACAATCCGGACAGTGGATTCCGGTGGCGATAGGTGTCGTTGTCGCACTGGTGGTGTCGTTGACGAAATCGACGGTGCGACCCGCCGCGAACGTCGCCACCGCGGGAGTGGCGGCGCCGGTGCTGAGCACGGTCGAGGACGGAATCAGCGTGGGCCTGGTGTTCGTGGCCATTCTGGTCCCGGTCCTGGTGCTGGTCGTGCTGGTCCTATTGGCCTGGGCGGCCGTGCGCCTGATACGCCGACGACGGCGGGCGCGCGCGGCAAGAAGCCAACCCTAGATCCAGACGCCCTTGCCGACCGCGACGACGCCCCCGGCGCTGATCGCGAACCGCTCGCGATCCTTGTCGAGGTCGACGCCCACCATCTCGCCCGGCCCGACGACGACGTTCTTGTCCAGGATCGCGTGGCGCACCACCGCGCCGCGGCCGATCCGGGTTCCCGGCATGATGACGCTGCCCTCCACGATCGCGCCGTCGTCGACGACGACGTTGGACGACAGCACCGAATTCCGCACCGATGCGGCCGAGATGATGCTGCCCGCCCCGACGACGGACTCCTGCGCCGAGCCGCCGTTGACGAACTTCGCGGGCGCGAGCATCTCCATCTCACCGCGGATGGGCCAGCGCTTGTTGTAGAGGTTGAACACCGGGTGCACCGACACCAGGTCCATGTGTGCGTCGTAGAACGCGTCGAGCGTCCCGACATCACGCCAATATCCGTGATCGCGTTCGGTGGCGCCGGGCACCTCGTTGTTGTTGAAGTCGTAGACGGCAGCCATCCCGTCGGCGACCAGACGCGGGATGATGTCGCCGCCCATGTCATGGTCCGAGTCGTCGTCCTCGGCGTCGGCCCGGATGGCGTCGATGAGCACCTTTGTGGTGAAGATGTAATTGCCCATCGACGCAAACGTCTGCTCGGGGTCGTCGGGAGTGCCCGGCGGGTCAGTCGGCTTCTCGATGAAACTGCGGATCCGTCCCGACTCGTCGGCGTCGATGCAGCCGAATGCGGTGGCCTCGGAACGCGGCACCCGGATGCCGGCGACGGTCGCACCCGCACCGCTCTCGATGTGGAACTGCACCATCTGTTCGGGGTCCATCCGATACACGTGATCGGCACCGAACACGACGATGTAGTCGGGGTCCTCGTCGTAGATCAGGTTCAGCGACTGGTAGATCGCGTCGGCGGAGCCGGTGTACCAGCGCGGGCCGAGCCGCTGCTGCGCCGGTACCGGGGTGATGTACTCGCCGGCAAGCCCCGACAGCCGCCAGTTCTTGGAGATATGACGGTCCAGCGAATGCGACTTGTACTGCGTCAGCACGCAGATTCGGAGGTACCTGGCATTGACCAGATTCGACAGCACGAAGTCGATCAGCCGGTAGGCGCCGCCGAATGGGACAGCCGGTTTGGCCCGATCGGCCGTCAATGGGTACAGCCGCTTGCCCTCGCCGCCAGCCAGGACGATTCCCAGCACGTGTGGCAGTTCCCGCATGATCCAAACCTATCCGCAGTGGAGGACAGCGGCTAGGCATTCGCAGCTGTCTGTCAAGGTTATTGACGCCTAATCGCATCCGAAACAAAGCTGCGATCAAGAGATGCGGCCACTACCGTCGTCCCTATGCGGGTGGCGATGATGACTCGGGAGTATCCACCCGAGGTTTACGGTGGGGCGGGCGTACACGTCACCGAACTCGTCGCGCAGCTGCGCCATCTGTGCGAGGTGGACGTGCACTGCATGGGCGCACCGCGCGCGGGCGCGATCGTGGCGCAGCCGGATCCGGCGTTGGTGGGCGCCAACCCCGCGCTTTCGACGCTGTCCGCCGACCTGACCATGGCCAACGCCGCGAGCCAGGCCACCGTCGTGCATTCGCACACCTGGTACGCCGGGCTGGCGGGCCACCTCGCCGCACTTCTCTATGGCATCCCGCATGTATTGACCGCGCACTCGCTCGAACCGATGCGGCCGTGGAAGGCCGAACAGCTCGGCGGCGGGTACCGGGTGTCGTCCTGGGTGGAGAAGACGGCCGTGGAGGCGGCCGACGCGGTGATCGCGGTGAGCTCGGGCATGCGCGACGATGTGCTGAGCACCTACCCGGCCTTGGATCCGAACCGGGTACATGTGGTGCGCAACGGAATCGACACCGACGTCTGGTATCCGGCCCCGGCGCAACCGGGCGAGTCGGTGCTCGCCGAACTCGGCGTCGACATGACACGGCCGATCGTCGCATTCGTCGGACGGATCACCCGCCAGAAAGGCGTGCCGCACCTGATCGCGGCAGCGCACCGGTTCGCGCCCGACATCCAGCTGGTGCTCTGCGCCGGCGCGCCGGACACCCCCGAAATCGCGGCGGAGGTGACCGAGGCCGTTCAGGAGCTGGCCCACAGCCGCACCGGCGTGTTCTGGGTCCGCGAGATGATGGCGATCTCGAGAATCCGCGAAATACTCTCAGCAGCAACCGTTTTCGTGTGCTCGTCGGTCTACGAGCCCCTCGGCATCGTCAACTTGGAGGCGATGGCCTGCGCGACGGCGGTGGTCGCCTCCGATGTCGGCGGCATCCCAGAGGTGGTGGACGACGGTCGTACCGGCGTGCTGGTGCACTACGACGCGGGCGACCCGACAGGGTACGAATCGCGACTGGCCGAAGCGGTCAATCAAGTGGTGGCCCAACCGGAGATCGCCCGGCAGTACGGCCAGGCGGGCCGACAGCGCTGTATCGAGGAGTTCTCCTGGGCGCACATCGCCGAGCAGACCCTGGAGATCTACCGGAAGGTCGCTACCTAGTCGCCGTAAGTGTGTATCCCCGCGCGCACACGTGGACTAGCTGGTGACGTTCTTGAGTTCGTCGCCGAGCGCGGCCGCCTCATCGGGCGTGAGTTCGACGACCAAACGTCCGCCGCCCTCCAGCGGTACCCGCATCACGATGCCTCGCCCCTCCTTGGTTGCTTCCAGTGGACCGTCGCCGGTCCGGGGCTTCATCGCCGCCATCGAGTGCTCCCTCCACATGAGCCAGCCCGCACGGTGGGCCTAACGAATCCCCCCATTGTTCCCTATCCACGGCATCGCGTGTGCAAAGACCCGGCGATGACGCCTCCGACCGGTCATTGGATCGTCGCTGGCACCCAGCAGTCTGCGGTGTGGTCGTCGACCATTCCGGTCGCCTGCATCAAGGCGTAGGCGGTCGTGGGCCCGACGAACCTGAACCCCCGGCGCTTCAGCTCCTTGGCCATGGCGGTCGACTCGGGTGTGACCGCCGGGACGTCGGCCATCGCGGCCGGCCGGGGCCGCTGTGCCCTATCTGGCGGCGCAAACGACCACAGCAACTCGGCGAGGTCGATATCGAGATCGGCGACCGCACGGGCGTTGGCGATGGTGGCTTCGATCTTCGCGCGGTTGCGCACGATGCCCGTGTCGGCCATCAGCCTCGCGATGTCGCGCTCGCGGTAACGCGCGACGCGCTCGACGTCGAACCCGTGGAACGCCCGGCGGAAGTTCTCCCGCTTGCGCAGGATGATCAGCCACGACAGCCCACTCTGAAACGCCTCGAGAGTTACCCTCTCGAACAGCGCCTTCGAGTCCCGCAGCGGCTGTCCCCACTCGTCGTCGTGGTAATCGCGGTACAAGACGAAATCGTCCGGCGACAAACGTGATTCGTCGATCCAGGCGCAGCGGACCCGTTGATCGGTGACGGTCACGCCTCGGCCTCGGCGTCCGACGCCGGCAGCGCGTGAGCGCCACCCTCGATGCGGCGCTCTCCCCCTACGTCGACGTCGATCCCGTGCGCCGCGCGCACCGCGGCCAGCTGACCGCGCACCAGATCGAGTTCCTGACCCAACCGGTCGAGCACCCAGTCCACTTCGCTGGTCTTGTAGCCGCGCAGCGTCTGGCTGAACTTGACCGCATCGACGTCGGCGCCGGTGACGCCGGACGCGGGCAACACGGTGGCGGTCGTATCGCGCGGCAACGGCGGCAACGACTCACCGCGTCCGAACAGCACGCTGCCAAGCGCGAACAGCACGATGGCGATCAGAACCAGCACGACCAGATACAGCAGAACCAGCGTCACGATCTCGATACTGCCCGATCACCCCGACAAGCACCGACCACTGGCACCCCCCGGGGCGCTTTCTAGGCGCGGGGCCGCAGGCTGTTCATCGGCGGCCGGTCGACCAGCGACACCTCTGACGTGCGGGGGCTGAAATCGTCGCCGTCGGCGTAGAACTGTGTCAGGCCGACGCCGGAGTCCGGCACCCCGCACCGTGAGAACAGGGTCGCGATGACCTGGCGACTCATCGCCGCCAACTCGGTCAGCGGCCGGTTGCGGTGCTCCCGCACACCGAGGTTGACCTGCGCGATCGCATCCAGGCCGAGGCGGTCGTAGGTGTCCACGAGCAGACCGATCTCCACGCCGTAGCCCGGTGCGAACGGCACCGAGTTCAACAGTTCGCGGGTGCCGGCATATTCGCCGCCAAGCGGCTGCAGCAGGCACGTCAGCTCGGGCCGCAGCGCGGCGAGCAGCGGCCTCGCCACCAGCTCGGTGACGCGCCCGCCGCCGTTGGCGTCCTCGCTGCCGCTGACCTTGAGCGGACGCCGGTAGAAGCCCTTGACGAGGTGGACGCCGTCCCTCACGAGCAGCGGACCCACCAGTTTGGGCACGAACATGGGATCGGGGTCGATCAGATCGGAGTCGACGAAGACCACGATGTCGCCGGTCGTGACGGCCAGCGACCGCCACAGGACTTCACCCTTGCCCGGCTGCGGCGCGACCTCGGGCAGGGCCACCTCACGGCTGATCACCCTGGCGCCGGCGGCGAGCGCACGGATCTCGGTGTCGTCTGTCGAGCCGGAGTCCAGCACGATCAGCTCGTCGACCAGGCCGCCGACCAGGGGTGTGATGGTCTCGATGACGCTCGCGACCGTCTCTTCCTCGTTGAGGGCAGGCAAGACCACCGAGATGGTGCGTCCGGCCTTGGCGGCCACCAATTCGTCGATCGTCCACATGGGCCGGCTCCAGCTGTTGTCGGCCAGCCAGGGATGTTTGGCGATATCCGCGGTGGCCAGCTCTGTTGGCTGTTCGATTAGCACAGTCATGCCAGTCCCCTCACTGTGCGCGTCGGTGGACGCGTTCCCTGAATCGACGCGACCATTTCCAGTACGCGTCGCGTGGGTCCCACCTCGTGCACCCGGAACATGGCGGCGCCGTCGGCGGCCGCGAGTGCGGTCGCAGCCAGCGTGCCTTCCAGGCGTTCGGTGAGGTCCACACCCAGAGTTTCCCCGACGAAATCTTTGTTACTCAGTGCCATCAGGACCGGCCATCCAGTGTTTACAAGGTCTTTTACATGGCGCAACAAACTAAGACCGTGATAAGTGTTCTTGCCGAAATCGTGGGTGGGATCGATCAACACCGCATCTCGCGCCACCCCGGCGGCGACGGCGCGTTCGGCCGCCGCAGTCACCTCAGCAATCACGTCGTCGACGACGCCGCGCTCGGAAATGCCGTAGTTGACCCGAAACGGACGGGTGCGCGGCACCGCACCGCCGGTATGCGAGCAAACCAGTCCGGCGCCGAACTCCGCGGCGACCTCCGGCAGTGCCGGGTCGTGGCCGCCCCAGGTGTCGTTGATCAGATCCGCCCCGGCTGCACAGGCCTGTTTGGCCACTGCCGCGCGCCAGGTATCGACGCTGATCAGCTGGTCAGGGTAGGCGTCGCGGAGCCATTCGATGAACGGGACGACGCGGGCGATCTCCTCGTCCACGTCGACCGAACTGCCGGGCCCGGCCTTCACTCCGCCCACGTCGACGACGTCGGCACCCTCCTCCACCACGCGATGGGCGGCCTTCTTCGCGGCCTCGTCGGTGAAGGTGGCCCCCCGGTCGTAGAACGAGTCCGGTGTGCGGTTGACGATCGCCATGATCAGCGCACGGTCGCCCGCCACCGGGCGGCCCAGAAACGTCGACTGCACGCCCTCCAGGCTACGGGCGTGCGGTTTGGGCGTGCTGAGTCACTCTGAGCGGTACCCAGCACGCCGAAATCACTGATTCTTGGGCTTCTTGCCCGCGGCAACCTCTTGCGGGTACTCGTCGTAGAACTCGACGTAGCCCTCGTCGCGACCGGCAAGGACGTAGATCGGGTCCTCGATTTCGCCCGTCTCCTCATCGCCTTCGCCCGAACTGCCGCCGTAGCCCTCCTTGCGGAGGTCCACCTTCTGGCTCTTGAACGTCGACGTGTGAGCGAGTTCCTTCACCACCCGTACGAACAACGGCACGGCGTAACCGGGCAGGCGCTCGTAGGCCGTCTTCGCCAGCGCCTTCCCGTCGAACTCCTCGCCGTCCTTGAGCTGGATTGCCACCATGCCTGCCCGACCACCGGCGCCCTCGATCTCGACGCCGAACACGGTGGCCTCTTCGACCTGCGGATCGCGTGCGACCGCCGCCTCCACCTCGGTGGTCGCCACGTTCTCGCCCTTCCAGCGGAATGTGTCACCCAGCCGGTCGGTGAACGCCGCGTGGCCGAACCCCTGCGAACGCATCAGGTCGCCGGTGTTGAACCAGACGTCGCCGTCCTTGAACGCGTTGCGGACGAGCTTCTTCTCGCTGGCCTTCTCGTCGGTGTAGCCGTCGAACGGCTGGAAGTTGCTCACCTTGGACAGCAGCAGACCCGGCTCGCCGTTCTTGACCTTGCGAACGCGGCCCTTCTCGTCGCGCACCGGCTCGCCGGTGTCGGGGTCGTACTCCACGAACGCCACCGGCGTCGGGCAGATGCCGGTGGACTTGTCGATGTTGAGCACGTTGACGAATGCCGTGTTGCCCTCGCTGGCGCCGTAGAACTCGCATACCCGCGGGATACCAAAGCGCTTGGTGAAGTCGTCCCAGATGGCCGGCCGCAGACCGTTGCCGATGATCACCCGCACCTTGTGCCTGCGGTCGGCGTCCTTGGGCGGCTGGTTGAGCAGATAGGCACAAACCTCGCCGATGTAGATGAACGCCGTCGCCTTGTACCGGATGACCTCGTCCCAGAACTTCGACGCGGAGAACGACTTGCCAAGTGCCAGAGCGGCACCGGCGTTGACCGTCGATCCGACCGCCACCGTCAACGCGTTGTTGTGGTACAGCGGCAGGCAGCAGTACATCACGTCGTCGCTGCGCAGGCGCAGACCGAGGCCGCCGAACCCCGCCAACGCGCGCAGCCAGCGGTAGTGCGTCATCACACTGGCCTTCGGCATCCCCGTCGTGCCGGAGGTGAAGATGTAGAACGCCTTGTCCTTGGCCAGCACCGCCGCGGTGGTCGCGGGGTCATGCGTCGGGGCGGTGGCGGCGAGGCGCTCCATCTCCTCGAGCGTCATCAGCCCTGTGGTGTCCGCACCGCTCTCGGTGATCGGCTCGATCAGATCGGTTTCGGCGACGATCGCCTTGGCTCCCAGGAGTCCGATGCTGTGGGCCAAGACATCGCCGCGCTGGTGGTAGTTGAGCATGCCCGCGATGGCGCCGCACTTGACCACGGCCAGCATCAGCAGCACCGCCTGCGGTGAGTTGCGCAGCATGACGCCGACGACGTCGCCGTGCCCGACCCCGCGCGTGGCCAGCACCGCGGCGTAGCGGTTGGCGGTCTCGTTGGCCTCGCGATAGGTCAGCTCTTGATCCTCGAACCGCAGGAACACCCGGTCGGCGTGGCGTGCCGCACGGTCCTGGAATACCTTTCCGATCGACGTCTTGGCCGTGGGACGCGCCATGAAGCCGGCCAGCGCGCCGCGCAGCATCACCGGCGCGTCCATCAACAGGCCCGGTAGCCGGATGGCGATGTCGAGCAGTCCGACACTGCTCCGGACTCCGGAATTCCGGTCGGTCATGCGCTGGATCCCCTCCGGTGTTCGCTTGCAGAGCACAGCCTATGGCGAGGGTGACCGCCATCACCCACGCGGTTGGCAGGCGGTCAGCGCGGTGTCGACGTCATCGACGACCACCAACCGGTCCAACGCGCGCTGGGCGACGTAGCCACTGTCGATCAGACCACGCAACCAAGTCAGCAAACCGGTGTAGTGCCCGAACGGGTCGAGCATCACCACCGGCTTTTCGTGCATACCCAGGTAGCCGGCCGTCCAAGCCTCGAAAAATTCCTCAAGGGTCCCGATCCCGCCGGGTAGGGCAATGAACGCGTCAGCCCGATCCTCCATCACCTGTTTGCGTTCCCGCATGGTGTCGGTGACGACGAGCTCGTCGGCGTCGACATCGGCGACCTCGCGATGCACCAGCGCCTTGGGGATCACACCGATGGTGTGGCCGCCGCGCTGCCTGGCCGAGATGGCGAGCGCACCCATCGCCGACACATTTCCGCCGCCGGACACCAGCGTCCAGCCGCGCTCCGCGATCGCGGTGCCGACCTGTTCGGCGAGGGCGAGTAGCTCGGGATGCGTCGGGCCCGACGCGCAATAGACGCACACCGCCCACTCGCCGGAGTTTTTCGGAGACACGAGCACAACCTAGCCATAGACTCCGGCCGTGCCTGTTGAGTGGGTGACCGTTCCGCTTGAGCCGGCACTGGAAGCGCTTGAAGCCGGTTCGCAAGCCCGGCCCGGGACGGTGATCATCGGTCCCGCGGGGGTCGGCAAGACCACGCTCGCGCGTGCCGCCGTTGCTCGTCTGGGCGCGCGGTTCGACCGCGTCGACTGGGTCACCGCGACCACGCCTTCGGCGGCAATCCCCTTCGCCGCGTTCAGCCATTTGATCGACGTACCCGAGGTCGGCAAGACCGCCGAGGTGCTGCGCACCGCGCGCGCGACGCTCGGCGACGGACGACTGCTGGTGGTGGACGACGCACACCTGCTGGACAAGTTGTCGGCGGCCCTGGTCCATCAGTTGGCTATCAGCGGCGCTGCCTCGCTGATCGTTACGGTCTCAGCCAACGGCCGTGTGGCCGAAGAGATCTCGACGCTCTGGGCCGACGATCTGCTGGACCGGATCGACCTCGACCCGCCTGGCCATGACGACCGTCGTCTGGCGGCGATGGTCAATGACCACCTCGTGACGCTGCCCGCCGACACACGTCGCGTGTTGGAGTATCTGGCCGTCGACGACCCATTGCCGTTGGCAGAGGTGGCTGACCTGGCCGGACGGGACGCTGTCGCCGAGGCGGAGTCCGCAGGCGCGATCACCGTCGATGACAGTGTGGTGCGTCCCGCCCACCCGTTGTTCGTCGACGCGGTACGCGCCGCGCTGGGCGGGCCGGAACTACGCCGTCTACGAACGGACTTGGTCGAACGGCTCGGTGCAGCGCCGCCGCGCGATGTGGTGGCCATGCTGCGACTGGCCGTGCTGGCGCTGGACAGCGACCGCCCCCAGCCGACGGCTGAGATCGTGGCGGCCGCCGGAGAGGCCCTGCGTCTCGGCGACCTGGCCCTGGCCGAGCGGCTCGGCAGGGCTGCGGTGCAGCGCGATGCCGGCCTGCCCGCGCGGATCACGCTCGCCTACGCTCTCGCTTGGCAGGGCCGCGGCCGCGACGCCGATTCCGTTCTGGCCCAAGTCGATCCGTCGATGCTGTCGGAAACCGAGTTGATGGCGTGGGCGTTGCCGCTGGCGGCCAACCAGTTCTGGATGTTGTCGGAGCCCGAACGGGCGACAGCGTTTCTCAAAGCGACGCGGAACAAGGTTTCGTCACCGGCCGCACAAACCACCCTCGATGCGTTGTCCGCGACGTTCGCCATGAACGCGGGCGGTCCGGGTCGCGCACTGCAGATCGCCAACGAGGTGCTGGCATCGCCGTCGGCGGACGACACCGCAATCGGTTGGGCAGGCGCCGCCGCGGCGTTGAGTTCGGCGCGGATGGGACGCTTCGCCGAAGTCGACGCGTTCGCCGAGCGGGCGATCGCTGCGGGACATCCGGGGCTGCTGCGGTTCACCAGCGGGTTCGGCCAGACGACAGCCCTGTTGATGGCAGGCGAACTGGACCGGGCACAGGACCTGGCCCAGCAGCTCACCGACTTCGCACAGCTGCAGCAACCCGGACGCGCCATCGGCGAGGTGTTGGTGGCCGATGTACTGATCGCGAAGGGCGAACTCGATACGGCGGTGCGGTTGCTGCGCAGGGCGGCGGCCGCGTTGGCGCCGACCGGCTACTCATGGGGCCCGCTGGCATGGATGCTGCTGGCGCAGGCACTCGGTCAACAGGGTGCGCCCGTCGATGCGGGAAAGGCGTTGTCCCGGGCGGAGTCTCGGCACGGATTGAAGTCGATGCTGTTCGCGCCGGAGCTCGCGTTGGCACGTGCCTGGACGATGGCCGCACGCGGTGACAAGATCGGTGCCATCGCCGCAGCGCGCGATGCCACGCGAAGTGCCGAGCGCGGCGGACAGGGGGCGGTGGCGTTGCGGGCCCTGCTCGACGCGGTGCGGCTCGGCGACATCCGAGCGGCCGACGCTATCGCGCGGATCAGTGCCCAATGTGATTGTGCAGTAGGCCAACTGGCGCTTACCCATGCGCGCGCACTGGCGGGTCACGATGCGGCGGCATTGGGCGACGTGTCGAAGGAATGGTCGGCGGTCGGCATGAACCCGGCGGCGGCCGACGCTGCCACACAAGCGAACTAGCGCTACAGCCGACGGCCGAGGTCCTCGTCGTCCTGCTCCGGCGCTGCGACGGGCGCCGGACCCGCACCTAATCGGCTGTCGTCGGCATGCGCCAACGGTTCCTGGTTTGCGGCGCGCTGCTCGAGGCGCTCGACCCGTTCCTCGAGCGGGTCACGCGGCGGCTGACCCGCTGCCGCGGGAGCCGGCACGCCGCCGCCTTGGGCTGCCTTCATCGCCTGCTCGATCAGCGAACTGAACATGCCCGAGCCGCCCTGACCGGCCTGCGAAGGCGCACCCGCCACCTGACCCATCTGACCCGCCTGTTCACCCAGCTTGCCGAGCATGCCGACGACCTGACCCACCGACTGCGATCCGGCGTCATCGGAGTTCTGGTACGCCGCCTGTGCGGCGCCCAACTTGCCCGAGTAGGTGTGCTCCTTCGCCGACAGCGCCGCGACGTTGGCGGTCAACTGGGCGGCCAGGGTGGGGAGTACGGCGGCGATCGTCGCACTCATCGCGTCCGGGCCGGCGGGAAGCATTGGTATCTGCGGCAATTCGATCGATGCTGCGTTCCAGCTGATGCCCTCCGGCTTTTTCAGCGGGCTACCGCTCATTGCATTCCTCCCCCACTGTCACCAGTCATCGTCGTTGTCGTCCTCGTCGAGATCGTGATCGAGCGGCGCGGGAACGGCCAGCGCCGCGGTGGTGCCACCGCTCTCGCCGCGCGCACCGCCCATCACCGGCCCCATACCGCCCATACCGCCCATGCCGGCCCCAGCTGCCACCGGTGCGACGCCGCCGGCCACGCTGCTACCGGCAATCGCGCCCTCCGCGGGCGCGGTGGAGACGGGCTTGCTGCCCACCAGATTCGCCATCAACGGCGTCTGCGACGGCACACCTCCCGAACCGGGCAGCGATGCCGCGCGCACCATGCCGGCGCCGCCGCCCGCACCACCTCCGCCCGCCAGCGGGTGATTGGAGAACGACGCGAACGGCATGCCTGCCAGCCCCATCGAATCCGCCTTGCCGCCCTGACCGAACATCGAGGTCAACTGCTGCAGCGGTTGGGACAACTGTTGCAGCGGCTGGGTCATCTGCTGAGGTATCTGCGGGAGCAGGCCCGCCATCGACCCCAACTGGCTCAGCATCTGCATCACCTGGTCGGCCCCGTGACCGGCTTGTCTACCGGCCTCCTCGCTGCTCTCCTCGGCCGGTTCGGCACCGGGGACCTGCGGGGCGCCGGGCAGAGGCAGGCTGGGCGGCACCCCGAGTGTGTTCGCGAGTTCGGTCGTGTTGGCGCCGACGTTGGCCGTGTTCTGCGACAGGCCCATCCTGATCCGGCTCTGTACCAACTCCTGCGCATTGGCGAACGGCATCGCAGCGATCGCTTCGCATTCGTGCTGCACCTCTTGCGCGATCGTGTTGGCCAGCATCTTCGTCTTGACCACCGTGGCCTCCATCGCGCGCAGCGTCGCCGCGATTGCGGCGGCATGCGCGGCGTTTGCCTCGTGGCCGCCGATGATCGTCGTCGCCTCACCCGCCGCAGCAAGCGACCCGGTGCCCTCCCAGACCTCGGTGAGCTTCATCAACTGGCCCTGCTGCTGCGGCACCACCGCGCCGATCAGCTTGGCGGCCAGTGCCTCGTACGAGGCGGCCACCGCCGCCAGCGCCTCCTCGTCGACGTTCGGCCAGCCTGGGCCGGTCACCGTCTGCGACCCGTAGGAGCTGGAGTCGGGCTCGATCGCCATAGGGACCAAACCTACCGTGGTCTCGGTAGCTGTCGGTTCGCCAAAATCGGCAGTCAAGATCGGCGATCAGCGCCGATCAAATCGACTGCAGCCGGCCCGCCGATAGCCGTAGCGTGCGCTGCGGCGCCGGCGCAGCAAGGCTTTGCGCGACAGTGCGCTCGGGGCGAAGGTACGGATCGGGTCAACCGGTTAAATATCTCCGCAGCATGTCCGTTGCGGCGGTGATGGCCGCGGTGTCCACGCGCTCGTCGGAGCGGTGGGCCAGGTTCGGGTCGCCGGGTCCGTAGTTGACCGCCGGGATGCCCAGCGCCGCGAACCGCGCGACGTCGGTCCAGCCGTACTTCGCCCGCACCTGTCCCCCCGCGGCCTCCACGAGTGCGGCGGCGGCGGGCGCCGTCAGACCCGGCAGCGCACCGCTGGCCGAATCGGTCAACTCGATCTCGACATCGAGCCCGTCGAACAGCTCGTACACATGCTTGGCGGCCTCTTCGACGGTGCGGTCGGGCGCGAAACGGAAGTTCACCGTCAACGAGGCGGCATCGGGTATCACGTTGCCCGCGATCCCGCCGTCGATGCCGACGGCCGACAACCCCTCGCGGTAGGTGCAACCGTCGATGTCGACGCTGCGTGCCTGGTACGACGCCAGGCGGTCCAACACCGCGCCGAGTTTGTGGATTGCGTTGTCGCCCAACCAGGATCGCGCGGAGTGTGCGCGAGTACCCGAGGCGCTCACCACGACGCGCAGCGTGCCCTGGCAACCGGCCTCGATGTAGCCGCCGGAAGGTTCGCCAAGGATCGCGACGTCTGCCTGCAGCCAGTCGGGCAGTTCGAGTTCGATGCGGCCCAGACCGTTGGCGGACGCCTCGATCTCCTCGCAGTCGTACATCACCAGCGTGATGTCGTGGCGTGGTTCGGCCACCGTCGCGGCCAGGTGCAGGAACACCGCATCACCCGACTTCATGTCCGACGCGCCACAGCCGTGCAACTGGCCGTCGGCCAAGCGACTCGGCACGTTGTCGGCGGCGGGGACGGTGTCGATGTGGCCGGCGAGGAGTACGCGCGACGGCCGGCCGAGGTTGGTGCGCGCAAGCACGGCGTCGGCGTTGCGCACGATCTCGAACCCGGTGGTCTGCTCACGCAGGGCGGCTTCGATCTCGTCGGCGATGCGTCGCTCGTTGCGTGACTCGCTGGGGATGTCCACCAGCGCCGCGGTCAACGCGATCGGATCGCCGTGTAGGGCTAGCACAGCACCCCAGGCTAGTCGGTCCCCATTTCCGGCGAGCAGACGCAAAAACGCCATCACCGCGGCGTGTCGGGGCACCTTTACGTCTGCTCGCGCGGAGAAAGTAGCCTCTAACCCCGTGACTGGAGCTTCAGGTGTAGGGCTGGCGACCATCGCGGCCGACGGATCGGTGCTGGACACGTGGTTTCCTGAGCCGGAACTCGGCGGCGAGGGCCCGACCGGCACCACCAGGCCGTCAGTCGCTGAGGTTCCCGAGGAGCTGGCTGCGCTGACCGGGCCGGATGAGGACCGCGGGGTCGAGACGGTCGCTGTCCGCACGGTCATCTCGTCTCTGGACGACAAGGCCACCGACGCGTATGACGCATACCTACGGCTGCACCTGTTGTCGCATCGCCTGGTGCCGCCCCACGGTCTGAACGCGGACGGCTTCTTCGGCCTGCTGACCAATGTGGTGTGGACCAATCACGGGCCATGCGCAGTCGAGGGCTTCGAGGCCGTACGGGCCCGGCTGCGCAGGCGCGGCCCGGTGACCGTCTACGGGGTCGACAAGTTCCCGCGGATGGTGGATTACGTCCTGCCCTCGGGAGTGCGCATTGCCGACGCCGACCGCGTGCGCCTGGGCGCGCACCTGGCCGCGGGTACGACGGTGATGCACGAGGGCTTCGTCAACTTCAACGCGGGGACGTTGGGCAGCTCGATGGTGGAAGGCCGCATCTCGGCGGGCGTCGTCGTCGACGACGGGTCCGACGTCGGTGGCGGCGCGTCGATCATGGGAACGCTGTCCGGCGGTGGCACCGAAGTGATCTCGGTGGGCAAGCGCTGCCTGCTTGGCGCGAACGCGGGGCTGGGCATCTCGCTCGGCGACGACTGCGTGGTGGAGGCCGGCCTCTACGTCACCGCGGGCACCAAGGTGGCGACCGCCGACGGTCAGACGGTCAAGGCTCGCGAACTCTCGGGCGCGAACAACCTTCTGTTCCGGCGGAATTCGGTGACCGGCGCCGTCGAGGTCGTCAAGCGCGACGGCACCGGCATCACGCTCAACGAGGCGTTGCACGCCAACTAGCCCGTGGCGTTCGGCTTCAGCGGTGGGCACTGCCCACGCTCGTCGACCGCCAGCTCGAAATGCCATATCTCGTTCGCGAAGATCTGGCACAGCCCGAACTGCCTGCCGTTGGCGATCAGCCATCTGTCGGCCTCGACGGGTGCGATGTCGACGGCTCTGCCCTGCACATGCATCGACGTTTCGGGTGATGCGACCAACTTCCTTGCCGCATCGACGCTTCCGTATGTACGGACGCCATCGTCGAACAGCCTCTGCTGAAACCCTTTCGAGCGCCATCCCGAGTTGATCCGGATGTCGACGCCATCGGCTTCGGCCTTCTTCGATGCGGTCTGGATCGCGGCCAGCAGCGCCGGGTCCAGCCATCCCACGACCGGGTTGCCGACGTCGAACGGGCTGAGCGTGACTCCGGCGGGCAACCAGCCGCCGACGGTATCGGCGGCGGCCGGCCCGATGTCGAGCGGCGCGACGTCGACAGGCGTGTCCGGTGGCGGTTGCGGTGACGGTTGCGACGGATTGCACGCGGCGACCATCAGCAGAAGGAGCGCCGCGGTCAGTCCTCGGCGGCGAGTATGCAGAATTCGTTGCCCTCCGGATCGGCCAGCACAACCCAACTCTCGTCACCGCGTTGACCGATGTCGACGCGACGCGCACCCATGGCCAGCACCCGGTCCACCTCGGCCTGCTGGTCATCGGGCCGGAAATCGAGGTGGATCCGGTTCTTGACCACCTTCTCGTCGGGCACCGCGATGAATATCCAGTTCACCCCAGCGCCTGGAGGCGCGTGCAGCACGACGTCACCGTCGTCGTCCACGTCGTGCGGCCAGCCCAGCACCTCCGCCCACCAGGCACCCAAGGCGGTCGCGTCGTGGGCGTCGATGCAGATCTCGTCGAACTTCAGCGCCACTTCGCCAACTCCTTCTTGAGCACCTTGCCCATCGCATTGCGCGGCAGGCTGTCGACCACCCGCACTTCCCGTGGCCGCTTGTGCACCGAAAGCTCTTGCGCGACATAGTCGATCAATGCTTGCGGATCGGCGTCTCCCACGACAAACGCAACGATGCGCTGCCCGAGGTCGTCGTCCGGCACCCCCACCACGGCCGCTTCTGCGACACCGGCGTGCCCCAGCAGCGCGGCTTCGATCTCGCCGGCGCCGACCCGGAACCCGCCCGTCTTGATCAGGTCGACGGATTCGCGGCCGACGATCCGGTACATGCCGCCTGCATCGATGACCGCGACGTCACCGGTGCGGTACCAGCCGTCGGTGTCGAGGACCTCGGCGGTCGCGTCGGGGCGATTGAGGTACTCGTCGAACAAGGTCGGGCCTCGAACATGAAGCTGCCCGATGGTTTCGCCGTCATGCGGCACCTCGGAGCCGGACTCGTCGAGCAGCCGCGTCTCGATTCCCGCCAGCGGCAGCCCCACCCACCCAGGACGCCGTTCGCCGTCGGCGCGCGTACTGATGGTGATCAGCGACTCGGTGGCGCCGTAGCGTTCGATGGGCCGGTGCCCGGTCAGTTCGGCCAGTCGTTCGAACACCAACACGGGCAGCGGAGCGCTTCCCGACACCAGCAGGCGCGCGGAGCGCAACGCCGAAGCCGCTGCGCCGTTCTCGGTCACCCGTGACCACACGGTCGGAACGCCGAAGTACAACGACCCGCCCGCGCCGGCATAGAGGTCCGGCGTCGGTTTACCCGTGTGCACGAAGCGGTTCCCGATGCGCAGCGATCCCAGCAGGCCCAGCACCAGCCCGTGCACGTGATACATCGGCAGGCCGTGCACCAGGGTGTCCTCCGGCGTCCACTGCCACGCGTCCGCCAGCGCATCGATGTCCGCGGCGATGGCGCGGCGGCTGACGACGACGCCCTTGGGCGGACCCGTGGTGCCCGAGGTGTAGATGATCAGGGCTGTCGCGTCGGGGTGCGGTTCGGCGTAACGGTGCCATGATCGCGCGTGCAACCGGACCGGGATGTGCGCAAGGCCCCCGGTGTCGCCAGGCTTCTCTCCCACCCACGCCTGTGCGCCGGAGTCGGTGAGGGTGTGGGCGCGTTCGGCGGCGCCGACGTCGGCGGGCACCGGGACGACGGGCACACCGGCGATCAGGCAGCCTGTCACCGCCAGCACGGTTGCGGCGGTCGGTGTCGCGAGCACCGCGACGCGTTGCGCGCCCGCCACCCGCTCGGCGACGGAGGTGGCGACGCCGACCAGGTCGCTGCGGCTGAGCACTGCTCCGTCGATGCGCACCGCGTCGCCGACGTCCGCGCCGGCCGCCACTGCCGCGGGGTTCAAGGAGGACAGCAGCACGTCCGTGAGGATACTGGTCGCGTGGATTCGATCCGGACGGTCGCTTCGCGGGAGATCTACCGCAACAGCTGGTTCTCGCTGCGCGAGGACGATATCCGTCGGCCCGACGGCAGCAACGGCGTTTACACGGTCGTCGACAAGCCGACGTACGCGCTGGTGATCGCGCAGGACGGCGATCGGTTCCACCTTGTCGAGCAGTTCCGCTACCCGCTTGGGCTGCGCCGATGGGAGTTTCCCCAGGGCACAGGCCCGGACCTGAAGGATCTCGAGCCGACGGAGCTGGCGGCGCGCGAGCTGCGCGAGGAGACGGGGCTGCGTGCGGAGACCATGACGCTCATCGGTCAGCTCGATCTGGCGCCGGGTCTGAGCAGCCAGCGCGGCAGGGTGTTCCATGCGACGGGCATCAGCGAGGGTGAACACGACCGCGAGCATGAGGAACAGGACATGCACAGCGCGTGGTTCAGCCGCGCCGAGGTCGAGCGGATGATGCGCGACGGCGAGATCACCGACGCCCAGTCGATCGCCGCCTACGCCCTGCTGCTGTTGTCCGAACGGGTTGGTACCTGCGACAAATAACGATGAATGCGCCTTCTGCTTTATTTATCAGGCATAAGGGTTGACCACGTCTCCGTCGGGAGCGCAGAATTGCTTTATGCCTGATAAATCACGCATAAAGATCCCCTGGTGCACTCAGCGGGCCCCAGCCAGACAAGCGAACCCGTTATGCCTGAAAAATCGGGCATAGGATTGCTATGGCAGAGCCGCGGCGGACTACACCCACACGGAAGTCCCCTATGCCCGAAATTGCACGCATAGGAGAGGTCTTTGCAGCGAGACGGCTCCAGCTTGGCCTGACTCAAAACTTGCTCGCCGACCTGGCAGGTGTTTCGAGGTACAGCATTCAGGCCCTCGAGTACGGCAAAGGATCGGTGAAGCTTGCCTCGATTATCCAGATAGCGGAGGTGTTGGGGCTCCGCGTCAAAATTGCTCCCACCGAGGACACTGCGAAATGACCCAGCCCGAGATTCTGGATCTTCGCCACGTCACAGAAGCCGATGTGTACATCAATGACGAAATCGTCGCCACCCTCGAACGCCAACCGGGGGACGACATAAGTTTCGCCTACCGCACCACCGCTTCACGCGAGCCCGGTGCGTCAATCCGTGACCGGTCGGTCTCGTGGTCACTCTTGGTCGACGCCAACTATCCGGTGATCACGAACGCCGGCGCAGTGCCCCCATTCTTCGCCGGCCTGCTACCGGAAGGCGTCCGTCTCGGCGTGGTTACGTCGTCGACGAAGTCGTCGCCCGATGACCACCTGACCCTTTTACTCGCAGTCGGAGCGGACACGATCGGCAACGTTCGTGTGCTTCCGTCAGGGTCTGTGCCACCTCACCCCAAGCCGATGTTCGTGCCCGAACGCGACACCGATTTCCGGTTGGTCTTTCGGCGCCTTACGGGGGCATTGGAGGCTGACCCAATTGGGTTGTCGGGGGTTCAACCCAAGGTGAGTGCGGCGATGTGGTCGACGCCCGCCGACACAACGGCGGGACCCGCGATCCTCAAACTAAATCCCCCGAGCGGATATCCGCGTCTCATAGAAAACGAGCACTTCTTCATGCGTATGGCGGCCGCATGTGGACTTCGAACGGCAAGAACGCGGCTTCTCCACGACGCGAACGGACAGAGCGCGCTGTTGATTGATCGATTTGATCGAGATGTCAATCGCCGCATACCCCAAGAGGACGCATGCCAGGTCGCCGGGCTCTATCCCGCATCGAAGTATCGGATCCATATGGAGACGGCTATCACCGCGCTTGCAGATGCGTGCGAACGTGGAGGTGGCTCCCGCGTCGCAGCTGCGCTCGAGTTGCTGCGAATTGCGGTGTTCTCATGGCTAATCGGCAATGGAGACCTTCACGGCAAGAACCTATCCATCTATGCCCCGCGAGGCTTCTGGCAACCAACGCCGGCCTACGACCTACTGACAACTCAGCCATACGCGGGCTGGAGAGACCCGATGGCATTGAACCTCTATGGACGCGCGAATAGGTTGACCCGCGGGCATTTTCTGGAAGCCGGCGGTCGACTGGGTATTCGCGAACGTGCGGCGGGACGGATGATCGATGCAATCGTCGACACCGCTGGCCCGTGGTTCGAGCGATGTGACCAGATCGGTTTCACAACTCGGCAGACAGAGTTGCTCGCCGATCTGCTACGCACGAGACTCGCGACATTGAAAGAGCGGCGGTGCAACTAATCCCGAACTAAACCCGCCGAGCATTGAACCGTCGCGCAGTCTGCCTCGTTGTAACCACTGAAGGACCCAATCGGCACGAGAGGGGGTGATCCCGATGACAGTTTCCTCGATGGCATTCGGGATGATCGCGATGGTCCCAGTCCTGTTCGCGGGTGCCGGTTATGTCCTCGTATCGTCAGAGGGTACCGACGAGCACAAATCCTACCGATCCGGGAAGTAAGACGGGTCAGTGACGACGCTCGGCCAACGCCCGCAGGAAGAACGTCAGGTTGGCGGGGCGCTCGGCCAGGCGGCGGACGAAATACCCGTACCACTGCGTGCCGAATGGCACGTAGACGCGCACATGGTTGCCCTCGCCTGCCAACCGCCGCTGCTCGGCGTCGCGGATCCCATAGAGCATCTGGTATTCGAAATCGCCTAAGCCCCTGCTGAATTCACGGACCATCGCCGGCACCGCGTCGATGACCTCGGGGTCGTGTGAGGCGACCATAGGATAGCCGTCGCCGCCCATCAGCACCCGCAGGCACCGTAGGTACGAGGCGGTGACCTCATCACGGTCCCGGTATGCCACCGACGCCGGCTCGTCGTAGGCGCCCTTACACAAACGGATACGTGCACCGGAGGCGGCGAACTCCTTGCAGTCGGACTTGGTGCGCCGCAGATATGCCTGCAGAACCGTGCCCAGCCAACGGAATTCGGTGCGCAGGTCGCGCACGATGGACAGCGTCGAGTCGGTGGTCGTGTGATCCTCGGCGTCGATGGTCACCCACACACCGGCGCGCTGGGCACGCTCGCAGATGGTGTGGGCATTCTCCAGCGCGATCTTCTCACCGTCGCGCGGCAACGCCTGCCCGAGGGCCGACAGCTTCAGCGACACCTCCAGCGCTCGCACCGCCGCCGACGGCTCCGCGCGGCGGTCGAGCGCGTCGAGCAGATCCAGGTAGGCATCGACGGTGGCATTCGCCGTGTCGATGTCGGTGACATCTTCGCCGAGGTAGTCGATCGATACCAGACGGTCCGAATTCCGCAGCTGGCCAACGGAGTCCAGTGCGTCGGCCACCGTCTCACCGGGTACGAAACGGTGCACCACCTGCCGGGTGGCGGGCAGGCGCTCGGCGGCGCGGCGCATTCCGTCCGACCGGCTGACGGCCATGATCACCGGGCGCGTGACCCGATCGAACACGCCCATGTCAGACCTCCATGTGGGGGTAGTTGTGGTGGGTCGGTGCGACGAACGTCTCCTTGATCGACCGGGCCGAGGTCCAGCGCAGCAGGTTCAGCGCCGAGCCCGCCTTGTCGTTGGTGCCCGACGCCCGCGAGCCACCGAACGGCTGCTGGCCGACCACGGCGCCGGTGGGCTTGTCGTTGATGTAGAAGTTGCCCGCCGCGTGGCGCAACCGCCGCTCGGCCGTCAGTACCGCCGCGCGGTCGTCCGCGATCACCGCTCCGGTCAGCGCGTACCGGGCGCCGGTGTCGACGACGTCGATGATGCGTTCGTAGTCGTCATCGGGGTACACGTGCACCGAAAGGATGGGCCCGAAGTACTCGGTGGAGAACGATTCGTCCGCAGGGTCGTCGGACAACAGAATCGTCGGACGGACGAAATAGCCTTCGCTGTCGTCGTATTCGCCACCGACCGCAATGGTGAGGCCCGGAGCGCTCTTCGCGCGCTCGATCGCCCGGACATTCTTCGCGAACGCTCGCTCGTCGATCAGGGCACCGCCGAAGTTGGTCAGGTCGGCGACGTCGCCGTAGGTCAACGCCTCGGTGGCCGACAGAAGGTCGTCGCCCATCTGATGCCACACCGACCGGGGAATGAACGCGCGCGATGCCGCCGAACATTTCTGCCCCTGGTAGTCGAACGCGCCGCGAATGAGCGCGGTGCGCAACACATCCGGGCGCGCCGAGGGGTGGGCCAACACGAAATCCTTACCGCCGGTCTCCCCGACCAGGCGCGGATACGTGTGGTAGCGGTCGATGTTGGTGCCGACCTCGCGCCAGAGGTGCTGGAACGTCGCGGTCGACCCGGTGAAGTGGATCCCGGCCAGCCGCGGATCGGCAAGGGCCACATCCGAAACCGCGATACCGTCGCCGGCGACCAGGTTGATCACGCCCGGCGGCAGGCCAGCCGCCTCGAGCAACTGCATGGTCAGGTAGGCCGCGAACGTCTGGGTGGGCGACGGCTTCCACACCACGGTGTTGCCCATCAGCGCGGGGGCGCTCGGCAGATTGCCCGCGATCGCAGTGAAGTTGAACGGCGTGATGGCGTAGACGAAACCCTCGAGCGGCCGGTAGTCGGTGCGGTTCCAGACACCCCGCACGCTGATCGGCTGCTCCGCCTGGATCTCGCGGGCGAACGCGACGTTGAACCGCCAGAAGTCGATCAGTTCACACGCCGCGTCGATCTCGGCCTGATATGCCGACTTGGACTGGCCGAGCATCGTGGCCGCGCACAACTTCTCGCGCCAAGGTCCGGCGAGCAGGTCGGCGGCGCGCAGGAAGATCGCCGCGCGATCGTCGAACGGCGTCGCTTCCCAACCGGGCTTGGCGGCCATCGCGGCGTCGATGGCGGCGGTCGCGTCCGCGTGTTCGGCGTTGGTGAAGGTGCCCAGGCGGGCCGCGTGACGATGTGGCTGGACCACGTCGGTGCGGGTTCCGCCGCCCATGCGGTGGGTGCCGCCGATGACGTGTGGCAGGTCGATCGGGTCGGCGGCGAGCGTTTTGAGGGCGTCGGCGAGGCGGGAGCGCTCCCCCGACCCCGGTGCGTAATCGTGGACCGGCTCGTTGGCCGGCGCGGGTACGTCGGTTATGGCGTCCATGCAGTCAGGATGCGCGTGGTCGCCGCGCCGAACCGATGGCTGATCGAACAAAGCGAATGCCGTCTTATAGTTGGATCGAACAAAGGAGCGCGTGATGACGGCACCGTCTCCCGGCCTCGGGCTCGGCCAGCTGCTGCTGGCGCTCGACCGCACGATGGTGACGCTGGTCGAGGCGCCCCGTGGCCTCGATATGGCGGTCGGCTCGGTCGCGCTCGTCGATGCCGATGACGTCCGCCTGGGTCTGGCGGTGGGCCCGGGTTCGGCGGACCTCTTCTTCCTGCTCGGTGTCGCCGACGCCGAAGCGGTGCGTTGGCTCGAGCAGCAATTCGCCGGGTCGGGGCGCGTGCCTGCGGCCATCTTCGTCAAGGAGCCCAGTGAGGCCGCGGTGGCTCGGGCCGTCGCACTCGGCACCGCGGTGGTGGCCGTCGACCCGCGGGCGCGCTGGGAGTCGCTGTACCGACTCGTCAACCACGCCTTCGAGCACCACGGCGATCGGGGCGACCCGCACCGGGACACGGGCACCGACCTGTTCGGGCTCGCCCAGTCGATCGCCGACCGCACCCGCGGGATGGTCAGCATCGAGGACGAACAGTCACACGTACTCGCGTACTCGGCGTCCAATGATGAGGCGGACGAACTGCGCCGGTTGACGATCCTGGGTCGGGCCGGCCCGCCAGAACATCTGGAATGGATCGGTCAGTGGGGCATCTTCGACGCGCTGCGCGCCAGTGGCGACGTCGTCCGGGTGGCCGAGCGCCCAGAACTGGGTCTGCGTCCGCGGCTCGCGGTCGGCATCCATCTGCCGAGCACCGATGCTCGTCGTGCAGCGGCGTTCGCGGGCACGATCTGGCTGCAGCAGGGCTCCGCGCCGCTGGCCGACGACACCGAGGAGATCCTGCGCGGTGGAGCGGTGCTGGCGGCGCGGATCATGGCGCGCCTCGCATCGACACCGTCGACGCACGCGATGCAGGTGACTGAACTGCTCGGTTTCGCGGGAGACGACGTCGACACCGCGGCGATCGCGCGCGACCTGGGTATCACCGCCGACGGCAGGGCCGCGCTCGTCGGATTCCAGGGCCCCCCGTCGCCACCCACCGGCGTCATCGCGTTGAGCGCCAGCGCATTTCGTGCCGACGCCCAGGCGGTTTCGGTCGGTGAGCGCGTCTATGTCCTGCTGCCCAAAGTCGGTGCGCCGTCGTCGGTCATGTCGTGGGCGCGCGGAGTCGTCGCGGCAATGCAGCGCGAACTCGGGCTGACCCTGCGCGCCGTCGTCGCAGCACCGCTGGCCGGGTTGACGGGCGCCGCAGCGGCTCGCGTCGAGGTGGACCGGGTCTTCGACAGCGCCGATCGCCATCCGGGGGCGATCGGGCAGATCACCTCGCTGGACGAGGCGCACACCACCGTGCTGCTGGACGAGATCGTCTCGCAGGTGGCGAGCCGGCCCAGCCTGGTGGACCCCCGGGTGCGGCGACTACGCGACGAGGAGCCGGTTCTGGCCGGGACACTGCGGGCGTATCTGGATGGCTTCGGCGACGTGGCGAGTGTCGCGAAGCAGTTGCACGTGCACCCGAACACCGTGCGCTACCGGGTGCGGCGCATCGAGAAGCTGGTGTCCACCTCGCTGGACGATCCCGACGTGCGGCTGGTACTCGCGCTGGGACTGCTCGCCACCGAACCGTAGCCGCCGGCCGAGTGTCAACCGTTCGATGGACACCAAAGTTCATCCGTCAAGTCGTCGCGCGCCGCCGCCCCATGGCGCACGATTGGCACATGACCACTGCAGCCCCCATCCGCGAGACGGAAAATCCGTATCTGAACGGCAACTTCGCTCCTGTGCGCGAGGAGATCACGGCCACCGATCTCGACGTCACCGGCACCATTCCCGAATACCTCGACGGGCGCTATCTGCGGAACGGCCCGAACCCGATCGGCGATCCCGACCCCGCCCGCTACCACTGGTTCCTGGGCGCCGGGATGGCGCACGGGTTGCGGCTGCGCGACGGCAAGGCGCACTGGTACCGCAACCGGTGGGTGCGCTCGGCGGACGTCGCGCGCAAGCTGGGCGAGACCTGGCATGGCGGCCCGACCGATGGCGGCTTCGACTTCGCGGCCAACACCAACATCATCGAGCAGGGCGGCAGGACGCTGGCCATCGTCGAGGGCGGAGCGCGGCCGTACGAGTTGACCGACGAACTGGAAACCGTTGGGCCGTCCGACTTCTGCGGCACGCTGTTCGGCGGTTACACCGCCCATCCCAAGCGGGATCCGGCAACCGGTGAACTGCACGCGGTCTCGTACAACCCCATGCGCGGAAACATCGTGCAGTACACGGTGATGGGGGTCGACGGAAAGATACGTCGCACGGTCGACATCCGCCTGAAAGCGCAGACGATGATGCACGACTTCTCGCTCACCGAGAAGTACGTCGTGCTCTACGACCTTCCGGTGGCGCTGGACTTCGGCGTGAATATCCACAGCAGGCCGGCCAAGACCGTCGCAACGCTGTTGACCAGGTTCGCCGAACGGCATGCCACACCGGACTTCTTCTTGCGGGCTGCGATGCGTGGGTCGGCTCGCGGCGGGTCGGGGCCGTCGGGGATGCCGTACCGCTGGGCCCCGGAACGACAGGCCCGTGTCGGCCTGCTGCCACGCGAGGGCGCCGCGGCCGATATTCGATGGTTCGAGGTGAACCCGTGCTACGTGTTCCATCCGCTCAACGCCTACGACGAGGGCGACCAGGTGGTGCTGGACGTGGTACGCCACGCATCGGTGTTCGCTTCCGGCCACGCACTTGTGCCCGAGAACCCGACACTGGACCGCTGGACCGTCAACCTCACCACGGGCAAGGTCACCGAGGAGCGCCTCGACGACACGGGACAGGAGTTTCCGCGCGTCGACGAACGATTGGTCAGCCGCAAACACCGATACGGCTACGCCGTAGGCGTTGCGGGCGACGGGCCGGGAGTCTCGGACCCCGACGCGATCCTCAAGCATGATCTCACTACGCGTCGCACCGAAGCTCGCCGCTTCGGCGCGGGCCTCGAACCCGGCGAGTTCGTGTTCGTCCCGTCCAGCGCCGATGCCGCCGAGGACGAGGGCGTGGTCATGGGCTTCGTCTACGACAAATCCACCGACCGCAGCGACCTGGTGCTGCTCGACGGGCAAACCATGGAAACGGTGGCGAGTGTGCACCTTCCGGTGCGGGTACCGCACGGCTTCCACGGCAACTGGGCGCCGGCGGCGGGCTAATATTCGCCGGATGAGCCACGACGTGCCCGAAGGCTGGCCACGCGGGGGCGAGTGGAACTGGCTCTGGGAGGTCTACGTCGTCGGTCTCGCGATCGCGGCCATCGTCGCCGTGGTTCTGCTGGACCATCGCTTTCCAGGCAACGCGATCGGCGCCGCCGTAGCGCTGTCGGCGATGGCGGCGGTCGTGCTGGCCTTCGGTCGCCGGGTGACTCGGCTATCCGAACGCGACTGGCGCACAGTCGCGTTCGTCGGTGCGGTGATTGTTATGTGGATCTTGGCGATGGTGGCCTCACCAGTTTCGGTGGCGACCATACCCGCGATCTATCCGATCGTGTTCTCCACTCTGCCGCTGGGTCCCGCGTTGGTCGTGACGACGATCGTCAATGTCGCCCCGTTGGCAATGTTGTTGCTGAGCAACGGTATCCGGTCACCGAATCTGTCGATGGCGGTCGCGGTCACCCTCGTCGCGGTCGTGGCAGCCCCGGTGATCGGCACCGTCATCATCACGTCCCTGCGGCAACGTCGACAGCTGGCCGCACTGGTCGCCGAACTGGCGGCCACCCGCGCCGAGAGCGCCCGCTTGTCGCGGGAGGCGGGCACGGCCGCCGAGCGGGAACGACTGGCACGCGAAATCCACGACACGCTCGCGCAGGGGTTCACCAGCATCGTCATGCTGGCCCAGGCCGTCGAACCCGAGCTGGACACCGACACCGCGGCGGCCAGGCGGCACGTCGAGTTGATCGGCGCCACCGCGCGGGAGAACCTCGCCGAGGCGCGGGCGATGGTGGCCGAACTGACTCCGAGTTCGCTCGAAGAACCGCTGCCCGCCGCGATTCAGCGGCAGTGCGATCGGCTCGCGGCCGAGACGGATACCCGCGTGACGGTGCGTATCGCCGGCGACCTACCCGCTCAGAGCATGGCGTCCGATGTGGTGCTGCTGCGCGCCGCGCAGGAAGCCTTCGCGAACATTCGTAAGCACGCGCACGCTACGGCGGTGACGGTCGAGCTGTCACCGTCGGGTTCGAGAACCCGGCTTGTGGTGACGGACAACGGCATTGGCCTTGGCGAGGGGCAAGGTGAGGGGCAGGGCGAGGGATTCGGGCTGCGGGGTATGCGCGCCCGGGTGGCGCAGGTGGGCGGCGAAGTCACCATCTCGCCGGCGGTAGGCGGCGGCACAAGGTTGACGGTCGAGGTGCCGGCATGACGGCGCCAGCGACGAAGGTGCTGCTGGTCGACGACCACCCGGTGGTCCGTGAAGGGCTGCGCGGCATGATCGACGCCGAGGCCGACCTCACCGTCGTAGGCGAGGCGGGGTCGGGCGCAGAGGCCATCACCCTGGCCGAGTCCCTGCAGCCCGACGTCATTCTCATGGATCTGCGGATGCCGGACGTGGACGGCGTGACGGCGACCGAGCGCATCCTCGCACTGCTGCCCGGGACACGCGTCATCGTCGTCACGACCTACGAGTCCGACTCCGACATTCTGCGCGCCGTCGAGGCGGGCGCGGCGGGATATCTGCTGAAAGACGCCTCGCGTGCGGAACTCGCCGATGCTGTCCGCGATGCCGCGCGTGGCAAGACGGTGTTGGCGCCCACTGTGGCCGATCGGTTGGTTCGCTTTGTGCGCCAACCTTCTTCGGTCGCGTTGTCGACGCGGGAAGTCGAGGTGCTCGGCCTGGTGGCCACCGGCAAGACCAATGCCGAGATCGGACGCGACCTGCACATCAGCGAGGCGACCGTGAAGACCCATCTGCTGCGGACGTTCAACAAGCTGGGCGTGTCGGACCGCACGGCGGCCGTGACGACGGCGATGTCGCTCGGTTTATTGCGCGAGCTGGGGCCACACGACCAGTAGGGGAACGTAAACGCACCGAATTCGTCGGCGTGTCGGGGACTTTTGCGACTGCTCGCGCTAGACGGTGAGTCGTTGCGCGGCGGCGGCTATCCGCTCGTCGGTCGCGGTCAATGCGACTCGAACGTGCTGCGCCCCGCGCGGGCCGTAGAACTCGCCCGGCGCCACGAGGATCCCCCGTTGCGCGAACCAGGCGACCGTCTCGCGGCAGGACTCGCCGCGCGTGGCCCAGAGATAAAGTCCCGCTTCGGAATCGTCGATGGTCATTCCGGACGCCTGTAGGGCGGGCAGGAGTACGGCCCTGCGCCGCTCGTAACGCTCGCGCTGCTGGCGTTCGTGCTCGTCGTCGTCGAGCGCGGCGACCATCGCAGCCTGCACCGGCGTCGGCACCATCATGCCCGCGTGCCTGCGCACCGCCAGCAGCTCGGCCACCACCGCCTGGTCTCCGGCGACGAAGCCGGCGCGGTAGCCGGCGAGCGAGGAGGTCTTCGACAGCGAATGAATGGCAAGCAGCCCGGTGTGGTCGCCGTCGCAGACCGACGGATGCAGCAGCGACACCGGCTCAGCATCCCAACCCAGCCCCAGATAGCACTCATCGGAGGCGACGAGTACACCGCGCTCGCGTGCCCAACCGACCACCTTGCGCAGATGATCGACGCCCAACACCTTGCCGGTCGGGTTACTCGGCGAGTTCAAGAACACCAACGCGGGCGACTGCGGGCCCAGCTGCGTCAGCGAATCTGCACGCACGAACGGCACCTTCGCCAACCGTGCACCGACTTCGTATGTTGGATAGGCTAATTCGGGCACCACGACAACGTCATCGGAGTCGAGGCCGAGCAGCGTCGGCAGCCAGGCGATCAGCTCCTTGGTTCCGATCACCGGCAGCACCGCACCCTCAGCCAGGCCGGTGACGCCGTATCGGCGCTCCAGCGCCGCCGCCGCGGAAGCCCGCAATGAGGGAGTACCCGCGGTCGCCGGGTAGCCCGGCGCGGAACCGGCCGCGGCCAGCGCCTCTTGGATGACAGGAGCTACGTCGTCGACAGGTGTGCCGACCGAGAGGTCGACGATGCCGTCGGGATGCGACATGGCCCGCGCGGTGGCGTCGGCCAGGGTGTCCCACGGGAACACCGGTAGCGATGCCGACACGCGTGGCAAGCGAACCGTTATCAGTCCTCGCCTTGCGGGGGCAGGTCCTTGACCACTTGCGGATCGTTGTCGGTCTGGCCGACCTTCGACGCGCCGCCGGGAGAACCGAGCTCAGCGAAGAAGTCGGCGTTGATCTGCGTGTAGCTGGACCACTGGTCCGGCACATCGTCCTCGTAGTAGATGGCCTCGACCGGACACACCGGTTCGCACGCCCCACAGTCCACGCACTCGTCGGGGTGGATGTAGAGCATGCGGGCGCCCTCATAGATGCAGTCGACTGGGCATTCCTCGATACACGCCTTGTCTTTGATGTCGACACAGGGTTCGGCAATGACGTACGTCACGGGTTGCTCCTCGATCTCCTGTCCAGGTGGGCTGTGGTCGTGCTGGGTTAAGGCCCGAGAGTTCCAGCAAGTATGCGCACTCCATACCTGCACGGTCGTCTCAGTGTGCCCTAACTTCACGCGCCGCCCGGTAGGGGTGGCGCGTGGTTACTGATACTAGACGTCGCAGATACAGCTAGACCAGTCGCCATACCGATCGTATGAGGCATGTTGTCCAAGTGCTCAGCACGGGACCCTTCTCGCGCCTTTCGCGACCGTGCGTGTCTGCGCGCGACACGCCGTCAAATCGCAGCACTTTGCGCACGCTCACCGGCCGTCGGGCAGCCCATCAAGGTTTCTCCAAGTCCGTCCGCCCACTCTTTCCGCCGACGACCACCACCGCCCTGTCGGCCCAACGGAAAGACCAGCACATGACCTATCCGACGTACGCACGAAGCACGCTCACCCCCACAGCCCCCGCGAGTTTCCACTCCGCACCCACCCAGGGCTGGCCGATTCCGGCGGCTCCGACGTTTCAGCCGCCAGTTCCTCCGCCGGCGCAACCACCCGTCAAGCGCAGTCGCTTTCGTGGTCCGATCGCGATCGTCCTCATCCTCGTGATCATTCTGGCCATCGCGGCCGCGGGACTGCTCGCCACCGAGCTCTACGCACGCACCGTCGCCGTCGACAAGGTGAAATCGGCTGCCGCCTGCTTCGTCGAGGGTTCGGAGGACTCGGTGGACGTGACGTTCGAGACCTCACCGCCGGTACTCATGCAGTACATCAACGACAAGTACACCGGGTTCACGATCACCACCAACGGCTCTGACATCCGCGGTGTAGACGGGATCACGGCGGACATCGCGGTTGATGACCTCGACCTGAACGGCGACGCGAACAAGCGGGGCACGATCGGCGCGATCGACGCGACCGTCGCCTGGACGACCGAAGGGCTGCGGGAGTCTGCCAACACCGCACTCAAGGAGGCCATCGACGAGTACCTCGCCGACAGCTTCTTGAGTTTCCTTTCCGACTGGATCTCGACCGATGAGGTCGTGACGAGTGTGACGACCGATCCGTCGACCGGGATCGTCACGTTGAACGGGATGTTCGACAGCAGCATCGCCATCAAGCCGGTGACAACGGACGGCGCCATCCGTCTGGTGATCCAGCCCGACAGCTTCTGGCTCGGCGGCAACCTGGATCTGCCTCAGGACGACCTGCAGGAGAAGCTCGACGAGATGACGAGCGAGCTGACCGACAACAAATACGGCCTCGGAGTCGATTCGCTCGACGTCACGGATAGCGGCGTGGTTGCGAAGTTCTCGGCGACCAATGTCGAGATCCCGGCCAGCGACGGCACGAGCAGCTGCCTCGACATCTGAGCACCAACGCATCTGGCGCGTCTGCAGGATCAGTCAGCCTGCAGACGTGCCAGCTTTGGGCGTTATGCCTGCTTGAGCGCCTCGATCTCCAACGTGATCGTGACCTTGTCGCCGACGACAGTGCCACCGGTCTCCAGCGGCATGTCGATGTCGATCCCGAAGTCCTTGCGGTTCAACACCACCGACGCTTCGAAGCCGGCGACCTCGCCATGGCCCATACCGGGGCTCACCCCATTGAACTCCAACTCGAGGGTGACCGGCTTCGTGACACCCTTGAGGGTGAAGTCGCCGTCAACGAGGTACGAATCGCCTTCTGACCGAACCCCGGTCGACACGAAGGTGGCGGTCGGATACTGCCCGGCGTCGAAGAAATCCGCGGACCGGACGTGAGCGTCGCGCTGCTCGTTGCGGGTGTTGATCGAGTCGACGGCGATTTCGGCGGTCACCGACGGGGTGCCGTCCTCGGCGACGACGATCGCACCACTGAACGTGTCGAAGGTGCCCCGCACCTTACTCACCATCAGGTGGCGTACAGAGAAGCCGATCGTCGAGTGCACGGGGTCGATGGCCCAGGTGCCAGTGCTCAGGTCGGTCGCTACAGCGGTGGTCATATTGGGGTCTCCTCGGGTTTGGGTGACGGCCAGCCCGGCACCTTCACCCGCAACAACCGGACTACAGTCCGCTTCTATTCCCCGGCTCCGCCAACTGTGCGGTCAGCGCGAAAATCCGACGACTCGAATTTCGCAGCAGACGCACGCTCGGCGGGAAGTGGAACCCGAACGCCGAGTCAGCCCCTGTCGCCCCAGAGGGCCTGCGCGCCGGCGTCACCGATCCGAACCACCGCGACGATCGAGGACACCCCTACGACCAGAGTGACGACGGCGAGCACTGCCGCCGCGGCCTTCCGGGGGGTGTCCGACCGGCTCTCCGCCCAATGCAGCGCCGCCAGGGCCACCGCGACGATCAGCATGGCGACCGAGAAGTAGATCATCCACTCTCCGCGCTCGGCATGCTCCTGCAGAATCGGACGCGGCGGTCCGCCGTGCTCCAGCAGCCACTCACCCGCCGACGTGGTCAACGGGGTGAGCACCGTCGTCACCACCGCGAATGCCAGCACCAGCCACACCAGTCGACGCCGCGCCGCGGGCCAGAACGCACACAGGATCTCGAGCAGCGCGGTCAACGGCGCGAGCACCACCATGCCGTGGACCCACAAGGCATGCGCGGGGATTCCGGAGATGGTGTGCATGGCGCTCCAAGGGATCGATGGACGGCGCTACCAAGGTATACGGATCGAAACCGTCATGCGCGTTTTCCGTTAACGCCAACCGCAGCAGCGTGTTTCAGCACCTGCTGTTAGGTAAGGCTAGGCAGCCAACGGCGCGTAGGTCGTGGAGCGCTGCCGCGCCGGACGGCCGATGCCCTCGGCGATCGCCGACAGTTCCTCCACACTCTTGGCCGAGCCGAACTCCGAACCCGCCATTCGCGAGATGGTCTCCTCCATCAACGTGCCGCCCAAATCATTGGCGCCACCGTTGAGCATCACCTGGGTACGCTCGACGCCGAGCTTGACCCAGCTGGTCTGGATGTTGTCAATTCTGCCGTGCAGCATGATCCGCGCCAGCGCGTGCACCGCGCGGTTGTCGCGATGCGTCGGGCCCGGCCGCGCCCCGCCCGCCAGGTACAGCGGCGAACTCTGATGCACGAACGGCAATGGCACGAACTCGGTGAAACCTCCGGTGCGGTCCTGGATCTCGCGCAGTACGTTGAGATGCCCGACCCAGTGCCGCGGCGTGTCGACGTGGCCGTACATCATCGTCGAACTCGACCGCAGCCCAACCTCGTGGGCGGTGGTCACGACCTCGATCCACATCGATGTCGGCAGCTTGCCCTTGGTCAGTACCCAGCGGACTTCGTCATCGAGGATCTCGGCGGCTGTGCCGGGGATGGTGTCCAGGCCTGCCTCCCGCAACGACGTCAGCCACTCGCGGATCGAAAGCCCGCTCTTGGTAACGCCGTTGGCGATCTCCATCGGCGAGAACGCGTGCACGTGCATCGACGGCACCCGTTTCTTGACCGCCCGCACCAGATCGGCGTAGCCGGTCACCGGGAGCTCCGGGTCGATGCCCCCCTGCATGCACACCTCGGTGGCGCCGGCGACATGCGCCTCCCACGCCCGGTCGGCGACCTCGTCGACGGACAGCGAGTAGGCGTCCGCGTCACCCTTGCGCTGCGCGAACGCGCAGAACCGACACCCGGTGTAGCAGATGTTGGTGAAGTTGATGTTGCGGTTGACGACGAACGTGACGTCGTCGCCCACCACGTCGCGACGCAGCGAATCCGCCAGCGCGGCAACGGCATCCAGTGCCGGACCGTCCGCCGTCGCCAACGCCAGATACTCGTCGTCGGACAGGCCCGCCGGATCGCGCTCAGCCGCGCGCAACGCCGCCAACACGTCGGTGTCGATGCGCTGCGGCGCCTGGGCGGCTAGCTCGTGCACCTTCTCGCGTATCGACTCCCAGTCGCCGAACGCGCTTCCCAGATCGCTGCGGGTCTCGGTGAGCCGACCCGAGTCATCGATGGCCGAGTGAAGATCGGTCCGGCCCAAGGACTCCCACGCCTCGTCGGGTTCCTGCCAGGGCCGTCCGACGGGATTGACGTCGAGCGCCAAACCGGTCTCCGGGTCGGCCAGCGCGTCGACGTGCCCACGCAGCCGCGGGTCGATCCACGCCGCTCCGGCCTGCACGTACTGCGGCTGTGCGGTCAACCGCTGCACCAGGTCGTAGCCGGCCTCGGCCGTCACCTCAGACAGTTCGTCGAGCGCGGGCCAGGGCCGTTCCGGGTTGACGTGATCCGGGGTCAGCGGCGAAACCCCGCCCCAGTCGTCGACACCGGCGCCGATCAGCGCAAGGCACTCTTCCCGCGAGACCAGGTTGGGCGGCGCCTGGATACGCACCTTGGGTCCCATCACCAGGCGGGTGACCGCCACCGTCGCCACGAAGTCGTCGAAGCCCGCGTCCGGTGTGGACGCCATCACGGTGTGGTCCTTGGCCCGGAAGTTCTGCACGATCACTTCCTGGACGTGCCCGAACTCCTTGTGCGAGCGCCGGATCGCATGAATGGTGTCGGCGCGCTCCGCCAGCGTCTCCCCGATGCCGACCAGCAGTCCCGTGGTGAACGGAATCGAAAGGCGGCCCGCATCGGCCAGGGTGCGCAGCCGGACGGCGGGATCCTTGTCCGGGCTGCCGTAGTGGGCCAGCCCCTTGGTCTCGAACAACCGCCGCGACGTGGTCTCGAGCATCATGCCCATCGACGGCGCCACCGGCTTGAGCCGGGAGAGCTCAGACCAATTCATCACGCCGGGGTTCAGATGCGGCAGCAACCCGGTCTCCTCCAGCACCCGGATCGCCATCGCCCGCACGTAGTCCAGCGTCGAGTCGTAGCCGCGCTCGTCGAGCCACTGCCTGGCCTCGTCCCACCTCGCCTCGGGCCGGTCGCCGAGCGTGAACAGCGCCTCCTTGCAACCCAATTCGGCGCCGCGACGGGCCACCTCGAGGATCTCGTCGGGCTCCATGTACATGCCGACGCCCTGCGCGCGCAGCTTGCCGGGCACGGTGACGAACGTGCAGTAGTGGCAGGTGTCGCGGCACAGGTGGGTGACCGGGATGAACACCTTGCGCGAATAGCTCACCGGCAGTCGCCCGGCGGGTCCGCGCCGGCCGGCGGCCTCGAGGCCCGCATCCCGCACCCTGGCCGCACTGACACAGAGATCCGCCAGGGCGTCGCCGCGGGCAGTCATCGCGATCGCGGCTTCCTCGACATTGAGTGCGACGCCGTCACGTGCTCGTCGCAGCACCCGCCGCAGACTCGCAGGGTTGGGCACGCTGGACTTCGGTGGGACCACCGGGTTGGGCAGATCGGCGCCGCGCTGGGGGTTCAGAGCCACTCCCGTATAACCCCGCGATCGTTGAAGATCATCCGCACGTCTCACATTCGACAAACATCGGCGCCTGACATATCGGCCACAGTAGTCGGCGCGTTGACGGCGCGGCGGGCTGCCGTCGGACAGCGCGAAACCGCGCGCCCGGCCCTCAAGCGGTTATGTGTCGCCACAGCACCACCGCGGGCGGCAGGGTGCCGAGGACAAGGAGCAGCACTACCCCGTACGCCAGCACCCCGGAGCCGCCGAACACGATGTCGTCGCCGGGCCCGCCGAGCGTCATCCCCGCCACGGTCAGCAGCCAGGTCCACAGCGGTAGCGCCGCCACCCGCGGCGATGAGGTCCAGTGCAGGGCCGCCCACACCAGCGCGGCATTCGCCAGTCCGGCGATCAGCGCACTGATCGGAAACGGCCACGTCCCGATTCGAATCGGAAGAAAGAACGACGCCATGATCGCGCAGAGGACGCCGTCGATGGCGAGCAGCGTGAGAACAAGGACGCGCCGGTAGTCGGCGCTGGTTGTTTGCGAACTCAGGTCGGAATGCTGTCGACCAGGGCGGTGATGGAACCGAGGACCCACTGGAAGTTGTCCAATCGGTCCTGCCAGTGCTGCAGGTTGGGATCCAGATCCTGGTCCATTGCCGTCCCTTCCACGCGCCGTGGGTCTGTCGGGCAGCTTACCCCGTGGCGACCCCGCTAATTGTGGTTCAGGCCCGACAGCAGGTCGGTTTCCCATCCGCGGTGATCGCGCGGGCCTGCCGTGCCGGACACCAGGATGTAGTGCTCGAGAGCGGCGACCGGTAGCGCGATGTTGTTCGACAGCGCCAACGAACGACCGTCGGGCGCGACGGTGACCTGGGTGGCGTGCGCCCGCAACGCCGCCAGCTTGGCCGGCAGCCGGTCGGGGGCGTCGATCACGGCGTCGATCGCCTCGTCGGGATGGACGAACGGCACGTCGTCGATGGAAACCCGCGTCCACTCCCGCGGCACGTCGCCGAGGTCGTCCAACCCGGCGGCAAGCGCGGACTTCGACAAGACTGTCCAGTACACCTTCGGCACGCTCCACGGCTCGCCGGGATACTCGGCACCCGCCGACGCCGCGACGGCCGCCATCGTCACCTCGTGGGTGTGAATGTGGTCGGGATGCCCGTAGCCGCCCGCAGGGTCATAGGTGACGACGACGTGCGGCCGCAGCTCGCGGATGATCGCGACGAGGGCACCGATCGGTTCGGCTGGGTCGGCGTCGATGAACCTCTGATGGTGCCGCTGCGGCGTGCCTGCCATTCCCGAGTCGCGCCAGCGTCCCGCGCCGCCGAGAAAGGTCGGCTCGTCGACGCCCAGCGCGCGCAACGCCGCGGTCAGCTCACCGATGCGGAAGCCGCCGAGTTGGTCGGCGGCGTCGACTGCCAGGTGCGCCCACCGGCCGCCGATCACCTCACCCTCTTCGCCCAGCGTGCAAGTGACCACACGCACCCGCGCGCCCCGAGCGGCATAGTGCGCGATCGTCGCGCCCGTCGTCAGGGTTTCGTCGTCGGGATGCGCGTGCACGAACAGCATCCGCGGACTTTCCATTGCCCCAGCTTGCCCGATGGCCGGCAGCTAGATTCACCTGGTGTCGCGCCGCACACTCGAATTCTCCTGCGCGATCGTCATCGTGGGCCTGCTCGCCGGGGTGGCGGGTGCGGCCACCACGTTGCTGTTGCACGCCGTCGAACACCTGACGTACCACTACAGTTTCGGCACGCTGCTCTCCGGCGTCGGCGGCAGCAGTCCGGTGCGGCGGGCGTTGGGGCCGATGATCGGCGGTGCGCTCGCCGGCTTCGGGTGGTGGATGCTGCGGCGCCGGACGGCCGTTCCGAAGCTGGCGGAGACGATCTCGGCGCATCGGCCGATTCCGCGGCTGCCGCTGTCGATCGACGCGGGCCTTCAGGTGCTCCTCGTTGGCTCGGGCGCGTCGCTGGGTCGCGAAGGGGCGCCCCGTCAACTCGCCGCTGCGCTGGGCGATTTCGGGACCACGCGGCTGGCGCTCACGGCGCGCGACCGTGAGATTCTGCTCGCCTGTGCGGCCGGCGCGGGTTTGGGGGCGGTCTACAGCGTGCCGCTGGGCGGGGCGCTGTTCGCCTCGCGGATTCTGCTCGGCACCTGGCATCCGCGCGCGGTCGGCACGGCGTTGATCACATCGAGTCTCGCCGTCGCGGTCGCTGCCCCCGTCACCCATCTCGAGCATCCGCTGACGTGGCCGGACGCGCGGACGTCGTATCTGTTCGCATTCTTGGCGCTGGCCCTCGCACCCCTCGCCACCGCCATCGGACTGGCGTTCAACAAGGTGATGGCGGCCGCAGGCCCGAAGGTGCAGTACCACTCCTGGATGCTGATTCCCGCGATCGCGGCGGCCGGCCTGCTGACCGGTGTCTGCTCGATCTGGTACCCGGAATTGCCGGGCAACGGGCGCAGCATTCTGACCGTGGCCGTGAACAGCGACATGACGCTCGCTGCCGCCTGTGTGATTCTGCTGTTGAAACCACTACTGACAGCGGTGTTTCTGCGAGCGGGCGCCGTCGGCGGCCTGCTCACCCCGGCCCTGGCTACCGGCGCGGCCGCCGGATCGGTTGTCGCACTTGCCCTCAACGAGCTGGCCGGCACGCACATCCACGTGTCGGCGCTGGCGCTGACGTGTGCGGCGGGGGTGCTGGCCATCACGCAGCGGTCACCGTTGTTCGCGGCCCTGTTCGTGTGGGAGTTGGCGCACCCGCCGCTGTGGCTGCTGCTCGTGTTCGCCGTCGGTGCGTTCGCCGCATACGGCCTGCGTGTGTTGCGCGAACGCCACCGAACCGCAGGCGTCAGATAGCCGATTGCCCTGTCACTGGCGGGTTTTCACCCAGGTGCCGGCATCGCCGACGATTCCGACCGGCACGGCCCCGGACAGCTTGACATTCTGCACGCTCGGGCCCGCCGCGACGATCGTGGTGTCCTGCAGGATCGGCAACACCGTCGAGAGATTCCACAGCCGTGGTTCGACGGCGGTGATCACCGCATCGATGGGTTCGCTGCCGTCGAGCGCCGCGTCGATCTTCGGCTGAATGCTGCGATCGCAGATGCCGGTGATATTGCTTGGCGCTTGGACCAATCCGCCGGTTTCGGGCGCGGGGGCCGCCGGGGTCGCCGACGTGGTTGTGGTGGCGGCGGTGGTTGTGGTGGCGGTGGTTGTGATGGCGGTCGCCGTCGGGCTCGGCGTCGCAGACGTCGTTGCGGTGGCGGTTGTCGACGGGGTGGTCGCCGAGGTTTCCGAAGTCGTCTGCGGGGTGGCCGTTCCCGGCTCGGTCGTCGCCACGGCGGTGGCCTCCAGCGCCCGGCAGCCGTACCGCGATGCCAGCGCGGTCGCCAGGTCTCCCCCGGCCTGACGCCAACCGACCACGGCGTCGACGCGGTTGTTCGTCAACGCCTCGCCGTACAGGGTCACCGGGTCGAGCGCCGACACCGACGCGGCGATGCCCACGTTGCGCAATTGGTCGGCGGCCGTGTTGGCGACCGCGACCGATGTCGGGTCGTTGGCGGCCACGCCGAGCACCAGCGACAGCGGTACCCCGTCCTTCATGATGCGGCCGCGGCCGTTGTCCGGGGCGGGCGTGCCGGGGGTCGGTGGCGGCGACGTCGTCTCCGACTCCACCTCGTAACCGGCGTCGATGAGCAGCTCGAGCGCATCCTCTCGCGAGATCGCAGGCGGCGCGGTCGGCACATAGCCCGGATCCGAGGGCGAGCGGACCTGCGCCTGCGCCAATGTCACCGTGTTGTCGTCGCCCGCGCCCACCGCGGCCAGCAGATCGACGTCGAGCAGGCCGAAAATCGCTTTGCGCACTTGGGAATCCGTGAGGGCGGGCTGCTGAGCGCGTAGCGATATCTGCATGACGCGCGGCGTGACGATGCGCGCCGTTCGCACGTCGGGAATCGCCGACAGCTGCGCGAAGGTGGCCGCGCCGCCGTGCACCTGGGCCACCTGGGTGTCGCCGTTGCGGATCGAGTCGGCCAGCGCGGCCGCGTCACCGCCGCGGCGCAACAGCACCAGGTCGGGTTTGGCCGGCGCGCTCCAGAACCGGTCGTTGCGGGCCAGCAGGATCTCGTCGCGCTGGGGGTCGATGTTCTCGACGCGGAACTGGCCGCCCGTGACGGGCAGGGTGCGCGCCAGGCCCGCGGCGAAACCGCCGGGGATGTCCTTGACGATGTGCGCGGGCAGGATGTCGTTGAACAGCTCGCGCCACGCCGGATACGGCTGCGAGAACGTCACCACCGCCACCTTGCCCCCCTCCACCGACTGCACGCCGGTGATGAGGTCGTACCCGGCGGGGTCGACGACGCCGGGCTGGCTCACCATCTGCTGCCACAGGTACCAGAAGTCGTCGGCACCGATCGGGGCGTTGTCGGTCCACGACGCCTCGGGCCGGATCTTGTAGGTGACGGTGAACGGGTCCTGACTGGTCACGTCCCCCGACTCCAGCAGCGTGGTGTCGAGCTCCCACCGCGATCCGGTTGGCGTGTTCGGGTCGGGCACCGGCCGGAAGGAGCTGGGCAGCACCAGCGAACTGATCGCGGCGTTGACGGGAGACTGGTCGGCCAACAGGTGCGGGTTGAAGCCGGGGCCGATCCAGTCGATCGCCATGATGATCTGCGTCGCTTTGGGCGGCGGAGGCGCCGTCGTCTGCGCGGTATCGGTGCTCTGCGGTGCCGGAGGGGGGCTCACGGTGCACCCCGATACCAGCGTCACCAGCGCGGATAGCGCGGCGATGACGTGTACTGGCCTCGGCACGGTGTTCAGGGTATCGGCAGCGCTCCGGCGGCTTCGGGTAACCGGCGCCGCCGATCCGAGGGCTCAGCTGCTATCGCGAGCCTTGGCGCGCGCCTTCGAACGTGCCCGCAGGGTGGCGCTGAGTTCGACCTTGCGGACCCGCACCACTTCCGGTGTGACCTCGACGCACTCGTCGGCGGCGCAGAACTCCATGGCCTGTTCGAGGTCGAGGGTGAGGGGCCGGGCGAGTGTCTCGATGACGTCGGCGGTCGAGCTGCGCATATTCGTCAGCTTCTTCTCGCGCGTGACGTTGATGTCGAGATCCTCGGCGCGCGGGTTGATGCCGACCACGTGGCCCTCGTAGGTCTCGTCACCGGGTTCGACGAAAAACTGCCCGCGGTCGGCGAGCTGGATCAACGCGAACGGCGTGATCGTGCCCGAGCGGTCCGACACCAGCGAGCCGGTGTGCCGCGCGCGGATCTCCCCCGCCCACGGGCGGTAGCCGTCGAACACGGCGTTCGCGATGCCGGTGCCGCGGGTAAGGGTCAGGAAATCCGTGCGGAAGCCGATCAGACCGCGGCTCGGCACGATGAAGTCCATCCGGACCCAGCCCGCCGCGTGGTTGGTCATCTCCTCCATGCGGCCCTTGCGGCCGGCCATCAGCTGGGTTATCGCGCCGACGAACTCGTCAGGGCAGTCGATGGTCATCGCCTCGAACGGCTCATGCAGCTTGCCGTCGATGGTTCGTGTCACCACCTGCGGTTTGCCGACCGTCAGCTCGAAACCTTCGCGGCGCATCTGCTCGACGAGCACGGCCAGCGCCAGCTCACCGCGGCCCTGTACCTCCCACGCGTCCGGGCGGCCGATGTCCACCACGCGAATGGAGACGTTGCCGACCAGTTCCTGGTCCAGCCGGTTGCGCACCATGCGGGCGGTCAGTTTGTGCCCGGACACCTTGCCCGCCAGCGGGGAGGTGTTGGTGCCGACGGTCACCGAGATGGCGGGCTCGTCCACGGTGATGCGGGGCAGCGCGTGGGCGTGTTCGGTGTCGGCAAGCGTGTCGCCGATCATGATCTCGGGCAGGCCGGCGACGGCGACGATGTCACCGGCGATCGCCTCGTCGGTCGGGGTGCGATCGACGCCCTCGGTGACCAGCAATTCGGTGATCTTGGCGTTGGTGACGACGGCAACGCCGTCGACCTCGCGCATCCACGCCACCTGCTGGCCCTTGCGCAGCCGGCCGTTGTAGATCCGGATCAGAGCCAGCCGGCCCAGGAACGCCGAGGCGTCGAGGTTGGTGACCAGCGCCTGCAGCGGAGCCTCGGGATCGCCCTGGGGCGGCGGGATGTGTTCGAGTAGCACGTCGAAGAGCGGGTCGAGGTTCTCGCCCTCGGGGTTTTCGCCGTTGGCGGGTTCGACGGTGCTGGCGATGCCTGCACGGCCGGAGGCGTACAGCGTCGGTAGTCCGAGCGCCTCCTCGGCGGCCTTCTGCGCCTCCTCGTCCAGGTCGGACGCCACGTCGAGCAGGAGGTCATGGCTGTCGGAGACGACCTCGGCGATGCGGGCGTCGGGCCGGTCGGTCTTGTTGACCACCAGGATCACCGGCAGATGCGCGGCCAGCGCCTTGCGCAGCACGAAGCGGGTCTGGGGCAGCGGTCCCTCGGAGGCGTCGACCAGCAGCAGCACGCCGTCGACCATGGACAGCCCGCGTTCGACCTCACCGCCGAAGTCGGCGTGGCCGGGGGTGTCGATGACGTTGATGACCGTGACGCTGCCGTCGGGGTGCCTGCGGTGCACGGCGGTGTTCTTGGCGAGGATCGTGATGCCCTTCTCACGTTCGAGGTCGCCGGAGTCCATCAATCGCTCGATGGCATCATCACCGCGGTGACTCAGGGCACCGGACTGCCGCAACATCGCGTCGACCAGGGTGGTCTTCCCATGATCGACGTGCGCCACAATGGCGACATTCCGAAAATCCACGCTGGTAAGTGTCGCAGTGAGGGTGCTCAATCGCGAAAACGAGAGATTCAGGTCACTTGAAGGCCAGCAAGCTGCTCGACATCAAACCGAAGAAGAAGTGCTGTCGCAGTAAGCCCCGGTGCAAGAGGTGTCCGCTGGTGCTCCACAAGGTGCACAAGGCCGAACTCATGGGTATCCGCGGCAAGGAACTCGAGAAGATCTACCAGCGCGCCCGCAAACGCTGATCCGGCGTCCCAACCCGGCCTCGACACCCCCGGTTCAGGCGTACCGTTGAACTATCCGTCAGGTGTGCTCGGTTTCGGTTGGAGGTACCGAATATGACGGTCTATCAGGTTCTCACCATCGCGGTGATCATGGTGGTCGCGTCGGCTGCGACGCTGGCGATCTACCTCGGGTTGCTCAATTGGATCGGCAGGTTCTACGTGGTGCACTGCTCGGCCTGCCATCACCTCACCGCGTCGACGGCCAACCAACCGCAGGCGTCGTGCCCGCATTGCCGCCATCCATTGCTGACACACCCGCTGTACGCCGCCACTCACCCGAAGGCGCGGGTCCGGGTGGTCAGCGACTCGCTGCGGTACTGAGCGCTCGACCGGAAATCACTGGCCGGTTTGCCCGTCCAGCGCCGGAACGCGTGCGAGAACGCGGTGGTGTCGCTGTAGCCGAGCCGGCGGGCCACCTCGTTGACCGAAAGCCCGACGACGCTGAGCAATTCGACGGCCAGCGTGTGTGAGACGTCGTTGCGCAATTCCCGATATGACGTGTGCTCGTGGTCGAGCTGACGGCGCAGCGTGCGGGTGCTCATGTGAAGTTCGGCGGCCAGGTCCTCGATGCCGGGCATCGCCTCGGGGCTCTGCGCGAAGCGGGACCGGACGGTGGCCGACAGGGTGGGCGCGGAGTCGCGGGTGTGTACCAGGCGTTCGCATTCGCGTGCGCAGGCGGCGCGGGTGACCGGGTCGGCGGTGGGCAGCCGCAGCTTCAGCGCCTCGGACGGGATACGGATACGGTACTGCGCCGCACCGGTTCCCACGGTGAACGGATGCAGTGCGGCCCGCAGCCGCGTGCCCCGTTCCGCTTCGAACGGGACGTCCACCGACAGCGGCGCGGTCGCGAGCCCCGACATCCGCAGCAGCAGGGGCAGGGCCGAAAGGTCGCGTGCCGCATAGTATTCGCGAACATCGACCGGCAGGTGTTCGTAGCGGAGCACGACGGTCGCGACGTCACCCTCCGCCACCGGCTGGGGATTGAACACCGTCGGCGACAGGGTCGCGTAGGCCAGTGCGACGGTCAGGGCCTCGGCGGCATCGGCGCTCGACAGCAGCGCGTAACCCCAGATGCCGAGATCGCCGACGGTGAACTTCGATCCGACGCTGATTCCCGCGGTCACCGGGTCGCCGAGTTCGCGGACCAGATTGGCGGTGATGACGAACTCGTCGTCCTGCTCGATGCGGTGACCCGCCGCAACCACCCCGGTCTCGGTCCAGCGAGTACCTGCCAGCAGCCGTTCGCACGGCACGCCGGCGTCGCGGGCCAGCGCGAACGCATAACGAATGCCGGCCGGACTCTTGGTCGCCACCATCACCTGCGATCGTGGCACGCACGGCCGCTCCAACCAGGTGATTGGCCGAATCGATCATCTGAATGGCCGCCGCGATCATGTCGTTCAGGGGTCGGCGGCGACATCCTTGTCGATATGCGAGCCAGCACGCTGCCGGTGGTTTTGTCGACGGTGCGTGATTTCGGGCTGATGGTCGGACAGGGTGCGATCCGCGATCTGCAGCGCACCAGGGTCGGTTCGGTCGCGCCGAACGTGCCGCGGACCTGTTACGACCCGACGGCACCCGACACGATCAGGAATCCGTTCCCGACGTTGGCGCGTCTGCGTGAGCACCCCGTCCACGTCAACGAGCGGCTCAACGTCTGGATGATGGCCCGCCACGAAGATGTCACCGCGGCGGCGCGGGCCCACGATGTGCTGTCGTCCAGTTCGGGAATTCTGCTGCGGTCGACGGTGCTTCCGAGCGTCGTCACCACCGACGACCCCGATCACGCCCGGTTGCGCCGGTTGGCGGCGCCGTATTTCACGCCGTCGGCGATGCGCAGGCTCGAGGGATCGTTGGCGCAGTTCGTCGATCCGGCCGTCGATGCCCTGGCCAGCGGTGAGGTGGTCGACATGGTGCCCGCGCTGACGGTGCCGCTGCCCGTCTCGGCGATCGCGCTGTTGCTTGGCATCGACCGCTCCCGCTGGCGCGATTTCCGGATGTGGTCCAACGGTGTCACGGCACTGTTCGGCGCGCGCTCGCTCGGCGGCGTCACCCTGACGATCGGTCAAGCGTTGCCGGGCATCCTGTCGCTGCGGCGCCTGATCGTCGACGAACTGCGCAGGCGCAGCACCGAGGACCACGATGACGTGCTCGGTGGTATCAGCAAGGCGCTGGCGTCAGGCGAGATGACTCCCATCGAGGCGGTCAGCGCCGCCCTGCTCATCCTGGTCGCCGGCAACGAGACGACCACCAACCTGCTCGGCATCCTGCTGATCAAGTTGGCCACCGACCCGGATCTGTATGCGCGGCTGCGGGATAACCGCGACCTGATTCCGGCCGCTGTCGAGGAAGCGTTGCGCTGGGGTTCACCGGTGCAGTGGGTGACGCGTACGACGCTGGCGCCGTATCGGGTCGGCGACACCGTGATTCCCGAGCGCTCGCGGGTGGTTCTGTTCTACGCGGGCGCCAACCGCGACCCGCGCCGCTTCGACGATCCCGATCGTTTCGACCTCGAACGAAAACCCGTTGGCCACACCGGGTTCGGCCACGGCGCGCACTTCTGCCTTGGTGCGCATCTGGCCCGCCTCGAGGTGACCGTCGCCCTCAACGGGTTGTTCGACCGCATCGCGGGCCTGGAACTCGCCGGGCCGGTGGTCTGGACGACGACCCCGTCACTGTCCGGGCCGACGTCGCTGCCGGTGCGCGCCTGTCAGGGATAGGACAGCAACAGCATGACGCGGCCATCGGGCGGCGGGTCCGGGAAGTCGCGTTCGTCGAAGCCGTAGTACTCCTGTTGGTCCTCGGTGATGTGGTCGATCACCTTGCCCTGCGTCTTGATCTCGCCGTTCTTGACATCCTCCATGACGCCCTTGAAGTCGGGCACCGACAACGATTCGGCAAGCAGCAGTGCCTCACCCCCGGCGGGTAATTCGACGAGCACACCGGCGCCCGAGTAGTTGTTGCCGCCACGGCCGGTCCCCCGCGGCGCCCAGTAGACCGGGTCCGAATAGATGGCGCCTTCGACGCGGCGGTACTCGCCGGCGTGGTCGGTGTCACCGACGGTGACGACGGGCAGAGCGGCGATCTTCCGGTCCTCCTGCCAGAACATGATGCCGAGGGGAATACAGACGATCGCGTACATCATGACCATCAGCATCAGCACGGGCTTCCACGCGATCTCCCAACCCAACCGCCGCTGCGACATGCCCATGGCCTCGGCCTGGTTGTCGACTTGGCTTCGGCCGAATCGGAAGACATACCAAGCCAATAGGCGCGCCAACGCCATCAACGCGAGAATGATGAGCCCGACGACACCGGCCACCCGCCAGTAGAAGGTGTTGTCGCCCTGGTTGATCGTCATCAGCACCATGGTGGCCGGAATCGGTGCGGTGAGCAGCAGCAGAAGTGCGTACGACGGATGGCTCGTCAGGTATTCGTAGCTTGTCGTCCAGGCCCGATTGCCGGCCATGACGGTGTAGTCGCCGACATGGGCCTTGACCATCGGCGTCCACGTCCCGCGCACCACGCGAGGCCGGATCAGGCTGCGGAAGAAGAAGAATCCGGCGATCAACGAGACCACGAGTGCGCCCCAGAACACACCGGGCACCGACCCACCCGTTCCGGGCACGCCGAACGCGCCTCGAATGTCGATGAGCTTGGCGATGAAGAACATCAGGGGCACAGCGAAGAAGAACTCGATCAGCCAGATCTGGATGAGTTGCGGGATCCGCGATCCGATCCGATCGAAGGCCAGCACCCCCCGCCAGACGAACCGCATCACGCGCATGGACCGGAACGATAGTGTGAGCTGGCCAGATTGGCGCCGTGTTGAGCCGACGCGCTAGACCGTGAGGGCCTCTCGGAGCTCGACGAGCCATGTGCGGTCGGCGGGCACCCAATCGAGGACGTCGAGTTCGTCGACGGTGATCCAGCGCAGCGCGCGGTGGTCGTTGGGGTGGAGTTCGCCGCCAGTCTGGGTGACTCGGTAGGCACGAAGCGCGGTGGTGGGGTTGAGCGCGACGTCGACGCCGATGCGCGCACCGACGGTCACGTCGACGCCGAGTTCCTCCTTGAGTTCGCGGGCCAGCGCGGACTCGTCGGTTTCGCCCGACGCCACCTTGCCTCCCGGCAGTTCCCACAGTCCGGCGAGTGCGGGCGGCCGGGCGCGCTGTGCCACCAACAGCGCGTTGCCCACAATCAGGGCACCCGCGACGACGATCTGACTTGGCATCACCGGCGACGGTATACCGTCGAAAGCATGGCTGTGTTAACGGACGAACAAGTAGACGCCGCACTGCCGGACCTCGACGGATGGGAGCGCGCCGATGGGGCGCTCCGCCGATCGATCAAATTCGGATCCTTTCTCGACGGTATCGACGCGGTGCGGCGCGTCGCCGAGAAGGCCGAGGAGAAGGACCACCACCCTGACATCGATATCCGCTGGCGGACAGTGGCTTTCGCATTGGTGACACACTCCGAGGGCGGCATCACCGAAAAGGACGTGGAGATGGCGAAAGAGATCAACGCGATCGTCGGGTAGACGCCATCCACGCCAGCGTCGCCAGCGTGGCGGCGATGTAGATCAACCCGGCCCAGGCCAGATACCACGGCCTGGGCACCACCCAGATCGTCGGCTGCGCGAAGCTGAGCAGCCAGGGCACGCCGATCAGCGTCAGCGCCAGCCACCCCCAGCCCAAGATGCGTGCGCCCAGGCGCTCCCGCAGCGGTCCGTGCAGCAGCCAGATCATCAGCGGGATCAGCCACACCCAGTGGTGCGTCCACGAGATCGGCGAGAGCAGCAGAGCGAACAACTGCACGACGACGATGGCGCCCAGCCGATCCGACGCGCCGCCGATCGCCCGCCATGCCAGCACCGCCAGCACGGCCGTCACCGCGATACCGGCCAGCACCAGCGGCCCGTAGCCCGCGTCATGGCCGAGTATCCGCGAGATGCCACCGCGCCAGGACTGGTTGAACGACGTGCCGACGGGCCCGACCCGCGAGGCGTCACCGAGCAACTCGGTGAAGTAGTAACGGGTTTCTTCGCCGATGATCAACCACGAGACACCCACCGTGCCGAAGAACACGACCGCCGAGAACGCGACGGCGGCCCACCGCCGCGCGCCGACGAAGTACAGGCCCGACGCCGCCGGAGTCAGCTTCACCCCGGCGGCGAGCCCGACGAGTAGCCCCGACACCCACCATCGGGTGCTGTACACCGCGTAGAGCACCGCGAGCACCAACAGCACGTTGATCTGCCCGTAGTCGAAAGTGCTGCGAAGGGGTTCGATCCAGATGCCGACGGCCGTCCACAGCATCGCGGTGCGGCGGTCGTTGGATCCCAGCAGGCGCTGGCTAATCCGCACCACTCCGTACAACGCTGCGATGATGCCGAGCTGCCATAGGAACGCAACGAGCCCGAACGGCAACAAGTGCAGCGGGTAGAACACGATCGCCGCGAACGGCGGATACGTGAACGGCAGGGGGAAGTCCGGCGTCTTGTCGGCGTAGACGTAGTCGTAGAGCGAGCCCGGATCGTCGAGCATGCCCGCTCCGCCGACATACACGTGCAGGTCGACGAAGTTGGCCCCGTTGGGCACCAGGTACGTCCACGCCAGCCGTGCGAGGACGCTGATCACCAACAGGAGCGGCGCCGCGACGGCCAGTCGGGATGGCATTGGCGCAGCGGTCGGGGTGGCGGTCGGCGTGTCTATCCGTACGACTCTATCGACCCGGTCACCGTTCACAGTCGCATCCGTAACGGTTGAATAAACGCCACACGTGTCACTTGAGTAACACCAGTAACTCCGTAGCTTCGGGCGAAGGCGTGCCGACCAAACCTGAATGGGAGAACCATGCATAGCACCGGAAAACTGTTCGCGACCACGATGATTGCCGCTGCGGGAGCCGTGACGGCCGCGGTTGCGCTGAGCGGCACCGCCGCCGCCCAGCCTGCGGCACCTGCCCCGACCCCCGGCGTGCCGGGACTTCCGTTCATCCAGCAGCTGGCTTCCAATCCGGCGATGGCAACGCAGCTCATGCAGGGCTTCACGTCGATGTTGAACACCGCGGCCTCACCGGCGGCGGCGACACCTGCGACACCTCCGCCGGCCGCGACCGCGTCGGTCACCCTGCCGCAGCCTCCTGCCGCGCTGCCGGGTGCCCCTTCGGTCGTCAGCACACCGACGGCTCCGGCGACCGGACCGGCCAACATCCTGCCGCAGGTGGCGGCGATCCCGACCAGCCTCGCCTCGCTGATGCCCGCAGGGACACCGTTGGCCGGCCTGCTGCCCGCGGCGACAAACGCGGCCACACCAGCCGTGGCTGCCGCTGCACCGGCTGCCGCTGTACCGGCCGCTGCTCCTGCGGCGCCGCTGATCCCGGCGCTGTCGGCTCTGCCCTGACGGTAGCGGCGACATCGACCGAGAAGACCACTACAACCACTCTTTGGGGGAGTCATGTCAACCAGGACGATGTTCGCCACCGCTGCCGTCGCGATCGGCGCATCGGTCACGCTGCTGTTCGGCGGCGTGACCGGTGTGGCCAACGCAGAACCGGCACCACCGCCTGCGCCACCGCTGCCGATCGACGGGCTGATGGCCCCGGGCCTGCCGGCGGTACAGAGTCTGGGGCCCGTCATCCAGCAGGCCGCAGCTGATCCGACCAACGCCGCATCCACGCTGATGGCCGCTGCGGCGGTGTTCGCGGGAGACGCCGCGGCTCCGCCCGATGCCCGGAATGTCGCGACGGCCGTCAACCAGTTCGTCGCGCACACTCCGGCGCCCGGTGCGGTGCCTGGTACCGAGGCGCACCTGCCCGCGGGCATCAACCCGGCGCATGTCGTCGGACCCGCGCCCGAAGAAGCGCCCGCACCGGAGGCGGCCGTTGCTCAAGCGGCGGCCCTGCCCGCCCCCGCTCCGGAGGCTCCTGCTCCTGCGCCCGCACCGGAGGTCGCCGTGCCGGTACCCGCGCCCGACGCCGCAGCCCCGGTTGCGGCCCCTGCACCCGGTCCGGCAGATCCTGCCGCTGCCGCGCCGGCAGCCGCACCCGGCGGTCCCGATTTCGGTCCTGACGCCCCGACGACGCAGGACTTCCTGTATCCGTCAATCAGCAACGGGTGCCTCAAGGACGGCGGAAACGTGCTCGCCACAGCGATTTCGGTGGCCGGCCCCGCCAAGATCCCGACACCGGGCCCCGGCCCGGGCCAGACCGCCTACGTGTTCACCGCGATCGGCACGCCGGGACCTGCCGCCGAGCAGAAGCTGCCGCTGAACGTCACCTGGGTGAACCTGACGACGGGCAAGTCGGGCAGCGCCACGCTCACGCCGCGCGCGGACATCAACCCGCAGGGGCCGACCACACTGGTGGCCATCGCCGACACCGGCTCGGGCAGCATCATCTCGACGATCTTCGGCCAGGTCACCACGACCGAGAAGCAGTGTCAGTTCATGCCGACCATCGGCTCGACGGTCGTTCCCTGACTCATCGAGCGCACGGTTGTTGACACCTCTACTCGAGGTTTGTGTTCAACAACCGTGCGGTCGGCGTTTGGTCAGTAGGCCATGAAGAGGATCGCGTCCCGGTCGTAGTCGCGGCCGGGGTGCACCTCGGACAGGTGAGCCTGGGCCTTCTCCACGAGATCGTCCTCGTTCTCACCGGTGATCGCCTCGCCACAGGGGCAATTCAGGTGTGTCTTCATGCCTCAAGCTTCCCACAGCCGATGATGTGAGGCATGGAGCTTTATGACGTCATGCGCACCACGGGTGCTGTCCGCCGATTCACCGATGACCCACTGCCCGACGACGTGCTCGAACGCATCCTCGACAATGCACGGTTCGCACCGACCGGCGGCAATCGCCAGGGCACCCACGTGATCGTGATTCGCGACGACAACACCCGCAAGGCACTTGCCGACCTCAGCGTGACGGGTGCGCGTCGCTATACGGCGCAAGTCAAGAATGCCGAATACCCGTGGAACCCGACGAAGCCGATGAAGGTCACGCCCGAGGAAGTCGCCGCCACCGAGGCCGGGCCCTACCTACCGTTCATGTACTGCGGTGCAGTGCTCGTGATCTGCGTGGACCTCAATGTGTGCGCGGCATTCGACCAGCATCTCGACCGGATCGGACTGATCGCGGGCGCGTCGGTGTATCCGTTCGTGTGGAACGTCCTGCTGGCCGCGCGCAACGAAGGGCTCGGCGGCGTGCTGGCGACGGTCACCGTGGCGGAGGAACCGCGTGTCAAGGAGCTGCTCGGCATTCCCGAGGACTACGCGATCGCGGCGTTGCTGCCGATCGGCAAGCCCGTGAAGCAGGTCCGCAAGCTGACTCGTAAGCCGGTCTGGCAGATCGCCACCCGCGAGCGATTCGATGGTGAGCCGTTCACGGCAGGGTGATGCGGTTTCGGCCGGTAGGTCGACGTTCGATAACAGATCGGCAGTTAGCCAGACTCAATGGCGTCGTAACTCTTCCCCATCCGCGGCGGCCGTGGGACCTTGAACTCATGACCTGCACGCTGGGTTATGCCACCGCGAGTTCCGTCGAGCAGAACCTCGATGATCAGCTCGCGGCGCTCAGCGCGCAGGGCGTCGACCCGCGACGCGTTTTCACCGACAAGCTGTCCGAATCCGCCGACCGGGCGCGCGCCGGTCTGCATGCGATGCTGAGCTACGCGCGGTCAGGCGACACGGTCATCGTCGTCGCACTCGACCGCCTCGGCCGCTCGACCACCGAGGTGACCCGCACCATCGCCGACCTCACCGATCGCGGATTGCGGCTGCGGGCGTTGCGCGAGGGGTTGGACACCGGCACGTCGACCGGGCATGTCGTCGCGAGCATTCTGCGCAGCCTGGCTCAACTAGACCTGCAGCACGACCGCGAATCGCACTAAGCCTTGGCGGCCTTCGCAGCCGCCTTGGCCTGCTTCTTGTAGTTCCGCACCTTCTCGAGCGAGCCGGGATCGACCACGTCGGCCACCGACAGGTACGACCCCGCCTTGCCGTAATCGCCCGCCGCCGTACGCCACCCGGCGGGCGTCACGCCGTACTGCTTGCCCAGCAGCGCGAGGAAGATCTTGGCCTTCTGCTCGCCGAACCCGGGCAGCGCCTTGATGCGACGCAGCACCTCGGTCCCGTCCGGATCGCCTGCGGTCCACAGCCCCGCCGTCTGCCCGTCGTACTGATCGACGATCAGCCGCGCGATGGCCTGGATCTTCTTGGCCATCGACCCCGGAAAGCGATGTATCGCAGGCGTTTTCGAACACAGCGCGGCAAACTCGTCGGGGTCGTACTCGGCGATCTCGCGGACGTCGAAGCCGCCCATCCGGTCGGCGATCTTCTTCGGCCCCGCGAAGGCATGCTCCATCGGATACTGCTGATCCAAGGTCATGCCCACCAGCAGCGCGAACGGATTGGCCTCGAGCAGAGCATCGGCCTCGGGATCTTGAACAAGCTGCAGTTTCGCCACGTGGCCAGTTTAAGGTGGCGACAACGCCACGGGCATGGCCCGTGCGACCACCTGGTGAGGTGAGATGTCCGGCGAGCTCGCGATCGTACTGGCGATCCTGGTTCTGGCCGCTGTCGCGGCAGCGGTCATCACCGTGCGCACGCGCCGCGTCGTCGCCACCCCCACCGAGCGCGGCGTGCATGCCGCGCTGTACACCGCCTCGCTGGCCGCTCGCGCACTGCGCCAGGGCCTGGACACCGATTCCGCGGGCACCGCGGTCCCCTTCCTACGCGGATTGACCGGCACCGAGGGCGTGGCGGTCTTCGACGTCGACGGCCGCCTGCTTGCGTCGGACCCACCCGACGAGACGCTGTGGACCTCGGCCGTGCTCGAGGCCTGCGAGCGCGCCGCGGGCGAGTCGATCTCCGGGGGACGACGGGTCCTCACCCACGCGGGGACTTCGACGGTCCTGGCGCAACCGCTGCTCGCCGAGGGTGGCGACGCACTGGGCGTTCTCGTCGTGGTGACCACCCGCTCTCCCGCGCCGGGCCTGCTCGGCGCGGTCGGCGAAGTGGCCCGGTACGCCGCCAGCCAGATCGAGCTCGCGGAGCTCGACGCGTCGCGCGCCCGCCTCGACCGCGCCGAGGTGCTGGCGCTGCGCGCCCAGATCAGCCCACACTTCATCTACAACGCGCTCAACACGATTGCGTCGTTCGTGCGTACCGATCCGGACCGCGCGCGCGAGCTCATCCTCGAATTCGCGGACTTCACCCGCTACTCGTTCCGCGCGGCCGGGCAGTACACGACACTCGCCGAGGAACTGCGCAACATCGACCGGTATCTCACGCTCGAACGTGCGCGCTTCGGAGAGGCCCTCAAGGTCAAGCTTCAGGTCGCTCCGGAGGTGCTCAACGTCGTCGTACCGTTCCTCGCCCTGCAGCCATTGGTCGAGAACGCGGTGCGGCACGGTTTCGCCGGGCAGGGCGGCGGCGAGATCGAGATCATCGCCCGCGACGAGGGTTCGGACTGCGTCATCACCGTCGAGGACAACGGCGTCGGCATGGACCCCGACACGTTGCGCGCCGGACCCGGCGATGCCCTCGCCGACGACAAGAAGGACTCCGCGCACGTCGGGCTCACCAATGTCGACCATCGGCTGCGCGCGGCGTTCGGCAACGATTACGGTCTTGTGGTCGAAACGGCAATCGGCGCAGGAACCAAGGTCGTGATGCGGGTGCCCAAGTTCCGCTCGGGCGTGCGGGCCGGCGGAGGAGCATTCGGGTTGGACGCGTCATGACAAAGGCCTTGACGGTGCTCGCGGTCGACGACGAGGCGCCCGCGCTCGACGAGCTGGCCTACCTCCTCGATAGACACGCCGACATCGGCAAGGTGCTGCGCGCCGGTGACGCCACCTCTGCGCTGCGCGAACTCAACCAACGGCAGATCGACGCGATCTTCCTCGACATCAACATGCCGGGGCTGTCCGGGATCGAACTCGCCGGCGTGCTCGCCAACTTCTCGCACCGGCCCGCCATCGTGTTCGTGACGGCGCACGACGACAAGGCCGTCGCCGCGTTCGACGTCGGTGCGCTGGACTACCTGCTCAAGCCGATCCGCCAGGACCGCCTTGACGAAGCGGTACGGCGGGTGATGACCAGGACGGCCACCGAACCCGCACAGCGCGACGACGACGTGATCCCCGCCGAGCTCGGCGGCGTCACGCACCTGGTGCCACGGGACACCATCGGCTGGGTCGAAGCCGAGGGCGACTACGCCCGGCTGCACTCCGCATCGGGGTCGCACCTGGTGCGCATCCCGCTGAGCACCCTGGAAAGCCGTTGGCGGGACAGAGGTTTCCAACGCGTACACCGGTCCTATCTGGTGGCGCTGCGCATGGTCACGGGGCTGCGTACCAACGCGGGCGGGGTCCTGGTGCGCCTGCGCGCCAACGGCGCGTCGCCCGCGGTCGAACTTCCGGTGAGCCGGCGCCAGGTCCGTGAACTGCGTGACCGCGTGGTGCGCGACCCGATGCGGAATCTGAAACCTGATGACTAGCAACGAGAAACCCCACCGCGAACGCGTCGTGCTGGCCCACCGGCGCGGGGCCCGCATGGTGCGCACCCGCGTCGAGGTTCAGGAACAGACCCTGGTCGGCGATGCGCTGGTACGCGGCCTGGTGCGCGCCCAGCTGGGCCTGGCGCTGCGACTCGCCGCGGTGGTGGTGTGTGCCGTCGTCGCGATTCCGTTGCTCAACGCGGCGTTTCCGGATCTCGCCGCCATCACCGTCATCGGTATCCGGCTCAACTGGCTCGTGCTCGCCGTGCTCGTCTACCCATTCTTCTACGGGGTGGGTCGGCTCTACGTGCGATTGGCCGAACAGGCGGAACGCGACTTCGTCGGCGTCGTCGACAGCGAACCATGACCGGCTCACCACTGACGGCTGCGGCGCTGCTCGTCGCGGTAATCGCCACCGTTTCGATCGGCGTGTACGGAGTTCGGTTCTCCCGCACCACGTCCGACTTCCTCGTCGCATCCCGGACCGTCGGGCCACAATGGAACGCGGCGGCGATCTCGGGTGAATACCTCTCGGCCGCATCGTTCCTCGGCGTCGCCGGGCTGATCGCCAAGTACGGCGCCGACGCGCTGTGGTACCCGGTCGGCTTCACGGCGGGCTACCTGGGACTGCTGCTGTTCGTCGCCGCACCGCTGCGCCGTTCGGGCGCCTACACGGTGCCGGACTTCGCCGAGTTCCGACTCCGCTCGGCGCGGCTGCGCAAGGTCACCATGCTCGTCGTCGTGGTGGTGTGCGTCTACTACCTGGTGCCGCAGTACCAGGGCGCCGGCCTGGCGCTGAAAGCACTTCTGGGCCTGCCGGTTTGGGTGGGGCCGCTGGTGGTCGGCACCATCGTCATCTCGAACGTGGTCGCAGGCGGCATGCGGTCGATCACGTTCGTCCAGGCGTTTCAGTACTGGTTGAAACTGACCGCGATCGCGATACCCGCGCTGGCGCTGCTCGCCCTGTTCGTCACCGACCGCGGCGACCTCGGCGGTCCACTGCCCCCGACGGTCACCCAGCACACGACCGTCGCGATCGAAACCGATGTGGTGGTCCGAGTCGCGGAGCCCGCCGGCATCACGGTGACCGGCATGCTCGACGGCACACCCGTTGTCGCCCAGCCGATCCCGACGCCGGGTGACCACACCCTCGACGCGGGCACCACGCTGACCCTCTCGGCGGGGGCGGCGACACCGGTGGTGGCCGGCACCCCCAGCAGCGGCGCCGACTGGATCGCGTCCGGCGGCGGTCTCGGCGGTGGCCATCCGCTCTATCAGGTGCTGTCGATCATCGTCGCAACGTTCTTGGGCACCATGGGCTTACCGCATGTGCTGGTCCGCTTCTACACCAACCCCGACGGCCGCGCGGCCCGACGAACCGCGCTTGCGGTCATCGCCCTGCTGTCGCTGTTCTATATGTTTCCGACCCTGCTCGGGGTGTTCTCGCGGCTCTACGTTCCGCGGGTGCTGATCACCGGCAACGCCGATGCCGCGGTCCTTCTCGCGCCGTCCAGTGCAATCGGCGGAGCTGCCGGCCAACTGCTCGCCGCGCTCGTCGCCGCCGGGGCCATCGCGGCGTTCCTGTCGACGTCGTCCGGGCTGTTGGTCAGCATCGCGGGCGCGCTGGCCACCGACGTGCTGCGCGGCCGGGTCCGCGACTTCCGGGTCGCTGCGGTGGTGGGCGGGCTCATCCCGATCCCGCTGTCGCTGGCCACCACAGGAGGCCTGGAACTGTCGCGCAGCGTGGGACTGGCATTCGCCGTCGCCGCGTCCACGCTGTGCCCGCTGCTGGTCCTCGGCATCTGGTGGCGAGGTCTGACCGCGTGGGGCGCTGCGTGCGGATTGGTGGTCGGTGGCGTGCTGTCGGGCACCGCAGTAACGGTCGCGGTGGCGGGCGGGATCGACGACGACGTCCTCGGTGGCTGGCCCGCAGTGATGATCGGCTACCCCGCCGCGGTCACCGTGCCGCTGGCGTTCGCGACGATGATCCTGGTCAGCCGGCTCACCCGCGCCTCAGCGCCGGCAGACGTCGCGCGGATCTTCGCCCGGATGCACGTGCCGGAACGGCTCGGCATGGGCGTCGAACGTGTGCCCCGAGGCTGACCGCGCCACCGTTCGTCGTCGTCGATCGACCGCTCACCGCATCACCTGCGGGTTTCACCGTGTCAGCGTCGCCACCTGTGGGTATGTGACCTGCATCTCATCTAGTTTCTGCAGTTGAGCCGGTTCACATTCGACGTTCAGGAGCACACGATGCCGACAACCGAAACCGCCGTCAGCGGTCAGGAGTACCTGGCTGTGCAGGCCAGTCCCGAATTCCAAGAGTTGCGAAGCAGATTGCGTCGCTTCGTGTTCCCCATGAGCGCGGTGTTCCTGCTCTGGTACACCATCTACGTTCTGCTCGGAGCGTTCGCCCACGACTTCATGGCCACCAAGGTGTGGGGCGACATCAACGTCGGCATCCTCATCGGCCTCGGCCAGTTCGCGTCGACCTTCCTGATCACCGCGCTCTACGTCCGGTTCGCCAACCGTGAACTCGACCCGCGCGCAGCGGCGATCCGCAACGAGCTCGAGGGCGGTGCCGCATGAACACCGTGACCATCCTCGCCGCCGACGGCACCACCGTCGGCAACCCCGTCGCCAACATCGGCATCTTCGGGCTCTTCGTCGCCGTCACGCTGTTCATCGTGATCCGCGCCAGCAAGAAGAACGCCACCGCCGCCGAGTTCTTCACCGCGGGAAGGTCTTTCACTGGACCACAAAACGGCATCGCCATCTCCGGCGACTATTTGTCCGCGGCCAGCTTCCTCGGAATCGCGGGCGCCATCGCGGTTTACGGCTATGACGGGTTCTTGTATTCCATCGGCTTCCTGGTCGCCTGGCTGGTCGCCCTGCTGTTGGTCGCCGAGTTGCTGCGCAACGCAGGCAAATTCACGATGGCCGACGTTCTGAGCTTCCGGCTCAAACAGCGACCGGTGCGGCTGGCGGCCGCCACCACCACTCTTGCCGTGTGCCTTTTCTACCTGCTGGCGCAGATGGCGGGTGCCGGCGGCCTGGTCGCGCTGCTGCTGAACGTGACGAGCGACATCGGTCAGGCACTGGTCATTGCCGTCGTCGGTGTGCTGATGATCGTTTATGTGCTGATCGGTGGCATGAAGGGAACGACCTGGGTGCAGATCATCAAGGCGGTCCTGCTGATCGGCGGCGCGGCGATGATGACGGTCTGGGTGCTGGCCAAGTTCGGATTGAACTTCTCCGAAATCCTCGGTGCGGCGCAATCCGCTGTCTCGCAGTCGACGAACGAAGCCGTCGCCAGCCGCGACGTGCTGGCACCGGGTGCGCAGTACGGCGCCTCGCTGACCTCGCAGATCAACTTCATCTCGCTGGCGCTGGCGCTGGTGCTCGGCACCGCGGGCCTGCCCCATGTGTTGATGCGCTTCTATACGGTGCCGACCGCCAAGGAGGCACGGCGATCGGTGGTCTGGGCCATCGTGCTGATCGGCGCGTTCTATCTGTTCACACTCGCGCTCGGCTATGGCGCCGCGGCGCTGGTCGGACCCGACGCGATCCTCGCCGCCCCCGGCGGGCAGAACGCCGCGGCGCCGCTGCTGGCGTTCCAACTCGGTGGCGTGGTCCTGCTCGGCATCATCTCGGCAGTCGCGTTCGCGACGATCCTCGCGGTGGTTGCCGGCCTAACCATCACGGCTGCAACCTCATTCGCGCACGACATCTATGCGAGTGTGATGAAGAGCCATCAGGTCAGCGAGAGCGAGCAGGTGCGGGTTTCGCGGATCACGGTGGTGGTGCTCGGCATCCTCGCCATCGGCCTGGGCATCCTCGCCGCGGAGCAGAACATCGCGTTCCTGGTTGCGCTGGCGTTCGCGGTGGCCGCCGCGGCGAACCTGCCGACCATCCTGTACTCGCTGTACTGGCCGCGGTTCAACACCCGCGGCGCGCTGTGGAGCATGTACGGCGGTCTCATCTCGACGATCGTGCTGATCATCTTCTCCCCCGCGGTGTCCGGCGCGAAGACCGCGATGTTGCCGAACGTCGACTTCGCCTGGTTCCCGCTCGCCAACCCCGGCATCGTGTCGATCCCGCTGGCATTCATCCTGGGCATCGTCGGCACGCTGAGTTCGCCCGATCGCGGCGATCCGGCGATTGCTGCCGAGTTCGAGGTGCGCTGCCTGACCGGGGTCGGTGCCGAGAAGGCCGTCAGCCACTGACACTTCCCCGCCGAAGCTGGGTTCCAGCAGGGAAGCGCCTTAAAGCTCCCTGCTGGGATCCGGCTTCTCGGAATAACCCGGCGGCCCCCGACCGCTACTCTCTGGCGTGACCTCGCAACGCCTGGCTTTTCCGCTGCTGGCCTACGCCTTCGCCGCGATCATGGTCGGCACCACGTTGCCGACGCCGATGTATGCGCTCTACGGCGAGAACCTGCAGTTCTCGGTGTTGACCACCACCGTCATCTACGCGGCGTACGCGGCCGGGGTGCTCTTCGCGCTCCTGGTGTTCGGCCGCTGGTCCGACGCCATCGGCAGGCGGCCGATGCTGCTGGCGGGCGTCGTCGCGGCTCTGGCGTCGGCCGCGGTCTTCCTGGTCGCGGATTCGGTAGGCGCGCTCCTGGTGGGGCGAGTCCTGTCCGGCCTCTCCGCGGGGATCTTCACCGGGACGGCCACCGCGGCGGTGATCGAGGCGGCACCGCCCAGCTGGCGCACCAAGGCCGCTGCGGTCGCCACCGTTGCGAACATCGGTGGGCTGGGCATCGGCCCGCTACTCGCCGGCGTCCTGGTGCAGTACGCGCCCGCGCCGCTGCACCTGAGCTTCGTCGTGCACATCGCGCTGGCGCTACTGGCCGGTCTCGCGGTGCTGATCGTGCCCGAGACCTCACAGCGCACCGGCAGCATCGGCGTACAGCGACTCTCCGTACCCGTCGAGGTGCGTTCGGTGTTCGTGATCGCGGGCCTCGCGGCGTTCGCGGGGTTCGCGGTGACGGGCTTGTTCACTGCGGTCGCGCCGTCGTTTCTGGCCGACGTTGTCGGCATCGACAACAACGCGGTCGCCGGGGTGATCGCCTGTTCGATCTTCGCCGCATCCGCGGTGGCGCAAGTGGCCGCCCGCGGCATCGCGCCAGAGCGCGCTGTCGCGGTTGGCTGCGCGATCCTCGTCGCTGGCATGCTTAGTTTGGCTGTGGCACTTCACTTCTCGTCATTGGTCGGCCTCATCATCGCTGCCGTGGTCTCCGGCGTCGGTCAAGGCATCAGTTTCAGCCGCGGGCTGGCCGCAGTCATCGAACGCACACCCGCGCAGCGCCGCGCCGAGGTGAGTTCCACCTACTTCGTCGTCGCGTATGTGGCCATCTCGCTGCCCGTCGTCGGGGAGGGTCTGGCTGCCCGCGCTTGGGGGCTGCGCACGGCAGGGGTCAGTTTCGCGGTCGCGGTGGCGATCCTCGCCGGGATCTGCTTGGTGGCGATCCTGGCGCGAGAGGCCCGTGAGTCGCGTCGCGGATCCGTGGAGCTGGCCGCGGCGAAGTCCGGCTAGCCGCTCTTGCGCCGGAACTCGCGGCGATTCTCGACCGGTCCATGCGCCCGCGGCTGCTTGGCGCCCTTGTCCTTGTGGTCGGATCCGCCCGCCGACTTGGCCTTTTTCCGTTCCAGCGCTTCCCGGAACCTGCGTTTGGTGTCGTCTTCCGGAGCCCCGTCTGAGTCCCGGATCGCTTCGCTCTTGCCCTCCGCCGCCATGACGGCAGCCTAACGCGTTGTCACCGGCCCGTCGCCTGCTTTACCACTTGCCCGGCGGCATGCCGTAGACATGCGAGATCGGCATCGTCATCAGCACCCGCCTGTCGTCGACCATCGCCCGTCGGTAGTCGTCCCAGTCCGGATGCTCACCGGCGATATTGCGGTACAACGCAATCAGTCCCTCGACTGTGTCATCGTGCGGCGATGCCGCCGGCGGGGTGAGGGTCGCGACGCCTTCGGCGACCGCGTACGCCCAGCCGTCGTCCGAGCTGACATGAATCGATGCCCGCGGGTCGCGTCGCAGGTTGCGCGTCTTGGCCCGCGGCTCGGAGATCGATACCTGAATCGTCAGATTGCGCGGGTCGAAGTGATACGACACGTTCGACAGTTGCGGCCGGCCGTCGCTCTTGATCGTGGCCAGGACGCCGAGCGAGTTTCCGCCAATCAACGCCAACAGCTTGTCGTCGAAAACGTGACGTCCCATATCTGCAGCCTACGTCTCTACGATCGGGCGAATGACCGCGATTGACGGCAACACCCTCGACGGCGTCTCTGCCACCACGCTGTGGACGCTGCACAACCGCGCCAGCGAGGCCAAGCGCTCCGACGGGGTGATCCGCGACCCGTGGGCGGTCACCTTGTTCGATGCGATTCCCTACGACTACCTCAGGTTCGGCAAACCCAACCAGTCGCATGCGCTGCGGGCCGTCGCCTTCGATGCCGCCGCGAGTGCATACCTGACCACGCACCCCCGAGCGTCGGTGGTGGCGCTGGCCGAGGGCCTGCAGACCAGCTTCTGGCGGCTGCAACGCGCCGGCGTGGCCGACGAATTGACCTGGTACTCAGTCGATCTCCCAGCCGTGATGGCGCTGCGCCAGAAACTCCTGCCCGCTGACGATCGGATCGTGCCGTTGGCCCAGTCGGCGCTCGACTCCAGTTGGATGGACCGCGTGGACGACTCGCACGGGGCGTTCATCACCGCCGAAGGGCTGCTGATGTACCTCGAGCCGGAGGACGCGATGGGCCTGATCCGCGACTGCGCGGCCCGCTTCCCCGGCGGTCAGATGATGTTCGACTCCATCCCCCACTGGTTCTCCAGGCGCACGCTCAAGGGGTTACAGCTCTCCGACCGCTACATCGCCCCGCCGATGCCGTTCGGGCTCAGCGCCGACGAAGCCGTGGCCCTGGCCGGCCGCATCCCGGGCGTGCGCGCCGCGCGCGACATCGCCATGCCGCCGGGACGGGGCCTGTTCAAGCTGGCGGCCAGCCCTGCACTGGACCGCCTCGGCTTCGTGAGGCGGCATCGCCCCAGCATCACGCTGCTGGAGTTCGGATAGACCGTTCTAGGCTCGACATGTGACCAGATATGCCGCTTTTCTTCGCGGCGTCAACGTCGGCGGCGTCAACCTGAAGATGGCCGACGTGGCCAAGGCATTCGAAGACGCCGGATTCACCAACGTGAAAACAATCTTGGCCAGCGGCAACGTGCTGATGGACAGCCGTTCCGGGGTCGACGCGGTCGGAAAGAAGGCCGAGAAGGCGTTGCGCGACGCGTTCGGCTACGACGCGTGGGTGCTGGCGTACGACCTGGACACCGTGCGGTCCATCTCTGAGGGGTACCCGTTCGAGCGCGAGGTCGAGGGCCGCCACTCCTACATCACCTTCGTCACCGACCCCGATGTGCTCGACGAACTCGCGGCGGTTGGCAAAGAGGCCGGGCCCGACGAGAAGATCCAACGCGGTGAGGGGGTCATCTACTGGCAGGTGCCCAACAAAGGCACGCTGGACACCACGATCGGCAAGACGATGGGTAAGAAGCGGTACAAGTCGACGACCACCACCCGCAACCTGCGCACAGTCGAGAAGGTGCTGCGGTAGGTACATTCGGCCGTGTGACTATCGATTCGACCGCAAAGGTTGACGGCGCGATCTTGACCGGGGTGTCCGAGACGGCGCTGATGACGCTGAAGGTGCGCGCCACGGAGGCGAGCAGACCGGATTCGATCCTCGACGACCCGATGGCGATCAAGCTCGTCGACGCCATCAATTTCCCGTGGGAGAAGTTCGGCCTCAGCCGCCGTCAGGACATGGCGGTCCGTGCGCGCGCCTTCGACGCCGAGACACGCCGCTACCTCGCCGACCATCCGCGGGCCACCGTCGTGGCGCTGGCCGAGGGTCTGCAGACCAGCTTCTACCGTCTCGACGCCTCGGACGTCGGCCATGAATTTCGTTGGCTCACTGTCGATCTCCCACCCATGATCGAGTTACGCCGCAAGCTGCTGCCGCCGTCGGACCGGATCGAGATGTGCGCACAGTCGGCGCTCGACTTCACTTGGATGGACAGGGTGGCCACAGACGCCGGGGTGTTCATCACCGCCGAGGGCCTGCTGATGTATCTGCAGCCCGACGAAGCCCTTGGGTTGATCGCCGAGTGCGCCGAACGCTTTCCGGGAGGTCGCATGATGTTCGACCTGGCGCCGGTCTGGTTCGCCAAGGCGATCACCCGCGGGGTGCTGCGGCCGTCGCTGCGCTACCGGGTGCCCGCGATGCCGTTCAGCATGACGCCGTCGCAGCTGGCAAATCTCGTCAACGACGTGCCCGGCATCAGGGCGGTGCACGATTTACCGCTGCCGCCTGGCCGCGGCAAAACCTTCAATGCCATCTCGTGGGCCGTACAGCGCGTTCCGCTGTTCGATTCGGTGCGGCCGCTGACGACGCTGCTGGAGTTCGGCTAGCCGAACGCGGCTTCGACGTACCGCAGCGCTTCCTCCTTGCCGACGCCCAGTGACTTCGCTGCCGATACGTAGGTGGCGGCGGCGGTGGCCATGGTCGCATCGGCGGGGTCGACGCGGGCGACGAATGTGCCGAAGCGGCCGCGAGTTTCGAGTACGCCGGCCGACTCGAGCTCACGGTAGGCACGGGCCACCGTATTGACCGCGAGGCCGAGTTGACCGGCGAGCTCGCGGACCGTCGGCAACCGGGTGCCCGGTGGCAGCCGGCCGTCGCGCACACCGTCGATGATCTGCGTTCTGAGTTGATCAAATAGGGGGCCAGACGTCCGGTGATCGATATTCACCCAATCCCCCAACTTGGTCACGTGCTCAGTATCGCTTAAGCGGCTACTTTGGTCATGTGCAAATAGCGGTCCTCAGCGGTGCGGGCATCTCGGCGGAGAGCGGTGTCCCGACGTTCCGCGACGCCGAGACCGGCTTGTGGGCCAAGGTGGACCCCTACGAGATATCCAGTTCAGAGGGCTGGCGGGCGCACCCCGAACGGGTGTGGGCCTGGTATCTGTGGCGCCACTACATGATGGGCTCGGTGGCGCCCAACAACGGCCACCGCGCCGTCGCGGCCTGGCAGGACTACGCCGACGTGCACGTCGTCACGCAGAACGTCGACAATCTGCATGAGCGGGCCGGCAGCAAGAACGTCTATCACCTGCACGGCAGTCTGTTCGAATTCCGTTGCGATCGTTGCCAAACCGCCTACATCGGCGAGTTGCCCGAGATGTCCGAACCGGTCGATACCGTCGACCCGCCACGGTGCGCGTGCGGCGGGATGATCCGGCCCAATGTCGTGTGGTTCGGGGAGGCGCTGCCCGACGACGCGTGGCAGCGCTCGGTCGAAGCCGTTGCCGGAGCCGACATCGTGGTCGTGGTCGGCACGTCGTCGATCGTCTATCCCGCGGCGGGCCTGGCCGAGATGGCGGTGGCCCGCGGCACCGTGGTCATCGAGGTGAACCCGGAACCCACGCCGCTGTCGACCACCGCGACGGTGTCGCTGCGCGAGACCGCCGCGGGCGCATTGCCCGGCCTCCTGCAGCGGTTGCCTGCCCTCCTCGGCTAACTCGCCATTATTTGACCGCGCGGCCGATCGCGAACTCCGCCACCGGCAACGGCAGCCACGCGGGCATAGTCCACTCACGCCGAGCCTGTGACACCGCGAACCCGACGCCGATGATGCTCTGCTCGGTATGACGATGCGTGTGGCAGTTACCGAGCAGCCGCGGCCAGAACGTCTTGTCGGCGAGCTTCTGCACGCGTGCGCGCCAACCGCTGCTGGCGATGTGCTCCAGATAGCGAAGCTCGCCGCCCTGGATCAGCAGCGAATGCAGCTCCCGCAGAACACGTTCGGGGTCCTCGACGGAGCACAACACGAGCGAGCACACCACGGCGTCGAACGGCTCACTACCGGACGCCATGTACTGCTCCACCGTGTCGGTGCTGACCGCGACGGGCACCGGCGCCGTGGCGGCCGCCTGCTGTGCCAGCTCGGCCAGCCGTCGCTCTGGCTCCACGGCAACCACTTCCGTCACCGTTTCGGGGTAGAACTCGAAGTTGGTTCCCGTCCCCGCACCCACCTCGAGCACGCGACCGGAAAGGCCCGCCAGGTTCTGTCGCCGCAGCTGGCGGATTGCCTCGGTCTCGTGTGCGGACATCACGGTCCACAACCGAGCGAAGAACGGGTTGTCAACTGTTTCGGGCATTCAGCAGTCCCTTCACCTGGGTTACGGCATCTAACGGAGCGGCCGCGGGACCGATCGCGCCACCCACGATCTCTCCCACAACGACGGCTTTCAGCACACGGTCGGCGAACTCCTCGGTCTCACCCCACGGCAAGTATGGCCGCGAGATGAACATCGCCGCCACCCCGTGTGCGGCCGTCCACAGTTCCAGCGCGATGGTGGTCGAATCGCCTTCCGGCAGGATACCTTCGGCCATCAACGTCTCCACGGTGTTGCGGATGTGAACGAACGCCGACGTATTCAGCATCATGTCCACATCGGACCCCGGCCGGCCCTCTCCCATCGTGGCGATCCGATACAGCTCAGGGGTTTTCACCGCGAAGCGGACATACGCCAGCCCCTGCGCACGCAGGGCATCGATGGCCGAGGAATGACTGGCGGCGGCCGCCTGCATCTCCTCATCGAGCTTCTCGAAGTACCGTGCGCACACCGCGTCCAGCAGGGCGTCCTTATCGGTGAAATGCAGATAGATCGAGGGTGGGGTCACCCCGACCCGCTGCGCCACCGACCTGATCGACACGTCTTTGGCGTGACCGGTTTCCAGCAGCAGATCCGTAGTCGCGTCCAGAATCTCGTCGCGCAGTTGCTCACCTGACCCGCGCGGCGCACGTCGTCGCTTCATCGGGAGGTGACGGTTTCGGCGGTCCGCGTTTCGGCGGCCAGCGCGGGATCGTCGGCTGATTCGCTGAACCCGATCCGCTCGTGCAGCTTGGCCAGGGGCTTGGGTGCCCACCAGTTCCACCGCCCGAGCATGTGCATGAATGCGGGAACCAATGCCATACGCACCAGTGTGGCATCGGCGATGATGGCCAGTGTCATACCGACACCCATCATTTTCATGAAGGACACCTGTGCGGCGATCAGCGCGGCGAACGAGATCGACATCAGCAGCGCAGCCGCGGTGACGACGCGTCCCGTCCTGGCGAGACCGAGCGCCACACTCTCGTCGTTGTCCGCGCGCGTCCTGCCGGACTTCAACCAGAATTCGCGGATCCGCGACACCAGGAACACTTCGTAGTCCATCGACAGCCCGAACGCGATGCAGAACAACAGCACCGGCATGTTCGCGACAAGCGTTCCGGTGGGGGTGGTGCCCAGCGCACCCAGATGCCCGTCCTGGAAGATCCAGACCAGTGCGCCGAACGCAGCGGTCAGCGATAGCACGTTGAGCACCAACGCCTTGAGTGGCAGCACCACGCTTCCGGTGAGCAGGAACAGCAGCACGAATGTGATGCCAGCGATCACTCCGAGGACCAGGGGCAGTCGCGATGTGACCGCTTCCGAGCTCTCGCGATTGATCTGCGCCACCCCGGTGACGAGCACCGGCTTTCCGTCCGGTGTGCCGACGGCGTGTATCGCATCGAGTTGGGCGTTGGAGGCGTCGGTGAACAGCTTCGCGGTACTGCCGATGGTCAAGAAGGCGCTGCCGTCTTTCATTCCGGTGGCGTCGGCGGGTGGGCCGGCCAGTCGGCCGTCGACGAACGCACCTCCTGGAGCGGACACCGATGACACGTCGACGACGTGTGAGAGTGCCGCCGCGTAGCGATCGAGTTCGGCCGGGGTCACCCCCTCGGTGTCGGGTAAGACGACGACGACATTGGTCGACGAGTCGACGGCGAAGTCGCTGCGCAGATCATCGCCCACCTCGCGCGCCGACGCGGATTGCGGCAGCACCCGATCGTCCGGGAAGCCCCATTTGATGCCCAGGAACGGGGCGCCGAGAAGCAGGAGGAGGGCGACGATGGCTACGGTAATCGGAATCGACCGGCGCATAACGAATTTCGTGCTGCGGTACCAGAACGTCTGCTCGACCGGCTTGCGCACGGGCTCGGGTCGGCCGAGCAGCCGGCGGAACAGCCGCCGGGTGTCCAGCGCGTCCAGACGGTCCCCCAGCAGCACGATCGCCGCGGGCGCCACCACGATCGCGGCGATGGCCGCGAAGGTCACCACGGCGATTCCCGCGTAGGCGAACGACTTGAGGAAATACATAGGGAACAGCACCATCGCCACCATCGACAACGCGACGGTCAGTGCCGAGAACAGCACCGTCCGCCCCGCGGTCGTCATAGTGCGGATCAAGGCCCGGTCCCGGTGCGCTCCCTCGGCGAGCTCCTCGCGGAACCTGCTGATGATCAACAGCGAGTAGTCGATGGCGAGTGCCAAACCCATTGCGATAGTGAGGTTCATCGCGAAGATCGACACATCGGTGACAAACGTGAGGGCACGCAGCACTGCCATCGATCCGAGGATCGCGAACCCGCCGATAGCAAGGGGCAACGCCGCAGCCAGCACGCCGCCGAACACCCAGACCAACGCGAGGAAGCTCAGCGGGATGGCGATGGCTTCCATCGTCAGCAGGTCTTTCTCGGTCTGCGCGTTGATCTGCACGTAAATCATCGCCTCACCGCCCGCACGCACCGTCACGCCGTCGCGGTCGTAGACGAGTCTCGCGGTGAGTTCCTTGGCGTGCTTTTGGGCGCCGGTCTCCCCGCCGGTGAGACCGGCGACGATGAGACCCGTCTTGCCGTCCTTGCTCACGAGCGCAGGCGCGGCCGACGGCGGCGCAGTCCACGCCGAGGTCACCCCTGCGACGCCCGGCGATTCCTGCAGTTGCGTGATGATGCCGGTGGCGACGGCGCGGGCGGCGGGACTCTGCGCTCCCGCGGGTGCGCTGGCGTCGGTGATGCTGATGACGAGCTCCATGTCGCCCTGACCGAACTTGTCGACCAGGAGCCGTGTCGCCTGCGTCGATTCGGACGTCGGGTCCTGGAAGCCGCCGGCGGACAGGGTCTTGGCGACGGGGATCCCGAATATCCCGCAGGCCACCATGACCAATGCCGCGGTGGCCACGATGCGCCTCGGCGCTCTGATCGCCAGCAGTGCGATGCGTTGAAGCACGTCGCGTCCTCCCCATGAGATCCAGCATTGGATATCGTGGATAACTTATCAGCGATAACTTATTGCTGCAAGGTCCTGTTCTTAGCCACGGGACGGACCGCCAAGACGTTCAATCACCGCCGCGATGAGATTCGCGCGATGAGATCCGGACACACTGCGGGTCTATTGCTGCATGACAACCTCGACCGCCGACACGACCACCTCGACCACGCCCCTGACCGACATCGGCCTCCTGATCCTGCGGATCGGGCTAGGCGCGTCCATGCTGTACGCCGGCCTGCGGAAAGCGTTCGATTTCAGCACCACCACAGGCTTCATGGAGACAGGCGGATGGCAGCCGTCGACGCTTGCCGCACTGATGGTCACGGTCGCCGAGACGCTCGGCGGGATCGGACTGCTACTAGGCGTGCTGACGCCACTCGCGGCATGCGCCGTCATCGCGGCGATGATTGACGCGTGGGCGGTGAACGTCTCGGCCGCGGCCGTCTGGTACGACCCGTTCAATGCGCCGTTTCTGATCGCACTCGGAGCAACGACGCTGCTGTTCACCGGCGCGGGTGCGCTGTCGCTCGACGCGCGCATCTTCGGCCGGACGGTGTGGCCGGGACGGTTCGCGGTCGGGTTGTTGGTCATCGCGATTGCCGCTGCGGTCCTGACGTGGCTAGTGCTGAACGGGACGAACCCGATCCACTTCAGCTCACCGACCAGCTAGGACCCAGCGATTCCACAGGGGTCCCGGACCCTACCCGGGAGTAAGAATTGCCACTGTTTTCCGAATCGTGACTCAAAGATTCCTTAATGGCGATGGTTACTGTTCAGTACATGTGGATCGACGACACCAGTGCTGATGTCATCAAGGTTGACTTCGAGGCGCTTTACCACGGTGATTTCCTGGTAGAGGGCGACACCTCGGAGCAGCTCGACGACGAGCACCCACTGCCCACCGCGGTCTGAAAAAACGCGCGCCCGGCGGGCGCGCGTTCTTCTGTGATGGTTGCCCCGTGCCGGGGCCCCTATTCGTTGATTCCTGTTTCGATGAGCCGTCGCACTGAGCTAGGGCTGATCTGATCAAGAATTTCTGCGTGTTGTGCGAACGCGCGTGCTCGCCTGCGCGGGGAGCCGCCTGACCACGGCATTGGCCGTTTCCAGCGCTGTGCTCAGCACCCAGATCCATCGGCGTCGATCGCCCAGGCGTGCCTCTGGTCATCCTCGTCGGCAGTCGGCCCTGTCTTCGGGTTTGCCCAAAGCTTGAAGGTCGAGCCCTCGGCGACCTTCCTTTCTGTCGCCCCCTTTCTCGCCTAATCTCTGGCACTCATTTGGGATTCTCTGCTGTGCAGAATGGCAGGGCGAAGAGGTTCTTGACAGCTGGGAGGGACGTCCCACAGACTCTATTCACCATGCTGAATTTGTTCCCCCATATCCCGGCCCGTGACTGCACTTTGCGAAGGAGATGAAACATGTCTCAAACGACCACGAGCGTGGAACCGGCAGGCCAAACCGCACCGCGCATCCCCGCACCGTCCGGGCACCGTGAACCACTGAAGGTCAACGTGTTTGACTTCATGACCGGAGCGGTGTGTCAGCTACTGCCGTTATTCCCCTACCACGACGCGGGTGCCATTGTGCCGTGCGGAGCCGTCTTCACCGGTGATCCTCACGACAGCAACTTCGGCCACTTCTTCCACTACAACACCGTTCAGGAAGTCGCAGTCACATTCGGCGCACACGAGGGGATGCTGCAAAGCGGGCAGATATTCGTCACCCAGCCGCTGCACGGGGTGAACTCGTTCCTCCGCGACCCGGCCGATCCCGAGGCGTTCATCATGATGACCATCACCCAGCATCAATCCGAGGAGGGTGATCAAAACGAGGCGATCGTGTTCCGTTGCCAGAAGTGCCACGAGCAGTTGCTTCGGCACGACTACAACGCGACACCCAAGGGCGTCGAGGGCTATGACCCATCGCAATGGGGCGGCGAAACCACCGACGAGCTACCACCGTTCATCACATTGTGGGGCACCAACAAAGCCGCGGTCGACCTCGACGATGAATCCGTGCGCACCTGCTCGAAGTGCGGCCACGTCAATTCTCCTCACCCGCATCACAAGTCGGGTTTCCAGCGCTATCTGAACCAGGTGCGCGCGGCCGAGCGGGCGAAGAGGGCATTGGGTGCGGCGGCAGGGGCGACGACATCGACCCAGGAGGCGTGAGCATGGATAGACGCCGAATGTTGCACACCTTCAAGGCCGCACTCGAGGTGAGCAACTACGAGGATGTGCCGGTTCTGCCGACATTTGTCGACCCACAGTTGTACATGTCACGCAACACAGTGGCGCAGCCGTTCTATCTCATCTGCGGCAAGGACACCGTCCTCACCCAGATGTCGGGTACCGCCGATGTGTATTTCAAGGACTCGACAGTCAATTTGTTCCACATGGTCGTGGGCGATCATGTCTATGTGCCTGCCGGGACGCCTCACCGGATCATGCCGTCCGACGAAGGCGTCCAACTGCGGTACAAGGCACGTTCAGCGGGACTCGAGGGCATCGCATGGTATTGCCCCGGGTGCGACCATGAACTGCACCGAGTGGAGTGGGACACCGCCGAAACCGTTTCGCAGCAGGTCTATTACGACGCATGCCTCGCGTTCAATGACATCGAGGCGCTGCGTCGGTGTACTGATTGCGGTGCGCAGCACCCACCTGTCGACCTCGAACCCTTCGCTTCCTGGCAGCGACTCGCCGAGCAGTTGCGCGACGAGCTGCTCACCACCTGATCGTCCTCGACCTCGATCAGTTCAGTTAACGCCGGCCAAGCCATGGCCGTCGCCGCTTTCCGTGCTCTACCCGCTCCACCCGAACATGCACATGAAGAAAGGAACTCATCACATGACTGCGACAGCCGCCGGTGACCTGCGCGCCGACTGGACGACCCTGGACACCTCCGATGGTCCGATGCGCGTCTACCGAGTGCGCCCCCCGGCCAGTCAGGCCGTGAGCCCCCCGGCGGCGGTGATCGTGCTGCAGGAGGCCTTCGGCGTCAACGACCACATTCAGGACGTCACCCGCCGACTGGCCGCACAGGGTTACGTGGCCATCGCCCCCGACTTGTTTCACCGGTCCGGTAAGGAGACCGTCGAGTACACCGATTTCGACACGGCGATGGGACTCATCGGCGAGCTGGGGCCCGAACAGATCAATGCCGATGTCGGCGCAGCCCTTGCAGAGTTGGCGGGCGACGATGGGATCCCCGCCGACAGGACGGCGATCATCGGGTTCTGCTTTGGTGGTCGGGCGGCCTTCACCGCTGCGACGGCATTACCGGTGGCCTCCACGGTGGTCTTCTACGGTCCCGGCATCGCCAGCGGACCTCATACGGTGGTGGAGCGGACCGGCCAGATCCGCGGCCCAGTCCTGATGTTTGTCGGTGACGCCGACCCGACGATTCCCGCCGAGGATCGGCTTGCCATCGAGTCGGTGGCCCAGAAGTCTGGCGTCGACTTGCGCTCGGTTGTCGTCGCGGGTGCGGGTCACGCGTTCCACTGTGACGCGCGGCCCGATGCTTATGTGGCCGACGCCGCGCAAGAGGCATGGCGCCTCACCTCCGAGTTCCTCACGCAGACACTACCGTCACGGTCATGACCGAACCGGCGGCAACCGAAAAGCAGTCGGATTCCACTGCCACTCAACGGAATTGATGGGTACGACATCGCCGGAAGGGAGGTAGCCACGGCGGCCTACGTGATCGGTCCAGCGTGCATCGAGGAACTCGGCGGGTCGAGTATGGACCAATGTCCGGTCGACTGCATCTACGAAGGCGCACGTCGCCGATATATACAACCGGCCGAATGCATCGATTGTGGCGCGTGCCTGCCCGCGTGTCCGGTCGCGGCCATCAGCGCTGGGCCGGACGCGGACCCAGAATGGGCTGACGACAACCGCGCCTTCTTCGATTCGGTGCTGCAAGGACGTTCCGATCCGCTCGGATCGCCGGGTGGCGCGTCGCTCGTCGGCAGAGTAGGCGTAGATACCGACTTGACGGCGACAACCGGTCGTTGACCGGCAGCCGTCCGAAACCGATCAAGTCCGAGGGAGCTGGCGATGCAGGGAATTCGCGGGGTGCAGGGTGTTCTTGGTATTCCCCCGCCGATCAACGAGCCGATGTTCAGCAGATCCGAGCGCGACCGCCGGTGGGCTCGTTTGCGGGAGCTGATGGCAGAGGAGGGCGTGGAACTGCTCATCGTGCTGCCGCAGTGGATCAACTCCGACGCGCTCTACGTTGCCGACACCGAGGGCGTGACGCTCTTCCCGCTATCCGGAGATCCGGTCTTGATCCTCGGCGGCGAGTCGAGTAACTACGCCATCGAGGTACCGCAGTGGATCGACGATCGGATCAGCGCGACCGAACTCGGTTCCACCGCCGTGGAATACGGCCGGGTCATAGCGGAGATGCTCACGAACCGAAATCTCGTGGGTCGGAAAACGGCCATTGCCGGGCTTCGCGGTGGTGAGTTCTCCTCGGTGCGCCAGCCTGACGGATATGTCGCATACACGACGGTTAAGCACATTGTCGAAGCGGTTGGCAGCGAGAATGTTGTGGACGGCACGGGAATTGTCGGCCAAGCCAGATATGTCAAGGGCGCCGAGGAGATCGAACGGCTTCGTGCGGCGGTTCTCATCGGGGAGGATTCTCTCGCGGCCATGGCCGCCACGGCCGTCGCGGGCATCGACCAGGCCGAGGTCTACGGGCAGATGCTGCTGGCTCAAGTCAGAGCCGGCGCCGATGAACTCCATGTCGCCTGGTGTCCCGGGTTCTGGGGCGACAAGCGGCATCGGTACGTGACGACACCCCCGGGAGTGCTGGAATCGGGTTTGTACGTCTCGACCGAACTGATGCCCGAGATCCGCGGATATCAAGGCCAAGTGGCCCAGCCGATGGTGATCGGAGAACCGAACGCTGCGGCACGAGAAGTCTTCGAGCGAAACAGCGTTGCCTTCGACGCCGGACTGGCCGCGATGCAACCGGGAAAGCGGTGGGGCGACGTATTCGACGCCGTGGCAGCGGCGATCGGACCCGTCGACGGCGAGATGTTCACGTTGCTCCACGGCCGCGGGCTAGGGAACGACGGTCCGCTGGTGATACCCACAGCAGCAGACGAACACGACATGGCGGAGAACCCCATCCTCGCGAACACAACATTCATTTTGAAGCCGTTCCTCAGGCTGCCGGAGGCCCCGCGGGCGTTCGCCCGCACTCACGATGTCACGTGGGGGGACACCGTGGTGGTCACCGAAGAGGGCGGCCGGCGGCTGGGTAACCGGCGGCGTGAACTCACAGTGATCGACGACTGAAACATGCCGCGCAGCGTCGACCACGCCTTCCATCCGGCAGGTACCGTCTCTGTTATGCAGAAAGCTGGACGGCGTCGGTCTCCATCACATGCTGTGCCCGAAGACCCTCTGCTGCCGCAATATCCGATCGAATCGGTCGACAAAGCGTTGAGGCTCATCCTGCTCTTGGCAGAACAGCAAGAGATCCGGTTGAGCGAGGCGACGCGATATCTGGATGTCGCCTCCTCGACCGCGCACAGGCTGCTCGCAATGCTGCAGTATCACGGCTTCGTTCGCCAGGACCCCGCGACGAAGGCCTACCACGCAGGTCCGACATTAACCAGCGTCGCGTTTGCGGCCCTGGGCCGCATTGACCTCCAAGGAGCGGCGACGCCGATCATGCGCCGACTCAGGGACCGACTACGCGAATCCATACACATGGGCATGCTCGAGGGTTCTGCCGTTCGTTTCGTCGCCGCCGTCGAGGGCCCAGCCGCCGTGCGGGTCGCGTCCCGTCTCGGCTTGACCATGCCGGCACACTGCACCTCGACCGGCAAGGCGATGCTCGCCCAGTTCTCCGATCGGGAAGTTCAACGGCTCTATCCTGACGAAGTTCTCGAGCGGATCACCCCCAATTCCATCGGGACCCGGTCCGAACTGCTGAAGGAACTCAGCCGAATTCGGCGGAGAGGTTACGCGGTGAATCGGGAAGAGAGTGAAGACGGCGTTGCCTCAGTCGCTGTCCCGATCCGCACCCGCGCGCCGGGTTTGCGATTGGCCCTCAATGCCGCCGCTCCGGTGAACCGACTCAAGGCGTCGCAGTACCCTATGGTCGCGGCGGCGCTCGTGGAGGCCGCCAAAGAGATCGGCGACCACCTCGGCGATCCGCCGTAACCGCTAAGGGTTCGTGAGGCGAGCGATCTCGTGCCGCCATGCCGCGTCGGCGGTGAAACTCGGTCCCAGATCCGGTAAGTCAGCCCAATCCGCGTCATCGATGTCGCGTAGCGTGCCGCCGGCAGAGATCACGCGCAACGAGATGCGAGCCAGCTCTTCAAGGCTGATGGCCTGCAGCACGGCTTGCTGGACGCTAGGCGCCGCACTGACGATTCCGTGTCCGCGGCAGATCACCACCGGCCGGTCTCCCATCGCAGCGACCATTTGTCGACCCAGCGCAGCACTTCGGATCAGTACCGCACGTTCGTAGACTGGTACGCCACCACGTGCCAGCCACGCACCCGGAATGTCGTAGGCACCGTATATCGGCCGGATGGTGATGCCGGCGAGATCGGCGGCGACCACTTCCGGCGGATGCACGTGAGCGACTGCCCTGTACTGCGGGGCGGCCAGCAGGGTCTCCGCATGGATAGGGAATTCGTTGGGTACCCGATAGCCGTCGAGTTCACCTGCGGCACCGGCTGTTCCGTCGAAACGCACAAGCCGGATGTCGGCCGGACGCGTGTATGCAACACCGTTATCGGTATCGCTGCGGCAGCGGAGAAGCAGGCATTCGTCATCGACACGCAGACTGATGTGGCCGAGGATACCGTCGACCAGTCCTCGAGCAGCTGCGACGCGGCACGCCGCGGCCACCAATGAGCGCTGCTGTTCCAGCCAGTCTGTCATCTTGTGCCCCTAAGCATTGATGGTTTGCGTTTGCGCTAGGTGTTCGAATGTCTCTTTGATCGCTGCATACGGTGCGCGCTGCGCGAGTGCTTTTCGTCCTGCGATGAGCGCCCGAGGCCAGTTGACGATTACCATGCCACTCAATGCGCCACCGTCTGGGCTGTACAGCGCGGCGAATCGGCCAGTGCGCGTGTCCTCCCCGATCACGTCCACGATGCGGTTCTCGGCAATGCCGGCTACGCCGAGCACCCTGACCTTCCAGTCGTATTGGTCAGTCCAGACGTATTCGACAGGCGCACAGGCGATGAGGTCGTCCGGCCGGGTTATATTGTTTCCGACGATGATCGCCTGGTCGACGGCGTTGGTCCAGTGTTCCACGCGGGTGAGCCGGTCGTGACGGGGATTCTGCCAGCGACAGACATCCCCGACTGCAAACACATTCGGTGCATTCGGCGCACGCAAGTACTCGTCGCACACCACACCGTCGTCGATTTGCAGACCCGACGACGTCAACCAGTCATCGTTCGGAAGAGCGCCGATTCCGACGACCACGTAGTCGGCGTCGAGAATGCAGCCGTTCGTCAGCTCCACTCGGAACGCTCCGCGCCGTCCCGTGATCTCCTCCACTCCGACACCGAACAATGCGGCGACGCCGTTGCTTTCGTGCAGCCGGATGAACCGCTCGCCGATCTGGGTACCGAGTACGCGTTCCATCGGTACCGCACAGGGGTCGACAATCGTGACAGTAAGCCCCAACGTGCGTGCAGTAGCCGCTATTTCGGCGCCAATGAAGCCACCACCGACAATCACCAGCCGACCACCTCGGGCGAGGTCCGCGCTGAGCCGCTGTGAGTCCTCCAGCGTGCGCAGCACGTGCATACCGTCGGGTTGACCCCACGGCGACGGCCGGGCCCGCGCCCCCGTCGCGATGACCAGATGATCGAATCCCAGCCGCTCACCATCGTCGAGTTCGACTTCGTCACGCGATAGATGTAGATGTGTGGCTCGGCGGCCGAGGTGTACATGGATATCCGATGCGTCGGCGTCTTGCTCGGTAAGCAGGGTAATGTCGCTTTGCGCCGACACGCCTGCGAGGAGTGACTTGGACAGCGGTGGCTTGTCGTAGGGCGGCACGTCCTCGTCGCCAATGAGAATAATCCTGCCTTGGTAGTTCGCGGCTCGCAGCGCCTGTGCCGTCCGTACCCCGCCGATCGATGCTCCGATGATGACTGCGGTTTGACGGCCCATCAATCCTCGACCCATAGGGCCGAAGCGGGGCAGCTTCGCGCGGCTTCCTCCACCCGGACGCGATCGGATTCCGCCACGTCGGTCGTCAGCAGCACTACCACGCCGTCATCATCGATGTCGAAGTAATCATCGGCTGCCGCAACGCAGTTGGCGTAACCCTGACACGCGCTGGGATTGGCCTTGGCCGTTGGCATGCTTACTGTCTCCTTCGCTAACTCGGCGGCACCGGTCGCAGCGCGCCCATACCGAATCCGCCGTCGGAGTGGGTCGTGCCGGACGTGATCCCGCGGGACCGGTCGGAGGCCAGAAACACAAAACTCCAGGCGTGGTCTTCGCCGGACAACGCGACATTCAACGGCGTCCGCGCCGCGAGGTCTCGGGCCCGACCTGGCGTATCGTCCAGCCGTTTGCCTTCCAGCGACAAACTCTGCAGACCACGAAGATCGGTGTTCAGCGTGCCCCCTGGTGCCACACCGTTGACTCGGATGTGCGGCGCCAGCTCGTACGCCAGGGACGTGACAAGGCCGCGCACCGCAAACTTCGATGCCACGTAAAGCACTCCGCCGCGACCCGGGTAGAACGACGACGCCGACTCGGTGAGTACGATCGACGCGCCGGTCTGCGCCCGAAGCGCGGGTACCGCGGCCTTGACCGACTGCAGATGACTCAGCACGTTGGTGTGGAACATTTCGTCGAACGCCATTTTCAGGTCATCGGCTTCGATATCGGTAATCCCCTTGTAGAAGTCGAAGATGCCAACACAGACGACAAGGGTGTCCAGTCCGCCGAAGCTCTTGACGGCAGCGGCGACAGCGCTTTCGTTGGCCTCGCGCGTCGTCGCGTCACCGTGCACGACAGGAACATCCGGCAGCTCGGCGCGAAGTGTTTCGCACTTGCCACTGTCCCGTTCCAGCACAGCGACACGAGCGCCTTCGACACGATAAGCGTCGACAACTGCTCTCCCGATGCCGGAACCGGCACCGACGATCAAGGCGCGTTTGCCCTCGAGCCATCCAGTCATCACAGGCTCTCGTCGTCAGCCAGCAGGGGCGCAAACATGTTGCCCACCATCGCCGCGAGGGTGCGGGTGTTCTGCCACGTCAGCGCCTCGACCTCGAGCGCATCCAGCGTGATCCACTGCCCGGACCTGGGCGACACGATAAGTAGTCGCGACCCATTTCTGGTGTCAACGCGGCGCACCACAACCTCGGTGAATTCGTTTGCCACCATGAGTGGTTCACCGACGGTGCCCTCCAACAACGCGATTAGCTCCTGCGTCGGCAGGCGACCCGCCCGCGCGTCTTCCCCTTCGCCCTCCCGTTCCAAGCTCATAGGAATACTGCCAGGTTTTGCATTCGAATGACCGACTCGTCGATCAGCACCGTGCGCCGAGCCAACTTCCACTGATCTGCCTCGAGGCGCAACAGGTCTTCGCGGCCGCAGGAAACGAGCGCTGCCTCATTGACGTCGCCACGGCTGCGAAACAGTAGTTCGGCGGACTCCACAACGAGATGGTCATCATCGGGGGTGGCGAACGCGCGTACGTTCGTGACGTAGTGGCGCATCCGCGATGGCGGATCCTCGGTCCAGGCGTGTTCGGTCAGGAACCGAGCCACACGTCTGCTCAACGAGTACTTGTTCTCATCGAAATGCGCCATGCCCGGCGAGGTGTCGAAACCGGCGCCGAGCGCCGTCGTTACCCGAACCGGCATGAGATAGTGGATGTCGTCGGTGAGCAGGTCCAGCCATTCGCCGTACCGCTGCGCGTCGAGCAGATAAGCCTCATCCACGAGGAATTGATGTGCTTGCAGGTGCCGTTCGTCGTTGAACGACAACGGCTTTCCCGCCCGTTCTTGTCGCGGCGCGTGATCGCCGAGAACGGAACGCCTGGAATGCGTTGTCATCGGTCTGCACCCGCAATCACCGTAGCGGCGTTGTTTGTCTGCTGCAGCGGGGTGATTCCGTTGGGATTGTGAGTGCCGATACCCGTTCGGCGGGCGGGTTCCGCCGGCGATTCGAGATGGTCGGCCCACAGATCGAGCAGGGCACGTTGGTTGGACTCGCTGTATCCGACCCGCGCCACACCGGGCCCGTGGAATCGATCCCGGGGTAACGACTCGACCACGGGCCGGCCGTCGTTCAGCAGGCCCATCCGACTGTTCAACAGAAGCCGACGCGCCATCGAGCCCCCGGCGGTATTGGTGAGCGACACCCAGTTCTCGACGTCATCCTGCTCGAACATTCCGGTTGAACCGAAACACATGAGATAGGCCTTGTAGGAGTTCTTCTTGTATTCCTCGGGCGCAGCCGAATCGACTGCGAACCACGAGTACACCTCCGTCTCGTGCTCAGTGATCGGCTGCCACATCCGGATGGAGATGAACGGCAGCACATGTTCGCCGTCCTCGACCTTGGGCCAGTTGTGCACGAGGCTCATGTTCGGAAAGCATGACGCCGCCGAGATCATGAAGCCGTCCTCACCTACCACTTGCTGCTGCTCCGTGGTCCACACGCCTTTGATGCGGTCGATCATGTCGTCGGTGTAGCCGACATAGCGCATTCGTTCTTCGAACGTCCCAGGGGGGAGCTTGTACGTCGTTCCGCCACCCCGTCCCGCCCAATAGGTCGCGCCGTCCTTGCGCTTTTCGGCCTTCGGTTCGCGAAACAAGCCAATCTCCACGACGGACGCGTGCGTTTGCGGAGTGTGGTACATGTCGCCGGCGAAGTTCTCCACGCCGATCTTCCAGTTCGCTTTGATCCGCCACCGTTGTGGCCCACGGACTTCCAGCCCACGATTGCTCTGCCTGGTGTAGAAGTCGAGATAGAACTTGAAGTCACCGAGGTAATCGCTGAGCGGCTGCGCGTCGGCGTCCAGACTGATGAAGATCATGCCGTTGTAGCTCGCCAAATTCGGTGCAGGCAGCAGGGTTTGGCCCTTCTTCGAAAAACCCAGCTCGCCACCGTAGGCATCGCGGTGGAACGGTAATCCGATTATGCGGCCGTCGTTGCGGTAGGACCAGCCGTGATAGGGGCAGCGGAAGTTCGATGCGTTGCCCATCTCGGCTCGGCAGACCTGCATCCCGCGGTGTAGGCACATGTTGAACATCGCCCGGACCTCGCCGTTGGAATCGCGGGCGATGATGAACGAGTCGTTGAGAACCCGCCGCACGACGTAGTCGCCATCCTGCGGTATCTCGGACTCATGGGCGACGAAAATCCAGGCGCGGCTGAAGATGCGTTCTTTTTCGAGTTCGAAGATCTCCGCGTCGTTGTAGATGTGTGCGGGAATCATCCCGCGACGAACGTCGTCGAGAACCTGCCGCTGATCAGCCATATCAGAAAGCATGCGTCTCTTACGGAAAGATCGTCAACTCGTTCTCTGTAACACAGAGAGGTTAAATCAACCGGCCGATACCCTGGGCCGCAACCTGCAAGGCGCCCAAAAGTCGCTGACGGTCGCGCTTCAGGGTCGCGACGACCACCCCGATCGCGGCCACGACGGCGCCGTCTGACGACTGAATCACCGGCACCGCAAGTGAACAGGCGCCCAGCGACATCTCTTCGCCCGTCGTGGCCAAACCCGCGCGGCGGATCCGGTCCAATTGCGCGCGCAGCACATCCGCTCGCGTGATCGTGTACGGCGTGATTCGCGTCAGACGGGCACACACCCGTGCTTGAACATCAGCAGGCGCGTGAGCGAGCAGAACCTTCCCCACCCCAGTGGCATGCATGGGCAGGCGACTGCCCACCTCACTCAGGATCGGCACCGACGTGCGGCCTGCCATCCGCTCCAGGTACAACACTTCGTCGCCATCGCGAACCGCCAAGTGCACGGTCGCCATCGTCGCCGCATACACGTCGTGCAGGAAAGGCTCCGCCGTTCGTCGCAAACCGCCTCCGACGGGGGCTAGCAGTCCGGCGCGCCACGTCAAGGGACCCGTCACGTAACGGCCATCGGAAAGCCGCTGTAACGCCCCGCCCTCGACCAACTCGCCGACGAGCCTATGCGCGGTAGGTACCGATATCCGGGCGCGGCGGGCCAGCTCCGTCAACGTCAGGCTGCGGTGCCTCTCGTCGAAAGCCCCCAAAATCGCGAGCAGCCTAGACGTGACCGTGGTGCCAGGCACCGCCGTGTTTCCTGCCACCAGGGCATCCTTCCGCTCAGCAGAAGTTTAGCGTTCCCGCGGGTAGATCCTGAGCCATAGCGTGCAGGTATGACCGCGCTTGCCAATCAGGCCGCGATTTCCGCGGAGATCGCTGAAATTGATGCCGATTACCACCGAGCGGGCGTAGAGGAGACCCAGCCGAGGCTGAACTATCCGCCCTACCGAAGCAGCCTGCTGCGGCACCCCACCAAAGCGTTCGTGTACGCCGATCCGGACGCAATCGAGAGGTCGGCGCCATGCTTCGGCGAGCGCGACGTGGATCCCACGGATTCCGATCTCACCATCCAGCATAGCGGCGAGCCCATCGGTGAACGAATAGTGGTGGCCGGGCGCGTGGTGGACGGTGCGGGCCGTCCGGTGCGTCACCAGCTTGTCGAAATTTGGCAGGCGAACGCCTGCGGTCGTTACATCCATGAGCGCGATCAACATCCCGCACCGCTCGACCCCAACTTCACCGGCGTCGGCCGCTGCCTGACAGATGACAACGGTGGCTACCGCTTCACCACCATCAAGCCCGGCCCCTATCCGTGGCGGAACCATCACAATGCGTGGCGGCCCGCGCACATCCACTTCTCCTTGTTCGGAACAGGTTTCACCCAACGGATGATCACGCAGATGTACTTCCCGGCCGACCCACTGTTCCCATTCGACCCCATCTACCAGTCCATCAGCGACCAGAAGGCGCGCGAGCGGCTGGTCGCCGCTTACGACCACGACCTGAGCATTCCCGAGTGGGCCACGGGCTATCGGTGGGACATCGTGCTCACCGGCGACGCCCTGACACCGATGGAGTCCGGATGAGTAGCTTGCTGACCGCAACCCCAGGCCAAACGATCGGACCCTTCTTCGGTTACGCGTTGCCGTTCGCAAACAGCACCGAATTGATCCCACCGGGCTCACCCGGATCCATCCGTCTGCAGGGTGTAGTCAGTGATGGTGCGGGCATGCCCGTACCCGATGCCCTCATCGAGATCTGGCAGGCGGACGCCAACGGCGTCATCTCGTCATCCACGGGCTCTTTGCGTCGCGACGGCTGGACCTTCACCGGGTGGGGCCGCGCCGCCACCGACCAGGCGGGTCGCTACAGCTTCAGTACCGTCAAACCCGGTGCTACAGCACCGGATTCGGCGCCGTTCTTCGCGTTGACGGTATTCGCCCGCGGGCTGCTGAACCGCCTCTTCACGCGTGCATACCTACCCGACGATCGGCTCAGCAGCGACCGACTCCTGGCGTCAGTGCCTTTCGAGCGGCGGCGAACCCTGATCGCCGAGCCGAATGAGCAGGGCTTTCGCTTCGACATCAAGCTGCAAGGTGATGACGAGACGGTGTTTCTGCGTTACCCGGCCCATCTGCCATGACCGATCTGTTCTGGCCCGGTGACGATCGTGCCGGCGCTCTGATGAGCGACGCGGCGTTCCTCGCCGCCATGGTCTCCGTCGAAAGCGCCTGGCTGCAGGTGCTGATCGACGCAGACGTGGCACCGACGGCCGCCGCCATGGACCTGACTGGACTGGTGTCGGCCCATGACGGCCAGACGCTGGCGACGACAGCGGAGCAAGACGGCAACCCGGTGACCGGGTTGCTTGGCCTGCTGCGTCAACGCAGCGGCGCCGAGACAGCCCGGTGGATCCACCGCGGGTTGACAACCCAAGACGTCATCGACACCGCCATGATGCTGTGCCTGCGCGAAACTCTCGCCACCGTGCAGACACAGCAGACGTCCCAGGTGCGCACGCTGATCGCGCTGATCGAAAGGCACCGCGCACCGATGCTGGCCCGCACGTTGGCCCAGCCCGCGGTGCCCGCCACTGTGGCCACGAAACTGGGCAACTGGCTGTCCGGGGTGCTCGACGGCGTTGACGCGCTGGCCGCCCTGCCGCCGCTACCTGCACAGGTCGGCGGAGCGGCCGGAACACTTGCAGCAACAACAGAATTAACTGGATCACCCGCATCCGCCCTCGCATTGTCCGACTCAATGGCCTCAGCGTTGGGTTTGGCCGCCGCGCCTCCGTGGCACACCACCCGATCGGTGGTGACCCGGATCGGCGATGCGTTGGTTACCTGTTGTGATTCGTGGGCGCACATCGCCAACGACGTGGTCACAGGCAGCCGGCCAGAGATCGGCGAACTGGCCGAGGGCCGCACCGGCGGATCTTCGACCATGCCGCAGAAGAGAAATCCAGTGCTGTCGGTGCTGATCCGGCGAGCGGCGCTGGCCGCCCCTCCCCTAGCCGCCACACTGCACGCCGCATCGGCGGCCAGCGTCGACGAACGCGCCGACGGCGGATGGCACGCCGAATGGGCGACCCTGCGGACGCTCGCGCGCCGCACCGTTGTCGCCGCGGGGCAGACGAGTGACCTGCTAGTCGGGTTGGAGGTCAACACCCAGCGGGCCTCCGCAAATCTTGCCGCCTCGGCCGATGTTCTGGCCGAGCAACGATCGATCATCGAATTGACCGGCCGCGCAGCGCTTCCCGACTATCTCGGGGCCACAAATAACCTGATCGACACCGTGCTGCAGCGCGCCCGCCATCGCCTGAAGGACACGACGTGAGCATCCCACGGCTGGCCGCCACGCACTTCGGCGGACCGGAGACCGCTGACCTGTTGCTGCTCGGCCCATCGCTGGGCACCTCGGCAACCACGTTGTGGCAGCCCGCTGCCGAATGGCTCTCCGAGCATCTTCGCGTGGTGGCCTGGGATCTGCCCGGGCATGGACGCAGCAGCCCAAGCACCTCGCCGTTCACGATTGCCGAACTCGCAGCTGCTGTGCTGACTCTGGCCGACGACATCGCCCCAGGCACCGCATTCCACTACGCGGGAGATTCCATTGGCGGCGCCGTGGGACTGCAAGTGCTGCTGGACGCGCCCGCCAGAGTCTCGAGCGCGACCCTGATCTGCACCGCCGCCGAATTCGGCGACCCTGCAATGTGGCGCGATCGTGCGGCGCTTGTCCGCCGGTCGGGTACCGACGCCGTCGTCGACATCGCCCGGCAGCGCTGGTTCGCTCCCGGATTCACCGATCGGCATCCAGCCACGGCGTCGGCGCTGCTCGACACATTGCGCAGTGCTGAGGCCGAGTCATATGCGATTGCGTGTGAGGCGCTCGCGTCGTTCGAGGTGTCCAATCGGTTGTCCGGTATCACCAATCCGGTACTGGCAATCGCGGGCGCACAAGATATTGCAACACCGGTGAAATCGCTGCAACACATCGCATCTGAGATCAGGGACGGTCGGTTGGTCGTGCTCGACGGGGTTGCGCATCTCGCCCCCGTAGAGGCCACTGTGAAGGTGGCCCACCTGATAGCGGACCACGTCAAACCACGCACACTGTTCGGCGCCGGGATGGCTGTGCGCCGGGAGGTGCTCGGCGACGATCACGTCGATCGCGCGGTGGCGGCGACGACGCCGTTCACCGCTGACTTCCAGGAGCTGATCACGCGTTACGCGTGGGGGAACATCTGGACTCGGCCGGGTCTTGACCGGCGGAGCCGATCGCTGATCACGCTGACCGCACTTGTCGCCCGAGGTCACCATGAGGAGCTCGCCATGCACCTGCGCGCCGCACGACGAAACGGGCTGACCAACGACGAGATCAAGGAGTTGCTGCTGCAGACGGCAATCTACTGCGGTGTACCCGAAGCCAACTCAGCGTTTCGCATCGCCGACAAAGTCCTCGCCGACTATGACGCAGGGCAGGCACGATGATGGGCCGTACCATCGTTAATGCGACGCCCACTGAGGCCGTTTCTGGAATCCCCGATGGCGCAACGATTCTGGTGGGTGGCTTCGGGATGGCGGGTATGCCTATCACCCTCATCGACGCGTTGATCGACCAAGGCGCCACCGACCTGACGATTGTCAGCAACAACGCGGGAAATGGCGATACGGGCCTCGCTGCATTACTTGCCAAAGGTCGTGTGCGCAAGGTTATTTGTTCGTTTCCCCGCCAGTCGGACTCGTACGTGTTCGACGAGCTCTACCGGGCCGGCAAGGTAGCACTTGAAGTGGTGCCACAGGGCAACCTCGCCGAGCGGATTCGCGCGGCCGGAGCCGGTATCGGCGCATTCTTCTGCCCTACCGCTGTCGGTACTCCGCTGGCGGAAGGAAAGGAGGCACGCACCATCGACGGACGAACCTACGTGCTGGAGTACCCGATTCGTGGCGATGTCGCGCTGATCCGCGCGCATACCGCTGATCGAGCGGGGAACCTGCTGTATCGCAAGACTGCACGCAACTTCGGGCCCGTGATGGCAGCCGCCGCAGCCCTGACCGTCGCCGAGGTGTCCCGCGTAGTCGACGCGGGTCAGATTGACCCGGAAGCCGTCGTCACGCCGGGGATTTTCGTCGATCGCGTCGTCGAGGTGACCACATGAACAACACCGCAAACCGCTGCCAACCGGTGGAACACCTCGACCGAAATCCGCTCGACCGCGATGAGCTCGCCGCGCTCATTGCCCGAGACATCCCCGCCGGATCGTATGTCAACCTCGGCATCGGCCAGCCCACCGTTGTAGCCGACCATCTGTCGCCGGGATCCGGCGTGGTGTTGCACACTGAGAACGGCATGCTGGGCATGGGGCCGATGGCCAGAGGCAGCGATATCGATCCGGATCTCATAAATGCGGGAAAGACTCCGGTCACCGAACTGCCCGGGGCCTCATATTTCGACCATGCCGACTCGTTTGCGATGATGCGCGGCGGACACCTCGATGTCTGTGTACTCGGCGCCTTCCAGGTCAGCCGCGAAGGCGATCTGGCCAACTGGCACACCGGAGCAGCGGATGCGATTCCGGCAGTCGGGGGCGCGATGGATCTCGCCACCGGAGCCAAGAACGTCTACGTAATGATGAATCTGTTCACCAAGGACGGCACCGCCAAACTCGTGCCGAGGTGCACGTACCCGCTGACCGGACTGCGCTGTGTCAGTACCGTTTACACCGATTTTGCGGTCTTCGAGATCAATCGCGCCGCGGGCACGGTACGCGTACGGGAGACCTTCGGCATCACGTTGGCTGAGCTTGCGTCGCGAATGGCCGTTGCATTGACCTAGCCACCGCTCGTCGGCGCAGACACTTGTGAGGGCCAGCGTCGCGCTGGCAACAGCCGAGCACGCCTCGGTCCCGTGATCCCGAGGACCGAGGCGTGTGGATGAAGGCGTTCGATCTTCACGTAGTCAGGACGATGACCGACAAAGTCTTAGGCGACATTCTCTTCCTCGTCGACCTCGAGCATCCCGCTGAGCCTGCCGGTGATGATGTCCTCGGCATCGGCGACGATGCGCGACACCAACTCTTCGCAGGTCGGGATGTCGTTGATCAGGCCCATCGCGGTGCCCACCGACCAGATGCCGGCATCCAGGTCGCCCACCTCGTAGACCTTGACCCCACGCGATCCGGCGACCAGATCCTTGACGTCCTCGAACTGACCGCCGCGGTTGAGGATCTCCACCACCTCGCGTGACACCGCGTTGCTCGCGACCCGCGCGGTGTTACGCAGCGGACGGAAAATCAGCTCGGTGTCGAGCTCGCTGCCCGCCACGATCGCTTCCTTGACCTTCTGATGGATGGCCGACTCGACGGTGCACATAAACCGTGAACCCATGTTGATGCCATCGGCACCCAATGCCAGTGCGGCTACCAGGCCACGCCCGTCGGCGAACCCACCCGAGGCAATCATCGGGATGTCGATCTTGGCCGCCGCGGCAGGAATCAAAACCAGGCCCGGGATGTCGTCCTCGCCGGGATGGCCGGCGCACTCGAACCCGTCGATGCTGATGCCGTCCACACCCAGGCTCTGGGCCTTGACCGCATGCCGCACCGAGGTGCACTTGTGCAGCACCTTGATGCCGTTGTCATGAAACATCGGCAGATGCGGTGCGGGGTTGGAGCCCGCGGTCTCGACGATCTTGATGCCGGAGTCGACGATCACCTGTCGGTACTCGTCATATGGCGGCGGGTTGATCGTCGGCAGGATCGTCAGGTTCACGCCGAACGGCTTGTCGGTCAGCTCCCGGCACCTGTCGATCTCGCGGGCCAGATCGGCCGGCGTCGGCTGCGTCAGCGCGGTGATGAACCCCAGCGCACCCGCATTCGCCACGGCCGCAACGAGTTCCGCGCGGCCGACCCATTGCATGCCACCCTGCACGACGGGATGCTCGATCCCGAAGGTCTCGGTGAACTTCGTGTTGATCGTCATCGCTCGTCCTTACCTCGGCGCCATCCTGATCGCACCGTCTAGGCGGATCACCTCGCCGTTGAGCATCGGGTTCTCGACGATGTGCACCGCCAGTGCGCCGTACTCGTCAGGATCACCGAGGCGTGCCGGATGCGGCACCTGCTTGCCCAGCGACGCCTGCGCCTCCTCGGGCAGCGAGCCCAGCAGCGGAGTCTTGAACAGGCCGGGCGCGATGGTGACCACGCGAATCAACTCACGCGAGAGGTCACGCGCGATCGGCAGCGTCATCCCGACCACACCGCCCTTGGACGCGGAGTAGGCGGCCTGACCGATCTGGCCCTCGAAGGCCGCGACCGACGCGGTGTTGATGATGACGCCACGCTCCTCGCCGAGGGGCTCGGTCTTGGCGATGCGCTCAGCCGACAGCCGCAGCACGTTGAACGTGCCGATGAGGTTGACCTCGATGACCTTCTTGAAGCCGTCGAGCGGGAATGGGCCGTCCTTGGACAGCGTCTTGATGGCGTTGCCGATGCCGGCGCAGTTGACGTTGATGCGCAGCGGACCCATCGACTCCGCGACGTCGAGGGCCTTGCCCACCGCGGCCTCATCGGTGACGTTGGCCTCGACGAACTTGGCGCGATCACCGAGCGCGGCGACGGCCTCTTCGCCCTTGAGGTCGATGACGACGACGGATGCGCCCCTGTCGAGCAGTCGCTTGGTGGTGGCCAGGCCGAGGCCCGATGCGCCACCGGTGACGACGGCTACGGCGTCCTTGATCTCCACTTGAGGGTGTTCCTTTCTCTAGGCCCAGTCTCGTAAGACGGCTTCGGTGTCCGCTCCGGCTTCGCCGGGTGGTGTGGGCTTCGGCGGCACGCTTCGGGAGAACCGCGGCGCCGGCATCGGCTGCAGGAAGTCGCCATCGCGATAGAAGGTGTTGCGTTCGGTGACGTGCGGTTCGGACTCGACCTCACTGAACGACAGCACGGGCGTCACGCAGGCGTCGCTCTCGGCGAACACCTTGGCCCAGTGGTCGCGGTCCTTGCTCGCGATGACCTCGGTGAACTTCGCGCGCAGTTCGGGCCAGCGGCTCACGTCGTTCTGGTTCGGCAGGTCGGCGTTCTCGAGTCCGAGGCCCTTGAGGAACGCGGCGTAGAACTGCGGCTCGATGCACCCGACGGCGATGTAGCGGCCGTCGGCGCAGGTGTAGGTGTCGTAATAGGGGGCGCCGCCGTCGAGCATGTTGACCCCGCGCTCGTCTTTCCAGAGCCCGTCCTGCAGGAAGCCCCAGATCATCTGCGCCAGCACGCTGGAGCCGTCGATCATCGCGGCGTCGACGACCTGACCCTTGCCCGAGGTCTGCCGCTCGAACAGCGCCGACAGGATGCCGACGAGCAGGAACATCGAACCGCCACCGAAGTCGCCGGTCAGGTTCAGCGGCGGGACCGGACGCTCACCCGCGCGACCGATCGAGTGCAGCACGCCGTTGAGCGAGATGTAGTTGATGTCGTGGCCGGCCTGCAGTCGGCGGGGTCCGGTCTGGCCCCAGCCCGTCATACGCCCGTAGATCAGCCGTTCGTTGACTTTCGCGCAGTCCTCCGGACCGAGGCCAAGCCGTTCGGTGACACCGGGACGCAGGCCCTCGATCAGCACGTCCGCCTTCGCGACGAGCCGCAGCACGAGCTCGTGCCCCTCGTCGCTCTTGAGATCGGCTGCCACCGACCGGCGGTTTCGCAGCGTCGCCTCACGCTTGCTCAGCGGGATGCCGCCCATCTTTCCGGGGCGCTCGATGCGGACCACGTCGGCGCCGAGATCCCCAAGGATCATCGATGCGTGCGGGCCGGGTCCGATGCTCGCGAGTTCGATCACCCGCAGCCCATGCAGTGGTCCCGCCATGCTTACCGCCCTTCGTTGGACTAACGCTCCCGGATCGCCGACATAGCTTACTTGTATAACCAAGTGGATCAGCCCTAGGGTGCAGCCATGACAACCGTCGACTCGAGCGAGCAGACGTACACCGGCATCGACGACCTGCTCGTCGAGCTGAAGGACGGCGTTCTGCACCTGACCATGAACCGGCCGGACAGCCTCAACTCGCTGACCGCCGCGATGTTCCGGACCATCACCTCGACCCTCGACCAGGCCGCCACCGATTCACGCGTCAAGGTTGTCCGCCTGGGCGGCACCGGCCGGGGCTTCTCGTCAGGGGCGGGCATCAGCGACAAGGACCAGGCGCAGAAATCGGAAGACGGACCCGAATCGGTGCTCAATGCGGCCAGCGACGCCGCGCGAGCGATCGTGAACGTGCCACAGCCCGTGGTCGCGGTCGTGCAGGGCCCGTGCGCGGGTGTCGGGGTGTCGTTGGCGCTCGCGTCCGACGTCGTCGTCGCCTCGGAGAAGGCGTATTTCATGCTGGCCTTCACCAAGATCGGGCTGATGCCCGACGGTGGCGCATCGGCGTTGATCGCCGCGGCGGTCGGTCGCATCCGGGCCATGCGGATGGCGTTGATGGCCGAACGCATCAGCGCCCACGACGCCTACGACTGGGGCCTCGTCTCCGCCGTGCACCCGGCCGAGGAACTCGAGGCCGAGGCGGACAAAGTGGTCACCACGCTGCTGAACGGCCCCGCCGTGTCGCTGCGCAAGACCAAGCACGCCATCAACGCCGCAACGCTGACAGAGCTCGAGGCTGCCATCGGACGCGAGACCGAGGGCCAACTGGTGCTGCTCAATTCACGCGACTTCCGTGAGGGCACGCGCGCCTTCCAGGAGCGACGGCAGGCGAAGTTCACCGATTCCTAGCCGTCGGCTAGCGAGTGACCCCGCGAACAAGCGTGCGCTCGGCGATTGAAAATCGGTGGACTCGGGGTCAACCGTTCAGCGACCATCGATAGGTGAGTACGCAATTCGAGATCGAACAGCCGGTGCGCGCCGCCGGCGGTTGGCGCGTGCTCGCACCGTTCCAGAGCCGCGAGTACCGCCTGCTCATCGCCGCGGTTTCGCTGTCGATCTTCGCCGAGGGCATGTGGGCCGTCGTGATGGCGCTGCAGGTCATCGAGCTCAAGAACGACCCGGCGGCACTGTCGCTTGTCGCGACATGCCTGGGGGTCGGCCTGGTGGCCTTCCTGCTGGTGGGCGGAATCGCCGCCGACCGCTTCGATCAGCGGGCGATCATCATCGTCGTCGAGGCCGTCAACGTCACCGTCACGTCGGTCGTCGCGGTGCTGGGACTGACCGGCGCATTGCAGATCTGGCACATGGCAGTCGCCGCCGGGGCGCTGGGTATCGCAGCGGCGTTCTTCTTCCCGGCCTACAGCGCCATCCTGCCGAGGATCCTGCCCGCCGAACAACTGCTGGCAGCCAACGGAGTCGAAGGTGTGGTGCGCCCGGTGTTTCAACGCGCCGTCGGCCCCGCGGTCGCGGGCATGCTGGTGGGTGCGACGATGCCGGCGCTGGGCTCGGTCGTCGTCGCGGCGCTCTTCGCCGTTGGCCTGGTACTGCTGATCGCCAACAGGCCCTCCGTCAAAACGCCTGCCCCCGAACAGGTTCGGGAGCGTATGCACCTGGTACGCGATCTGCGCGACGGCTTCGTCTTCATGTTGGGCACGCCGTGGTTGCTATGGACGTTGCTGTTCGCGAGCATGTTCGTGCTCGTGGTACTGGGCCCCATCGAGGTGCTGTTGCCGTTCATCGCCAACGACCGGTTCGACGACGGCGCGAGTGCGTATGGCTTCATCCTGGCGTTCTTCGGAATGGGCAGCGCCCTTGGCGCGCTTGCGGTCTCATCGCGCCGACTGCCACGTCGCTACCTCACGGTGATGATGGCGATGTGGGGCGTCGGCTCCATCCCACTGGTGATCGTCGGCTTCACGTCGTCGTTCACGTTGATGGCGGTCGCCACGTTCGTCATCGGCGTCACCGACGGCGCGGGCATGGTCATCTGGGGCACGCTACTGCAGCGCCGTGTCCCGAGAGAGATGCTGGGCCGGGTGTCGAGCCTGGACTTCTTCGTCTCGCTGGCCTTCATGCCTGTGTCGTTCGCGATCGTCGGCCCGCTGTCGAAAGTCGTTTCGATGCAGACGATCTTCCTGGTGGCCGGTCTCGCGCCGGTGGTGCTGGCGGCGGTCGCGATGTACGCGGCGAAGATGCGGCGCGACGAGTTGGCGCACCCGCTGCGTTAGACGCCGAACATCGGGGGCCCGGCGTCAAACGCCGAACATCGGGGGAAGTGCGAGCACCATGACCAGACCCCAGAAGAAGTGGGTCAGCATCGGTGCGAGCACTCCCCCGGTCACTCGGCGCTCGAACGCACACACCGTGCCGAGAATGATCGCCGCCAAGCCCAGCATCGGGTTGCCCGTCGTGACAGCCGTCGCGATGACGTACAGCACCGTCGACACCAGCACGGGATGGAAGCGTCCCAGTGCGGTGTAGAGCGCGCCACGGAAGAACATCTCCTCGGCCACGCCATTGACGACCGTAATGAAAGTGACCAGCAGCAGCGGCCCGTAATCCGCGAATTCCAGTACGCGGGTGATGTATTCGCGCACACCGGGGATCTCGCGGGCGATCAATCCGCCGACGATGAATACGGCACCGAGCACCAGGCCCACGGCTGTCCCGGTGAGCCACGGACGCTGATTGCGTCCACGGAATCGAATGCAGCCGAGATGCAGCGGACCAGTCGCCAACGCGCCGACGGCCCACACCCCGGCCAGCGCCAGCGTGAGCCAGTAGAACGAACTGTCTCCCGGCGGCCGGGTCAGCGAGTACCCGAGCAGCGCAGCGCCGAACACCAACACGACCGCGACGACGATGCGTCTGCGCCGGATCACCGAGGGTGGCTCGTGATGCGGCACCGGGCACGCGTCGATGATCTCCTTGACGTCGGCCAGCCATCGCGGCCGGGTCGCGGCGGGCTGGGTCACGCCGACTTCACCTTCGGGACAAGGCCGATGGCCGTGTCGAGTCCGGTGCGCACTGCCGCGGCTACCGGTCCCGGCACGACACCGAGCAGCGCCAGCGCCGGCCGCGCGAACGACGGGGTGATCGAGCTGGCCAATTGCCGGATGCGGAAGGTGTCGCCGCCCGCCCATGTCGGATCCGTGTCAGCCAGGTGGTGCGGATCGGCTAGTGCGTCGACCGGTTGCGGCTTACGGCTCGCGAGTGCCCGCGCAATCGCCTCATCGATCCCGACGAGGCCGCCGGGCGGATCGGGTACCAGATCACGAAGGCCGTTGCCGGATGCCAGCATTGGATGGTCCAGCGACTCCACGAGATCGGCAGCCAGCCCGCCGGGCACCGGCAACACCGCCGACGTCATCAACGACACCAGCCCGGTGTCGACCCCGTTGACGGGCAGTTCGGCGCGCCACTTGCCCGAGATCCGCGCATACGTCCGCAGGAGATCGGCGTAGGACGTGGTCTCCGGCCCGCAGATGTCGTACGCCCCGGCAGGCACGTCCGCGCCTGCGGCGGCGACCAGGTAGTAGAGGACATCGCGAATCGAGATCGGATCGATCGGATTGACCGACCACCCGGGCATCGGCATCAGCAGGAATCGGTCGGCGACATAGCGCAACATCTCGAACGACGTCGAGCCCGACCCGATGATCATCGCCGCACCCAGCCAGACGACTTCGGAGCCGCCATCCACGCTGAGCGACGCGGCGACTTCGGCACGGCTGCTCAGGTGTTCGGAGAGTTTGTCGTCACCGGGGACGAACCCGCCGAGGTACACGATGCGGCGGACGCCGGCCGCCTTCGCCGCGTTCGCGACGGTGGCCGCGGCTCGGTTGTCCGCTTCGCGAAAGCCGGGCTGCCCGATCCCGTGCACCAGGTAGTAGACGACGTCCACCGGGCCCGCCGCGTCGAAGGCGTGCCGCGCGGATTCGGCGTTGTGTGCGTCCAACGCGACACCTTTGACGCGATCGTGCCAGCCGAAGTCGGCCAGTCGGGCAGGGTTTCGAGTGGCGGCGACGACGTCGTGACCCGCGTCGAGCAGGGCTGTCACGAGCCGCGATCCGACATAGCCGGTCGCGCCGGTCACCAGTATTCGCTCGTTGCTCACGGTAGGGCTGTACCCGGAGACAACCGAATCACAACCTCGATCAGGAGCTGTCGGCGACGCGGTGCAACTCTACGAGCGCCTGGTACACGTGCGCGTTGTGCCGATTGTGCGCGACCTCAGCGTCACTGAGAGCGCGCCGGATCTTGCCGGGCACACCTGCCACCAGTGATCGCGGCGGTACGACGAAGCCCTGCGGCACCAACGCGCTGGCGGCGATCAACGATCCTGCGCCGATCTTGGCGCCGTTGAGGATCACCGCACCCATCCCGATGAGACAACCATCCTCGACCTCGCAACCGTGTAGGACGGCATTGTGCCCGACGCTGACATTGGCGCCGATGCGCACCGGAAATCCGGGGTCGACGTGGATGGTGACCCCGTCCTGGATGTTGGTGCCGGCACCGATCTCGATGGGTTCGGCCTCCGCACGCAGGGTGGCGCCGTACCAGACGCTGGCCCTCGCGGCGAGCGACACCTGACCGATCAGGCTCGCGTTCGGCGCCACCCAACTCTCGGCGTGCAGTGCGGGCGCGCGACCGCGAATGGTCAGGAGCAGCGGCTCTGGCATGCACGCATCGTATGCAGGCGCCAACTCGCGGTCGGACGTCGGTGCGATTTGATCACCGACATGACATCCTGACCCGATGACGTCACCGACAGCACTCGAGGTCGTCGACGGCGTCGACCTCGCCGGCAAGGTCTGCGTCGTCACCGGGGCCTCCGCAGGGCTGGGCCGCGAATCGGCACGGGCGCTCGCCAAAGCCGGCGCGCACGTCATCCTCGCGGCGCGCAATCGGCAGGCGCTCGACGACACCGAGGCGTGGATCCGCGCCGAGGTCCCAGGCGCGCTGACGTCGACCGTCGAATTAGACCTCACATCGCTGGCGTCGGTCCGTTCGGCGGCGGAGGCGATCGGCACCGCCGCGCCTGCGATCCACGTGCTGATGAACAACGCAGGAGTGATGTTCACCCCGTTCGGCCGGACGGCCGAAGGCTTTGAAATGCAGTTCGGCACAAACCATCTCGGACATTTCGAGCTCACACGGCTGCTGATACCTCAACTCGTTGCCGCCGGAGGTGCGCGCATCGTCACGCTGTCGTCGGATGGCCACCGACTTTCCGACGTCGACCTCGACGACCCGAATTGGCAGCGTCGGGAGTACGACAAGTTCGCCGCCTACGGTGCGTCGAAGACGGCCAACATCCTGCACGTGATCGAACTCGACCGGCGGCTGCGCGGCCAACACGTCAGGGCCTATGCGGTACACCCCGGCATTGTGGCGACCTCTCTCGCGCGCCACATGTCCCGCGACGACTTCACCGCCCTCACCCAATTCGTCCCGTCGAATCCCCACCAGGAAAAGGTTGACGTCCGGCGCGATTTCACGGTGCCCGAGTACGGGGCGGCCACGCAGGTGTGGGCGGCGGTCAGCGGCGATCTCGCCGACGTCGGTTCGGTGTATCTCGCGGACTGCCGCATACAGGACGACGTTGCACCGTACGCGGTGGACGACGCGCACGCTCGGCAGCTGTGGGACGTCTCGGAGCGCCTCTGCGCCGTCGCGGTGCCCAACGGCGCTTAGGCGCCCTGATAGACCTTGCGGTAACTGGACGGCGACATGCCGACGCCGCGACGCAGGTGATGGCGAAGGTTTCCGCCGGAGCCCAGACCCGACCGTCTGGCGACCTCGTCGACGGAGTGGTCCTGCGACTCGAGGAGTTCGCGGGCAAGGTCGATGCGGCGGTTGCGGATCCACGTACCGGGCGCCTGGCCGGTCTCCTCGCGGAAGCGCCTGTTGAACGTGCGCGCGCTCATCTTGGCGTGCCGGGCGAGCCGCTGCACCGTCAGCTCCTCATCGAGATGCTGTAGTGCCCACTCGCGGGTCGCGGCGGTCGAGGAGTGATCGGGTGCGGGCATCTGCCGTTCGATGAACTGCGCCTGGCCGCCCTCACGCCACGGCGGCACGACGCAGTACTTCGCGACGGCGTTGGCCACCTGCGCACCGTGATCGGCTCGAATGATGTGCAGACACAAGTCGATTCCGGCGGCCAGCCCCGCCGACGTGAGAACGTCCCCGTCGTCGACGAAGAGCACGTTCTCGTCGACGCGCACACGCGGGTGTAAGCCGCGCAGGTCGTCGGCGAATCGCCAGTGGGTGGTGGCCGGGCGGCCGTCGAGCAGACCGGCCGCCGCGAGCACGAACGCCCCGGTGCAGATCGACACCAGTCGGGTGCCGGGACGGATCAGGGCCAACGCCGCGGCGACTTCGGGCTCGAGTGTGCCGTCGATGCGCGCCGGCGGATAACGGGTGCCGGGGATGACCACGGTGTCGGCGGTCGCCAGTGCCTCCTGGTCGGCCTCGGCCACCACCGCGAAGCCGGTCGTCGCGGGCACGGGGTCGCGGGACAGTGCGCACGTCACCACGTCGTAGAGCGGATTGCCATCGGTGTCGTGTGCATTCGAGAACAGCAGCGGCGCGATGCTGGCGTCGAACCCCACGACGGGCGGCAAGAGCAGGACGGCGATGCGGTGCACGCCTCCAGTTTGGCATGTTTTTGACGAATGATGTCATTCATGCCACTAGTCGCGCCGAGATTCGATCGGCGAAGGTGATGCGGTGACGTCGACTGCCGCGCCGAAGACCGCGCCCAGCTTGCACTGGGCATGGGTGGTTGCGGCCGTCAGCTTCGTCGCGATCCTCGGTGCGGCCGGCTTCCGATCCGTGCCAGGCGTGATGATGAATCCGCTGCACCACGAGTTCGGCTGGTCGCACGGCGTGGTCGGGCTGGCGATGTCGGTCAACATGACGCTGTTCGGCCTCACGGCACCGTTCGCCGCCGCGTTGATGGACCGCTTCGGTGTACGCCCGGTGTTGTCGGGAGCGCTGCTGATGATCGCCGGAGGTTCGGCGCTGTCGGTGACGATGACGACGAGTTGGCAGCTGGTGTTGTTGTGGGGGGTGCTCGTCGGTGCCGGCACGGGCGCGATCTCGATGGGCTTCGTCGCCACGATCGCGACGCGCTGGTTCGAGGCACGGCGCGGCATCGTGACAGGGGTGTTGACCGCCGCGAGCGCGACGGGGCAGCTGATCTTTTTGCCGGTCGTCGCCGAGGTCACCACCAGGCACGGGTGGCGCTGGGCGTCGCTGATCGTCGCGGCTGCGGCGTTGTGCGTGGTTCCTCCGGTTCTGGTGTTCATGCGAAACTACCCACAGGACAAGGGTTTAACGGCCTACGGTGCGACGGCTGCGACCGAACTCGCCGAGGTACCCGCGTCGAGCTTTCGCGCCGCGTTCGACGGATTGCTCATCGGCGCGCGCGTACCCGCGTTTTGGCTACTGGCGGCCAGCTTCGCGATCTGCGGGATGACGACGAACGGATTGATCGGCACGCACTTCATCCCCGCGGCCAACGATCACGGCATGCCCACAACCGTCGCGGCCGGCCTGCTGGCGACCATCGGCATTCTCGACGTCGCGGGCACGGTGTTCTCCGGATGGCTGACCGACCGCGTCGACCCGCGGCTGCTGCTCGTCGTCTACTACAGCGGGCGCGGGATCTCGCTGCTGGCATTGCCGTCGCTGCTCTCGCCGCAGGCCGAACCCAGCACATGGGTGTTCGTCATCTTCTACGGCCTGGACTGGGTGGCCACCGTGCCCCCGACGATCGTGTTGTGTCGCGACTACTTCGGCAGCAGGTCCCCCGTCGTGTTCGGCTGGGTGTTCGCATCCCACCAACTGGGCGCGGCAGTGGCCGCGGCGGGCGCTGGTTGGCTGCGTGACCTCGATGGCGGCTACGACACGGCGTTCTACCTCGCAGGCGGCCTTTGCTTCGCCGCCGCGGCATTCTGTGGTCAGATCCGCAAAGCGCAGGTCGGAGCGCCTGCGACGTGAGTTTCGGCTGGTTCGCACTTTGGCGTGGGCACGCTAGGGGCCTTAACATGCCATGCGACTGGACAGACTCGAGGAGCACACGTGAAGACCCGCACCAGCAAGGCCATCGGAGCCGCCGCCGGAATCGCCGCCATCGCGCTGTCGGTTCCCCTGGCAGTGACCGCCTATGCCGAGCCGACCGAGCCACCGACGCTCGAGATCCCCGATCCGCAGGGGCCGGGTTGTGACACCTTCAAGACCGAGGTGCCCAACTACAAGTCGCTGGCGAACTCGCCGGTGGGCGCCGCGCTGCAGAGCATCCCCGAGGCCAGCACCTTCTACTCGGCGATCTCGGGCGGCTTCAATCCCGCCGTCAACATCGTCCCGGTCCTGGAGAACGGCCCCTACGTGGTGTTCGCGCCCACCAACGAGGCCTTCGCGGCGCTGCCGCCCGCACAGCTCGATGCGCTCAAGGCCGATCCGGCCGCGCTTAGCGACCTCGTCTACTACCACGAGTTCCTCGGCCTGCTCGGCAACGAAGACGTCAAGGGACAGCGGCCGACCCAGCAGGGCGCCGAGATCAACGTCGAAGGCGAAGGCGGCGACATCACGGTCAACGACGCCAAGCTGGTCTGTGGTGCGATCTTCGCCAAGAATGCGCGGATCTACTTGATCGACACTGTGCTTGATCCCAAGTCGCCGCCGGAGGCGCTGACGCCGTCGTCGACGTCGGGCACGTCGACCACCACAACGACCACCACGACGACCACCCCAACCGAGACTCCGGCCGCCGAGGCGCCGGCCTCGGTGGCCTCGGTGGCCTCGGTGGCCCCGTCGCCGGAGCCCGAGCCGATGCCCGCGGCCGACGCCCCGATCGGCTAGCCTCGATCTTTCGTGAGTGAGTCGATTATGGTGGGTTTGTTCGGCGCGTA
>JBIQHU010000079.1:0-26336 GCA_044508395.1 Mycobacterium sp. | reverse complement strand
CGGGGTGGGGACTTTTATCCGGCCACCAGCGGGGACATCGAGTTGGCCATTGACAACGCGAAGACGCCATACGCGGGTCGCCCGCGAGATCGAACCGTCGCCGAGGTACATGGCAAGTAGGTAGCAGTACGCGGCGACCGGGAGCGTCGCGAAATCGTGGTATACGCCGCAAAGAGCTCCGCTGGCAGGCCTTCGCCGAACCTGCGGTCTTCGTCGCCAATCCCGCACAGTCGTACGGGGAATGCCAAGTTGGCGTGCAATTGCACAGTCGTTGACACCAGCCGCAATGAGGCGCTGCGCAGCCTTGAACTCCTCGGCAGATCGCATGACCTGCCCCTTTCGTCGGACTTGCTATCAAGCTAGCCACGACGTCTGACAAGTCTGTTCGCTGGATTGGATACGATCAATCACGCCGCGGGCGTGATGAAACTGGCAAACATGATGGCTTTAGGTGCCATTGCTCGGAAGAGCTTGGGGGTTCGAGTCCCCCCGCCCGCACTCTTTTCGGCTCAGATCTCCGGTCTGCGATCAATCCACGGCTGCGCCTGCTCGAGCTGACTCGCGACGCGGATCAGCAGATCTTCACGCCCATACGCCGCAACGAGCTGTACGCCGACCGGCAGGCCCTCTGCTGTCCACTCGAGGGGAAGGCTGATCGCCGGTTGCCCGCTCGTGTTGATCGGGGGCGTGAACGGCACGAAATCCCCGGAGCGACGAATTGGCGCCATCGGGTTGTCGGGGTCGTTGACGATCGTGCCGAGTGTCAGCGGCAGTTCAGCCAGCGTCGGCGTGAGCAGCAGATCCCAACCCTCGTACCACCACGAGTGCATCGCCCGGCGGAAGTGCGCGACGCCGGAGAGTGCGACCGCGAAATCGACTGCCGTGAAGTGTTTGGCGAAGTCGGCCTGGGCGCGGTTCATCGGTTCGAGCTCGTGACTCTCGAGCGGCCGGCCGAGCGCCTCCTCGAAACGACGCTGCGCGAGCCCCACGTTCGCGCTCCACATCGCGCCGAACTTGGCGCCGAGCGTCTCGTCCTCCAACGCCTTCGGCCACGCCTCCTCGACGTGGTGGCCTAAGGATTCGAGTAGCCGACCAACGGACTGGGTCGCGTCGGTGACCTCGGGATCGACTCGGCCGCCCTGCGCGTGATGGTCGAGAACGCCGATGCGCAGTCGCCCCGGGTCTGCGCCCAGCTCTTCGACATAGGGACGCGCGGGAGGTGGCGCGATCACGGTGTCGCCGATCGCCGGGCCGCGGGTCGCGTCGAGCAGGGCCGCCGAATCACGGACGGTGCGACTGACACAGTGCTCGACCGCAAGCCCGCTTTCGTCGCGCACCGGGCCGAGCGTGATCCGACCCTGGCTCGGCTTGAGACCGACCAGCCCGCAACACGAGGCGGGGATGCGAATCGATCCGCCGCCGTCGCTGGCATGGGCGAACGGCACCATCCCCGACGCCACCGCGGCGGCCGCACCACCGCTGGAACCTCCGGGCGTGCGGGTCGTGTCCCACGGGTTGTGCGTTGCGCCCCACGCCACGGGCTCGGTGGTCGGCACGCTGCCCAGCTCGGGGCTGTTCGTGCGACCGGCGATCACCAGCCCCGCCGCGCGGTAGCGGCTGACGAGCGTCGTATCGGCGGGGGCGATGAAGTTCGACTCTTTCAAGGCGACGTTGCCGTTGCTGATCCGCTGCCCGGCGTAGTCGGCGAACAGGTCCTTGATGAGGAACGGCACGCCGCGGAACGGGCCGCTGGGAAGATCTGGACTTGTCGCGACCTCGCGGGCGTGATCGAACCAGCGGATCACGACGGCGTTGAGCGCCGGATCGATGCGCTCGATGCGCTCGATCGCCGCGTCCAGAAGCTCCACCGGCGACACGTCGCCCGATGCGACGAGCGCCGCCTGATCCGTCGCAGTCATCCAACGGGTTTGGTCCGCAAGTGAACTCACGATGCGGAGACCCTCAGCTCCGCTCCGCGAAGTACTTCTGACCGCCCGCCGGTATCCGCCCGAAGCCAGCCTTCAGAAGCGGCGCCAGCAGCTTGACCGGCAGTGCGAACGCCGGCTTCGGTTCGACCGCCAGCGTCCAGGTGAACAGCGTCTCGGTTCCGGCCGGTTCGACGAGGTAATGCTCGGCGAAGCGCTTGAACACCGGCAGCGCGGACTCGTAGACGTAGAACGACTTGCTGTGTCCGTCCTCCCACTGGAAGAAGCGCTCCCGCATGACGGATCCGCCGGGAGCCGTGACGTCACGCGTGGTGCCCACTCCGAACGGCCGCGGCGAGGTCCATGTGACGTCCTTGATCATCGGCCCCCAGGCAGCCAGCGACTCGTCGGAAACGAGTGACTCCCATACCTTTTCGGGTGATGCGGCAAATCGCTTCTGATAGCGGAAGATGTACGGTGCCGAGGCCAGGAAATCACTGTCTGCGGGTTCGAGCGCGTACGAACGTGTCATGGCTGACCATCCTTGCATTCGGCGCGCTAACCCGTCTTTCGTACTGGATATCCGTTCTGCTCCGCCAGCGACCGCAGTTGCTTCAGTGCGAATCGTCGTGCACGTCCTCCTTCAGGTATCAAGATGCCGGCCCATACCCCTTCGGCCCCCGGCGTCAAGCACGCTTCCTGAGCGCAGCGCCACCGAAGGGGACAGGTTCGGCACAGCGCCTTCGCGCCTTCGTCGACCGTCGTCGTCCACCGATCAGGGTCCTGTGTGCAGACCGCCATCGGTGACCCCTCGATGACAGCAGGGGCCTCGGACACATCCACTGCGCGCAGATGTGCGCCTGCCCCTGGTCGTGCCTGGTTGCGTGGTCGTGACTGGTTGCTTGGTCGTGCCTGGTTGCTTGGTCGTGCCTGGTCGCGCATTGCTCTGTCCTCCCCGTGTGCCAGCCCCCGGCAATACGTTTGTATGGTAGACACAATACGTTCGTATTGTCTAACCTGAGTCTGTGATCACGGAAGTAGCTGCCCGATGACGGCAGTGACGGACCGCGAGCGCGTCGGAGGCGACGAACTAAAGAAGCTCGAGCGGATCCGTCGGGCGGCGCTGAAGAGTTTCGCGACCAAGGGTGCGGCGGCGACGTCGCTGCGTTCTGTCGCGGCCGACGCCGGTGTTTCGCTCGGCCTCGTGCAGCATCACTTCCAGACGAAGGCCGGTCTGATCAAGGCTGTCGACGACTACGTCCTGAGCGTGGTGATCGACGTCGTGGCGCAGCAGCCGGTCTCGGTGCCGTCGGAGGATTCCATCGCCGACATGGGCAGTCGCGTCACCACACTGCTCCTTGAGTATCCCCACGTCGTGGACTACTTCGGTCGCGCGCTCATCGACGGCAGCCAGTTGGGCAACACGCTCTGGGACACGCTCTACGCCTTCGGCACGGCCCGGTGGGCGGCGCGGAAAGAGCGCGGCGAAGCACGCGATGACATCGACGTGACGTGGGCGTCGGTGAACTCGCTGGTGCTGGCGGTTGGCACCCTCATCGTGCGCAGCCATATCGAGCGGCAGATGCCGGACGCGTTCACGACGCCCGAACAGCTTGACAGGTGGCAGAGGTCCGTCAATACCCTGCTGCGCGAGGGACTGTTCACTCGCCCGGGCAGCGACTAGCGCTCAAACCGATTCGCCCGCAACCCTTTTGCGATAGGCGCTCGGAGTCTCTCCGCAAAATTGCGTGAACGCCCTGGTAAACGAGCTGAGGCTCTCGAACCCGACCGCCGACGCCGCACCCTGCACCGACTGTCCCGGCCCGGCCAGCAGCGCCATTGCCCGGAGCATGCGCGCATGCAAAAGGTAGGTCCGCCAAGATAATCCGAGCGTCTCCTGGAACAGGCGGCGCAGCGTTCGTTCCGACACCGATACCGCCCGGGCCACCTCCTCGGCGCTGACCGAGTCCAAATGATCCTTCGTGAACGCCATCGCCGCCGCCACGATCGGATGGTCACATGTCGGCAAGGACAGCGGGGCCTCATAGTCCAGTGCCTCGGCGACCAGGTTGGCCAGGGTGCGGAAGAAGCTGTCGGACTCGGCGTCGCCGTCGGGGCGGTCGATCTGCCACCGCAGTGCGTAGACCATCATCTCCCGGATCAACGGTGACACCGCGAGGATGCGGGCGCGATCACCCGGCGCCGCCACGAGCGCCGGATCGAACATCACCGCGACCGTCTTCACATCCGGATTCATCACCGCCTGGTGCTCGAGCCCGGCCGGTATCCAGGCCGCCTGCTGGGGTGGCAACAGGTAGTGCGCGGAGTCGGTCTCGACTTCGACCACGCCGTGCAGGGCGTACTCGATCTGATGCACCTCATGGGAATGCCAGCCGGTGATCAGGCCGTCGCCCTCGTACAGGTAGCTGCCGCCGAGCGCACGCCCACCGCGACGCAGTTCGATCACGCGCCGGGGAACTCTGGCCGTTTCGGCCAAATCCCTGTCCGATAGCGCAGAGACGGTCATGAAGCTAGACGGTACTACTTAAGTCATGAGCCCAGACGACCTGATCCTGGTGAGCATCGACGACCATGTCGTCGAGCCGCCCGACATGTTCCTCAACCACGTACCGGAGAAGTACAAGGAGGAGGCCCCGATCGTCGTCACCGACGACAAGGGCGTCGATCAGTGGATGTATCAGGGCCGGCCGCAGGGCGTCAGCGGGCTGAACGCGGTGGTGTCCTGGCCGGCCGAGGAGTGGGGCCGCGACCCCGCCGGTTTCGCCGAGATGCGGCCCGGCGTGTACGACGTGCACGAGCGGGTGCGGGACATGAACCGCAACGGCATCCTGGCATCGATGTGCTTCCCGACATTCACGGGCTTCTCCGCGCGGCACCTCAACATGACGCGCGAAAACGTGACCTTGGTGATGGTGTCGGCCTACAACGACTGGCACATCGACGAATGGGCGGGGTCCTACCCGGATCGCTTCATTCCGATTGCGATCTTGCCGACGTGGAACCAGGAGGCGATGTGCGCCGAGATCCGCCGTGTCGCCGCGAAGGGCTGCCGGGCGGTCACGATGCCGGAATTGCCACATCTGGAGGGCCTTCCGAGTTATCACGACGAGGAATACTGGGGCCCGGTGTTCACCACGCTCTCAGAGGAGAACGTGGTGATGTGCCTGCACATCGGCACCGGGTTCGGCGCGATCAGCATGGCTCCGAACGCACCGATCGACAACCTCATCATCCTGGCCACCCAGGTGTCGGCGATGTGTGCCCAGGATCTGCTGTGGGGTCCTGCGATGCGCAACTACCCGGATCTGAAGTTCGCCTTCTCCGAGGGCGGAATCGGTTGGATCCCTTTCTATTTAGATCGCAGCGACCGCCACTACACGAACCAGAAGTGGCTGCGGCGTGACTTCGGTGACAAGCTGCCGTCCGACGTGTTCCGCGAGCATTCCCTGGCCTGCTACGTCACCGACAAGACGTCGCTGAAGCTGCGTCACGAGATCGGTATCGACATCATCGCCTGGGAGTGCGACTATCCGCACTCGGACTGCTTCTGGCCCGACGCGCCCGAGCAGGTGCTGGCCGAGCTGACCGCCGCGGGCGCCGACGAAAGCGACATCAACAAGATCACGTGGCAGAACGCGTGCAACTTCTTCACGTGGGATCCGTTCAAGCTGACGCCGCGCGAGCAGGCGACGGTGAAAGCTCTGCGCGCCAAGGCCGCCGACGTCGATGTGTCGATCCGGCCGCGCGCCGAGTGGGCACGGCGCTACCACGAGAAGCAGCTCGCGAAGGCGTAACCGTCAGTCGAGGACTGCGACGAGGCGGCCGACGACATCGCCGGTCGTGAGTCGTTCGATCGCGTCGGGTATCTCCTCGAAGCCGATCTCCGATGTGTGGATTGCCAGGTCGCCCTTGGCGATGAGGTCAAGCACCGCTCCTAGATCCTTTACGCGCCCGCCACGGGCGCCGCGAAGCGTCACCGCCTTGAGCACCAATTCCGCGGTGGAGATCGTCGCCTCGTTGCGCCCCAGCCCCACCTGGATGACCCGCCCACCCGGCCGTACCGCCGAGATAGCGCCGGCGGTGGTGGTGCCGAAGCCTGCGAAGTCGACGATCATGTCGAGGTTCAATGGCGCCAATTCAGCCACATCCGTGACAATCTCGGTAACGCCGCGTTCCCTCGCCAAGGCCCAGGTGTCCTGCTTGGGATCGGCGGCATACACCTGTGCGCCGGCCAGCACGGCGATTCGTGCGCCCGTCAAACCGAGCCCGCCGAGGCCGATGATCCCGACGCGCTCGGACGCCTGCAGCTTGCCGGCACCGACGACCGCACCGTAGGCGGTCTGGCCGGCGTCGGTAGCGGTCGCGGCCTGCACGAAATCGACCGCATCGGGCACCTTCATCAGTGCCGAAGCGCCGGTGAGGTGCTTGTCGGCGAAGCCCCCGTCAACTGACCATCCCGGTGCGTAGGCCGGATCGCCGAACGCCACGACGCGGTCACCAGGCTCGAATCCAGACACCTCGGGCCCGACTTCGCATACCTCACCAGCGATCTCGTGACCGAGCACAATCGGCAGTCTGGCGAGCAGTCCCGTCAGCGTCCCGTCGAGGAAGCCGACATCGCTGTGGCAGATGCCTGCGGCCCGCACACGGACGACGACCTGGCCCGGCCCGGGGCGGAGATCCTCGCGCCCGATCAGGCGCAGCGGTTCATTGGCCGCCACCAGCTGCCATGCCTTCACGAGGACACCTCACGTGTGTTGCCCGCGGGAAGGAACCACGCCGACACCGCGGAGATGACCGACACCACAATGAGATAGGCGACGATCGAATTACTCGTCTGGGTCGCGGTGTACAGCGCTGCCGCGATCGTCGGTGCGAACGCGGAACCGAGCACCTGCGACAGCGTGTACCCGATCGATACGCCGCTGTAGCGGACGTCGGCGTCGAACGCGAGGCTGAACAGCGAACCCGTCACCCCGGCGGCGGGCGCCATCGCCAACCCGAACACCAGCAGCAGCGCCGCCAGGAACAGCACCGCCTTGCCCGTATTGATCAACGCAAACGCCGGCGCGACCGAAAGACCCATCAGCACGACGCCCGATAGAAAGACCGGCTTGCGGCCGTAGGTGTCCGAAAGTGCGCCGAAGACCGGATACGTCACGACCGCCACCACGGCGGCGACGAAGACGCCAAAGAGTGCCTGTGTCCGGTCGATTCCGGCGACGGTCGTACCGTACGACACGAGATACGCCACGCAGATGTACGCGAACACGCCCTGCGACAGGTACGCGCCCGCGACGAGCAGTATCTGCTTCCAATGCTTGCGGAACGCATCGGCGATCGGCACTCGAGCGACGGCCGATCGTTTCAACAGCGCATCGAAGTCCGGACTCTCGGACAGCGAAAGGCGGATCACCAGACCGATGGCGATCAGCACGGCGCTCGCCAGGAACGGTATCCGCCATCCCCACGCCATGAACTGCTCGTCGGGAAGCAGGGAGACGGCGTAGAAGGCCAGTGTCGCCGTCGCGGTCCCGGCGGGGGCGCCCATCTGCGGGAACGCCCCGTACAGGCCCTTGCGTTCAGCCGACGCGTGTTCGACGGCCATGAGCGTGGCCCCACCCCATTCGCCACCGACCGCGAACCCCTGCGCAAGACGCAAGAGCGTCAACAGGATCGGGGCCGCCAGGCCGATGTGGGTGTAGGTGGGCAGCAGACCCATCAGCACCGTCGCGGTGCCCATGATGAGTAGCGAATAGACGAGCATGCGCTTGCGCCCCACGCGATCGCCGAAGTGGCCGAAAACTATTCCGCCCAGCGGCCTGGCGACAAAACCGACCCCGAACGTCGCGAACGACAACAACAGCCCCGATGCCGGTGACACGTTGGGGAAGAACAGCTTCGGGAAGACCAGCGCCGCCGCGGTGCCGTAGATGAGGAAGTCGTAGAACTCGACCGTGGTGCCGATGAAGCTCGCTAGTGCCACCCGCAGCGGAGAGGCGGCCCGTTTCGGTGTCGACATGTCCGGTCCCTTAAGCCCGTGGCGGTCCTTGGCGGATGCGCGCGCTGTTCGCGGGAAAGCATAGGCAGAACGGCAATCCTGCGACGGAACTACCGAGCTATCTCACGTGCGTTATGTGCGCACCGTATGCCGCAATGGCTGAGCGGCCGTCTCCCGCATCGTCATCACGGTGGCGAGGGAGATGATCGCCGCGGCGATGACGTAGTAGGCGGGTGCGGTCACGTTGCCGGTCCGGTCCACCAGCAAGGTGGCCACGTACGGTGCGGTGCCGCCGAAAACGGCGACGGACACGTTGTATCCGATCGAATAGCCGCTGGAGCGGACCCGGGTGGCGAACAATTCCGCTCCTGCTGCCAACGACGCGGATACGAAGACCGACTCGATGGCGGCCAGGCCTGCGTGCGCGGCGAAGGCCGCGGCCAATGATCCGGCGTTGAGCAACATGAACAGCGGATAGACAAATATCGCGAATCCGACCGCACCCGTGATCAGCAGAGGTTTTCGGCCGACGCGGTCCGACAGCGCACCCAGCGGCGGGATGAGGATGATCGCGACAAGGCTGGCGATGGTGATCGAGACGAAGGCATTGGTCTTGGTGAACTCGAGCGTCTTGGTGAAATACGTTGGTAGGTAGGTGAAGACGACATAGAACCCGACGTTGTGAATCACCACCAGACCGGCGATCTGCAGGATCGGTCGCCACGACGTCGTGAGCGCCTCGCGCAGGGGCGACGATGCGACTTCGCCCTCGTCGCGCAGGGTCTCAAACTCGGGGGTGTCCCCGAGCCGCAGCCGGATGTAGAGACCGACCACGCCCAACACGCCTGCAATGAGGAAGGGAATCCGCCAGCCGTAGGACTCCATTGCGGTTGCGGGTAGCAGCGTTTCGAGCCCCGTGACCGTCAGCGAGCCCAGCAGAAAGCCGACGACGACCGACCACACGAGGAAGGACACCACGAACCCGCGGTGCTTATCGGGAGCGAACTCGGCCAGGTAGCACGCGCCGCTGCCGTATTCACCGCCCGCCGAGAAGCCCTGCACGCAGCGGAGGAACAACAGCAGCAGGGGCGCGGCGACGCCGATGGACTCGTAGCTGGGCACCAGCCCGATGACGAACGTCGAGCCCGACATCAGGAGGATGACAAGTGCCAACACCCGTTGCCGGCCGATCCGGTCGCCCAGCGGACCGAAGAAGAATCCGCCGAGTGGTCGCATGAAGAAGGCGGCGGCGAAGACGGCGAAGGTGCTGAGGAGTGCCGCCGTCTCGTCGCCGGAGGGGAAGAACTTGTCGGCGATGTATATCGCGAGAGTGCTGTATATCGCGAAGTCGTACCACTCAACCGTGTTGCCGATCGCGGCACCGCGCACCGCCTTTCGGACCATCTTCGGGTCGCCGTCGCGTCGCCGGTGGGGCGCCTCATGGATGGTCATGCCCCTCCTTGATGTCGAAGTCGACGTGGCGTCGATCATTGACGAACATGTGGCCCGGTGCGTGGAAGATCGCGAGTGGAGGCCGTGCCTGGATGGCGACGGCCTGCGGCGTGACCCCCCAAGCCCAGAAGACAGGCACTTCATCGACACCGATTTGCACTTTATCGCCGAAGTCCGGTGCCGCGAGGTCGTGGATCCCGATTTCGGTCGGGTCGCAGATCAGCTTGCCGTCCCGGAATACCCGGTAGCGGGGCAGGTCGGTCCGCAGATCGGCGTCGGCAGAGGTCTGCGCAGCCCGCAAGGTCATACACGTGCATTCCCGTTCGCGCCGGGCACCTAACCTGCAGGTTGCTCCTGGCGAGCCGGCGCGGACATCTCTGTCGGAAGCGAACGCCCGCGCAGGACCTCAGAACCGTGCGCGGCCCAGTGCGCACGTTCGGCCTCGGTTGCCTGCGCGATGGCGCCGCCGGAACACAGGACTCTGTCGACATGGTCTTTTGCGAGGTCGGCAAGCCGGGCGGCCTCGTTGACGGCGTCGCCGACGACGGTGTATTCGTAGCGGTTCTCCGCGCCGATGTTGCCGGCGAACACCGGGCCCGCGGAGACGCCGATACCGAAATCAACAGGGAGTCTACGGAGTTCGACAGCGAGGCTGCGGGCGGTTGCCAACGCCGCCGACGCGGGATCGTCTGTCCGTAGCGGCGCGCCGAACACGGCGAGCACCGCGTCACCCTGGAACTTGTTGACCAGTCCGTGGTTTGCATCGACGTGATCGACGACCATCCGAAAGAACTCGTTGAGCACGGCCGCGACCTCGTGTGGTTCCTGCGTCGCCGCGAGTTGTGTCGAGCCGACGAGATCGATGAACAGAATCGCGACGTTTCGCTCGTCGCCGGACAGTGATTCGTTCTCGTCGATGGCGCGGCGCACCACCTCTTCGCCGACGTGGCGACCGAACAGATCGCGTAGCCGTTCGCGTTCCCGCAGCCCTGCGACCATTCGATTGAATCCGGTTTGCAGCCGCCCGATTTCGGACCATTCGTAGACGTCCAGCGTCCGGTCGATCTCGCCGCGCTCCACCTCGGCCATGGCTTCGACGACCTCGCGCAGCGGATCCGAGATCGAGATGGACACCAAAATCATCGCCCGAAGTCCGAGTACCACGGCGACGAGGGCCAGCACCAGCAGCGCGAGCTCTATCGGTGTGGTCTTCTGGATGATCCATCCGTTGGCCCGCATCGTCAGCAGCGAGGCGATGGCCAGGCCGGGCAGAGCCGTGCAGACGGCCCACATGATCAACATCCTGGCCCGCACGCCGGGAGCAATGGTGGGGGTGATCTCGCTGAAATCCCGTGTCAGACCTGCGAGTAGCGGACGCAGGGTGCGCAGTGTGAACAGAAAGCCGGTGCACACCGTGGCGATGGCGCCGAACAGGATGGCCGAGGCGATCACGACTTGTAGCTCGGCCGGCGCGCCGAGGTTCAACGGGACCATGACCGCGGCGCCGACGATCCACGGCGCCACCGTGATCGCCGATTGCCACCGCATGATCTTCAGAGCGGACCGTCGCTCGGCGTCCGTGGGGTCTCGGACCCCGAGCCACCGCAGCGTCGGCGCGATGATGAGGACGGCTCCGACCGCGACGATTGCGGTTCCGACGATGATCACCGCCACGGCACCTAAAGCGATCGTCGGCGTGGCCCTGCCTCGGCCGGTGAGCGAGATGACCAGCGCGGCGACTTCTGCCGTCGTCAGCAGGTACGCGAACGTCAGCCCGGCGGCATACCGAATTAGCAGCCTGCGGGGCTTCACATGGCCGAAGGTATCAGTCGCTCGCGGGCAGCGGCTTGGCTTCCTTGAGCGACAGTGGGGTCGTGCCGACGGACAGCGTGCCCGCGCCGGCCTTGGTCACCAGCACCTCGGCCCCGGACTCGTCGACGTAGCGCTTGCCCATCGCATTGCCGTCGGAGAACGCCGGATCGATCGTGCCGTCGGGGGACTTCTGCGCGTCGAGCGGCACCATCGGAACCCCACCCGCGCGCAGGTCGTCGAGGCTGTCGGTGCTGCGTACGACGATCACCTGGGTGTCGCAGACCTGGCTCTGCAGTCGCGTGCCGTTCTTGATCATGTTCGGCTCCTTGTTAATTCGAGGCTGTCAGTTCCTGAACCAGTTCGCGACGCAGCACCTTGCCGGTCGCGTTGGTCGGCAGTTCGCTCCGGAATACCACGCGGTCGGGCGTACGCGAACCCCGCAGGTGAGCGCGCACGTGCTCGCGCAGTTCGTCGGGGTCAGGCGTGGAGTCGCCGTGTGGCACCACCACCGCGACGATGATCTGGCCCCACTGGGGATCCTCGGGCCCGACGACCGCACAGTCGCGCACCAACGGGTGCTCGACAAGGACGTCCTCGATCTCGGCGGGCGCGATGTTCTCGCCGCCGCGGATGATCGTGTCGTCGGAGCGGCCGCCGATGAACAGATACCCCTCCTCGTCGAGCATGGCAATGTCCTTGGTGGGGAACCAGCCCTCGGCGTCGAGCACGGACCCGATCTCGGCATAGCGGCCCGACACCTGCTCGCCGCGCACGAACAGCTCACCCGTTTCGCCGGGGCCGAGGATTTCACCGGCCTCACTGCGAATCTGCACCTCGACACCCGGGACCGGCTGGCCAACGGAGCCCAGTCGCCGGATGACCGCATCGTCGGAGGAGGCCAATGCCGCGCGGTGATCGTCTGGGCCGAGTACGGCGATCGTCGAACTCGTTTCGGTCAGACCATAGGCATTGACGAAACCGACATCGGGCAGCAGCCCAAGTGCTGTGCGCACCAATGGAAGTGCGACCTTTGACCCGCCATACGCCAGGTTGCGCAGGGTGGGCAACTCGACCGGTTCTGCTTCCAGCGCCGACACGATGCGATCCAGCATCGTCGGAACAACGGTCGCTGACGTGACACCCTCGTCGCGGACCAAACGCACCCATTCCGCCGCGTCGAACTGCGGCAGGTACACCATCTTTCGGCCGGCATACAGATTCGACAGCGCCGCGCTGACCCCTGCGATGTGATAGGGCGGAACACAGATCAACGCCGCATCGGTGGGCTCGGCGCCGTCGAACTCGACCGTCCCGGTGATGTAGCTGGTCAGGTTGTTGTGCGTCAGCTCAACGGCTTTGGGTCGCGATGTGGTACCCGACGTGAACAGCACCACCCCGACGTCGTCCGGATCGGCGAACTCGGCGGCCGGTTCGGCGGTTCGCGCCGCGGCGATGAAGTCGTCAGAGCTGATGACCTGCTTGCCTGCGCCGGCAACGACATCGCTGTATTCGGCGTCGGCGACCACCAGCGGTTGCGGGAGGCGGTCGATCAGCTCGCGCAGACCGTCCGCGCTCAGCCGATAGTTGAGCGGTGTGACGGCTGCGCCCGCGCGCGCCGAGGAAAACAGCAGCAGGGGCAACATCGCGCCGCCCAGTCCGACGTAGGCCACGTGCGAGGTGCCGGCAGCCGTGATGACACCCGCACCGCCGTCGGCGAGTTCGCTCAGTTCGGCTGTGGTGAGCCGCATCTCGCCGGAGACCAGTGCGGTCCGGTCCGGGTTTGCGGAGGCTGCCATCTCCAGCAGCAATGAGATGCTCATGGTTTGTCGACGAAGATATCAAGGATCGGGTCGTCGCCACCGCCGTAGCTCGACAAATCGATGATACCCGCCGCCGCGAGTGCGTCGACGTCGATGAAGCACTTCCCATTGACCTCTGCGGCAGGGCGGGACAGGATCGCCACCGCCGCATCGCCCATGATCTGGGGATCGCGTGACCGGGCCAGCATCTCCTTGAAGCCGGGCGCGTTGGCGACCGCGGCCGTGGCGATGTACGTCTCGGGCCAGAGGCAGCTGAATCCGATGCCGGAATCGGCATACTCGGCCGCCCAGCCCAGCGACAGCAACGTCATCCCGTACTTGGACAAGGTGTAGGACGGATGTGCGCCCAGCCAGCGCGGGTTCATATTGAGCGGGGGCGCCAGCGTGATGACGTGTGCGTTCGGGGATTTCCGCAGGTGGGGCAAGGCCGCCTTGGTCAGCAGGAACGTGCCACGGATGTTGATGTCCATCATCAGGTCGAACTTTTTGGCGGCCAGTTCCTCGGTCGGTTCGGTGGCGATGGCGCTGGCGTTGTTGATGACGATGTCTATGCCGCCGAAGTGCTCGACCGCCGCATCCACGGCGCGCTGTACATCCTCTTCCTTGCGCACATCGCCGACGACCGCGACGCCCTTTCCACCCGCGGCCTCCACGTCGGCGACGGCGGTGTGCACGGTGCCGGGCAGCTTGGGGTGGGGTTCGGACGTTTTCGCCAGAATTACGACGTTCGCACCCTGCTTTGCCGCGCCCAGGGCGATCGCCAGCCCGATGCCGCGGCTGCCGCCAGACACGACGAGCGTGCGATCGGTGAACGGTGCTGGGCTCGTCATCGGCCTCCTCGGGATGCGCAGTGCCTGGATTCTACAGGACTGGTAGTGACGTTCTCATTCTAGGCAAGTGCTATAATCGCTGTTTACTGGGCCTTCGACCACACCTTGAGTGCTGCCGCGGGTCCTGCTGACTGCACATTTGCGGCGTGCGGTATTGGCATTCTCATTTTTTGCAAGTACGTTATCGAGTGATGAGCGAGCCTGTACAGACCCCCTCCGGCATCCCGCTCCAGCCCGTATATGGACCGGAAGACCTACGCGGTGAGCCGCCGGCACCTGGCACCTACCCCTTCACGCGCGGCAACTTCGCGAGCGGGTACCGCGGGAAGCTGTGGACGTTCCGCCAATATTCAGGATTCGGCACCGCCGAGGAATCCAACCGTCGTTACCGCTACCTGCTGGACCAGGGCGGTACGGGATTGTCGGTGGCGCTCGATCTGCCCACGCAATGCGGCTATGACTCCGATGACGCCGAGTACGGCGAGGAGGTCGGCCGGGTGGGGGTCGCGGTCGACACGCTGGCCGATGCCGAGATCCTGTTCGACGGCATTCCGCTGGAGGCGATCAGCACCAGCTTCACCATCAACGGCACCGCCGCGATCCTGTTGGCCTTCTATGTCGCGGCCGCGGAGAAGAAGGGTGTGCCGCGGGAGAAGCTGACCGGCACGATCCAGAACGACATCCTCAAGGAGTACGCGTCGCGAGGTACCTGGATCTGGCCGCCGGATCCGTCGCTGCGACTGATCGCCGACACTATTGAGTTCTGCGCCGCCGAGGTCCCGCGATTCAACGCGATCTCGGTCGCCGGCGCGCACTTCCGCGATGCCGGGGCCAACGCCGTTCAGGAGATGGCGTTCACCCTCGCCGACGGAGTCACCTACTGCGACACCGTCGTTGAGCGCGCCCGGATGACCATCGACAAGTTCGCCCCGCAGATCTCGTTCTTCTTCTATACCCACGGTGACTTTTTCGAGGAGATCGCCAAATACCGGGCGGGTCGTCGCCGCTGGGCCACCATCGTGCGCGAGCGCTACGGCGCGAGCAGCGACAAGGCGTCGATGTTCCGGTTCGGCTGCGTCTCCGGCGGGGCGTCGCTGTACGCGCCGCAGGCACAGAACAACCTGGTCCGCGTCGCCTACGAGGCGCTGGCCTCGGTGCTCGGGGGCGTGCAGTCGATGTTCACCGCCGCGTGGGATGAGCCGTTCGCGTTGCCCAGCGAGGAGTCGGCGACGCTCGCCCTGCGCACCCAGCAGATCCTGGCGTATGAGACCGGAGTCGCGAAGGTGGCCGACCCGCTGGGTGGCTCGTACTTCGTCGAGGCCCTCACGGACGCCACCGAGGAGAAGATCATCGAGATCATGCACGATCTCGAGCAGCACGGCGGCATGGTGCGCTGCATCGAGGACGGGTATCTTCAGGGGCTGATTGCCGACGAGGCGTTCAAGATTCATCAGGAAGTCGAATCCGGTGAGCGGCCGGTGGTCGGGGTCAACAAGTTCGTTGTCGACGAGCCGCCGCCGGAGATCGCCACCTACGAACTCGATGCCGAGGGGCGCGATCTGCAGCTGAAGCGGCTGGCGAAGGTCAAGGCCGAGCGGGACGGAGTCGCCGTCAAGGAAGCGCTGGCGGCGCTGTCGCGTGCCGCGGAGGGGGATGACAACCTCATGCACAAGCTGATCGACTGTGCCAACGCCTATTGCACGGTCGGCGAAATGGTGTCCACGCTGAAGTCGGTGTGGGGCGAGTTCCAGCAGCCGGTGGTGTTCTAGTGTCTGATTCTGCTGCCGCACATGGAAGTCCGGCGCGTGTCCTGGTCGCCAAGCCGGGTCTGGACGGGCACGACCGCGGAGCCAAGATCGTGGCACGCACGCTGCGCGATGCCGGCTTCGAGGTCATCTACACCGGGATCCGTCAGCGCATCGAGGACATCGTGTCCATCGCACTGCAGGAAGACGTTGCGCTGGTGGGGCTTTCGATCCTGTCTGGTGCCCATGTGGCACTGACGAAGCGAACGGTCGACGCGTTGCGTGCCGCCGACGCAGGCGACATCGCCGTAGTCGTCGGCGGGACGATTCCCGAAGCCGACGTACAGAAGCTGCTCGACGCGGGTGCCGCCGCGGTGTTTCCTACTGGGACACCGCTGGACACCCTGGTGCGCGACGTTCGGGCGCTGACGGAGAAAGCGCAGCTGTGACCCATTCACCGAACGTGCGCTGGCTGCGATATTTCCCGGCGCTTTTCGCAGTGAGTGCACGTTCGGCGCTGACATTACCGAAGGCGGACCGTTAATGAGACTGGGCGTGATGATCGGGGCCGAGCGCGGGGACATGGCCCGCAAGGTCAAAAAGCTGCTCGAGGACATCGAGTGGGCGGAGGCCGCGGGCATGGACACCGCGTGGATGCCGCAGGTGCCCAACGATTTCGACTGCCTGACCATGGTCTCCCTGATGGGTTCGCGCACATCGCGAATCGAACTGGGCACCGCCGTCGTGCCGCTGCAGGCACAGCATCCGATCGCGTTGGCGCGCCAGGCGCTGTCCGTACACGCGGGCACGGGAGGACGGCTGGCGCTCGGCGTCGGGCCGTCGCACCACTGGATCGTGCGCGACATGCTCGGCATCCCCTACGAGAAGCCGGCGGCCTACACCCGCGACTATCTCGAGGTGCTCAACGCCGCGCTCGCCGGCCCCGGCGACGTCGACGTGGAGAACGACACCTTCACCGTGCACAACCCGACCGTCCTCGCCGCCGACCCGCCGATGCCGGTTCTGGTATCCGCGCTCGGACCCGTGATGCTGCAGATCGCAGGGGAACTCGCCGATGGCACGGTGCTGTGGATGGCCGACGAGCGCGCAATCGGTGAGCACATCGCGCCGCGCATCACCAAGGCCGCCGACAACGCGGGGCGCCCGGCGCCACGAATCGTCGCGGGCATCCCGGTGTGCTTGTGCGCCAACTCGGAGATCGAGGCGGCCAAGGAGCGCGCCAACCGGATCCTGGCCGAGGCGGAGACGTCACCGAACTATCAGCGGTTGCTGGATCGCGGCGACGCACGCGACGTCGGCGACCTGACCGCGGCGGGCGACGGGGAGGCCATCCTCGCCCGGTTCCGTCAGTTCGCAGACGCTGGGGTGACCGATTTGTCGGTCCGCCTGCTGCCGATCGGCGAGAACCGTGACGAACTGATCGCCTCGAAATACCGCACACGCGAGGTGATCGCCGAACTCGCCAAGGCCGTGCGGTGAGCCAAGCCGGGCCCCTCGCCGGCATCCGGATCCTCGAGGTCGGCGTGATGTTGGCCGGCCCGTACGCGACCATGCTGCTGGCTGATCTCGGTGCCGAGGTCATCAAGATCGAACCGCCGGGGGGCGAGATCTCACGGCAGGTCGGTGACAGCTACTTCGCGAGCCTCAACCGCAACAAGCAGAGCGTCGTCCTGGATCTGCGGTCGGATGAAGGACGTCAGCGCCTCGGTGAACTCGTCGCGAATTCGCATGCGCTGCTGGTGAATATGAAGCCATCGGCGATAAAGGGACTGGGGCTCACCTACGACGCACTGCGACGGTTCAACGATCGGATCGTCTGCGTTGCGCTAACCGGGTTCGGGTTGAACGGCGGCGACAATCCCGCGTTCGACTATGTCATTCAGGCGGCGACGGGCGTGGCTGCGATGACGGGTAACCCCGACGATCCACCGACCCTGCCGGGCTATTCATCGGCCGACAACTCGACCGGCCTCACGGCGGCGCTCGGCCTGCTGGCGCAGATCGTCTCGGGGCGTGGGGGACAGGTGGACGTCTCGCTGCGGGACGTGATGCTGTCCCAGCTGAACTACCGCGCGTCGGCGTATCTGAACGACGGCGCGGCGCCGCGGCGGTACCCGTACGGGGCCCACTCGTATTACGTTCCGGCGCAGCTCTTCTCGACCGCCGACGGATTTCTCGCGCTGTTCATCACGCATGACGCATTCTGGAAGTCGTTCGCCGCGGAGGCCCGGATCGAGGGGTTCACGACGATGGCCGAACGAGCGGCCCGCCGCGAGGAGGTGCTCGCCGTCGTCGCCGCCGCCCTCGCCACGGACACCGCGAAGGGCTGGGAGGACAGGTTGCGGCCGCTGGGGATTCCGGCCGCCGCCGTGCGCACGCTGCCCGAAGCGCTGGAGGCGACACCCGAAGTCATCGTCACCGCGGGGGATTTCCGGCTGGTCGGCAGTCCGATACACATCGACGGATACGACCCCGAATACCGTCCGGCGCCGCGCATCGACGAACACGCCGAGTCGCCGTCGACTCAGTCGTCGTAGGTGAAGCTGATCGAATCCGTGTCCGGAACCGCTTGGCAGGTCAGGATGTATCCCTCTTCGACCTCGTCCTCGTCCAGCGCGTCGTTGACACGCATGGTGGCTTTGCCTTCGACGAGCTTGCCCATGCAGGTGCCGCAGTTTCCGGCTTCGCACGAGAACGGGGGAGCGAGACCCGCGCGCCTGGCGCTTTCCAGGAGAGTTTCGTGGGGGACCCGTCGCACCGATACCGTCTTTCGATCGAGCACGATGGTCACTTGCCCGTCGTCGGCGGGTGAGCTCGGCGCCGGTTCTGCCGTCACAAGCCTCTCTCCTGGCACATCGGTTCTGTCAATGAGAGAATATCATTCTCGTTTAATGATACGCTATTCTCAGATTCGCGTCATGACGGACGGCAGCGAGTGAGGACAGGCTGTGGGTGAGGCGATCGCGCTCGCTTTCGAGGAGCATGAGTACACGCTGTCCGAACTCGACGCCTTGTCCGGCGGCATGGCCAGAACCCTCGAGCAGCACGGCGTAAGGCGGGGTGACCGGGTCGCGCTCATGTCGTCGAATCGGCCCGAATTCGTCGTCGCGCTGCGGGCCATCTGGCTGCTGGGCGCATCGGTGGTCCTGCTGAGCCCGGCGTGGAAGCGCACCGAGGTCGAGCATGCCCTCACGCTGACCAAGCCGGCGTATGCGGTCGGTGATCATCCGGTGCTCGCCCAGCTGATGCCGATGCTGTCGTTGGACCAGCCGATCACGCCCGGCCATCGGGCGGTCGAACCGCCGGCGCCCGAGTCCGATGCGCTCTTCGTCTTCAGCTCGGGCACCACAGGTATGCCCAAAGCCGTGCGCCATACGCACGCCTCGTTCGCGGTGGCGGTGCGGCACTGGCGCGATGCGCTGGGACTGTCCTCCGCGGATCGCATGCAGATCATGACGCCGCCCTCGCATATTCTCGGGCTGCTCAACATCGCGATGGCGCTCGACACGGGCACGTGGATCCGGTTGCACAGCCGGTTCGATATCGATCAGATGCTGCGGCACATCGAGTCCGACCGGATCACCATCGAGATGGCCGTGGCACCGATCGCGTTGGCATTGGCTGCCCACCCCGACCTCGAGAAGTACGACCTGTCCTCGCTGCGGTACGTGATGTGGTGTGCCACCCCGGTCACCGAGAGCGTCGCCGACGTCGTCACGCGCCGGACGGGGGTGAACTGGGTGACCGCCTACGGTGCCAGTGAGCTGCCGGTGATCTCGTGCAATGAGCTGACCGGCGCCCGTCTCGACACCGTGGGGCGCGCCGTACCGGGTGTCGACCTGCGAGTGGTGTCGCTGGACAACGGGCAGGTGACGGCGGCAGGCGAACCCGGGGAGATCCAGGTGCGGTCCGACTCCGTGATGGCCGGGTATCTGCCGGATTCGGCGACCCCCGAAGCCTTTTCGGACGGCTGGTACCGGACCGGCGACGTCGGCTACCTCGACGCCGAGGGCTGGCTGAGGATCACTGACCGCTCGAAGGAAATGATCAAGGTACGCGGCTTTCAGGTCGCGCCTGCCGAGGTCGAAGCCGTGCTGCACGGTCATCCGGCGGTCGAGGATTGCGCCGTGTTCGGGGTTCCCGATCCTGCCGACGGCGAGGCGATCGTCGCCGCGGTCAAGGCGTCCGGCTCTGTCGACGCCCAGGAGCTCGTTGCCCTCATCGGCGACCGGCTCGCCTCGTACAAACGACCAAGCCAAATCACGTTCGTGGACGAAATACCCCGTCTGCCATCAGGAAAGGTATTGCGTCGAGTGTTGAAGGAGCGTCTGTGGACGTCCGTCTGACAAGTGAACAACAACAGCTGCGCGACGCCGCGGCCAAGCTCGCCGATGATCTCGGCCCTGGGTCGGTCGCCGACCTCGACGACGAGAGTCGGCGCGTCCGGCTGGAGAAAGCCGTCGAGAACACGGGGTTTCGCACGCTACGCTCCGACGGCGCATCCGGCGTCGAGGTGGCCATCGTCGCCGAGGAGTTCGCACGGGGCCTGGTCGACGTGCCGTTCATCGGACCGGTGCTCGCCGACGACCTGCGGCGTGCGCTCGGACGCGAGCCGTCGGCCGCCTCGACGGATCGCGAGACGGTGGACCTAACGAGAAGCCTTGCCGGAGTGGTCGAATCGCCCGTCGAGCTGGGCGAGTTGACGGAGGAGGGTGCCGGCCGGTGGCGTGCACTCGCACTCACCGTGACCTGTGCTGACCTGGTGGGCGCTGCGCGCGGCGCGCATACGCTGGCGTGCGAGTACGCCAAGGTTCGCGAACAGTACGGCGCGACGATAGGCTCGTATCAGGCGGTCGGCCACCTCCTGGCCGAGAGCCTTGCCCTCATCGAGGGATCGATCAGCGTGCTGCGCCACGCCGCGTGGGCGGTCGACGAACTGCCGAGCGCGGAGGCCATCGAGGTGGCACGGGTGGCCAAGATCTACTGTGCGCGTGCGGCATTGACCGTGTGCGAGACCTCGATCCAGGTGCACGGCGGTATCGGCAACACCTGGGAATGTCTTGCACACGTCTACCTACGGCGGGTGCTGTCCGCCACCGAATCGTGGCCCGTCAAGCTGGAGGAGCTGACCATTGGATTTCCGTGATTCGCCGGACGAAGCCGCGTTCCGGGAACGGCTGCGCGCCTGGCTGATTGAACAGAAGGGCAAGTTCCCGACGTCGGGCGATGAATACTGGGCCGCCCAGGGCGCGTGGCACCAGGCGCTGTATGAGGCGGGCTTTTTCGGCACGTCGTGGCCGAAGGAGTATGGAGGCCAGGATCTGCCTCCGGTGTACGACGTCATCGTCGACGAGGAGATCGCCAAGGCGGGCGCCCCGGCGCGCCCCAGCCTGGGGTATCTGGTCGTGGCGTTTGGCCATCATGGGAGTAAGGAACTGCAGCAGCGATTCCTGCCCGGCATGATCAGCGGCACCGAGCGGTGGTGCCAGGGCTTCTCCGAGCCCGGCGCGGGTTCGGATCTCGCCTCGCTGACCACGACGGCCACCCGCGACGGCGACGAGTACGTAATTCACGGCCACAAGATCTGGACCAGCTACTCCGATGTCGCCGACTGGTGCCTGTTGCTCGCGAGGACGGACAAGGATGTGCCGAAGCATCGCGGTATCTCGGCCTTCGTTGTGTCGATGCACCAGCCCGGTGTTCAGCAGCGGCCGTTGAAGATGATCAGCGGTGTCACAAAGGAATTCGGCCAGGTGACCTTCGACGGCGCGCGAGTGCCGGCCGAGAATCTGGTCGGCAGCCTCGGGGAGGGCTGGAAGCTCGCGATGACGGTCGTCAGCCACGAACGCGAACCGTCGACACTGGGCTTCTCCGCGCGATACGGGAAACTGGTGCGCCAGTTGGCATCCCGGGTGGACGGCACACCACCCGAAGAGTTGGCATGGGCGTGGGTGCAGACGGAGATGCTCAGGCTGCACGTGCGCCGACGGCTGTCCGAACAACTCGACGGCATCACCCACGGGCCGCAGGGCTCGTTGGACAAGCTGCTGATGACCTGGGTCGAGCAGTCCGTCGGCCATGCGGCGCTGGCCACTGTGGGCACCAGTGATCCCGAACTGTTCGGTGCCTACATGTACAGCCGGGCGCAGAGCGTGATGGGCGGGACGTCGCAGATTCAGAAGAACATCATCGCTTCGCGGATTCTCGGATTAGGAGTGTGATGTGGGCCCCGCTCGAAGGGCAGGGGACGCTCGCGCGAAGAACGAAGGGAACAGCATGTACGGAATGCCGGACGAGATCGACGTCAAGGCCGACGGTGGCCTGCGCATCATCACACTCAACCGTCCCGATGAGCTCAATGCGGTCAACGACCCGCTGCATGTGGGGCTGGCCAAGATCTGGGAAGAGCTCAACGAGGACACCTCCGCGCGTGCGGCGGTGATCACCGGTGCGGGACGGGCCTTTTCGGCCGGCGGCGACTTCAACTACCTCGACGAGTTGCGCAACGACGAAGCGCTGCGTCAGAAGACGATCAAGCATGGGCGAGACCTCGTCATCGGCATGGTCCGGTGCCGGATCCCGGTGGTCGCCGCCGTCAACGGTCCGGCCGTCGGGCTGGGTTGCAGCTTGGCGGCCCTGTCGGACATCGTCTACATGGCCGAGACCGCGTTCTTCGCCGATCCGCACGTGTCGATCGGCTTGGTGGCCGCCGACGGTGGGCCTCTGGTGTGGCCGTCGCAGATAAGTTTGTTGCACGCCAAGGAGTTCGCGTTCACGGGAATCCGCATCAAGGCCACGCGAGCGCTCGAGCTGGGAATGGCCAACCACGTCGTTGCCGATCCCCTAGCCGAGGCGATCGCCTGCGCGAAGAAGATCATGGAGTTGCCGCAGCAGGCGCTCGAGAGCACCAAGCGGCTGATGAACCTGCAGCTCGAGAAGTCGGTGATGGCGTCGCTGGACTACGCGAACCTGTCCGAATACGTCTCGTTCGGGACTGCCGACTTCAATAAGATCGTCGACGGGCTGATCGCAAAGGACAAGTGACAGCTCGCGAGCTGGGCCCCGCGAGCAGACGCCAACACCCCCAATTTCGGTCAATTTAGGGGGTTTTCGCGTCTGCTCAGCTTCGTGTGGGCCCAGCTCGCGACTAAGAGGTGAGCTCTTCGGAGCGCTGGATGGTACCGGTGACACCGCCTGCGTCCTGCTGGGCCAGCCGCACCGCGGCGTCGGCCATGGCCTCCGGTGGCTCCACCATTTCCGGTGGGATCTCCATGCCGCCGCCTCCGGCCTGCCATCCCTCGGTGAGGACGACCCGCGACGGGCTAAGGCAGTTCACCGCGATGTTGTCGGCCTTGAGGTCTGCGGCCAACCCGAGATACAGGCGCTCGACCGCCGCCTTGGACACCCAGTAGGCGTTGGCGCCGTGCTCGATCATGCCGACTCCGGTCGTGGTGATCGCCACCAGCGAGCCACCGCCGCGCGCTTTCACATGCGGTATCACGGCCTTCGTCACCAGGAACACGCCGGTGAGGTTGACATTGAGGCACAACTGCCACCGCTTCAGCGGCGTCGACTCGATCGGGCCGAGCCACAGCACTCCGGCGTTGGCGATCAGGATGTCGATTCCGCCGAACTCCGAAACCGTTGTAGCAACGGCATTCTCTGCCGACTCCTCGCTGGTGACGTCGCAGTGCACCGGCAGGGCTCGGCCGCCGGCTGAGGCGATGCGCTCGGCGACGCTGTGAATCGTGCCGGGTACCTTGCCCTCCTGCTCCGAACGTGCCGCGACGGCGACCGCCGCGCCCTCGCGGGCCAGCGCCGTGGCGATCGTCGCGCCGATACCGCGGCTGGCCCCGGCGACGAAGGCCACTTTGCCTGCCAGCGAACGAATCACTTGGGCGGGAACCGTAATGCTCCGTCGAGGCGAATGATCTCGCCGTTGAGGTAGTCGTTCTCGACGATGCTCTGGGCCAGTTGGGCGTATTCCGTCGACCGGCCCATGCGCTTGGGGAACGGTACCTGCGGACCCCAATACTGCTCGAGTTGGTCGGCCGCCTTGCCGTACGCAGGTGTGTTGATGGTGCCGGGCGCAATGGTGACGACGCGGATACCCAACGGCGAGAGATCGCGCGCCGCAACGAGTGTCATGCCGAGCACGCCACCCTTGGCTGCCGAGTAGGGAAGTTGGCCGATCTGCCCTTCGTAGCCGGCGATCGAGGCGGTATTGATGATGACGCCCCTGCCGCCCTCTTCGAGCGGTTCCGACTTGGCGATCGCGGCCGCCGACAGGCGCATCACGTTGAAGACCGCGGTCAGATAGAACTCGATCGTCTTCTTGAAGCCGTCGAGATCGAGCGGCGAGCCGTCCTTACCGATGAGCCTGCCGCCACTGGCGGGGCCACCGTGGGTGTCGACCGAGATGCGCAGCGGAGCGAGGGAGGAAGCTTCGGCGATGGCCGCATTGACCGACTCCTCGGACGTGGCGTCGGTGCGGACGTAGCGCACACCGAGTTCACCCTCCAACTCCTTGCCCTTGTCGTCGGCCAGGTCTGCGACCACGACCTTGGCGCCCGCACCGTGCAGGCGCCGGACTGTCGCTTCGCCAAGGCCACCTGCGCCTCCGACAACAATCGCCGAGCTACCTGCGATTTGCATATGATTCCCCTTCTTGCAACTGGCACTCTCGAACTGAGAGAATAGCATTCTCATGCGGTCACAGACAGAGATACCTGCTCCGTAAGCTGTACGGAATGACCATCGACGAGCTCATCGAGGCGGCACGCAGCGGGTCCACCCGCGCGGCCGGCCGACTGCTGAGCCTGGTCGAAAGTCCGAGGCGCCGCGAGGTGCTCGATTCGCTCGGTCCGGTCGCGGCCCCACGCGTCATCGGGGTGACCGGCCCGCCAGGGGCGGGGAAGTCGACGACGGTCGGTGCACTGGTCACTGCGTACCGCGAACGTCACATGCGCGTGGCGGTGCTCGCGGTGGATCCGTCGTCGCCCTACAGCGGGGGAGCGCTGCTGGGTGACCGGATCCGAATGGCCGCGCACATCAACGACTCCGACGTACTCATTCGATCGGTGGCAGCACGCGGACACCTCGGCGGATTGGCTGCCGCGGTGCCGGCCGCCATCAGGCTGCTCGCGGCGTTGTCCTATGACCTCGTCGTCTTGGAGACGGTCGGGGTCGGTCAGTCGGAGATCGAGATCGCCGCTATTGCGGACCCGACGATTGTGATCCTCAATCCCGGCGCGGGCGACGCGGTTCAGGCGGCCAAGGCCGGTCTGCTCGAGGTCGCCGACATCGTGGTCGTCAACAAGGCCGATCGTGAGGGGGCCGATCAGACGGTGCGCGACCTGAAGGCCGAAACCAAGGCGCCGATCCTGAAACTCGTTGCCGCCGAAGGACAAGGCATTCCCGAGTTGGTCGACGCCATCGAGGTCCACCATCGCACCGACAGCCCGGAACGCCGAATTGCGCGCGCACGGGCGCAGATCCTGTCACTGGCGCAGACGCGATTGCGGAGTCATCCCGAGCTGGATCGTCTCGCGGAACAGGTCGCCGAGGGCGGCTCGGATCCCTACGCCGCCACCGAGCAGTTGTTTACCGTCGATCCCTAGCCGACTGCGGGGACGTCGGTCGGGAACGGCTGCGTCGTCACAGTCCCGTCGGTGTTACGCAGCAGCGCATCGTAGCGACGGTGCAGGATCAGCCACGTGTCGCCGGCACGGGCGTACTCGTCGTGATAGACGCCCGAGATGATCAAGTTGTTGCCCTCGGCGCGTTGGCCGGTCTCTTGGACGAACCAACGGCCCACGGCGCGTTTGGGATTCGATGTGTCAACGATGACCACCCCGGACATCAACGCCTGCAGAAAGACGTTCCAGCCGTCGAGCATCGCGGTGAAGAACGCGACCGTCGCATCGCGTCCTTCGAAACGGCCCAGTTCCGGGGCGTACCAGGTGCCCTCGGCTGTGAACGTGCCCGCAACGCCGGCCGGGTCACGACGCGAGGCGGCATCGGCGTACCGGTGCACCAGGTTGCGGATCGCCTGGTCATCCGCGTTGTGCGGCAACATCATTCGGGTAGGCCCAGCATACGGCTGGTCATCTGCTTCAACTGAATGCGCAGGGTCTCGCCGTCGACGTCGGCGAGCAACGGATGCATGACGGCGACGCTGATCGCACTCGAGAGCATCGCCGCATGCAGGCGCGCCTCGACGCCGGCTTCGGTCCCGAGCAGCGCGGCGTAGAGCCGCTCGATGAACCGCTGGAACGGTTGGTATTCGGCCTGCAGGCGGATGATCACCGGATCGAACATCGGCACCCGGAACGCGTCGCGCCGCTCGATGGCCTGCTCGACCATCCGATCGAGCAGCACCGCGCGTGCCCGTAGCGGATGTCCCTCGGCTTCGGCGGCTTCCAGCACATCTTCGAGCTTGCTCATCTCGCGCTCGGTGATGGCGATGACGATCTCTTCCTTGGTCTTGAACTGGCGGTACACGGCCGCCTTCGTCACGCCCATCTCGTCGGCGATCATCTGCAGCGACGTCCCGCTGACACCGTGCTCGGCGATCAGCTTCAACGCCGCATCCAGGACGCGGGTCTGCGCAGCGGTACGAGTGATCTCACTGAACTTGAGGTCATCCTGTGTGGCTGTCACGGGGTCGAGAGTAGCCGAGCAAGTTGCCGATCGGCTACGCGCCGGTT
>JBIQHU010000261.1:0-3229 GCA_044508395.1 Mycobacterium sp. | reverse complement strand
AAACAACAAACAAAAACCACCAAACACACTATTGAGTTCTCAAACAACACACCCGGTTTTCAGGCAACCCTGCCACTGTACTCCACTGCGGCAGAGAGGTCAAACCCGGTCCGCCAATCCATTTGGACTGGGGCCCTTGGCTTCTGGGTTAAAGACTACGCCTCCGACGGCCCAGTCCCAAAACCGGATCCGCCTGGTTCAGGCGATCCGCTCGATCTCCGCGCCGAGGCTCACCAAATTCTCCACAAACAGCGGGTAACCGCGGTCAATGTGGAACACGTCGTGGACCTCTGTATCGCCATCGGCGACCAGGCCGGCCAGGACCAATCCGGCGCCTGCCCGGATGTCCGACGACCACACCGGCGCGCTGGACAGCTGAGGCATCCCCCGCACCACCGCGTGGTGGCCGTCGGTGCGGGCGTCGGCGCCCAGCCGGATCATCTCCTCGACGAAGCGGAACCGCGCCTCGAAGACGTTCTCGGTGATCATCGACGTGCCGTCGGCGATCGAGGCCAGGCCGATGGCCATCGGTTGCAGATCCGTCGGGAAGCCCGGGAACGGCAGGGTCGCGACGTTGACCGCTTTCGGTCGCTCGTACTGGACGACCCGGAAGCCATTGTCGTGCTGCGTGACGGTCGCGCCGGCGTCATGGAGCTTGTGGAGCACCAACTGCAGGTGTTGGGGGTCGACGCCCGTGACCGAGATATCGCCGCGGGTCATCGCCGCCGCGATACCCCACGTCGCGGCGACGATGCGGTCGCCGATCACCCGGTGCTCGGTCGGATGCAGCCGGTCGACGCCCGTGATCGTCATCGTCGGCGTCCCAGCGCCCGAGATCTGGGCCCCCATCTGGTTCAGCATCGTGCACAGGTCGACGACGTCGGGTTCGCGCGCCGCATTGTGGATGGTCGTCACGCCCTCGGCGACGACCGCAGCCATCAGGATGTTTTCGGTGGCACCGACGGAGGGAAACTCCAGTTGGATCTCGGCGCCGCGCAGATGGTCCGCTTCTGCGACGACGCAGCCGTGCTCGATGTTGCACCGCGCGCCGAGCTGGCGCAGACCGGCCTGATGCATGTCGAGGGGACGGGACCCGATCGCGTCCCCGCCCGGCAGTGCGACCTTGGCCCGCTTGCACCGACCGACCAGCGGACCCAGGACACAGACCGACGCGCGGAACTGCCGTACCGCCGCAAAGTCGGCGTCGTACTTGGGTTCGTCCGGCGAGGTGATCCGGACGACGTCGCCATCGAGTTCGACGGTCGCGCCCAGCCCCCGGAGGACCTCTGCCATCAGCGGCACGTCGAGAATGTCGGGGCAGTTGGTGATCGTGCTCGTGCCCTCAGCCAGCAGCGATGCCGCCATCAGCTTAAGGACACTGTTCTTGGCCCCCCCGACGGCAACTTCGCCCGATAACCGGTTTCCACCGGTTACCACGAATCGCTCGCTCACGCGGGCCAGTGTAAACAGCGCCGTCAGCCATGTCAGTTTCCTCGGCCACATCTCCGGTACCGTTTCACCATGGCTGTTCATCTGACCCGCATCTACACGCGTACGGGCGATGACGGAACCACCGGCCTGAGCGATTTCAGCAGGGTGTCGAAGAATGACGCGCGGCTGGCGGCGTACGCGGATTGCGACGAGACCAATGCCGCCATCGGCGTGGCGGTCGCCCTGGGAAATCCGCCTGAGCAGATCCTCAAGGTGCTTAGGCAGATTCAGAACGACCTCTTCGACGCCGGTGCTGACCTGTCCACCCCGGTGGTCGAGGAGCCAGAGCACCCGCCGCTGCGCATCTCGCAGAGCTACATCGACCGGCTCGAGTCCTGGTGCGACGAATTCAACGAGCCATTGCCGGCGCTGAATTCTTTTGTGTTGCCGGGTGGTTCGCCGCTGTCTGCACTGCTGCATGTGGCGCGCACGGTGGCCCGCCGAGCCGAACGGTCCGCGTGGGCGGCAGTCGAGATGCACGGAGAATCCATCAGCGTGCTTCCGGCCAAGTATCTGAACCGGCTGTCGGACCTGCTGTTCATTCTGTCCCGAGTGGCCAACCCCAACGGGGATGTGCTCTGGCAACCAGGCGGATGAGCGCTCGCGCGACGACCAACAGATGCGGTCCCGCAACGGGTTAGGACGTACGCCGTCGCGCACGCGGCGACGGTCTCGATTCGACCCACGACAGGAAGGCCGTCAACGCCCCTCGGTCGAGTGCCACTTCGTAGCCCCTTCGGCGTTCGGGACTGGTGTCCCGAAGCTCCAGGATGACGATTTCGTCGGTCATGATGTCGAATTCGTCGCCGCGCGGCGCCCGCCGCGAAACGATCTCCAACCCGCGGCGGCTCAACGTGCGGTCCGGCCACCATCGAATGCTGGACAACCGGTAGAAGCCGGCTTCCCCACCGCGGTACCGCATTACGCCGTGGCGCCATCCGTGACCGCCGACCGCAGGAACGTCGCGCAAGATCGCCGCGGTACCGCCGACCTGCCGAAGTTTCCACAGCCGGTAGCACATCATGACGACGACCACCAGCAGCACACCAACGAGCGCGACCATGAGGAACATGGGCGCGCTCATCGGCGGCCTAGTCGATCTGGCCTAGGGCGCGCAGACGCGCCCTGCCCCATGCCGCGGTCCGCTCATCCTCGGATTCCGCATCCTGCTTTGCGCCGTCGGCGTTGATCTCTGACTCGAACTCCGCGTTCTCGACCAGGATCCGCACCGTCTTTTCGGTGACCGAGAGAAACCCGCCGTCGACGGCGATCCGCAGATCGTCCTCGCCTTCACGTTCGACGCGCACCATCGCATCGTCGACGAGTTGGGCCACCAGTGGAATGTGGTGCGGCAGGATGCCGATCTCACCGGCGGTCGTGCGGGTGAACACGAAAGTGGCTTCACCCGACCAGAGTTCGCGCTCGACGGCGACGATCTCGACCGTCATCTCGGCCATGAGCTAGCTGTCCTCGCTCTTGGAAGAGTCGTCCTTCTTGGCGCCCGTCGTCGGCGCACCGTCGCCGCCACCGCTCTTCTCCATCTTGGCGCCCAGGCTCTCCGCCTTCTTCGCCAGATCTTCGAGACCGCCGATGAGGAAGAACGCCTGCTCGGGCAGGTGGTCGAAATCGCCCTTGGTCAGCTTGTCGAAGGCTTCGACGGTCTCCTTCAGCGGCACCGTCGAACCCGGCTGGCCGGTGAACTGCTCGGCCGCCATCATGTTCTGGCTCAGGAAGCGCT
>JBIQHU010000078.1:0-26943 GCA_044508395.1 Mycobacterium sp. | reverse complement strand
AAACCCCCATCCGCCGCCGGTGACGTCGACGTCCTTGCCAGCGACGCGATAGAGGATCGGCGGCTTCGGTTCACGGATGTCGAAGGCCGCCCCGACTTCTTCGCAGGTCTGCTGGGTGATGCCGCCGACCTCGATGACGATCGCGCCGTTGTTGACCTTGAAGCCGTCGATCTCGTCGGTGGACGCCCGACCGCCCACCTTGTCGAAGCTCTCGACGACCAGCGTGCGGTAGCCCTGGTGCGCCAGACGCGCGGCGGTGAACAGGCCGCCCGCTCCTGCGCCGATGACGACGACATCGAATTCGTTCTGCGACATGACTTCTCCTAATACGACCGGGGCAGACCCAGTGAGGTCTGGGCGATGAAGTTGAGCACCATTTCCCTGCTGACGGGCGCGGTGCGCATCAGCCGGGTGACGAACCAGAGTTGCGACAGGCCGTACTCGTGGGACAGGCCGTTGCCGCCATGCGTTTGGATCGCCTGGTCGAGCGCCTTCAATGCCGCCTCGGATGCGGCGAACTTGGCAATGTTGGCCGCCTCACCGGCCGGCTCCCCCGCGTCGAACAACTCGGCGCTGCGCACGGTGGCCATCCGGCCCAGTTCGACGGCGATGTGCGACTCGGCCAGCGGGTGAGCGACACCCTGATGGGCGCCGATCGGGGTGGACCACACCTTGCGTTGCCTGGCGTAGTCGGCGGCCTTGCCGATGGCGTAGCGGCCGATACCGCTGCACAGTGCGCCGACCAGGATCCGTTCCGGGTTGAGTCCGTCGAAGACCTGCCGTAACCCGTTGCCTGCCACACCGATCAACGCTTCTTCGTCGACCTGCACGTCGTCCAGGAAGACGGTGAACTGCTTGTCGGGGGACACGATCGATGTGTCGATCTGCTGGAACGTGAGACCGGGCGCGTCGGTGGGCACGACGAACAGCGACAGCTTGGGCTTCTCCGCGCTGGAATGCTCCGCGTCACGGGTGACCACCAGGATGGCGTCACACTGATCCACCGCCGAGATGTAGTACTTCGACCCGGAAATCGACCACCCGGTGTCGGTGCGGGTGGCGGTGGTCTTCACGTTGTGGCTGTTGGATCCCGCGTCGGGTTCGGTGAGACCGAACGCCATCTTGCGGGTGCCTTCCGCGATGTCCGGCAGCCACGCCTGCTTCATCTCATGCGATCCGTGATGCGCCAGGATGCTGCCGCAGATGGCCGGCGAGATCACCCAGATCAGCAGCGGCATCCCGTGTGCGGCAAGCTCTTCCACGACGACCACGGCCTCGGACATGCCCCCGCCGCCACCACCGTATTCCTCGGGCAGGTGCAGACCGAGCAGGCCTGCGGCACCGAGGTCTTTCCACAGCTCCTCGATGTCGCCACCCGAGCTACCCCGGTCCAGGAAGTATTGCGGGCCATAGCGTTCCGCGATGCCCGCCACGCTTTCGCGGATGGCGCGGTGTTCGGCGCTGTCGGTGGTCAATCCGGGCATGTCTGCTACCTTCCGGTGAATTCGGGCTTGCGCTTCTGCGGGAACGCGGCGATCGCTTCCGCGGCGTCGGCACTGTCGGCGGTGAACTTGATGACGCGGGTTTCGGCGGCCAGCTGTGTCGGCAGGTCGTTGGCCCAGCTCTCACGCAGCAGCTGCCGCATCGCGCCGTAGGCCTTCGTCGGGCCGTTCGCCAGTTCGGTGGCCACCGCCAGGGCCCGATCCCGCAGTTCGTCGGCGGGCACGATCTCGTTGATCAGTCCCCATTCCAGGGCCTCGGTATCGGTGATCGGAGTATTGCGCAGATAGGCCTGCGCCGCCCGGCGTGCGCCAATCAGCCGCGGCAGGTGCCACGTGCCGCCGCCATCGCCGGACACCCCGAGTCCGGCGAAGGCGGTGACGAACCGGGTGCCCTCGGCTGCCAGGACGAGGTCCGCGGCGTACACGTATCCGAGTCCGCCGCCGGCGACGGCGCCGTGTGCGGCGGTCACGATCGGGACATCGAGCCGGCTGAGCAGGTCGAAGCCCTGATGGAAGGGGACAGTCATCGACTGGATGAGGTCCCCGAAGCCTTCCGGGATGTCCTTCTGGAAGAAGTTGATGTCGCCGCCGACGGTCAGCGACGGGCCGTTGCCGCAGATCAAGACCGCACGAACGGCATCGTCCTCGGTGATGCGACGGGCCACCTCCAGCGTCTCCTGCGCCACCGCCATGTTGATCGCGTTGTGCACCTCGGGTCGGTTCAGGCAGACCGTCGCGACGCCGCCGGTCACCGAGTAGTCGATGGCCTGAAGGCGGCCAGGACCGTCGAGGGCGGCGTGCCAGGCCGCGGTATCGGTGAGTTGCCGCAACGCGGTGATGCGACCGTCGGGGGCGAACGCGAGGATATGGATGAATGCGGCGTTCAAGGGATTGCCTGTGCGACGGGCCTTTCCGACGTAGTTGCCGGTGACCATCAGGCGCCCGTCCTCGAGGCCCTCGAAATTGTTGGGTTGGGCGCGCACCCGGAAATGCTCGCCGATGCGCCACCACAGGTTCGTCTGCATGGCCTCGGCGCCGACGTGTTCACCGCCCATGCCCAGCGGCATACCCTCGGCGGCGTGTCCGACGAAGTCGGGGTGCAGCAGAGCATTCAGTGCGTCACGATCGCCGGCGCCCAGCGCCGCGTACAGACTTTGCGCCGCTGCCACCCGGGCGTCGTGGCTGACCTCAAGCGACATAACGGATGACCGATTCGATGACTGCGGCCGGCTTCTCGGAACCGTCGATCTCGATGGTGGTGCCCATGGTGGCCTGCGCGCCACCGTTGACGGTGACGACCTCGGCGATGGTTGAGCGCGCACGAATCTTCGCGCCGACCGCTACCGGAGAGATGAAGCGGACCTTGTTGAGACTGTAGTTGATCGCCATCGTCACGCCGTCGACTCGGTACAACTCGTACATGAAGTGCGGCAACAGCGACAGGGTAAGCAAGCCATGTGCTGTTGTCCCCTGTGCCGACAAGACGACCTTCCAATCGTTTAATCTGCATTCGAAACTGTAATTGGCCGGGTAACGAGGCCTACGACGACCAGGCTAGCATGTTTTCTAGCCTGTGTTAAATAAATTGACGTTGACGCCGAAAGAAGCCCGCACGCCCATGGGAAACGTTTGCACTCCGGTCGAAGGCATCACCGATTGCGTGTGGCGGATTGCGCTTCCCCTGCCGTTGCCGGACCTCAAGGTCGTGAACGCGTATGCGATCGGCACCGGTGACGGGGTCACGCTGATCGACCCGGGATGGGCGTCTGCCGAGTCGGAGGCGACGCTGATCGCGGGCCTGGCTGCGTTGGGCTACACCCCGTCGGACGTCCGCGGAATCCTCGTCACCCACGCCCACTGGGACCACTACACCCAGGCGCTGAAGTGGCGCGATCAACTGGGTGTCGAACTCATGCTGGGCGCCGAGGAGCGGCACACCATCGCGGCGTTCGATGCACTCGACGGCGTCCACCCCGCACAGGTGCCGATGCTGGTGCGGGCTGGCGCCGCAGGTCTGTCCGCGGCGGTCGCGGCATTGCAGTGGGAGCCCTACGAACGCGATATGCCCTTCACGGCCCCGGACCGCTGGTTGCAGGACGGCGACGCGATCGATGCGGGCGGCGGGGTGACCATCACCGCCCGCGCGACACCCGGTCACACCCGCGGACACATGGTTTTCGAAACATCGGGCATGGCGTTCACCGGCGATCACCTGCTGCCCCGCATCACCCCGTCCATCGCGTTCGAACGCGCACCGGAGGGGCTGCCCCTGCGGTCATTCCTTCAGTCGCTTCGGCTGTTTCTCGATCTGGCGGACCTTCGCATGCTGCCCGCACACGGCGATACCGACCACTTCACCCGCCGACGCGCCCAGGAATTGCTCGACCACCACGACCAGCGACTGACGCTGATCGCCGACCTCGTCGCCGCCGGCGCATCGACGGCCTTCGAGGCAGCCTGCCGGTTGCGGTGGACCCGGCACGAACGTGCGCTCACCGAGCTGGACACCATCCATCAGATGGTGGCCGTCCTCGAGGTGCAGGCGCATCTGGAGCTGTTGGTGAGCACGGGTGTGCTGCGAATCGACGAATCCTGCGAAGCAAGCACCTTCGCGGTCTGCTGAGTTCCCTCCGCGAACAGACGTGAACACCCCTTAAATTGGCGAATTTTGGGGGTTTTCGCGTCTGCTCGCCGCGAGAGTTTCACCTGCTGACCTCCTCGACCAATCGGAACTTCTGCACCTTGCCTGTCGGGGTGGTCGGCAGCGCATCACCGTCGTAGAACACCACCCGTTTGGGCACCTTGAATCGCGCGAGGTTACTGCGGCAGTGGTCCAACACGTCGGCTTCGGTCAGGTCTGCACCCAAAGTGGGAACCACGACCACACAACCGATTTCGCCCCAGCGCTCGTCGGTGAGTCCGAACGCGAATGCTTGGCTGATATCCGGGTGGCGCTGAAGCAGCTCCTCGATCTCCTTGGGCATCACCAGTTCGCCCCCGCTCTTGTACAGCTCCTTGCTTCGGCCCGTCACCTCGAGATAGCCGTCTGCGCGCACGACACCGAGGTCGCCTGAGAACAGCCGACCGTCGCGAACCGCCGCAGAGGTCTCCGCCGGACGGTTCCAGTAGCCGAGCATGGTGGCCGGGCCGTGGGAAACCAGTTCGCCGTCGATTGTCTCGTAGACGACCAGTGCGTCGGTGCCGGGAACCGCCGCGGCGCCCGCGAGCTTCGGGCGGCCCACGGTCTCGGATGTCAGGTGCAGAGGGTCTTCGGGCAGGGTCAGCGTCATCGCCCCGCCGCACTCGGTCATGCCGTAGCCGGTGACGATCTCGTGCACGCCGAACTCACGTTCCACCCGCTGCCACAACCAGATCGGAGCCGGCGCCGATCCGCAGAGCACCGCCTCCAGCGAACTGAGGTCATAGTCGTGGCGGGCCTTAGATTGCACCATCGCGACCGCCATGGTCGGTACGCAGAGGATGTCATTGGCGCGGTGCCGTTCGATCCCGGCGAAATAGCCCTCGGCGGAGAACGACGGCTGCGGAACGATGGCTCCGCCGACGAACGTCACCGACAGGAGGCCTTCGACGTAGCCGAACATGTGATAGCAGGGCAGCGAGAAGAGGATCCGTCGACCCTCCTGGTACCCGCGGGTCAGCGCGGAGGCGTAGGCGGTGCGAAGCACGCTGTCGTGGGACACCAGCACGCCTTTCGGCGATCCGGTGGTTCCTGAGGTGTACAGCATGTCGCCGGGCGCATCCGGGGCCACATCGAGTTCCGGTGGCGGCCAAGCGCTCGCCACCAGATCGGCGACGGTGCGCACCCCCGGACGCGCGGTGCCGTCGGTGTCGAGCAACACGACGCGATACGCTGCCAAATCGCTATCCCACTGCGGCGCAATCTGATCCAGCATCGCCTGATAGTCGAGCGTCCCGAACCCCGTCATGGTCACCAACACCCGGCAACCGGAGTCCTCCAGCACGAAACCGAGTTCGGTGGCCTGGTACAGATAGTTGAACGGCACGGCGATGGCGCCGACGCGCGCGATGGCGAACTTCACGGTGACGAACTCCGGATAGTTGGCCATCACCATTCCGACCCGGTCTCCTGGCACGACGCCGAGCTCAACGAGGCCCGCGGCGATCCGACGTGACTGTTCGGCGACATCGGCATAGCTCAGCGTCACGTCGTCGGTGACGACGAAGGGCCGCGCACCATGCCGTTGCGCACACTCGTCGAGCCAACCGGCGAGGCTGCGCGGTTCCCACACTGGGAACCTGTCACGCAGCTGCCGCCGGCAGTCCTCGATGTCCGCGGCGGTTCTCATAGCTCCTGTAACTCCCCACGCAGTACCGCATCGCGCAGCTCGAACCTGCGGACCTTTCCGGTCGGGGTGACCGGGAACGCGGTGTCGGTGACGAACCAACGGGACGGCACCTTGTACGGAGCCAGACGCGACTGTGCGTGGGCGACAAGCTCTTTCTTGATATCCGCGGGGTCTCCCGCGCTCCGGAGAACTACCGCGACGACCTCGCCCCACCGGTCGTCGGGGATACCGACGACCGCGAGGTCAGCCACCTCCTCATGCCCGGCCAGCTGCTGCTCCACATCGGCGGGCGCGATGTTCTCGCCGCCGCGGATGATGATGTCCTTGAGCCGGCCGGTGACGGTGAGATTCCCGCGCTCGTCCATCGCCCCCAGGTCGCCGGTGTGGACAAACCCTTCGTCATCGACGGCTGCTTTCGTCGCCGCCGGGTCGTGGAGATAGCCGACCAACTGTTGGTACCCGCGCGCACAGATCTCGCCCGGCTCCCCCACAGTTACCACGGACCCGGTGTTCGGATCGACGACCTTGCAGTCCACCTGGGGCAGCGGACGTCCCACCGTGGTGAGTCGCTCCGAACGGTTGTCGCCGGGACGGGTCATCGACAAGACCGGCGCCAGCTCCGTCTGCCCGAACAGGTTCAGCACCGTGGCATCGAAAACCTCGGTGGCACCGTCGATCAACGCCGGGGAAACCACGGCGGCCCCACCCATGATGATTGCGATCTGCGGACCAGGAGAGTCCGCCACCCGTTGCGCGGCCAGCAGAGCGTCGAGGACCGCGGGAACGTAGAACAGCACATCGGGTCGTTCGGCGTGCAGCGTCGCCAGCGCATCGGCCTGCGTGAAACGCTCGATCAGCACCGCGGTTCCGCCCAGCCACAGCGGGCCCAGCGTGGCGATCACACATCCGGCGGTATGGAACATCGGCAGCGGGTTCACGCAGACCGCGCCCTGGGGAGCTTCGGCCGCGGTCAGCGTCAGCTTCGCCACGTTCACCAACGCCTGGTGTGTGAGGAGGACACCCTTCGGACGGCCGGTGGTTCCGGAGGTGTACTGCAACATCGCGATGTCCTCGGCGCCGACTTGTGCGACTGCCGAGGGGTCGGGCGCGGATGCTCGCCAGTCGTCGTCGGACAACGAGATCCGTTGCAGACCTCGGATGTCGGCGCAGACGCGCTCGGCGACCTCGGCCATCCGGTAGTCGCGACTGACGTCGGCGTGCAGCAGCACCTTGGCGCCCGAATGGGTGAGTGCGTATGCCAGTTCGTCGTCGCGGAGCACCGGGTTCAGGGCGACCAGCACCATGCCGGCCAGTGCGGCGCCGTACTGGATGATCGGCCATTCCACGACGTTCGGCGCCCACAACGCGATGTGGTCACCCCGAGTGGCGATCCGCGACACTGCGGTCGCCACCCGGGTGGCCTCGTCGTACAGCTGCCGGTAGGTCAGCCGTACCTCTTCCCCGGAGCCGTGCCGGGTGCCGACGAGTGCCTGCCGGCCCGGGTACTCGGCACTTCGTTGTGCCAGCACCTCTCCCACCGACGCCTGTACCAGGTCGACACTGCGGTCGGCCGGCCAGTACGCCTGTTGCAGGCGACGCTCGACGGTCACGGGCTACACCGGGTTGGTACCGAGTTTGGCGTTGGCCATATCGCTGATCTCGCCCCACCGCCTGGTGATCTCTTCCAGCGTCGGCGGAGCGGAGAAGGTGACGCCGTCGTTCTGGAACAGCGCGTGCCGTTGCACCAGGCCGCCGCCGACGACGAAAACCGCAGCGGTGTCTTGGTTCTCCTCGCTGACCAGGTAACCGACCGCGGGGGCGACGAGTTCCGGATCGAGCTTGTCCAGCACTTCCTGCGGCGCGATGTCGGCGGTCATCCGGGTGGCGGCCAGCGGTGCGATGGCGCAGGCGGTGATGTTGTACTTCGCGCCCTCGATGGCGAGGGTATTGATCAGACCGACCAGCCCAGCCTTGGCGGCACCGTAGTTCGCCTGCCCGAAGTTGCCGTACAGCCCGCTGGTGGACGTGGCCACCACGACCCGGCCGAACTGCTGTTCCCGGAAGTGGGTCCACGCCGCGCGGATCACGTTGAAACCGCCGTAGAGGTGCACCTTCAGCACCGAATCCCAGTTCTCGTCGGTCATCTTGTGGAACGCGCCGTCGCGCAGGATGCCTGCATTGCTGACGACGCCGTGGACCGCGCCGAACTCGCTGAGCGCGGTCTCGACGATCTCTGCCGCGCCATCAGCGGTGGCCACCGACGAATAGTTCGCGACTGCGCGGCCACCGGCGGCGCGGATCTCCTCGACCACCGAATCGGCCATGCTGGTACCCGACCCGGTTCCGTCGCGGGCACCGCCGAGATCGTTGACGACGACGAGCGCGCCGTTCGAAGCGAGGAAGCGCGCGTACGAACGGCCGAGGCCGCCCCCGGCTCCCGTGACGATGACGACTTTGTCTGCTACACCTGGCACTGCTGAACTCCCTTGTTTGTAAACAGATCTTGTGTGTGAATGGGTCTAGTGGTTGCGTTCGCGGGTCACCACGGAGACGAAGGACACGCATCCGCCGGGGCGGCCTCCGAGGTTGTGTGTGAGGGCGGTATGTGGGTCGGCGAGTTGGCGTTCCCCCGCCTGGCCACGGAACTGCAGCCAGGCTTCATAGAGCATGCGCAGACCGCTCGCGCCCACCGGGTGGCCGAAGCTCTTCAACCCACCGTCGGGGTTGACCGGCAGGCGGCCGTCGGCGTCGAATTCCCCTGCCAGCACGTCCTTCACGGCCTGGCCCGGTTCGGTGAACCCGAGATCCTCCATGAGCACGATCTCGGTCGGCGTGAAGCAGTCGTGCACTTCGGCAAGCGACAGTTGCGTGCGGGGATCCTCGATACCCGCCTGTGCGTAGGCATCTTTGGCCGACCGGATGACTTCGGGGAAGCTGGTGTAGTCGTATGCGGGATCCAGGGCTCCGCGGCCCGATGCGGCGATCAACGACAACGCCGAGACATACATCGGTGTCTCGGTGTACTCGTGGGCCCGGTCGGCCGGGACGATCAATGCGCATGCGGCACCGTCGGAGACCCCCGAGCAGTCGAAGACGCCGAGCCGGCCCGCCACCTTCGCGGCGTTGGCGATCGTCTCCTTCGCGACCGGTGAGCGGAACTGTGCCTTCGGGTTTCGCGACCCGTTGTCGTGGTTCTTCCAGGCCACGTGAGTCATCGCGTCCCGCATCTCGTCGGGATGTGTCCCGTACTTGGCGCAGTAGGCCGGATCGAGCATCGAGAACGCCGCGGGCGCGGTCATGGAGATCTCGGGTGCCGTGCCGTCGCCCGGCGGGTCCTGGCGCAGCAGCCCCGAGAACCCGGAGTCCTTGAGTTTCTCCACCCCTACCGCCATGACGACGTCATAAGCGCCGGCGGCCACGGCGTAGCAGGCATTGCGGAACGCCTCCGAGCCGCTGGCGCACATGTTCTCGACGCGGGTGACCGGCTTGTCGTCCGAGCCGAGCGGTCGGCTGAGGGTCAGCCCGGACATCCCGGAGCTCAGGGTGCCCAGCCAGTAGGCGTCGACGTCATCGCGGGTGATGCCCGCCGAGTCGAGGCACTCGGTATAGGCCTCCAGGACCAGATCCTCGGTCGAGGCGTCCCACCGCTCTCCGAAGCGGCTGCAGCCCATGCCGATTACCGCGACCCGCCCCGCGATCCCGTTACTGGCCACTCGTCAGTACCGCCTTCCAGAAGTAGTCGTGGACGTCGCCGGCGGTGAACAGGCGGCGGAAGCTGAACCGCACCCGGGCGCCGACATGCAACGCGTCCGGATCGGCGTCGGCCACCTCGACCGTGCAGCGCCCACCACCGTCGACGTCGACGACCGCCTGGATCATCGGTGGCGACGGTGAGTACGCGAGCCGGTCGACGGTGTAGGTGACGACGGTGCCCTCCAGCCCAGCCACGGGAACCGGAGTCATCCGATCGATCGCAGCGCAGCGACGGCACACCCTGGCCGGCGGAATATGGACGAAATCGCAGTCCTGGCAGCGCGTCCCGGTGAGGCCGTACTTCCATCCCGCGCCGCGGAAGGCCGGCGGCGCCGCAGGCCGATCCGGTTCGGGACGGCGGGGCGGCTCGAGTTCGACGAGCCCGCGCCAGGACAGATAGGTCAACGCGGGCACCGCCAGGCCGCCGTCACGTTGTTGCGCAAGGGGTATCCGCTGCCGCGCCGTCGGTAGCTTTCCGGTGGCCCGCAGCACCATGGCGTCACACCCGTCGGTGGCCGACAGCACGAGGATGGTGTCTCCGGCATCGGCGGTGTCGAGTGCGGCGGTCAGCGCGATCGCGGCGTCGGCCGCACCGCAGAAACCGACCGGTGAGGTGACCACCGACTTCTGCCCCTTGACCAAGGTGGCGGCGCGCTTGACGACCGCCGTGTTCGAGCATGCCAGCGCGACGTGGTCGGCATCCGCGATTCCGGCGGCGGTCAGCGCGTCGGCGGCTGTCTCCCGAATGAGCCGCGTGTATCGCTCTGCCCCGAAGCGCTCCTCCCACTGCTGCCCGGTCACCGAATCCGGTGCCCGCCAACGGTCCAGGAACTCCTCGGTGCGTGACGCAGTGGCCAGCACCTCGGCGATGGGCTCACCGTCGCCGAACAGCAGTGCCGCCGCCCCGTCACCGCCGAGCTTCTCGTCGGTCGATCCGGGACGACCGACCCGCACGTCACCACTCACCGCCAGACCGCCCGATTGCGCGGCCAATTGGATTGCGGCGAAGGCGCTGCGACCGGTGCCGCAGAGGTCGGCGGCCATTACCCGCTCGGGTAGTCCGAGCGCGGCGTGGATGGCGGTGGCGTTGGTCTTGTCCGCGTAGGCGGGAGTGCTGGTCGCGAAGAGCACCACCGGCGGGGCCGCATGGTTGGCAAGCGCCGCAGCGGCCGCGGCGACGGCCATCGTGGTGGAATCCTCGTCGTAGCCGGCGACCACGCGGCGGCGCAGCCGGTGGCGGGGCACATAGGTGGCGTAGCTCAACAACCCGATGCTCATGCCGCACCCCGGAACACTGCGGCGATACCCTGGCCGCCGCCGATGCACATGGTCTCAAGGGCCAGTCCGCCGCCGCGGCGACGCAGTTCGTGCAGCATCGTGGTGAGTATCCGCACTCCGGTGGCGCCGATGGGATGGCCGAGCGAAATGCCGGATCCGTTGACGTTCAGCCGGTCGTCGACCTCGTCGAGCTTGACGCCCCACCCGGAGAGCACAGCCAACACCTGAACGGCAAAGGCCTCGTTGATCTCGATCAGGTTCAGGTCGTCGAATCCGAATCCGGTTCTGCTGAAGAGCTTTTGCACTGCGCCGACCGGACCGATGCCCATGTGGGACGGCTCGCACCCGGTGGCGGCCCAGCCTTCCAGGAACCCGAGCGGTTCCAAACCCAGCTCCTCGAGGCGGTCTTCGGCGACCACCAGGCACGCGGCGGCCGCATCGTTCTGCTGGCTGGAGTTGCCTGCCGTCACGGTGCCGCCGGAGACAACGGTGCGCAGCCGCGACAGTGTCTCGACATCGGTGTCAGGGCGGACCCCCTCATCGGTGTCGAAGATGACGGGATCGCCGCGGCGCTGCGGTACTTCGACGGCCACGATCTCGTCGGCGAAGACTCCGGACCGTTGAGCGGCGGCGGCGCGTTGGTGACTGCGCACCGCGAACTCGTCGGCGGCTTCGCGGCTGATGCTGTAGTCGGCCGCCAGGTTCTCCGCGGTTTCGATCATTCCGCTGATCGGGCCGAAACGCCATGCGGGCTGCGACATCTCGCGGCCGCGGTCCAGCCGGTCGTACAACATCTGATTGCCGGACCTAGCGCCCCACCGCACGCTGGTGGTGTAGTGCTCGATATTGCTCATCGATTCGACGCCGCCGGCGAGCACCACGTCGGCCGCGCCCGTCTGCACCGTCATGGCGGCCGTGATCACGGCCTGGAGCCCGCCGCCGCACCGGCGGTCGATCTGCAGCCCGGGAACACTCACCGGGAGTCCCGCGTGCAGTGCCACCCACCGGCCGATGCACGGTGCCTCGGAGTTGGCGTAGGACTGGGCGAACACGACGTCCTCGATGCGCGCGGGATCGATATTGCTGCGCATGACAACGGCTTTGACGACATGCGCGGCCAGGTCCTCGGCGCGCAGCGGACGCAGGGAGCCACCGAACCCACCGACAGCAGTGCGCAGCGGCCCGACAATTGCGGCCCTTCTCATGCCTCGCTCCGCCAACGGTCGGCCGACGGATCGAGCAGGCTCTCCAGCCGCTCCTCGGACAGCCACACGATGCTCTCCAGTTCGAGTGCGTCCAGGAACCGAACCCGGCCGGTGCGTAGATCCTCCAGTCGCAGTCGCGGCGAGTTCCCAGCGACGTCGAAAGTCACCGATACCTCGGCGAACTCGCTGCCGATGACCGGCCCGTGCGTCGGATCGTGATGGATACCCATATCGAGCCTCAAATCAGGAACCCCAGGGTCGGGACCGGCTTGTCGTTGTCGACGAGGACCACTTTCTTGTAGGCCAGGCGCAGCTCGCCGTTCTCGCGTCGGATCCGGTAGGTGGTCCGGCCGCCCCATATCTCGTTGCCTCTGGCGCGCGACTCGACTACCAGGAAGTTCGCCCCGACCTCCAGGTCGACGCCACCGAGCGCATTGGGGCGCCCGCCGAGGAACTCGATGTTGGTGATGAGCCGGCGCAGGTTCGACGGCGGCGCCTGTGCGTAACGGCGGCCGGTGCGGGTCTGCTTCAGGCGGGTCGAGATCCGGCTGCGGTTGTCGAAGATGATCGACATCTGCCGGTTGGGATCGGTGTCCGCACTACCGGCGGGCACCCAGTACAGCGCGTCGTCGGTCCACAGCGCTTCCCACGCGTCGTAGTCGCTCTCGTCGGCGTAGCGGGCCTCACGGTAGAGGAACTGCTCGACCTCGACGCGGTCGAACTCCTCGGGAACGGGCAGCAGATCGGTGCTCATCGCGGTCGTCACGGCGTCTCCATCAGCTTCTTGTACTGCGACCAGAACGCGCGCATCCCGGTCTCGTCGGTGGCGGTGCCCACGGGATGCCCACGCTCATCGATGTATTCGCGGTTCAGACCGCGACGGATGTCGAGCCATTCGGGCGTGCGGGCCTCAAGCCCCTGCTGGTTGCGTTCGTACATCTCGGTGTCGTCGGCCAGCAGCATGCCCGCGGGGCCGACCGAGCCGATGCACTGGGAAACCATGCGCCGGTTCAGTTCCGGAGCACCGGCCAGCTGGACCGCGGTGGAGTACTGCACGCATTCGTTGACCGCGACCGGCTGGATGTTGAACACCTGGATCTCGGCGATGAAGAGGTTCGGGAAGATCATCACGTGCGGGGCGCCCTCGATGAGGATCCGCTCCGCGTCCTGTCCATACCTTGCGCGCATCGCCGCGACGTAGTCGGGCACGCGCGATTCGGTGGTGCCGAACCAGCGCATCGGCGTGGCGTGCTTGCGGAACTCCGGACGCAGGTCGTTCTCGCTGTGCCCGTTGCCGAGGTCGCGGGTGACGGCGGTCGACGAGTCGCTGTAGAGCGGCCCGATGGTGCTGCCGGTCACCCCGAAGATGGAGCCGTGCACGAATTGCGGGTGATATCCGTCGGTTTCGTTCTCTGCGGGGATCTTCCAGTTCGAGCGGGACCGGTGCTGCAGCCAGCCGGCGTTCAACTCGACCTTGCCCTCCGGCGACAGCCGGGCCAACCGGTCGATCTCCCCTGCCGCGTCACCGAGGTGCTCGATCAGGCTCGGGCCGTCGGCGGCGAAACTGCCGAAAACGAAGCCCTGGTAGGAATCCATCCGCGGTACCCGGCCCATCGGGAGGTCGAGTTTGCGCTCGCCGTAGCCCTTGAAGAAGGGGAACCCGATCAGGTCGCCGTTGTTGCGGAACGTCCATCCGTGGTACGGGCAGCGGAACGTTCCCGAGTTGCCCTTCGCGTCGTCGCAGACCTGGTTACCGCGGTGCGAGCACCGGTTGAGCAGGAGGTGGACCTGCCCGTCCCGGTCGCGGGTCATGATGATGTCCTGTAGCCCGAGCTTCTTGCGGATGTAGTCGTTGGGTTCTGGAACTTCGCTTTCGTGGCCGACGAAAACCCAAGAGCGGTACCAGATCTTCTCGAGTTCCTCGGCGAAGATCGTCGGATCGGTGTACAGCGACCCGTGTACTCGATCGCGTTGGATCAACTGGTCGTACCGACTGCCGATTACCGATGTCATGCGCGCACTCCTTGGGTTTGTCCGAAGATGGGACGGCGCTTCTCGCGGAAGGCTGCGATGCCCTCTGCGAAGTCGTCGCTGCCGAACAGCCGCGCCTGGTGCACGACCTCCCGGTGCAGAACGGCGGACGGGCTCAGGGTGGGTGCCTCGCTGAGCATCGCCTTGATGACAGCGAGTGCTTCGGCCGGTTTTTCGGCCAACCGGCGGGCGTCGTCGAGTGTCGCGTCAAGGACGGCGCGCGGTTCGGCGAGCGCGTCGACCAGACCCCAGTCGAGGGCCTGCTGAGCGTCGACAGGCGTTGCCAGCGTGAGCATTTGGCGTGTTCTAGGAATGCCGATGCGCCGGGGCAACGAGACGAACACTCCCATGTCGCCGGCAAGGCCGACGTTGGTGAACGTGGTGGCGAACCGGGCGTCGGTGGCGGCGACGACTCGATCACAGGCGGCGGCCAGGGAGGCGCCCGCTCCGTAGGCGGCGCCCTCGACGGCGGCCAGGACGGGCTTGGGGGTGGCCCAGATCGCCCGGATCACCGCCTGCGCCAACTCGGCGCGCTCGGTCGCGGCGTCGGTGTCCATCCGCTCCATGGTCGAGATGTCCCCGCCGGAGCAGAACACGGTTCCGGCACCGGTGAGCACGATGGCGCGCACCGACGAGTCGGCGTCCGCGGTCTCCAGCGCCTCGCGCAGGGCGATGCGCAGCGGCATGTCGATGGCGTTGCGGACGTCGGGGCGGTTGATCGTCAGGATCCTGACTGCGCCCTGGTCCTCGGTCAGAACGGTCATTTGCCGGTGTACCTCGGTGGCCTGCGCTCGATGACCGCGCGCAGCCCTTCCAGTGCATCGGCGGTGCCGGACAGTTCGGACACGGTGCGCGATTCCTCGGCCAGGCGCGCCTCCACCGGTGCGCCGAGGCCGGTCCAGATCAGCCTTTTGGTCGCCGACAACGCCAGGGTGGGCATGGCCGCCAGTCGGGTGGCGAGTTCGTCGGCGCGGGCGGTGAGCAGTTCGTCATCGACGACCTCGGTGATGAGGCCGATGTCGGCGGCCTCGTCGGCGCTCAGGGTCGGGTTCGTCAGCAGGATGCGGAGTGCCTGTCGCAGACCGACCAACTGGGTCAGGGTGACCGATGAGCCGCCGTCCGGGGCCATCCCGACGCGCACCGCGCCGGAGAAGAATTTGGCTGAGCGGGCCGCGACGACGATGTCGGAGGCGCACACCAACCCGAGTCCGCCACCGCCCGCGGCGAACCCCTGCACGGAGGTCACCACCGGAACCCGCAGCTGGATGAGCGCCGCGGTGGCGAGTTGCAGCCAGGCCGTCGCCTCCCGCAGGTAGTCGGGAAGCGCCTCACCCTTGGATTCGAACGTGTGAATGTCGCCGCCCGCGCAGAAGTTTCGGCCCTCACCGCTGAGCCGGACCACACGTACGGACGGGTCTGCGTGGCACTGCAGGATCGCGTCGTGCAGCGCCTTGAGGGTCTCGACGTTGAGCCCGTTGGAGATGTCGGGCCGGTTGAGGTGCAGTCGCGCGATGCCGGACTCGGCGACGTCGAGTAGGACGTGCGCGTCGGTGGTGGTGGTCACGTACGGGCCTTCCTGGAGTCGAACTCCGCGGCGCTGGCTGCGCCGTTGCCGATGATGTGGTGGACGACGGCGTCGACCTCGTTGGTCAGCGCCTGGTCGAGAGTTCCGCGTAAACCGCTGTCGACGAGGTGTTTGATCGTGGTGACAGCGCGACGACTGCGGCCGGCGAGCGTTTCCAGGAACGCCTCGACCCCCGCGTCGAAGGTCTCCTGCGGGTATGCGCGGTAGGCCAGACCCAGGGCGACGGCGTCGCTGCCGGACAGCCGGTCCCCCGACAGCAGGGTTCCCATCGCCTGTTGACGACCGATGAGCCTCGGCAGCCTGGCGGTGCTCCCTCCGCCGGGGATCATCCCGAAGCGGATGTGGTTGTCGCTGATCCGCGCGGTTTCGCTGACCAGCACGATGTCGGCGGCTTGCATGAGTTCGAATCCGCCCGCCGCGGCGACGCCCTCCACTGCGGCGACGACGGGCACAGCGACGTCGGCGATCTTGGCGCAGGCCTTCCGAAACGCTACGAACAGCGTCTTGAGCGCCTCGGCGCCAGCGGCGCGCAACCGCTCGACCTCGTCGAAATCACCGCCCGCACAGAAGTTTCCGCCGGCTCCGCGCACCACGATGGCGTTGACGTCGTCGCGGCGGCCCAGTTCCGTCAGCGCCTCTTCGAGTTCGGCGGCCAGCGCTGTGGTGACCGAGTTCATCCGGTCGGGTCGGTTGAGGGTGACCCTCCCGATTGATCCGTCGACCGCGACCGCGACCGCACTCACAGGTATCTCCTGCCGCCGACCTCGACGACTGTGCCGGTGACGTCGCCGGACCGGATCCCGACCGCGACCTTGCCGTCGAGCGACGTCATATGGGCTCCTGGGAGGTAGTGGACAAATTTAATCTCAATTTCTAATCTAGGTTAAACCAACGATGGGGCTTTACTCAACCACGCCGGCGAGGAGCAACGGACATGGACCTGGGACTGAAGGACTCGCGCGTTGTCGTCACCGGCGGGGCATCGAACATCGGGCGTGGGATCGTCCATGAGTTCGCCGCGGAGGGCGCCCGCATCGTCCTCAACGACATCGACGAACCACAGGCAGAGAAGGTGCGCAACGAAGCGCTGGAACGCGGCGCGGCCGACGTGCAGATCGTCATCGCCGACCTGACCGTCCCCGGCGCCGCAGAATCGGTGGTCGGCGCGGCGGTCGAGAAGTGGGGCGGCATCGACGTGCTGGTGAACAATGCCGGCTGGAGCGTGCCGGGCTTCGTCGCCACCGATACCGACCGCGACAAGTGGCAACGCACCATCGAGATCAACTTCTTCAGCGCGCTGGCCGCCACCCAGGCCGCAATCGGGCCGATGAAGGACGCCGGCGAAGGCGCGCTGGTGTTCATTGCCAGCGATGCCGCGTTCGGCCAGATCCGCCAGGGTGTGTACGGCGCCTCCAAGGCGGCGATGGTGGCACTGGCCCGCACCACCGCACGTGAGCATGGCAGGCACGGGATCCGGTCGAACATCGTCTGCCCCGGTCTGGTGATTCCCGACGGGCCGGATGCCGTGGGCACGACCAGCCTGTGGGCGGTCGGTCAGGACGAGGTGTTCAACCCCAAGCAGATCGACTTCATGCTCAAAGACACCCCGATGCGTCGGCTCACAACGGCTGAGGACGTGGGTCGGGCGGTGCTGTGGTTCGCCTCCCCGCGGGCGGCACGGCAGGTGACCGGTCAGATGATCTCGGTCAGCGGCGGCTACACCATGCCCTGACGGGTAACCGTCACTCCCGCACCCCTGGGTTTGGTCGCAGCATCACCCAGGATTCTGGGATGGACTGAACACCAGGGGGCGTCGGAGGCTGGGCCCGGTCGAAAATTGCTCGCTATCGGTTGGGGAGTTTCATGACCACCCGCACCGTGTCGTCGGTGTCTGTGCGCATCAAGCGAATTCTGATCACCATGCCGTACTGGCTTCGGTGTCCAATCTGGGCGTGATCGTCACCGCGAATGCCCAGGCGCCGCCGCCCCCACCACCGCCGCCGGCATGGGACTGCATGCTGCAGTGGGCGAACGTCTTGCCGAGATGCAACGGCGTGCCGCGGCTTCCGTGCGACCGCGTGCATGGCGGCCAGGGAATCCTGGCTTCTGCTAGCCGGTGAAGCCTTCGCCGGATGTCGACAGGTCGTGGTGGGTGTAGGTCAGCGGGATCTGCAGTCCCGCGGCGATCTTGCCCAGCATGGCAATCCGCTCACGGGCGGCCGCACCGGTCCTCTTCCGCTGCTCCCGGATCGGATTGGACCAGGGCACACGGTCGGCCAGCATGGCGACACCGACGTTGAGTCTGGTGAGTGCCTCGAACATGCGCACGCGGCGCTCGATGTTGTACCCGAGCGGCTCGAACATCGTGTCCTTCAGCATCGCCTCGATCTGCTGATACCCGAAGACCACACCGGCCGGCGCGAACGCAATGCTCGCTGTGATCTGGTTGGCGTACTTGGCAATCACCTTCTTGAGCCAGCCAGGCAACGTGTACGTGAGGGTCTGCAGATGCTCCGGCCCAGCGATGGCATCGATGAGTTCAGCGCGCCACGGCGACGGGTTACCGCCGCGGGCGAGCACGTAGTTCAGCGATTTGATCAGGTCCAAACCGGTCGGCGAGTACAGCCGCTCGGGTGCGCCCCACAACCGGCCTGCGAACGACGAGTACTCGGCGAGATCCTCGAGCTGCTGTGCGGTGAGCTTGCGTCCGAACGCGTGGTCCACGAGACGCCCGAGCAGCATGCCGCTGCCGAACCCGAGCAGCGACGTCACCGGAATCGGTTCTCCGAACTTGAGATAGACCTCGTCGCCCCACTTGCGCCGCAACCCGCGGCTGGCCAGTGCGTGCATCAGCCGCACCCGCACGACGTCCTGGAACGCCTCGGAGTGGCGATCGAAGATGTCGGGCAATGTGAACTGTGCGAACACCCGGGCGGTTTCGATGAAGCGTCGCGGGCCGTCGTCGGCGAAACGGCCGGTGGCCCCGGTAGACGCGGAGATGTCACCGGTCATCGCGGTCTCGTACACCGCCCACCCGCGGATGATCGTGGTCGCCGCTGACGTGCTCGACATCGCCAGCATCCGGCCGCGCTCGGCGGCGACGAGATCGAACTGACTCGGCAGCTGATCAAGGTGTTCGAAGAGGTCGACCAGTTCCTGCGGGGGATCGTCGACCGTGTCGACGCCCTGCGTCAGGGCTTGTTCGAACATTGCCCGGCCCTCTTCGTGACCGATGCGCTCGAACGCATCAACCACACCGACCATGTACTCGTCGCCCTGCCAGAAGTAGTCGTCGCGCAGGCGGGTCATCTCGTTGGGCTCGACCTCTTTGTCGATGTCGATCCATTCACCGAACATGAATTCGCGCATCTGACGCCACTGTGCGGCGAAGTTGTCACGGCCCGGTGGAATGGGCCGCAGCGGTCGATCGGGGTGATTCCGCCGGTTGAAGTCGACGTTCTCGCGGACGATGGCCGGACGCTCACCGGTCACAGTCATGCAGCAATCCCATCCGCGAGAAAAAGGGCACTGATGTCGACGTTAGCCTGGACCGCCGGTCATGTGAATAGCGGTTCCCGGCCGGATGGGTGCTGCAGCGCGGGTGACCAGCGGCGATGCGCTGGGCTAGCCGACAGAGCGACCGGACTCCAGAACCCGCCCATCGGCGGCTTGGGCACCCTGCGGGGCGACCAACAGCCTGCCCAGCAGCGCGACGGTGCTCGCGATACCACCCACCACGGTGAGTGCAGCGAGGTGCACGAGCAGCATCGGCGGATCCTCGATGCCGTGCCGCACCGACAGGTACAGGATTCCCGTCCCGAACAGACCGGCCGCGAACGCCATCGGGATGAGTGGGATCAGCGAAAGGTAGCCGACCCCGTCGAGCAGGGGCACCAGTCGGTAGACCAGGATCCCGCTCACGAGGGCGGACATCGCATTGGTGAAACCGAGGAAGATCGGGTAGCCGAACACCACGAAGGGCTGGCTGTCCTGGTAGGTGTAGACGCCCAGGATGCTGACGTACGTCATCTCGGCGACGATCGCCATCACGACGATGAACGCGTACATCGTCCAGACGGACTTCATGCTCGGCCGGCGTTGCAGGTAGCGGGCGATGAACACCGTCGCGCCGCCGTAGAACGCCAGATAGGCCGCGGGAACCCAAACCGGTTGTGCGCTACCAAAGGTGGTGTAGAGGTTCCACTGTCCCTCTTCCAGGAACCAGAGCCCGTAGAGATGATCGAACAGCGGCTCCATCAGGCAGGTGAGTGTTCCGCTGATGGCCACGCACAGCGGCCAGATAGTCCGCTCCCGGCGACACAGATTGAGTACCCACACCGCGACGACCGCCGCCAGCCCCCAGGTGAGGGTCGTGGCGATCCACTGCCCGACCTCGCTGACCGGGGCATCGATCCCGTCGGTGACCACGGGAGCCATCCACGCCATACGCCTACCCTAATCTATTCTGCATTAGATTATTAGGGGTCCGCGCGAACGGAATCCCACGGGTGCGCAATCCGAACTTCTCGACCGGCTATACGTGGGCCGGCTGGGTGGCCCTGCGCAGCATCGCGTGCTGGTACTCGTCGAACCAGATCTCCTGGTAGGTCGAATGCGTGATACGTCCCTGCGGGTCCTGCCACCGGTACACGCTGTCGCGGAACGAGCAGTTGGGCCACGCCGGAATCGATGCGGCCGCAATGGCTTCCCCGCGGAAGAAGTACTCCTCACCGGCATCGTCGATGGCGGTGATCTCCTGCTGCAGCGCCATGTGCAGTCGCGGGTGATACTCGACCACATTGCGACGCACCGAGGTGATGGCCCGAGTTTCCTCGCCGCGCTGAACCCACGCGAAGTGGTGCGAAGGACGGTCACCGACGTTGTACAGCCCCCGCCAGGCCGGATCGGTATCCAACGGCTCGAAGCTGATCTGGTTGAAGATCAGGTCCGGGCCGAAGTACATCGGCGACCAACCCACCGGCGGAACCGGCACGGCTCCACGCTTTTCCACGCGCACCTGCCGCCACGACCGGTCGCGTGGCGCATAACAGTCGACGGCGTAGGTCTCGCCATCCAGCACAAGCTCACCGGTCATATGCATGAACTGCTCCGAACCGCCCGGCTGACTGCTGCCGTCGTGATGATTCTCCTCCCCCGGCATCACGTGACCGCGGGCCAACAGGGGAGTCACCGCGTCTGCGACCAGATCGAACGACATCCGTCCGTCACCAGCGCGGTAACGCAGTGCCGCGGTCTTGCCTGGTTCGGTGAAGTCGATAGTCAGTCCGTTCGCGGTGGCAATCGTCCCGCCCTCGACGGTGGGCCAGGGCATGGTCATCTCGTAGTCGAGGTACGCCATGTCCGCGTGTTCGACATTGTCGGTGCCCTGGAATATGCATGCCCCGCCCTGGGTGAGTGGGAACGCCGGCATGTACCGCACATAAATGAAGGCACCGATGGCAGCCTCCGGCACCGAGAATCCGAAGTAGTGGGTATGGATGGTGTGCGGATCCCAGGACTCACCGGCCTGCGGCAGCGGAAGCAGCAGATCCGTGGCGCCCGGATGAGTATGAACAGTCATGTTGCACAACCTCTTTCACTGATTTGTGCGCGCCCGCCCAGCGGTACAGCGGACACGGGCGTTTTCACACCGTAACGGCGGCTGAACGTAGTATCAAGACTGAATATCTGTTCATCCGAGAGAATGCGACCATGGACCCCGAGAAGTCTGCGGCCGGCCTGACCCGCACCCAGCGTCAGCAGCAGCGCACCCGTCGACGGTTGCTCGATGCCGGCCGTGACCTGATCGCTGCCAAGGGCGTTGTCGGCCTGCGTGTGCAGGACGTGACCGAGCGCGCCGATGTCGCTCTCGGCTCCTTCTACAACTACTTCGCCTCCAAAGACGTTCTCGTGCAAGCGGTCATCAGTGAGACGCTGTCGGACCTGGCCGTCGAGACCGTGACGGGCCTCGACGACGATGCCGACCCTGCCGAGACGGTGGCGATGGCGACTCTTCGCGTCGTGGGCCTGGCCCGTCGCGAACCCGACCTCGCGCGGTTGATCGTGAACATTGCGCATTCGGAGGCACTGTTCAGTGACGCCGTGCATCCGCCGGCCAGAATGGCAGTAGAGCGCGGCGTGGTGTCCGGACGATTCGTGGTGGCCAACGTCGAGGTTCTGTTGACCGCGGTGATCGGCGGAGCATTCGCACTGATCCGCGAGATCCTCGACGGCCGCCACGGCCCGAATCCGGAAGGGGCCTTCGCCCGTCATGTGCTGTGCTCTCTCGGCATCCGTCCAGACGAGGCGCTCGCCCTCGTCACCCGTGTGGCCGAGAAACTCAACGATTGACCTCAACCACGCTATCATCCTGCGTTGCAACGTGATTGACGCGCTCAGCAGCCTGCCTGTCGTCGGCGACACCGAAGATCGCCGCTTTGAGTAGGCCGACTTTGGACTTGATGAACACCTCGTCGTCGGGTCGGGCAACCGCGAACGACAGAATCCACACGGCGGTCAGGGCGAGCCCCAGCGTGACCAACCAGGCGAGATGGGTCACGAACAACGGGGCGTCACGGTTGAGCGCCGTCCATACCGGCCAGGCAGTGGCGCCGTTGGCGATGCCGTCGGCCATCGGAATGAACGCGATGACCAGCGCCAACCGCCAGCCCGGCAGATGCGGTGCGAACTTGTAGATCAAGGCCCCTGCTGTCATCGGCATGATCGGGTTGACACAGACCCACCAGAGCGGCAGTCCCCAGAAGTTGAGCGGCTGCGGGCCGTAATACTCGTAGGCCCCCAACAGCACGCCGGGGCTCTCCAAGAAGATGTTGATGAAGACGTCGATCAGGTAGAGCTGGAACAGGCCTTTCCTCGTCACGCCGGTGCTATAGACCCGGTAGGCCAGATATGCCAATCCGCCGACGTACCAGATGTAGACGAAGTTGATGTACAGCGGAAAGTCGCGGCCCATCGAGGAGAACGTGGTCAGCGTCGCGCCCTCCCGGATGTAGCAGAGCCCAAGGGTGTCGACGATCGGTTCGAAGAGGCACGCAATCCCACCACCGATGAGGCAGAACGCGAGAAGCGGGCCACGACCGGTGACCAGGTGCTTGATGGCGAAGAACACGCCGACCACCACCGGAATGCCCAGGAAGACGGTAAACAGCATCTCGGCCATGAACGGCACCTGCGTGTTCGGATGGGCAGGGACCGGCGGGGCCGCGAGCAGCAACTCGTAGGCCGACAGCTGAGGTGTCATCCAGGAATCCTCAATTCGTTCCAGCGCCCGGACGACGTGGCCGGGTCGCGCTAAAGCAGGTGACGGGGGCCACAGTAGCGGTCATTGATCCTGCTATCAAGAATGAATATTAATTCACCCTGACGGCAGCCGACTACGGGGCGCATCCTCGACGTGCAACCATGGACGGGTGACCGCGGAACCAGTGGGCGTCGGCCGACGTGAACGGCGAAAGGCCCGCGCCCGGGAGAACCTGCTTCAAGCGGCGCGACAGATCATCGCCGAAACCGGGGTTGGCGGTTTACGTATCAGCGACGTGACCGACCGCGCTGACCTGGGATTCGGCACGTTCTACACATACTTCGAATCCAAGGAAGCACTGGTGGAGGCCGTCGTCGCGGACACGCTGACCGGCCTCGCCAGCTCCATCGGCGCAACCGCCGTCGCGGCCACCGATGCGGCCAGGGCCGCGGCAGAGGCCTATCGTCGGTTCCTCCGCTTCGCCACGTCGGAACCCGAACTGGCGCGCGTGGTGGTCGAACTCAACCGAGCTGACGCCGCGTTCGAGGATGCGGTCCGGCCGTGGGCCCGCGAGACTCTCGAGCACGGTTGCAGCAGTGGTCAATTCGCGATCGACGACATCGAACTGGCGCTGGTGTCGATCGCCGCCGCCGCGCTGGCCGCCATCCGCGCCATTCTGTCCGGCGTTGTTGCGCCGGGGCCGGAAACGGAATCGCGGGGCGCTGAAATGATGCTGCGCGGGTTCGGGCTCGACCCCGCGACCGCCCACAAGATCGCCTGGCTCGAACTACCAGACATCGACGAAGCTCCGTAGCAATACTCAAACCGGCTGTACCACGGGCCGATTCGGCGACGGCCGCGTTTCGAATCCGCAGCGCGGGGACCGTCTGGCCAAACAGTTCAAACTCGATTCGCGAATCGGTATTGATTTTTAACTCACATTAATGAACGATCGCCCGTATGACCTCCACCACATCCCTGCCCGGACGCACGGTGCCGCGCGAGACCGACTACGTCATCATCGGCGCAGGTCACAACGGATTGACCGCCGGCTGCTATCTGTCAAAGGCCGGACACCGCGTGACCGTCGTCGAGGCCTCCCCACAGATCGGCGGCATGACGACCACCAACGCGATCATCGAGAAAGCGCCGAACCATCTGTTCAACGAGGGCGCCATCCAGGCGACGGGGATCTTCGGTCTCTCCGGCATCGCCGAGGAGCTGGAGCTGCACAAGTACGGCCTGCGGATGGTCTCGGTGGACCCGGCGCACGTTCAGCTCGCTCCCGACGGCAGCTCGCTAGCCATCTGGAAGGACGCCAGCAAGACCGCCGACGAACTGCGGCGCTTCTCCCCCAAGGATGCCCGCGCCTGGCTCGACCTGGCCAACGCCCTGGATCCGGCGATGCGGATCGTCGTGGCGTACATGAAGACTCACCCGCTGCGACCGTGGACCAAGGAGATGGCCGCCGCGATCGCCAACGCAGCCCTTCACCCGAAGCGACTGTGGTCGCTACGCCACTTCGCGACCGCGTCGCACACCGAGTTCCTGGAAGAGACGTTCGAATCCGAACTGCCCAAGGGTGCGCTGGCCGCGATGGCGGCGTTCTCCCAGATGCGGTTGGACATGACGGCCTGGGCGATGATCTACCTCGGCGTCGTGCAGAAGACACCGAACCTGATGCCGGTCGGCGGAACCGGTTCGCTCCCCGCCGCCATGCACCGCTACCTGATCGCGCACGGCGGCACCGTGCACACCAACAGTCGGGTGCAGGAACTCGTCGTGTCGGGTAACAAGATCACCGGCGTGCGCCTGGACAACGACCAACTCATCACCCCGCGCAAGGGCGTCATCAGTACGTGCAACCCGGTGATCACCCTCAACGAGTTGCTGCCCGAGGGCGCACTGGAGCGCAAACTGGCGGTGCGCGCCAAGGACATTCCGCTGCGCAAGACACACGCCACCTCGTTGAAGATCAACGTCGCCCTCAACGGACACGTCTCGATGAAGCGGCACGAGAAGTGGCGGGGCAACGACCTCGACCTGCGTCGCCATCTCGCCGCATGGCACACCCTCGAGGAGCAGGACGCCGCATGGAACGCGGTGGTTCGTGGCGAGTGGCCGGACCCGGTTCCGGTGAGCTGCTCCATGATTCCCTCCGCTGTCGACCCCTCCCAGGCGCCCGAAGGCGGCAGCACGTTCTACCTGTGGTCGGGGGTGATCCCCGTGACGCCCAACGTGCCTTGGGACGACGTCCGAGACAAGGTCGGCGACGCGGTACTGCGCGACTGCGCCCAGTACTACGAGGGACTCGACAGCCTGGAGATCGACCGCGCGGTGCTCGGCGGCCCCGACATCGAAGAGCGCTTCAACGCGCCGGCGGGCAACGTCTATCACGTCGACCCGTTGATCACCCGGTTCGGACCACTCAAGCCGGCACCGGGACTGGGCGCGTACAAGATGCCGATCGACGGCCTGTACCTCAGCGGCGCCGGAACGCATCCGGTGGGCGGGGTGTGTGCGCTGCCGGGCAAGCTCGCCGCACAGACCGCGATGCGGGACCAGGAGAAGTAGTTCCATGCGCCCGACCTCCGATGTGACGGACACGATCGGTCCGGATCGCGCCGAGCATGACGCCGGCGTCGTCGCCGCCGTCGCGAAGTCTTTCGTCGGAACGTCGCGCCCACAGTTCCTCCCTGGCGGCGGCGCCGCGACGGCGGATCCCGGCCGCACCGGTGCGGTCAGCGTGTGGGCCTGTCTCGGCGTGCTCTGGGTGGTGTTCATCGGTCAGGTGTTCATCCGCTGGATAACCAGTACGGACGGATCATTCGGTCCCGCAACCATTCCCGGCCCCGATGAATTCGACACCTGGCGTCTGATCGCGATGCGGGTCATCGAGGGGATCAGTGTCGCGATCATGGTCGCGATGGCGTGGTACTGCCTCCTGCGGCCGTGGTTGCGGAATCGTCGGATCGGCCTTGACGGCATGCTGTTCATCGCTGCGACACTGGCTGCGCCAATCGACCCACTGATCAACTACTTCCATTGGACGTTCGCCTGGAACTCCCACGCGATCAACTGGGGGTCGTGGGGACATCTGTTCCCGCTGTCGAACGCACCGCACTACGCCGAGGGATTCGTGTGGTTCGTTCCGCAGTACGTTTACCTGGGACTGGGGTTCGCGATTATCGAGTGCGGGGTCATTCTGACTCTGCGCCAGCGGTATCCGACTATCTCCAATGTCAGGGCCTTCGGGATTGCCGCGGCGCTGACGTTCCTGGTGGACGTGTGCGTCGAGTATCTGTTCATCCTGACCGAGATCTACGCCTACCCGCGGACGATAGGAGCCTTCACCCTGTTCGCGGGCAGCCAGTATCAGTTCCCGGTCTACGAGAGCCTGTTCGTCACCGCCTACGCCACCGGCTTCACCTTGCTGCGCATGTCGGCTTACGACGATCCCGGCGGTCTTTCCTTCGTGGAGCGGGGTATTCACCGTGTCCGTCCCCCAGCCCGGTTCGCGGTCCGCCAGCTGGCCCTCGTCGGCTTCTGCGCCTTCTGGGCCGCCGTCACCTACTTCCTGCCCTGGAGCTGGCTGTCGGTATCGGTCGATTCGGAAGTCACCGGCCTACTTCCGTCCTACTTGTTGCCATCCCGGTTGTAACCCAGCAACCCGAACAATCCCTACTACCGAAGGACCACCATGGCACTGCAGAACCAGACCGATCCGCAGCAGGCGGCCGTCGCACTCGCCGAGGCCGTCACCCGGCACCTGTCTCCCGGCACCGCTGTTGAGGTCACTGATGTCACGATTCCTCATTCCAACGGAATGTCCGGGGAGACCGTGCTGTTCGACGCGAACTGGGACGGTGCCGCCCACGCACTGGTGGCCCGGGTCCAGCCGGCTGGCCCGGCGGTGTTCCCGCGCTACGACCTGCAACTGGAGTTCGACGTGATGCGCGCGCTCGGTGAGCACAGCACGGTGCCCGTCCCGCGGATGCTG
>JBIQHU010000077.1:0-26998 GCA_044508395.1 Mycobacterium sp. | reverse complement strand
TCAGAGGGCAGGCCTCGCCGCCGAAGATCAGCAGCCGCACCGACTCGAGCGCTTCGGCGGGCCACAAGGCGGCGAGCGTCGGCACCGTCGAGACAACCGTGATGTCGCGCGATACCAGCCAAGGACCCAGATCCATGCCGCTGCGCACCAGCGATCGTGGTGCGGGCACCAGACACGCTCCATTCCGCCACGCCAGCCACATCTCCTCACAAGACGCGTCGAACGCAACGGAGAGACCGGCGAGCACCCGGTCTCCCGGCCCGATCGGGTTGTCCTGCAGGAACATTCGTGCTTCCGCATCGACGAACGCCGCTGCGCTGCGGTGGGTGACCGCTACCCCCTTGGGGGTGCCGGTGGAACCGGACGTGAAGATGATCCAGGCGTCGTCGCGTCCGAGTGGAGCCGCCGCGCGCCACCCGCGCGAGGAGCCCTGCGCGCGGATCAGCCCCGCCTCGGTGATGATCGCGACCACCCCGGCCTCGCCGAAAACAAGGTCGGCCCGTTCGGCGGGGTCATCTGCGTCGACCGGAACGTAGGCGGCTCCGGTAGCCAGCGTCGCGAGGATCGCCACGTACAGCGCGTAGCTGCCCGACGGCATCCGGATCCCGATGCGGTCGCCGCGGCCGATGCCCCTGGCGGCCAGCCATTCGACGCTCTCCTCGATGTCGGCGATCATTTCGGCGTAGGTCAGCTGGACCTCGCCGTCGTCGATGGCCGGTGCATCGGGATGACGGGCCGCCGTGTCGTAGAGGATGTCGATCAGCGTTCGGGGCTCCGGTGCGTGCCTAGACCGCTCGTATTGCGCGGGTATCGCGCGGGAAAAGGCCCCAGTCACGGCTACAAAGCTACTAAGCGGCGCCGGTCGCGCATACGCGCCGCACGCACCGTGTTTCGTTTCCCTGATTTCGGTCAATCGCGGTTACCTGGCAGAATCAGGTGCGGAGGGGAGTATTCCTTCGCCGTAGCGTCGTCATCACGTCGACCTCCATCGGCCGACCGGTGCTGCGGACCGCGGTCGTCGCGGTGGAAGAGACCTCCGGCGTTTTGACGACCGGAGGCTTTGTGAACGTTTCTCAGCTCGAATGGATCATCACGCTGGGAGTGACGGTCGCGATCCTGGTGTTCGACGTGATCGTGATCGGGCGTCGCCCGCACGAACCGACGAAACGTGAAACCGGGACCTATCTGACGATCTACATCACGCTCGCGGTGGCGTTCGGGTTGTGGGTGTGGTTCTTCCACGGCAGCCAGTTCGGCCTCGAGTTCTTCACGGGCTGGCTCACCGAATACAGCCTGTCGGTGGACAACCTGTTCATCTTCCTGATCATCATGGCCAGCTTCAATGTGCCGAGGAAGTTCCAGCAGCAGGCGCTGCTCGTCGGCATCATCCTGGCGCTGGTCTTCCGCGGCGTGTTCATCGCGCTCGGCGCCGTCGCGATCAACCAGTTCTCCTGGATCTTCTACGCGTTCGGCGCCTTCCTGGTCTACACCGCGATCAACCTGGTGCGCGACACCGACCACGACGACGACGCCGAGAACTTCGTGGTGCGGTTCACGCGCAAGCATTTCAGCCTCACCGATGAGTGGCACGGCCTGAAGATGTGGATCAAGGTGAACGGCAAGCGGCTGATGACGCCGATGTTCCTCGTGATCGTCGCACTCGGCACCACCGACCTGCTCTTCGCACTGGACTCGATCCCCGCGATCTACGGCTTGACCCGCGAGCCGTACCTGGTGTTCACGGCGAACGTGTTCGCGCTGATGGGTCTGCGCCAGCTGTACTTCCTGCTGGGTGACCTGCTGCGCCGGCTGGTCTACCTGTCGCAGGGGCTGGCCATCATCCTCGCGTTCATCGGCGTCAAGCTGATCCTGCACGCGCTGCACGAGAACGAGCTGCCGTTCATCAACGGCGGCGAGCATGTGCCGGTACCGGAGATCCCGACACTGGCGAGCCTCGCCGTGATCGTTGTGACGTTGCTCATAACCACCGTGGCGAGTCTGTACAAGACCCGCGTGCACGACGTGAAAAACGGCAGGCAGACGCCTGGAAACCAGGCCAAGAACAGCGAGGGGTCCGAGGAGCCCTTGGATTCGCACTGATCGCAAAGATCGACGGCGATACCGGCCACGCCTAGCGTGGCAATGTGCGGCTTTTCGTGGCGGACGACGCTGACTGGAGCGAGTTGACCGATGGTGGCGAGTCGGCCGTGCGCGTCGTCGCCGACGACCTGCTGCAGGCGAAGCGGGTGCGAGCCCGGATCCGGGCCGATTCCCACGACGTGGCCGTCATCCTCGATCTGACGGTGGCGGTGGCAGCCGACTTCCGTTCGGCGCGAACCGAACTCGAATCGATCGCCGGCGTGCGTTACGCGGGCACCGTCGATGGTCTGGCCGGGTTGATCGCCGATATCGAAACAGCAGGCGTGGCCGACGGCGTCACGCTGATTGCGGCCTCACCGCATCAGGATCTGCACGCCCTGGGGCTGGACGTGCTCGACTGGCTGGCCATCCGGGGTCAGGCAAGGGCCTCGTAGATCAGCGTGAAGTAGCGGTCGGTGCGCGGCGAACCCTCGATGCCCGGCCCCATCTTGTTCATCACGTAGGCGACGGTGGTACGACGGTCGGGGTTCATGGTCTCCCACGATCCGCCCCAGCCGCCCCAGAAGCAGATTCGCCCCTCGGGGACGAACGGGATCGATTCCGGCTGAGGCAGTCCGAAGCCGAGCCCGAATCTCAGCGGGTGATTGAGCAGAACGAGATCCGGTCCGTCGGACTGGACCTCGAAGATCCTGTCGATGGTCTGGGGCTGCAGTAGCTGGACGCCGTCCACGGTGCCGCCCAATGAGATCGCCGACAGGATGCGGGCCAGCGACCTGGCGTTGCCATGGCCATTGGCACCGCCGATGTCTGCGGCCCGCCACCCATCGGTGTTGGCCGCCGCGGGATCCGGTGCCGGACCGGTGAAGGTCTTCAGCATCGGGGCCGGCCACTGATCCATCGGCGGCAGGTCGAGCGGGTCGGTCGCGGGGATGATCTCCGCGATCCGGTCGGCGTCAGCGGGGATCGCACCGATCTGGAAGTCGGCACCCAGCGGACCAGCGATCTCGTCGCGCACGAACTCCTTCAACGACTTTCCGGTCACCCGGCGCAGCACCTCGCCGATGAGGTGTCCGTAGTTCAGGGCGTGATATCCCGACGCGGTGCCCGGCTCCCACCACGGTGCCTGGGCGGCCAGCGCGGCCGTCGACTTCGCCCAGTCGAAGACGTCCTCGACGACCACCGGCTGGTCCCATCCGGAAACACCCGACGTGTGCGACATCAGATGACGAAACTCGATGTGCTGCTTGCCGTTCGCCGCGAACTCGGGCCAATACGTCGACACCGGGGCATCGGGTTCGACCAGACCCCGGTCGATCAGCATCAGCGCGGCGAGCGCCGTGACCGTCTTGGTCGACGACCACACGTTGACGATCGTGTCCCGCGCCCACGGCACGGTCCTGGCGGCGTCGGCGTGGCCGCCCCACATGTCGACGACGAGTTCGCTGTCGATGTCGATCGCGATCGCGGCCCCGATCTCCTCGCCGCGGGTGATCTCATCAGCGAGCGCCTCGGCGACCTTGTCGAACCGTGGGTCCCAGTGCCCGTGCAGTAGCCCATGCATCGCACCATCATGCTGCGGGACACGTCGCTTTGTTCGGGCATTTGGGAAGTGGTTTCAGCGTCGACGCGGTACCTTCTGCATGATCCAGTGTCAATGTTGTGGGAGGAGCACGTATGCACAGACTCACGATGGCGGTCGCTGCGGCCGCACTCATGGCGGGACCGATCCTGACAGCGCCGACAGCAGCGGCGGGATCGGTCCAAGACACGACCTACACCGCACCTTCAGTTCCCGCCGCTCCCAAGGTGGTCGCACTCGACTGCTATGGCACCACGGGCAACATGGGCTGCGGTCCCGGCTGGTTCTGGCGCGACGGATGGCGCGGATGGGCGTGCTACCCATGCTGACGATGAAAACGTTTGCGAAGGCGGCAGGAGCTTTCGCCGCCATGGCCGTGGCGGCCACGATCGGCGGTTTGGGCTCTGCCGCAGCGCAATCCAACGACCTCAGCACGCTTCCGGTGGACCCGAACCTCCTCACGGATTCGCTGGCGTATAGCGCGGCCCCGTTCGTCATCAATCCGAATGGCCAGCAAGGCATTCAGGCCGAGTACACCCATCGCGAAGGTGGCACCCGTTCGATCACCACCACGATCCTCCTGTATCCGAACGAGGAGGCGGCGGCCGCGTCGCTTTCGGCCGCCGCTGATCAGGTGGCCGCACCGAGGAAGGTGGCCGCCGCGGTGGGCGCCAACGGGAATCTGGTCGCGGGAACGACGCTCGACGGCACGCAGTCGACAAGCGTGTTGACGTTCACTCAGGGCAACGCGGCCACGACGATTCAGTTCGACGGTCCACTAAACGACCCTGCGCCAGAGGAATTCGTGATCGACCTCGGCAAGAAGCAGGACACCGCGATTCTGGACTGGCAGGGGGTTTAGCTCCCTCACCAGTTGTCGTAACCGCCTTCGGGGCCCAGCATGCGTTCGAGGCGGGTGCGATTGATCCGCGCGAGTTCGTTGCGCACGACTTTGCGCTCGGTTTCGGTGTCGTTGTGCAGCCGGTCGGACATCGTCGCCAACACGTCCTGTGCGGTGTAGCCGTTGACGAACATGACGAAGCCGAAGCCGAAGTGCTCCAGGTAGCGCTTCGACGCCTGGGACAGTTGATCCATCACCTCGGGCTGATCGCACCAGATGGCACACTGCTCCGCGGCCGACTTCTCGCTGCCTGGCCTGCGGCCCACGTCGGGGTAGGCCTGCAGGATCGTGTCGATCGATTCCTCGGCGAGTCCGAACAGCAGCGCGTCGGCCGCCCGGAAGAGTTCGTCGTAGCTGGCGAACGGCCGGCTGCGACACAGTTCGTCCGCCAGCGGGACGCTGTAGCAGCATTCGAAGATGGCGTGCACCGCTCGCCGCATCGGCATTGCGTTGAACGCCTCGAGGCCTATCCCCTGATGCATCAACACGCCGTCATCATCGAAGGCGCAGGGTACGCACGCGTTACCGAATGTTACGGCGATGAAAAATAACGGCCCGGAAAGGGCCGGGCGACATCAGACCGGGGTCAGTGACCGACGTTCTTGAACCGCTCGATCGAGGCCTGCAGTTCAGCCTCGGCCTTCTCGCGCCCCACCCAGTCCGCGGCCTTGACGAACTTGCCGGGCTCGAGGTCCTTGTAGTGCACGAAAAAATGCTTGATCGCGTCGAGTTCGTAGGCAGGCACGTCTTCGAGGTCCTGGATGTGGTCCCAGCGTCCGTCGCCGGCGGGCACGCACAGCAGCTTGTCGTCGCCGCCGGCCTCGTCGGTCATCTGGAACATCGCGACGGGACGTGCCTCGACGATGCAGCCGGGGAAGACGGACTCCGGCAGCAGGACCAGCGCGTCCAGGGGATCGCCGTCCTCGCCGAGTGTGTTCTCGAAAAAGCCGTAATCGGTCGGGTAGCCCATCGCGGTGTAGAGGTAGCGGTCCAGCTTCACCCGGCCGGTGTCGTGGTCCACCTCGTACTTGTTCCGCGAACCCTTGGGGATCTCGATGACTACGTCGAATTGCACGGCCGCGCCTTTCTGCCCTGGGTGTTGGGGACGGGCACCACCCTAATCCAGGGCGTTTCGCTGACGGGGCAGGCACCCACCGCGTTCGACAGCGCGCTGGTGCAGTCGGCGTTCGACGTCCGCGGGCGACGGGCCTGATCGCGCGCAACGGATACCCTGCTTAAAGCAGCTGTGCGTAGTTGTTCGAGAGACGTAGTTGTTCGAGAGACGTAGTCGTTCGAGATCGGGAGAGCTATGCGGCCCACGAAGTGGGGGCGGTCCACCCACGCGTTGATCGCGGTGGCGGTGCTGGTGCTGGTCGCCGCCGTCGTCGGGATCTCGGCCATGGTCACGGGCGGCGGCGGCTCCACCGACGCGGCGGTCGTGTCGCCGACACCTGCGCTGGCGACGGCGAACCCGGGCATCGTGCCGGTTGCCGACTCCGCCCCTAAGCCCACCAAGGACCGGCTGGCCGCAGTGCTCGCGCCCGTGCTCGCCGATCCCAATCTCGGCAGGTTCACCGGTCGCATCACCGACGCGATCACCGGTGCGGAGCTCTGGTCGCAGGGCGCCGACCTGCCGATGCAACCGGCGTCGACCAACAAGACGCTGACCGCCGCCGCGGCACTGCTGACGCTCGACCGGGATGCCCGGCTGACCACCCGGGTGTTCAGCACCGACACACCCGGTGTGGTGGTCCTCAAGGGTGGCGGTGACCAGACACTGTCGGCGGCCAAGCCCGGCGATGCCACCTGGTACCGCGATGCGGCGCGCATCATCGATCTGGCCGAGCAGGTGGAGGCCGCCGGTATCGACGCCACCGCCGTGCAGGTCGACGTGAGCGCATACAGCGGCCCGACGATGGCACACGGCTGGGATCCGGCCGACATCGACGGCGGTGACATCGCACCGATGGAGTCGGTGATGCTCGACGGCGGCCGCACCCAGCCCGTCAGTGTCGACTCCACGCGATCCAAGACACCGGCGCTCGATGCCGGTCGCGCGCTGGCCGTCGCGCTCGGCGTCGACCCCGCCAAGGTGACCGTCGTGCCGGGGGCCGCTCGCGGTGGTCACGAGATCGGGTCGGTGCAGTCGCCGCCGCTGATCGATCGACTGCGCGACATGATGAACGCCTCGGACAACGTGATGGCCGAGTCGATCGGCCGCGAAGTCGCCGCCAAACTCGGCCTCCCGCAGAGCTTCGACGGCGCGGTGCAGGCGGTGTTGCGCCAGCTCGAAGCCGCCAAGATCGACACCACCAACGCCAGGCTCTTCGATTCCAGCGGGTTGTCCGTCGACGACCGGCTCACCGCGGAGACCCTCGACGAGGTCGTCAACGCCGCCGCGGGCAGCGACCAGCCCAAGCTGCGCCCACTGGTCGAACTGCTTCCGATCGCGGGTGGCAGCGGCACCCTGTCCAACCGCTACCTCGGCACCGATGCCCACCGGGCCGCCGCCGGTTTCCTGCGGGCCAAGACCGGATCGCTCACCGGGACCAACTCGCTGGCCGGCATCATCACCGATGCCAGCGGCCGCGTCCTCACCTTCGCCTTCATCTCCAACGACGCGGGGCCCACAGGCCTGATCGCCCTCGACAACTTCGCCGCCACGCTGCGGTCCTGCGGATGCAGCGCATGACGTCAGAGACCGTGACTTCGCCCAGCGTCGGCCGAGCCGTCGATTGGAAGTTTGCCACCGAGGTCGGCGAGAAGCTGGTGCGACCGGGTCCGGCCGCCTCCGACTACACCCGCCGTCAGGTCATCGAGCAACTGGCGGAGGCGTCCCGGCAGGCCGAGGTACCGGTGCGCGAGGTCACCGGACTCAACGAAGGCGGCGAGATCCCCGAGGCACGAATCGTCGACCGTCCGCAGTGGATTCACGCGGCGGCGCAGTCGATGCGTGTGATGACCGGCGGCACGGACAAGCCGAAGGGTTTCATCAGCGGACGGCTCACGGGTGCGCAGACCGGTGCCGTGCTCGCGTTCGTCTCGCAGGGAATTCTCGGTCAGTACGATCCATTCGGCCGTCACGGCGGCGAACTCCTGCTGGTGTATCCGAACGTGATCGGTGTCGAGCGCCAATTGCGGGTCCAGCCAAGCGATTTCCGGCTCTGGGTCTGCCTGCACGAGGTCACCCACCGGGTTCAGTTCCGGGCCAATCCGTGGCTGGCCGACCACATGTCGCAGTCGCTGGCGGTGCTCACCCAGGACGCCGGTGACGACGTCGCCCAGATGGTGGGCAGGCTCGCGGCGTTCATCCGCAGCCGTCGCGACTACGTCGTCGACGCTGACACCGAACCGAATTCGACGGGAATGATCGGCCTCATGAGGGCGGTTCAGGCCGAGCCGCAGCGCAGGGCACTGGACCAACTGCTGGTGTTGGGCACTCTCCTGGAGGGCCACGCGGACCACGTGATGGATGCCGTCGGACCCAAGGTGGTGCCGTCGGTGGCGACGATCCGCAAGCGCTTCGACGAACGGCGCCAACGAAAGCAGCCTCCCCTGCAGCGAATCATGCGGGCTTTACTTGGGTTCGACGCCAAACTGCTCCAGTACACGCGCGGTAAGGCGTTCGTCGACCACGTGGTGTCTCGGGTCGGGATGACGCGGTTCAACGCCGTCTGGTCGAGCCCCGAAACCCTGCCTTTGCCAACGGAAATCGACAAGCCGCAACGGTGGATCGACAGAGTGCTGTAGCCGCACTGCGGGCGGCCGTGAAAGCGTTCGTACGCGAGTACGGCGAGGCCGATTCGCGGTGGTGCGTCGCGCTGTCCGGGGGACCCGATTCGCTGGCGCTGACCGCGGTGGCGGCACAGGTGAAACCGACCATCGCCTTGATCGTCGATCATCGCCTGCAGGCCGGTTCCGACCAGGTGGCGGCCACCGCCCGTGAACAGGCGCTCGCATTGGGATGTGTTGACGCTCAAGTGCTTTGCGTCGATGTGGGCACCGCGGGTGGTCCCGAGGCCGCCGCGCGCACCGCCCGCTACCGGGCGTTGGACGCCGCGCGTGGCGAGGCGCCGGTGCTGCTCGCGCACACACTCGACGACCAGGCCGAGACGGTTCTTCTCGGCCTGGGTCGCGGCTCGGGCGCACGCTCCATCGCGGGTATGCGCCCGCTCGACCCGCCGTGGTATCGCCCGCTGCTCGGAGTCCGGCGTGCCGTGACGCACGCGGCGTGCGAGGAGTTGAACCTCACGCCGTGGCTGGACCCGCACAACACCGATCGCCGGTTCACCCGGACCCGGCTGCGCACCGAGGTGCTCCCGCTGCTTGAGGACGTGCTCGGCGGCGGCGTCGCCGAGGCTTTGGCCCGCACCGCCGCTGCGCTGCGCGAGGACAGCGAGGCGCTCGACGAGCTGGCAGCCCGCGAGCTTGTAGAGGTGTCGGTCGCCGACGGCCTCGACACCGCGCGCCTGGTCAACCTGCCGGAGGCCGTCCGGCGCAGGGTGATTCGAGGTTGGCTGTTGGCCGGCGGTGCCAGCGCCCTGACCGACAAGCAGATCCGCGGCGTGGACACCTTGGTGACGGCGTGGCGCGGGCAGGGCGGCGTCGCGGTCGGTTCGCCGTTGCGCAGCAGGCGGCTGGTCGCGGGGCGCCGCGGCGGGATGCTGACCCTGCACACAGAGCCGGTGTGAAAACATGGCACGCTGTGCACGTGGCCGCGGAATCCACCGACATGTACCCCGGTGATATCAAGTCGGTGCTTCTCTCGTCGGACGACATCCAGGCGAAGGTCGCCGAGCTGGGACATCAGTTGGGCGAGGACTATCGCGACGCCATCGTCGGCGGCACCCAGGATCTGCTGCTGATCACCGTGCTCAAGGGCGCGGTCTTCTTCGTCACCGACCTGGCCAGGGCGATCCCGCTGCCGACGCAGCTCGAGTTCATGGCGGTCAGCTCCTACGGGTCGTCGACGTCCTCCTCGGGCGTGGTGCGCATCCTCAAGGACCTCGACCGCGACATCAACGACCGCGACGTGCTCATCGTCGAGGACATCGTCGACTCCGGCCTGACGCTGTCGTGGCTGTTGCGCAACCTCGCGACGCGGCATCCGCGGTCGTTGCGGGTCTGCACACTGATGCGCAAACCCGAGGCCGTCCGCGCCGACGTCGACATCGCCTACGTCGGGTTCGACATCCCCAACGAGTTCGTCGTCGGATACGGCCTCGACTACGCCGAGCGCTACCGCGACCTGCCTTACATCGGCACTTTGGACCCAAAGGTGTACGAGCAGGCGTAATCGGCGCACGATGTTGGGCATGACGCGAACAGCCCTGCGGATCTGCCCGCTGTGCGAGGCCACCTGCGGCCTGACCGTGACGATCGACGACGGCCGGCTCACCGGTGCGCGCGGCGACCGCGACGACGTGTTCAGCCACGGTTTCATCTGCCCCAAGGGGGCGAGCTTCGCCGAGCTCGACAACGACCCCGACCGGTTGGCACGGCCCCTGGTCCGGCGTGACGGCGTGCTGACCGAAACGAGCTGGGACGAGGCATTCGCCGCGGTCGCTGAGGGCCTCGGTGCCGTCGTCGCCGAGCACGGCGGAACGTCGGTCGGGGTGTATCTCGGCAATCCCAACGCGCACACCGTCGCGGGCGCGCTGTATCCGCCGGTGCTCATCCGAGCACTCGGCACCCGCCAGGCGTTCAGCGCGAGCACGCTCGACCAGATGCCCAAGCACGTCGCACTGGGCCTGATGTTCGGCAGCCCGGTCGCGTTCACGGTGCCCGATCTCGACCGTACGGACTACCTCGTCGTCATCGGCGCGAATCCCCTTGTGTCCAACGGCAGTCTGGCCACCGCGCCCGACTTCGGGGGCAAGCTGCGGGCCTTGCGCAAGCGCGGCGGCAAGCTCGTCGTCATCGATCCCGCCCGCACGCGCACCGCCGAGCTCGCCGACCGTCACATCGCGCCCCGGCCGGGCACCGATCCCGCACTGATGCTCGCGGTCGCGCACGTGCTGTTCGCCGAGGACCTGGTCGACCTCGGCACCGTGGCCGAACACGTCAACGGTGTCGACGAAGTCCGCGCCGTCGCGGCCGACTTCGGACCGGACGCCGTGGCCGAGTACTGCGGAGTCGATGCCGACGACATCCGCGTGCTGGCCCGCGAGCTCGCCGCCGCGCCGACGGCCGCCGTCTACGGGCGGATCGGCACCTCGACGGTCGAATTCGGAACGCTGGGCAGCTGGCTCGTCGACGTGATCAACGTGCTGACGGGCAATCTCGACCGCCCGGGCGGCGCGATGTTCCCGCTCGGTGCGACGGCGCCCGCGCCCCGCCCGCCGAAAGCCGGTCGCGGATTCGGCATCGGCCGTTGGCACAGCCGGGTGTCCGGCTATCCCGAGGCGTTGTCCGAATTCCCGGCGGCCGCGCTCGCCGAGGAGATCGACACCCCGGGTGACGGTCAGATCAAGGCGATGATCACCATCGCCGGAAACCCCGTGCTGTCCGCCCCCGACGGTGACCGCCTCGACCGTGCACTCGCCGGCGTGGAGTTCATGGTGAGCATCGACCCGTACCTCAACGAGACGACGCGCCACGCCGACGTCATCCTGCCGCCACCGCCGCCGTCGCGCAGCCCCCACTTCGACTTCGCCCTCAACAACCTCGCGGTGCGCAACAACGTCCGCTATTCGCCGCCCGTGCTTTCTACGGACGGTCGGCCCGACGAGGCGGAGATCCTGTCGCGGATCGCGCTCGTGTTATTCGGCGCGGCCGTCGACGGTGATCCCGCCGCCGTCGACGAACAAGTCATCGCAATGACGTTGGCGAAGGAGACAGCCGATCCCGGCTCACCGGTCGCCGGCCGCCCCGTCGACGAACTGACCGCGATGCTGCCGGCCGGTCCGGGGTACGAGCGCCGCCTCGACATGATGCTGCGGCTCGGTGCCTACGGAGACGCGTTCGGTGCCAAGCCGGAGGGCCTGACGCTGCAGCGGCTCAAGGAGTCCCCGCACGGCATCGACCTCGGCCCGCTGCGACCGCGACTGCGGGAGGTCCTGCGAACACCAACGGGCAGAATCGAACTCGCGCCGCCGCTGCTGCTTGAGGAAGCGGAGCGGCTGCGGGACGCGCTGGACCGTCGGGCGGATCGGTTCGTGCTGATCGGGCGACGCCATCTCCGGTCCAACAACAGCTGGATGCACAACGTACCCGCACTGGTCGGCGGCTCCAACCGCTGCACACTGCGCATCCATCCCGACGACGCCGCCGAACTCGGCCTGACCGACACCGCCGTCGTGAAGGGCCCCGGCGGCGAACTGCTGGCTCCGATCGAGATCACCGACGGCATGCGGCGCGGCGTGGTGTCGCTGCCGCACGGCTGGGGTCACGACCGCGACGGCACTGGCCAGGAAACCGCTTCGCGTAATCCCGGGGTCAACGTCAATCAGCTCAATGCGGGTAATCAGCTCGACCCGTTGTCGGGCACCGCGGTGCTGAACGGAATCCCGGTCGACATCGCGCCCGCGGGCTGAATTTCTTCCCGCGAGCAGACGTGAAAACCCCCTATTTCCGCGCAAAAAAGGGGTTTTCGCGTCTGCTCGCGGGGACTACGTGAGCTCCCAGACCACCGTCACGCTGAAGCCGACGGTCTGCTGGCCCGGTTCGAGCGGCACGGGTGCGGCGGCCATATCGGCGCGTGGGCTCTGCAGCGGGACGGGCGGCTGGGTGCCGGCGACCTCCGAAATCGAGATCACGCTGCCGAGAGTGAGTCCGGACAGTTGCGCGTACTGCTCTGCGCGTTCCTTCGCGTCGCCGAAGGCACGGCTGCGGGCGTCGCGGACGAGTTGCGAGTCGTCCTCGATCGAATAGCTCACGTTGTTGATCCGGGTGGCGTTGCCGCCGGTGCTGATGATCAGCGCGAGGGCCTGCGAGGCGGCGTCGAGCTGGCGGATCTTCACGTCGATGGTATTGCTCGCGCGGTAACCGACGATGGTGGTGCTGTCGGTGGTCGCGAACTGTGGCTGCAGGCTCACCTCGGTGGTGCTGATGTCGTCGCGGTCGACGCCGGCGTCGACCAGTGCGTTGATCACCCCAAGCTGACGATCGCTGACCTGGTTCATCGCGCCGGTGACATCAGGGGCGGTGAATTCGATCGAGGCGCTGACGTTCAACGTGTCCGGGGTGCCCTTGACTTCGCCTGAACCTTCGACGGTGACCTGCCGGACCTCCGGCTCGGCGGCGGTGGTCGGGGCCGGGGTCGGACCCGACGAGGCGTCGCAACCCGACAGTGTGACAACGAGTCCCGCGGCGGCGAGAACGAGGAGCCGGATGGGAAACTTCGCACTCGCTGCGATCGACATGTCAGGCACCATACCGTCAGGGCGGCACCAAGATCGTGCAGTGCGGGTCGGGCTCGGCGACGTCATCGACGCGCGGATCTAGCCGTTCTCCACTTCGCGCAGGAACGCCAACAGGATTCGGTTGACCTCCTCGGGCCGCTCCTGCTGAACCCAGTGCCCCGCACCGTCGACCCACGTCTCGGTGTACGGCCCCGCGACGACCTCACGCGCGCGGGCCGGATTCATCGTCGGGCCCACCGGATCGGCCGTACCCCCGACGAACAGCGCGGGCACCATGGTCTGCGCACCGGCCAGGTGCGGCGTCGTCTCCCAGTTGCGGTCGTAGTTGCGGTACCAGTTCAGGGCGCCGGTGAAGCCGGTCCTGCCGAACTCGGTGACGTAGTGGTCGAACTCCTCGGGGCTGATCCAGTCGGGCAGCGGCGCGTCCCCTTCGAGCAGACCGGCGAACATCCCCCGCATCGTGACGGCCACGTCGGCGGCCATTTGGGAGTCGGCGACCCCTGGCTCCTGGAAACGCAGCATGTAGAAGTCCTCGCCGAACTTCTCCCGCCAGCGTTCGGTCGGGCGGGACCGGGCCCGCGGGATCGGCGGCACGCTGAGCCCGGCGGCCGCGCGAACCCGGTCGGGGTGCAGCAGCGTGGTGTGCCACACCACCATCGCGCCCCAATCGTGGCCGATGAACACCGCCTGCTCGACGCCAGCATCGTCCAGCAGGCCGACGAGGTCGCCGGTCAGGGCGTGGATGTCGTAGTCCTCGACGGCAGCGGGTCGGCTGGAGCCGCCGTACCCGCGCTGATCGGGGGCCAGCACGTGGTAGCCGGCCTCCGCCAGCACCGGGATCTGGTGTCGCCACGAGTAGGCCAGTTCAGGGAATCCGTGGGCCAGCACCACCAGCGGCGCATCGCGGTCGCCGGCCTCGATGACCCGAAGAGTCACCCCGTTCGTCTCAACCAGCCGCACGGTCGTCGTGAGCACAACATGAGCCTATCCAGCGTCGACTGTGGGATCGGTGCACGCCATCGCGGAGATCTGCTGGCTGGGCGGGAACCTCGGTTCGTTGGTCTAGCGGTAACCTTGAGGTTTCCAGCTGCGCATATTAAGAGGAAGTCGACGACGGACATTCGATGAACCGGACTCACGTATGAATCGCAAGAATGTGATCCGCACTCTCACCGTGATTGCGGTGGTGCTGTTGCTGGGGTGGTCGTTCTACTACTTCAGCGACGACACTCGCGGATTCAAGCCCGTCGACACCTCGGTGGCGATGGCTCAGATCAAGAACGACAACGTCAAGAGCGCGCAGATCGACGACCGTGAGCAGCAGCTTCGCTTGGAGCTGAAGGACGGCAACAGCGATACCCAGGACAGCGACAAGATCATCACGAAGTACCCCACCGGGTACGCCGTCCAGTTATTCGACGCGCTGAGCGCCAAGAACGCCAAGATCAACACCGTCGTGAACCAGGGCAGCATGCTGGGCTCGCTGCTCATCTACCTGCTGCCGCTGCTGCTGCTCGTCGGCCTGTTCGTGATGTTCTCCCGCATGCAGACCGGCGGGCGGATGGGCTTCGGCTTCGGCAAGTCGAAAGCCAAGCAGCTGTCCAAGGACATGCCCAAGACCACGTTCGCCGACGTCGCCGGCGTCGACGAGGCGGTCGAGGAGCTCTACGAGATCAAGGACTTCCTGCAGAACCCGTCGCGCTACCAGGCGCTGGGCGCCAAGATTCCCAAGGGCGTGCTGCTCTACGGCCCCCCCGGCACCGGTAAGACGCTGCTGGCGCGCGCCGTCGCCGGTGAGGCGGGCGTGCCATTCTTCACCATCTCCGGCTCCGACTTCGTCGAGATGTTCGTCGGCGTCGGCGCCTCGCGCGTGCGCGACCTCTTCGAGCAGGCGAAGCAGAACAGCCCGTGCATCATCTTCGTCGACGAGATCGACGCCGTCGGGCGCCAGCGCGGCGCCGGGCTCGGTGGCGGTCACGACGAGCGCGAGCAGACGCTGAACCAGCTGCTGGTCGAGATGGACGGGTTCGGCGACCGCCAGGGCGTCATCCTGATCGCGGCGACCAACCGGCCCGACATCCTCGACCCCGCGCTCCTGCGGCCGGGCCGCTTCGACCGTCAGATCCCGGTGTCCAACCCGGACCTCGCTGGCCGCAAGGCCGTGCTGAAGGTGCATTCGCAGGGCAAGCCGATGGCCGGCGACGCCGACCTCGACGGGCTGGCCAAACGGACCGTCGGCATGTCGGGCGCGGACCTGGCCAACGTCATCAACGAGGCCGCGCTGCTGACCGCCCGCGAGAACGGCACGGTCATCACCGGCCCAGCGCTCGAGGAGGCGGTCGACCGCGTCGTCGGCGGGCCGCGACGCAAGGGCCGCATAATCAGCGAGCAGGAGAAGAAGATCACCGCCTATCACGAAGGCGGACACACGCTGGCGGCATGGGCGATGCCCGACATCGAGCCGATCTACAAGGTGACGATCCTGGCCCGTGGCCGCACCGGTGGCCACGCTGTCGCGGTGCCCGAGGACGACAAGGGCCTGATGACGCGATCGGAAATGATCGCGCGGCTGGTTTTCGCGATGGGTGGCCGCGCCGCGGAGGAACTGGTGTTCCGCGAGCCGACCACCGGCGCGGTGTCCGATATCGAGCAGGCCACCAAGATCGCCCGCGCGATGGTCACCGAGTATGGCATGAGCTCCAAGCTGGGCGCCGTCCGCTACGGCACCGAACACGGCGACCCTTTCCTCGGCCGCACCATGGGCACTCAGGCCGATTACAGCCATGAGGTCGCGCAGATCATCGACGACGAGGTCCGCAAGCTCATCGAGGCGGCGCACACCGAGGCATGGGAGATCCTCACCGAGTACCGCGACGTGCTCGACGTCCTGGCCGGCGAACTGCTGGAGAAGGAGACACTGCACCGGGCCGAGCTGCAGGCGATCTTCGAGGACGTCAAGAAGCGGCCGCGGCTGACGATGTTCGACGACTTCGGTGGCCGTGTTCCCTCGGACAAGCCGCCGATCAAGACACCCGGCGAGCTCGCGATCGAACGCGGAGAGCCGTGGCCCAAGCCGGTGCCCGAACCCGCGTTCAAGACTGCCATCGCGCAGGCCAGCAAGGCGGCGGAGGCCACCCGACTGGCCGAGGCGGCCAAGCATGGCGCAAACGGCAATGGCTCCAACGGAACTGGCTCCAACGGAACTGGCTCCAACGGAACTGGGGCCAATGCGCCGACGCAACCGGACTACGGTGCGCCCGCAGGATGGCATGCGCCCGGTTGGCCCCCGCAGCCGCAGCAGCAACCTCAGCAGCAGCCGCACGGTTACTGGTATCCGCCGCCGCAGAACCCGGGCTGGCAACAGCAGCCCAATGTCGCCGGGGCGGCTCCGCCGCCCTACCCGCCATATCAGCCCTACCCGCAGCCCGGTCATCCACAGCAGGGTGGCCAGCCCAGCCCGAACGACGATTCGGGGCAGGAGAACGGCCGGCAGAACCCGCACGGCTGACCGGCTTGCAGGCTCACAGGAGGCTTCAATGACGCAGTTGCAGAACAACTCTGTCAAATTCCAACCCGTGGAGTTCGACCAGGCGCGCGCGGAGGCCGCCGTGCGCGAGTTGCTGATCGCGGTGGGGGAGGACCCCGATCGCCACGGCCTCGAAGACACGCCCGCCCGGGTGGCGCGCGCGTACCGGGAGTTGTTCGCCGGTCTGTACACGGACCCGGACACGGTGCTCAACACCACCTTCGACGAGCAGCACGACGAACTGGTGCTGGTCAAGCAGATCCCGATGTACTCGACGTGCGAACACCACCTCGTGTCGTTCCACGGGGTGGCACACGTCGGCTACATCCCCGGCGAGGACGGCCGGGTCACCGGGCTCTCGAAAATCGCGCGGCTGGTGGATCTGTACGCCAAACGGCCGCAGGTGCAGGAACGCCTGACCGCGCAGATCGCAGACGCGCTGATGCGCAAGCTGAATCCACGAGGCGTCATCGTCGTGGTCGAGGCCGAACACCTCTGCATGTCGATGCGCGGTGTCCGCAAGCCCGGCGCCGTGACGACGACGTCGGCGGTGCGTGGCCAGTTCAAGACCGACAACGCATCCAGGTCGGAAGCACTGGACCTCATCCTGCGCAAGTGAGTCCACCCAGCGTGCAGGTCATGGGGGTTGTGAACGTCACCGACGACTCCTTCTCCGACGGTGGACTTTTCCTCGACCGTGACCGCGCCGTCGCCCATGGTCTCGCGCTGGCCGCCGAAGGCGCGGCGATCATCGACGTCGGCGGGGAGTCGACGCGGCCCGGCGCCACGCGTGTCGATCCCCAGGTGGAAACCACGCGAGTGGTCCCGGTGATCAAAGAGCTTGCCGGACAAGGACTTACCGTGAGTATCGACACGATGCACGCCGCGGTAGCGCAGGCCGCGCTGGAAAGCGGCGCCCGGATCGTCAACGACGTCTCTGGTGGCCGGGCCGACCCGGCCATGGCCCCGCTTCTCGCGGACGCGAAGGTGCCGTGGGTGCTGATGCACTGGCGCTCAGTCGGTTCGGCCCGCCCGCATGACGTGCCCGTCTACCGGGACGTGGTCGCGGAAGTCCGCGACGAACTCATGGAGAGTGTCGACGGCGCGGTGGCCGCCGGGGTTGATCCGGCGAACGTGATCATCGACCCGGGCCTGGGTTTCGCCAAGACGGCGGAACACAACTGGTCGCTGTTGCGGGCGCTGCCCGAGTTCGTCGGCACCGGAATCCCTGTACTGGTCGGGGCATCCCGGAAACGCTTCCTCGGCTCGCTGCTGGCGGACGCGGACGGTGAACCCCGCCCGCCCGACGGCAGGGAGACCGCGACCGCGGTGATCTCCGCGCTCGCTGGATTGCGCGGCGCGTGGGGGGTCCGGGTGCACGACGTGCGAGCGTCGGTCGATGCACTCAAGGTGCTTGAGGCGTGGAACGGTTGAGCATGGCTGATCGAATCGAGTTGCGCGGGTTGACCGTTCGAGGTCACCACGGTGTGTTCGAGCACGAGCGGCGCGACGGCCAGGACTTCGTCGTCGACATCACGGTGTGGATCGATCTCGACGTCGCGGCGGCGAGCGACGATCTGGCCGACACCCTCGACTACGGCACACTGGCGCTGCGCGCCGCCGACATCGTTGCGGGCCCGCCGCGCAATCTGATCGAGACCGTGGCCGGTGAGATCGCCGACGACGTCATGTCCGACGAGCGTGTGCACGCCGTCGAGGTGGTGGTGCACAAACCGTCCGCTCCGATCCCGCTGAGCTTCAGCGATATCTCGGTGGTGGCACATCGGTCCCGGCGCGGCGGACGGGGTAACCCGTGACGAGCGTGGTGCTGTCCATCGGGTCGAACCTCGGCGATCGGCTTGCGCGACTGCAGTCGGTCGTCGGCGGCCTCGGCGACGCCGTATGCGCGGTGTCACCGGTGTTCGAGACCGATCCGTGGGGTGGTGTCGAGCAGGGCGCGTTCCTAAACGCCGTGGTGCTGGCCGACGATCCCACCCTCGACGCTCACGGATGGCTGCGCCGCGCCCACGAGTTGGAGCGGGCGGCCGACCGGGTGCGCGAACAGCGGTGGGGTCCGCGCACCCTCGACGTCGACCTCGTCATGTGCAGCGACGGCGGTCGCGAGGTCACCTCCGACGACGAAGAGCTGACGTTGCCGCATCCGCGGGCTCATGAGCGCGCCTTCGTGCTCGTGCCGTGGCTCGCCGTCGACCCCGCCGCCGTCCTGAGCGTCGCCGGTGAGCGACGCTCCGTCGAGAAGCTTCTCGCCGAACTCGATCCCGCCGAGCGCGACGGCGTCCGGTTGACCGACTCGGTTCTGCGCTGATGGGTCCGACCCGCAAACGCGACCTCGCCGCCGCGACCCTTTTTGCCGCTGTGGCGGGCTACCTGCTCGTGGTGGTGCTGTACCGGTACTTTCCGCCCATCACGTTGCTGTCAGGGGTGTCGCTGCTGGCGGTCGCCATCGTGGAGGTGGGCTGGGCCTTCTATGTGAGGGCCAAGATCAACGACGGGCAGATCGGCGACGGCCCCGGCCGGCTGCATCCGCTCGCAGTTGCCAGATCCGTGTTGATCGCCAAGGCCTCGGCGTGGGTTGGGGCGCTGGTGCTCGGCTGGTGGCTTGGCGTGCTCGGCTACCTCTTGCCGCGGCGCTCGACGTTGCGCGTCGCGGGCGAAGACACCCCCGGCGTCGTGGTGGCCGCCGCGTGCGCGCTGGCGATCGTGGTCGCCGCGTTATGGCTCCAGCATTGCTGCAAGTCTCCGCCGGAGCCGCCCGACAACCCTGATGGCGCAACGGAGTAACTGGTTCGACCGTCGGGCGGCCGAATCGCCGCCGAGGACGACACGCGGAGTGACCAGTGGCGGGTACAGTCGCCCCATGACCGAACCGACCCGCAGCGCCAGGCCTCGGCGCAGTGCGCGTCGGCCAGGTTGGGTGCTGCTGACGGTGTTGCTGGTACTCGCAATCGGATCCAGTTCTGCGCTTGTGTTCACCAATCGGGCCGAGTTGCTGAAACTCGCTGTCATCCTGGCGCTCTGGGCGGCGGTGGTGGCGGCGTTCGTGTCGGTCATCTATCGCAGACAGAGCGACATCGACCAGGCGAAGGTTCGCGACCTCAAACTCGTCTACGACCTCCAGTTGGATCGCGAGATCTCCGCGCGTCGCGAGTACGAGTTGTCGGTGGAGACGCAACTGCGTCGCGAACTGGTATCCGAACTGCGCGCCCAGGCGGCCGACGAGGTGGCCGGCCTGCGGGCCGAACTCGCCGCCCTACGCACCAACCTGGAGATCCTGTTCGACGCCGACCTTTCGCACCGGCCTGCGCTGGAAACCGACCGAGACGCTGCCCGGTCTTACGACTGGGCGCCCACCCCCGAACCCGCTGGCCGGGTGACCGCCAGCCGCATCGACACCGAAGATCACGTCGACACCGACTTCCACACCGACGAAAGCCCGATCATCGACGTGCCGGAGGAGCCGCATCCGCCCGAGTACGAGTGGGTGCCGCCGGCCAGTGCGGGAGGTACGCACCGCAGGGCGGCGGAGGCAGAACGGGAAAGCGCGCACTATGCGGCCACACCGTCGGTCCCGCCGCCCACCGACAACGAGCGCACCACCCAATTCTCCTGGCCGCCAGGGCAAGAACCTCCGAAGGCACCCGAGCCGGCACCGCCGCCTCCTCCGGCTCCCACGGCACCTCCGCCAGCGCCAACGCCAACGCCGGAGCCCGCCCCCGTGTCCGACTGGCAGCCTGCGCCGGCCGAGGGCCGCTACATTCCGGCGGGGGCACCGGGCAGTAACTGGGTGGCACCTGCGGAACAGCCGACCGAGAACGGATCCTCGGAGGAGTACGTCGGCAGGCGACGCGCCCCTGCACCGGATGCCCATCCGCAGCCGGCGATGTCGACACCACCGCCCGAGTCGCCCCGGCGTGGCAGGCATTCGGTGGGTCCGGAGGCCATCGATCCTGGCAGGCCCGCCTCACCGCCCACCCTGGCCACCGAATCGGCCCAGGCACCGCCTCACGCGGAGCCCGAGCCGCCCGAGGAGCCGCCCAGGTCACGACACCGCAGTTCCGACGACCAAGGGAGCGGCGGACAGACGGTGGCCGAGCTTCTGGCGCGGCTGCAGGCCAGCCCGTCGGGGGGCGGGCGTCGCCGCCGTCGCGAAGAGTGAGCTAGGCTTCGGTGACCGTTCGGTACCCGCACTGCAGGACCGGAACGAAGAAACTTTCGACATTCAGCGAGGTCGTCTGCGTGGTTTCGATGGGGACCCCCTCTGACGGATTCCGCCCGGCGCGGCTCACGATCGGCATTGTTTCCGCTGGTCGAGTGGGTACTGCGCTCGGTGTTGCATTGGAGCGCGCCGAACACGTCGTCGCCGCGTGCAGCGCCATCTCGCATGCGTCGCGCGAGCGTGCGCAGCGCCGACTGCCCGACACCGCGGTGCTACCGGTTGACGAGGTCGCCGGCCGCGCCGAACTGCTGCTGCTGGCTGTGCCTGACGCCGCGCTGCCCGCACTGGTCTCCGGACTCGCGGCCACCGGCGCGGTACGCCCGGGGACGATCGTGGCGCACACATCGGGGGCCAACGGCATCGGGGTGCTGGCACCGCTGACCGAACAGGGGTGCATCCCGCTGGCGATTCACCCCGCGATGACCTTCACCGGGGCCGACGAGGACATCGACCGCCTGTCCGATACCTGCTTCGGGGTCACGGCGGCCGACGAAGTCGGATACGCGATCGCACAGTCGCTGGTATTGGAGATCGGCGGCGAACCGTTCCGCATCCGCGAAGACGCGCGGACGCTGTATCACGCCGCTCTGGCGCACGCGAGCAACCACGTCGTCACCGTGCTGCTTGACGCGGTCGAGGCGCTGCGCTCCGCGCTGTGGGGTCAGGAACTGCTCGGACAGGAAATCGTCGGAGATGCACCGGGCGGCATCGCCGAACGGGTGATAGGTCCGCTGGCGCGTGCGTCGCTGGAGAATGCACTCGCGCGTGGGCAGAGCGCGCTGACCGGTCCGGTCGCCCGCGGTGACGCCGGCGCGATCGCACGGCACCTGGAGGCGCTGACCGAAGTCGATCCGCAACTCGCACAGGCATATCGGACGAATTCGTTGCGTACCGCCCAACGTGCGCACGCTCCCGACGAGGTGTTCGCGGTGCTCACCGAGGCGGCACGATGATCGCCACCGCGAAGCCTCAGTTCAATGCGGGCGAACTGAACGTCTACTCCGCCCCGCGCGACGTCTCCAACGTCACGAGGGCCCTTCGTGCGACGGGCCGCAGGGTGATGCTGGTGCCGACGATGGGCGCACTGCACGAGGGGCATCTGACGCTGATCCGGTCCGCCAAACGGGTCCAGGGTGCGGTCGTGGTGGTGTCGATCTTCGTGAACCCGCTGCAATTCGGTGTCAACGAAGACCTCGACGCATACCCCCGGACCCTCGAGGACGACCTCGCCGCACTGCGTGAAGAGCGTGTCGAGATCGCCTTCACCCCGACGGTTGCCGACATGTACCCGCAGGGCACACGCACCTCCGTTCATCCCGGACCACTCGGTGAACAACTCGAAGGCGCCTCGCGGCCAACGCATTTCGCCGGTGTGCTCACCGTCGTGCTCAAGCTGCTGAACATCGTCCACCCGGACCGCGCGTTCTTCGGCGAGAAGGACTACCAGCAGCTGACGCTGATCCGGCAGATGGTCGCCGACCTCGACATCGATACGCAGATCGTAGGCGTACCGATCGTCCGCGAAGCCGACGGCCTGGCGATGTCGTCGCGCAACCGCTACCTCAACGACGTCGAACGTGAACAGGCCGGCGCGCTGTCGGCGGCGCTGCTCGCAGGAATGTACGCGGCCGGCGAGGGTCCGGCCGCCGCGCTGGACGCCGCCCGCGCGGTGCTCGACGAGGTCCCGGCCATCGATGTGGACTACCTCGAGGTGCGCGACCCGATGCTGGGGCCCGCACCTGCCGAGGGCGCGGCGCGCATGCTCGTCGCGGCGCGGCTGGGACGAACCCGACTGCTGGACAACATCGCCATCGACATCGGAGTGCCATCCGGACCAGGGCCCCATGTCGAGTACGACGAGCACGAACTACCTTGGAGGAACTGATGTTACGGACCATGCTCAAGTCGAAGATCCACCGCGCCACGGTGACTCAGGCTGATCTGCACTACGTCGGCTCGGTGACCATCGACGCCGATCTGATGGACGCCGCCGACCTGCTCGAGGGCGAGCAGGTCACGATCGTGGACATCGACAACGGTGCGCGACTGGTGACCTACGCGATCACCGGCGAGCGCGGTAGTAGTGTCATCGGGATCAACGGCGCGGCAGCGCATCTGGTGCACCCCGGCGACCTGGTGATCCTGATCGCCTACGGTTCGATGGACGATGCCGAGGCGCGCAGCTACCAGCCGCGAGTGGTGTTCGTCGACGCCGACAACAAGCAGATCGATCTCGGTCACGATCCCGCCCACGTGCCGGCGGACGCGGCCGAGCTGATGTCGCCGCGGTGATTCATGCTGCTCGCAATCGACGTTCGTAACACCCACACCGTCGTCGGACTGGTGTCGGGTTCGGGGGATCACGCCAAAGTCGTGCACCATTGGCGGATTCGCACTGAATCCGAAGTCACCGCTGACGAGCTGGCGCTGACCATCGACGGCCTCATCGGCGACGACGCCGAACGGCTGACCGGAGCCGCCGGCCTTTCGACCGTGCCGTCGGTGCTGCACGAGGTGCGCCTGATGCTCGAGCAGTATTGGCCGTCGGTGCCGCACGTGCTCATCGAGCCTGGCGTGCGCACCGGTATCCCGCTGCTGGTCGACAACCCCAAGGAGGTCGGTGCGGACCGTATTGTCAACTGCCTCGCCGCCTTCCACAAGTACGGCACCGCGGCGATCGTGGTCGACTTCGGCTCCTCGATCTGTGTCGACGTGGTTTCGGCCAAGGGTGAATTCCTTGGCGGCGCAATCGCTCCCGGTGTGCAGGTGTCCTCCGACGCGGCGGCCGCACGGTCGGCGGCGTTGCGCCGCGTCGAGCTGACCCGGCCGCGGTCGGTCATCGGCAAGAACACCGTGGAGTGCATGCAGGCCGGCGCGGTGTTCGGATTCGCCGGTCTGGTCGACGGCTTGGTGAACCGTATCCGCGAGGACGTCGACGGTTTCGGCGGCGATGACATCACCGTCGTCGCCACCGGACACGGCGCGCCGCTGGTGCTGCCGGATCTGCACACCGTCGAGCACTACGACCGGCATCTGACCCTCGACGGCCTGCGGTTGGTGTTCGAGCGCAACCGCGACAGCCAGCGCGGCCGCCTCAAGCAGGCCCGCTAATTCGGCGATTTCGGCGTGGTGGGTCACGCTCAGCGAGACTCAACACGCCGAAACCACTAGAAGAGCGCGAGAGCATCGACCGCCGCTGCGTTGATAGGGGTGGCCACGAGTTGATTTAAGCTGGCCAGTCGTGACCGCACCTGACCCGCCTGAAACTGATATCCCTGAGCAGTACCGAATCCGCCAGGGCAAGCGGGAACGTCTGCTGGCGCAGGGGCGGGATCCCTATCCGGTCGAAGTCGCCCGGACGCACACCCTGGCCGAGATTCGCCAGACCTATCCGGATCTGGAGCCGGACGAAGAGACCGGCCTCATCGTCGGAATAGCGGGACGTGTGATGTTCGCCCGCAATTCCGGGAAATTGTGTTTCGCGACACTGCAGGAGGGCGACGGCACGCAACTGCAGGTGATGATCAGCCTCGACCGGGTCGGTCAGGAATCGCTGGACTCGTGGAAGTCCGACGTCGACCTCGGCGACATTGTTTCCGTTCACGGCGAGGTGATCAGCTCGCGGCGCGGGGAATTGTCCGTGCTGGCTGATTCGTGGCAGATCGTGTCCAAAGCGCTGCGTCCGCTTCCGGTTGCTCATAGGGAGATGAGCGAAGAGTCCCGGGTGCGGCAGCGCTACGTGGATCTCATCGTGCGCCCGGAGGCCAGGACCATCGCGCGTCAGCGGGTCGCCGTGGTGCGCGCCGTGCGTTCGGCGCTGGAGCGGCGCGGGTTCCTGGAGGTCGAGACGCCGATACTGCAGACACTGGCCGGTGGGGCGGCGGCCAGACCGTTTGTGACGCATTCCAATGCGCTCGATGCCGATCTCTACCTTCGCATCGCCCCGGAACTTTTCCTGAAACGCTGCCTAGTGGGTGGTTTCGAGAAGGTCTTCGAGTTGAATCGCGTGTTCCGAAACGAAGGTGCGGATTGGACGCATTCTCCGGAATTCGCAATGCTCGAGACTTACCAGGCCTATGGAACGTATGACGATTCCGCCGTCGTCACCCGCGAGTTAATTCAGGAGGTCGCTGACGAGGCGATCGGCACCAGGCAGGTGGCATTGCCTGATGGCAGCGTGTACGACCTCGACGGTGAATGGGAATCAATTCAAATGTATTCATCGCTGTCGGAGGCGCTAGGCGAGGAGATCACCCCCGATACGACGGCCGAGTACTTATGGGCGATCGCCGATCGGCTGGGTGTGGAGATCCCGCGAGACCGTGGCTATGGGCACGGGAAATTGGTCGAGGAACTGTGGGAGCACACGGTCGGAACGACGCTGTGGGCACCGACTTTCGTCAGGGACTTCCCGGTCGAAACAACGCCGTTGACGCGGGCACACCGCAGCATCGAAGGCGTAACCGAGAAGTGGGACCTATACATTCGACGGATCGAGCTGGCCACCGGCTATTCGGAGCTGATCGACCCGGTCGTCCAACGCGAGCGGTTCGAAGCCCAGGCGCGGGCCGCGGCCGCCGGCGACGATGAGGCGATGGTGCTGGACGAGGACTTCCTCGCGGCCCTGGAGTATGCGATGCCACCGTCGACAGGGACCGGAATGGGTATCGATAGATTGTTGATGGCTTTGACGGGACTCTCGATTCGCGAGACAGTTTTGTTCCCGATTGTTCGCCGGCATAGCAACTGATCAGCCAAATTTCTGATCTTGTTGAATGCTTTGTCTCAATATGGCAGATTGAGCCGGGGGCCAAAAGTTATTCAATGAACCAGGGTGTTGCCGAGAAGGGCGTGGTGGGGTAATGGCGAAGAAAGTGACCGTCACGTTGGTCGATGATTTCGACGGCGAAGGCGCGGCGGATGAGACCGTCGAATTCGGGCTTGACGGGGTGACCTACGAGATTGACCTTTCTTCGAAGAATGCCGCAAAACTGCGTAACGACCTGAAGCAATGGGTCGAGGCCGGACGCCGGGTCGGCGGTCGCCGCCGCGGGCGGTCGGCGGGTTCGGGGCGCGGACGTGCGGCGATCGATCGCGAGCAGAGCGCCGCGATCCGGGAGTGGGCTCGCCGCAACGGCCACAATGTATCGACCCGCGGGCGGATTCCGGCGGACGTCATCGACGCATTCCACGCGGCCACTTAAAACCCGCAAGCCCAATAGCCGCGTTCGCGGGCGGCGAACCCGCTCCAGCGAAACGGACGGAAACAAAGCTGCCGCTCGAACGTTGGTACCTAGGAGCGCCTGGGTACGCCAACGAAGACTTCCGCTCAGAGCAGACCGGGAGGCGGGGCACCCAGGGCCGTCGCCCATTAGAGTGGATGGCAGGTGCGTGCACTTCTACAAGTGCAAGGCGCCGAGTCTATTGATGGAGAGCAGGTAACCACCGATGTTCGAGAGATTTACCGACCGTGCGCGTCGGGTAGTCGTCCTGGCCCAGGAAGAGGCCCGGATGCTCAACCACAACTACATCGGAACCGAGCACATCCTCTTGGGACTCATTCACGAGGGCGAGGGTGTAGCCGCCAAGTCGCTGGAGTCGCTGGGCATCTCGCTCGAAGGCGTTCGCAGCCAGGTCGAGGAGATCATCGGCCAGGGCCAGCAGGCGCCGTCCGGCCACATCCCCTTCACCCCGCGCGCCAAGAAGGTGCTGGAACTGTCGCTGCGCGAGGCGCTGCAGCTCGGCCACAACTACATCGGCACCGAGCACATTCTGCTCGGTCTGATTCGTGAGGGCGAGGGCGTCGCGGCACAGGTGCTGGTCAAGCTCGGCGCCGAGCTGACGCGCGTGCGCCAGCAGGTGATCCAGCTGCTGAGTGGCTATCAGGGCAAGGAGGCCGCCGAGGCAGGCACCGGTGGCCGCGGCGGTGAGTCGGGCAACCCGTCCACGTCGCTGGTCCTCGACCAGTTCGGTCGCAACCTGACCGCTGCCGCCATGGAGGGCAAGCTCGATCCGGTCATCGGCCGCGAGAAGGAAATCGAGCGGGTCATGCAGGTGCTGAGCCGCCGCACCAAGAACAACCCGGTGCTGATCGGCGAGCCCGGCGTCGGTAAGACGGCCGTCGTCGAGGGCCTGGCGCAGGCCATCGTGCACGGTGAGGTCCCCGAGACGCTGAAGGACAAGCAGCTCTACACGCTTGACCTGGGCTCCCTGGTGGCGGGTAGCCGCTACCGCGGCGACTTCGAGGAACGCCTGAAGAAGGTGCTCAAGGAGATCAACACCCGCGGCGACA
>JBIQHU010000260.1:0-3282 GCA_044508395.1 Mycobacterium sp. | reverse complement strand
CCCGACCTTTGCATTCCAGTCGGTGCGGCCAGCGCAGTAGGTGGGGATGCCTCCGGCCAGGTTGTCCCGATACACGCGCAGGATGTTGCCCTCCATGCGCTCCAGGGTGGTGTACGCCAGGGGGCTCGTCAGGGCGGCCAGCAGCGCAGCGGGGATAGCACCCTTGCGCGCCAGAGAGGCGGGGATGCTGGGTTGACGAGGCATGGGCGCGCTCATATCTCGTCCCATCCCGTACCGAACTTGTGCCGCATGCGGGCTTCGGACTCGCGTTGTTCTCGGCGGTCCTTGCGCCACGCCCAGTACTGCCCGAGCAAGAGACCCGCCACGCCGATGATGACGCCGATGATGACGCCGATGTCGGACAGAGATAGACCACTCGCCACGGACCCAGCGGCACCGCCGTACATCAACGTCTTGCCGGCAATCGTGCCCGTCTTCTCAACTGCTTCAGGGTCCATTGGAGTCTTTCAGGCAAAAGAAAACCCGCCGAAGCGGGCAGAAACAAGCGCAATCCGGCGACAACCCTATTCAGGCCGCCCCGTAGTAGTGGTAACCTCAACTTACATTTGGTTGGAGGATCACAAAGTGACTTTCGGCGCCGCAATTGACCACCAGTTCGATGCAGGTTTCTACCGAACCAGGTACGTCGACCTTGCTGCTTTTGATGACCGCCAAGCCAGAGAGCACTTCATCACATACGGGTTCGACGAAGGGCGGATCCCTTGCGCAGGCGCCGCACGCGAGACATTCATCGAATCGATCCCGAGCGATCGAATGACTCTAGAGATTGGCCCTTTTGCGAATCCCGCGCTTGCTGGAGACCATGTGCGGTACGCGGATATTCTGTCGACCGAAGAACTCCGCGCTCGCGCCGTGGTGCACGATCTTGACCCGACCAAGTGCCCGGAAATCCACTACGTTCTTTCGAAAGCGCCACTCGACGCCATCGAAGAGCGATTCGCGTCGGTTTTCAGCAGCCACTGTATTGAGCATCAACCCGATCTGGTTGCGCACCTACGCGCCGTGAGCAAGATATTGGAAGGCGAAGGCGCCTATTACGTTATCTGTCCCGACAAGCGTTACTGCTTCGATCATTTTCTTGAGGACACGACAATCGCCGACGTGTTGCGCGCCCATTCGCAGCGAAGGACTCGACACTCTGCAAAGTCGTGGATCGCATACAGAACGCTTGTCACGCACAATGATTCAGCACGGCACTGGCGTGGGGATCACGGATCAACTCTCAATACGAATCGTCGCTTGTCGGCCCTGATGGCATCGCTGGCCGAATACACAATAGCGACAGCAACTAGGACGTATTTGGACTGCCATGCCTGGCAATTCACTCCGGCATCATTTCAGAAAGTCATCGCCCACCTGTCGGATAAGCGCCTGATCGATCTCGAACTAACGGAGGTGTATGACACTATGAAGGATCGATACGAATTCTGCGCGGTGTTGAGGAAGCGCCGGGCCTAGGGTTCATGACCGCGTGTCTGCGCGCGACGGCCGGCTGATCATTATTCCGGCAACTGCAGAACTGGCAGCATTTGCAGCAGCTGCTCTAGGCTCGGCTCAGGAATCTCGTTGGCTTGAACCTGCTCCATGATCTGGTAGCAGGTGGCGTAAACCGAATCCATCCAAGTTGCATACGCGGCGCCCTCATCGCGAAATGGTCCAGGATAACCGGCACGCAATGCGGCGCTGCGAATGTCGTCATAGCGCTTGGCACGAGCCGCCGCATTCATGAATTCGTCCACGCCAGCGAGCAGTGCGGCCGCGCGCTGTTCAAATGTTGGCGGGGGCGGAACATACTCGCGCGGCAGACCATCCAGCCCTGCCTCGATCAGCTTGCCCCGCAGCGACTCGTACAGGTCGCCCGGCACATCGACGATGTCATCGGGCAGATTGAGGTATTCGATGTGTTCGGGATACCAGCCGAGGGTCGAAGGTGAGAAACGCATGATCAGCTCCCGAAGGCCACCCAGTTGATTCGGACGGCAGCAGAGGTGATCCCCGCGCCGGTGGTGGTGTCGATGTACACAAAGCGGGCGACGCTCGTCGTTCCGGCATTCGCTCCGTAGATGGCAGTCTTGTTGGTGACGGCCGCGCCGTTGTCCCCGTTGAACGCGATCGTCGTGTAGACGGCATTCGGGAAAGTCAGCGGGTACGAGAAAGCCGCCTGGGCGGTGCCATCGGAGGTCACCACGATGGAGCCCCACTGGATGATTAGGCCACCCATCCAGTCAGGGAACTTGATGTAGCCGACGCTTCCGAGGCTGATGGCGAACCCCACCTTGGCCCATGCTGTCGTGGCCAGTTTGGTGCTGTTCTCCGTGCTCGCCTCCGTCGGGCCACGCGCCTCCGTGGTGAAGGTCGGGCTGTCGATGGGAGCCGCCCCCAGAGCCGCAAGGGCGTCAGGGGCATCGCCAGATGCGCCGAGCAGGCCGGTCATGTAGTCCCACAGCTTGCCTAAACCGACGCGAGCGACCGCGTTCGATGGGTTCGGATAGTCGTCGCTGATCTCGTTTCTTGCGGGTGGCGCTGGCATGTCAATACCCTTTCAAATTGATGTCTACGGATGCCCCCGACACGGCGACGTGCGAGGCGTTGTATGCCCGCACCACGGGCGCGAGCGGATTGCTCTTGTCGGTCTCGGTGGTCACGGCGCCACTGCCGTTGGCCTGCAGCGTCACCTGCACCGTCTTGATCGCGGTGAACGGCTTGGTGTAGGGAACCACCAGCCCTGCGCTGGGCACGGTCACATCGGCGATCTCCTCCTCCATGTCCGGCGCATCTATGGTCATCACCAGCGACTCCAGAACGCCCCGGGTCGCACCCGCGCCCAGGCGCACACGGAACTGGTAGCCGTCGTTTGCCGCGACGATCTGGCCCGGCCAGGGGAGCCAGGGACCGGGCGCGCCGTAGAACGGCTGGTCGTCGGATCCGTAGAACGGCTGGTCGTCGGATCCGTAGAACGGACCTGGGCCGGAGAGCCTGTACTCGATCCGCAGGTCAACGCCCTGGGCCTCGGCCTCCAACGTCATCACCGAGCCGGCCAGCGCGGAGTTGACCGTCACTTCCTCGGTGACATAGATCAGCTCGGCATAGGACTCGTCCTTGAAGAAGGACTCCGAGTCGCCGCGATAGAAAGACTGGTCGTCGGTGCCGTAGAAGGAATCGAGCGCATCGGCCGAGGGCAGCCCGCCCACAAGCGTCCAGCCGGATTGCTCGCCGGCAGCGGCCGGCCAGCCCAGCGCCTCGAAGTCCCACACCTCCAAC
>JBIQHU010000076.1:0-27132 GCA_044508395.1 Mycobacterium sp. | reverse complement strand
CGACAGCCTTGACGACATCAAACAAACGCTGCATCTGGCCCCGACTGCTTTCCAGAACCTGCTCAACATCTTTCAACCGGCGCAAGCCGCGCTAACGGGCGCGCTGGTGGTGAACAACTTCGCCAATCCACTCACATTTCTGTGCGGGGCAATCCAGGCCGCCTCGCGCCTTGGGGCCGAACAGGCCGCGAAGTTATGCGTGCAGTACCTCGCCCCGATTATCAAGAACCGCCAATACAACTTTCCCCCACTAGGATTGAACCCCTTTGTCGGCACCCATGCCCGCCCCAATGAAATCACCTACAGCGAGGACTGGATGCGACCCGACCACCTACCTCCCGCGTCGCCGCCTGCAACGGCTGGTGCAGACCTGGCTTTACCTGCCGATGCCGGCGCATCGAGGGCACCGGCCCCACCACCGCCGGCCGAACCAGTGGCCACGGATCCGTCCACTGGGCTTGCCGGCATCATGGTGCCGGCAGCGGGTGGATCATGATGCACACACGGTGGCGTCGATGTGCCGCCGGTGTGCTGCTCATGCTGGTTGCTGGGCTGCCGGGTTGTCAGTGGCGGGGGCTGAACTCCCTGGCGATGCCCGGTACAGAGGGCGGTGATACCGGCTCATTTGAGATTCACGCGCAGCTACCCGATGTCGCCAACATTCAGCAGAACTCCCGCGTGCGAGTCGGTGATGTCAATGTCGGCACCGTCACCAACATCGAACGACAGGGATGGCATGCACTGATCACCATGAGGCTCAACGGTGATGTCGATCTGCCGGCCAATGCTGCCGCCACCGTCGGACAGACCAGCCTGCTGGGCGCACTACATATCGAATTGGCGCCACCAACGGGTATTGCACCGCAAGGCAAGTTGCATGACGGCTCGTTGATCCCGCTGTCAGCGGGAGGGACATATCCGTCGACCGAGCAGACGCTGGCAGCGTTGTCACTGCTGCTCAACGGCGGTGGAGTCGGTCAGATCCAAGACATCACCACGGCTTTCGCCACAGCATTCGCCGGTCGGGAGAACGACCTTCGCAGTCTCATCGAACAGATCGACCAGTTTGTCGGACACCTCGACGCCCAGACCGATGACATCATTGCCGCAACCAACAGCTTCAACAACTTGGTCGGTCAGTTCGCCGAACAAAAGCCAGTGCTGGATAAGGCATTACAAACTATTCCGGATGCGCTGACAGTCCTCAAAGACAGCCGTTCGGATCTCGCCGAAGCGCTGGACCAGTTCGGTCAGTTCAGCGCACTCACCGCCGATTCAGTCAACCAGTCCAAGGCGAACCTGGTTAAGGAGCTCAAAGACATTGGGCCCGTGTTGGAATCCCTTGCCAATGCCGGACCGGCGCTAACACGCTCGTTGGACTTTCTCAGTGTTTTTCCATGGACCAAACCGACGCTCACCAACTGGGTGCGCGGTGACTACGCCAACCTGACCGCCATCGTCGATTTGACGCTCAGCCGCATCGATTCCTCGCTTTTCACCGGCACCCGGTTCGAAGGCGATTTGACCGAGCTGGAGATTCAGTGGGGCAGGACGATCGGTCAGATGCCCAGCCCGTACACCGCGGCCAACCCACTCGTGGTTCCCTACCACCTGGATCAGGGGCCTTGACGTGCACCTGAACAGACGGATCTGGATTCAGCTGACCATCTTCGCGGTAGTTGCGGTCGTTGCTGGCACCCTGATGATCTTTGCCTACATGAAACTGCCCGCCACGTGGTTTGGCATCGGCCGTTACACCGTGACGGTGCAACTTCCCTCCGCGGGGGGACTGTATGCCACCGGCAATGTCACCTACCGCGGCACCGAAGTCGGCAGAGTTGAAAGCGTGCGCCTCACAGATACCGGCGTCGAAGCGGTGCTCTCCCTTAAGTCCGACATCGAGATCCCTGCTGATGTCGACGCCGAGGTGCATAGTCAATCCGCGATCGGTGAACAGTACGTCGCTCTGCTGCCACGCAGCGCGACCGCACCACCGTTGAAGAACGGCGACGTGATTCCGCTGGACCGCACGGAGGTGCCTCCGGACATCAACTCGCTGCTGGATGCGGTCAACCGTGATCTGCATGCCATCCCACAAGACAATCTCAAAACCCTCATTGATGAGAGCTACACCGCCTTCGGCGGATTGGGCCCCGAGATCGCGCGAACGCTGAGGGGCTCCACCACACTGGCCATCGATGCCCGCAAGAATCTCGAATCACTCACCACTCTGATCGATCAATCGCAGCCAGTGCTCGACTCGCAAACCCAGACAGCCGAGTCGCTGCAGGCTTGGGCGGCGAACCTCGCCACCGTTACCGACGAATTGCAAACCCATGACACCGAGTTCGCCGGACTCCTCCAAGATGCTCCTGCCGCAGCCGAAGAAGCGCGCCAACTCATCGACCAGTTACAGCCAACACTGCCCATACTGCTAGCCAACCTGGTCAGCATCAACGAAGTCGCCATCACCTACCAGGCCGCCCTCGAGCAGCTCTTGGTGCTGCTGCCGGCCGGCACTGCGAACATGCAGGGAGCGCTCATGGCGAATTTGAACACCAAACAGGACTACAAGGGGCTGTTCCTCGACTTCAACCTGAACCTGAATCTACCGCAACCATGCACCACCGGGTTTCTCCCTGCACAGCAGCAACGACCGCCATCTTTCCAGGACGCGCCCGATCGTCCTGCCGGCGACCTGTACTGCCGAATACCTCAAGACTCACCCATCACAGCGGTGCGCGGAGCGCGAAACATGCCCTGCCTCACCCGTCCGGGCAAACGCGCACCCACAGTGAAGATGTGCGAAAGCGACGAGCAGTACGTACCACTGAACCACGGAAACAACTGGAAAGGCGACCCGAACGCAACCCTATCCGGCCAAGACATACCCCAATCGTTTCCAGCCGAAAAGCCTTTGTCTCCAAGCACACCCGTCGCCGTCGCACAATACGACCCCGTCACCGGGACCTACATCGGACCCGACGGACGCGTCTACACCCAAACCGACCTTGCACGCGGACAACCCCACGACCAGACATGGCAGAGCATGCTCTTGCCGCCGTGATGAGAGTGCGTCGTTAAGGCGACTCCGCGAAGTTCCGCGATGCCTGCTTTGGCGGTAGTCGTCATCGCACTCCCAAAACGCAGACCCTTGACGAGCGATCACATCGAACTAAACTGAGCGCTTAGTATATTATTGACACGGAGGCTGTATGGCATGTGAGTTCGGAGAGTCGACAGCCGCGAGACCCCATGGGGACTTGTGGGGCACGACCGTGCGGCGCCGGAGCGAAACACCGCGATACCTCGTATGGGAACCGCGACGAATGTCGTTGGTGGGCTTTCTCGACGATGCGGCCCGCTGGGCCGACCGCGAATTCCTGGTCGAGGCGGGGCGCAGAATGACTTATCGCGAGCATGCCGCCGCCGTCGAACACGTCGCAGCGATGTTGGCTGCCTGTGGTGTCGGGCCAAATGTACGTGTTCTGGTGCTGTCGGCGAACCACATCGAGGCGATCGTGGTGTGGTGGGCCACGCTCTGGCTCGATGCCGTTGCCGTAATGGGCAACGCCTGGTGGAGTGCCGTGGAGATCAAGGCCGCAATCGACGAGATCGATCCGGTACTGATTGTCGCGGACGACAAGTGCATGAAGCGTGTCAGCCCGACTACCGCAAATGTCAAGAGCTTGGCCGAGTTCGAGGTCGATGAGGCGACCGGCCGTCATACGGCCGAGCTACCGCCTGGTCTGCTGAACCATGACGAAGACCGTCCCGCGACCGTCATATTCACCTCTGGCACAACCGGCCACCCGCGCGGCGTTGTCTTGTCGCACCGATCGCTGATCTCGAGCATCCACAACTTGCTGTACGCCAGCCGGCAGCTCCCGCAGCAACTGACTGACGACGCCCCGGCCAAGTCCAGTCTCCTCGGCGTTCCCTTCTTTCATATGTCGGGCATGCAGTCGATGCTGGTTGGGCTGCTCACCGGCGCCAAGCTCGTGCTGCCGTCCGGTGGAGCGTTCGACGCGCGAGCCACCCTCGACCTCATCCAAAAGGAGAAGCTGACCTCGTTTGCCGCAGTACCGACGGTGATGGGCCGTCTAGTGAACCACCCGGATACTGCGGAGTATGACCTCTCGTCGGTGAAGTCGATCAACATGGGAGGTATGCCGGTTCCCCAGTCTCTACTGCCCCGGGTGCGTGCCCTGTTTCCAGCGGCCGCCGAGCGTGTGTCGACGATGTACGGTCTCAGCGAATCCGGAGGCCCGCTGACCACCTGTTCCAGCCGTGACCTGAGGGAAAGGCCCTGGTCCTCGGGCAGCCCACTCCCGGTGGTGGAACTGCGCATCGACAGTCCCGGCGAGGACATGGTCGGCGAGGTGGTGGCACGTTCGCCGGGCAACATGAATCAGTACTGGGGCGGCATGGACGCCACCGTCCTCGACGGAGACGGGTGGCTGCACACCGGCGACCTGGGTCGGCTCAGAGACGGTCACTTACAAATCGTCGGGCGCTCGAAGGATGTCATTGTGCGAGCGGGGGAGAACGTGGCGAGTCCGCATGTAGAAGCTTGTCTGCTCAGTCACCCTGAAGTGCGGGAGGCTGCCGTGATTGCACTCGATCACGATGATCTTGGCGAGGAGGTTGCCGCCGTGGTCGTGCTTGTCGACGATTCGTCGCTGAATGAATACGACTTGAAGGCCTATGCAGCGCAGAACCTTGCGTCCTTCGAGGTGCCGTCGGCCTGGTGGATTCGGGATACCGCGTTACCGCTCAATGCCAGTGGGAAGGCGAGCAAGACTCAGTTGAAGAGTGAATGGCCGCACGCCCGCGCATCGGCGGTGCCCTGAAGCCTCTGCGTTAGAGCGCTGTCTCAACGCCACTAGACCGCCTTCAGAATGCCATCAGAAAAGGACCATCGATGCATCAGATACACCGAAGCGACATCAGGCATCGCATCATTGGTTCCTTGCTGCCGGAGCAGGCTGCTGCGAATGGCGACTCTCGGTGGTTGATGATCGAGGACCGCGAATACACCTTCGGGCAGGCAAACGTCCTCGTCGGCCGCTACGCTGCGGGATTCGCGGAAATCGGGACCGGTCACGGCGATCGAGTCGCGGTGATGATGGACAACAGCGAGCAGTACATTTTCACCGCGCTTGCGTTGGCCCACTTGGGTAGCATCCTCGTGCCGATCAACACCGCCTATCGGGGCGAATTTCTCACGCGTATTCTGCAGGACTGCGCACCGTCGTGTCTGGTCATCGATGAGAAATACGGCGAGCAGCTGTCGGGCGTCGTCGCCACGATTCCGAGCGTCAAACGCATTGTGGTCAACGGCAATCCGGAAGTGGTAAGTGCGGATGTCACCCTTTTCAGGTTGGCCGAATTGGCGTCGTCGTCGGATCGAGTGCCCTCATCGATCGCCACCTACTCGGACACCTTGTCGATCACGTTCAGTTCGGGAACGACTGGCCGCTCCAAGGGTGTGATCCAGAGTAATGCGTATTGGTACAACGCGGCGATAGCCATGGCGATTGGACGGGATATCCGGGAGACCGACGTCTTTCATATGTGCACGCCGCTGTTCCATTCAGGCGCTTGGCTTTTGAACGTATTTCCATCCCTGATATTTGGCCTTCCCGTTGGCATTCAGCCGAGGTTCTCTGTAGGAGACTATTGGTCGAGCGTGCGCACTTACGGTGCCACACAGCTGTTTACGCTTAGCGCGATGCATATTTGGCTGTGGAACCAGCCCGTGATGCACACAGATGCTGACAACCCAGCGCGGATATGGACCGCGGTGCCGTTGCCCGGTGATCTTGCCGCCCCCTTCAAGCGGAGATTCGGTTTGGAAGCCGTGCTCGCGGCGTATGGCAGCACCGAGGCAATGCCGATAACGATCGGCAATGTGAACAAGCCGACGAAACCGAACTCGTCCGGTTGGGCTCAGCCCTACCTCCAGGTCGAGATCGTCGACGAGTACGACGTGATTCAACCGCGAGACACCGTCGGTGAGATCGTTGTCCGCCCAAAGGTTCCGGAAGCGATCTTCACGGGTTACTACAACCTGCCCCAGGCGACTACGGATGCGACGCGCAACCTGTGGCTGCACACCGGAGACCTCGGCCGTATCGACGAGGATGGTGAACTCTTCTTCGTCGATCGCAAGGCCGACTATCTCCGGCGTCGTGGCGAGAACATCTCGTCGATGGAGGTCGAGGCGGCGGTGCTCGCTCATCCCGACGTCGAACAGGCCGCGGTGCACAGTGTTCCTGCAGAAGACTCCGAAGACGAAGTGAAACTCTGTGTTGTCCGGCGTTCCGGCTCGACACTGACACACCTGGAGTTGGCCGAATTCTGCGTGGAAAACCTCCCGTACTTCGTTGTACCTCGCTACATCGAGTTCCTCACAGAATTTCCGCGTACGCCCACCGAACGCGTCCAGAAGTACTTACTCAAGGAACGCGGTGTCACCGAGGCGACTTGGGATGCCAGAGCCATCGGTTGGGAGGCGCGCCGGTGACTCCTGACACTCCTGCCGACACCGCGCGCGCTCGCGACCCCGACCGGGTTGATCCGCCGTGGGCCCAGGCCGCGCGGGCTCATGCCCGAATCGAGGCGATGCTGGACCTCGACCGCGGTGAGGTGCCCGAGCAGTTGCGAACCACATCCTTTATGGCGCAGGGCAGGGAACCGCTGGCGGTCGAGCGCTATGTGTCTCAGCAATGGCACGACCTCGAGGTCGACAAGGTATGGAAGCGGGTATGGCAGGTTGCCTGCCGTGAAGAAGAGATCCCCGAGCATGGCGACAGCGTCCTCTATGAGATCGCCTCGATGTCTCTGATTATCGTGCGAAATCACAGCGGTTCCATCCGCGCCTTTCACAACACCTGCCTTCACCGAGGTCGTCGTCTGATGGACAAGGCGACGTGCGTGTCCGCGCTTCGCTGCCAGTTCCACGGCTTCACCTGGAGCCTGGACGGAGAACTCGTCAGTGTGCCCAGCCGGTGGGATTTCGACGACGCCGAACTATGCCGGATGGCACTACCCGAGGCCAAGGTCGGTACTTGGGAAGGGTGGGTATTCATCACGATGGATGAAGATGCTCCGCCGCTAACTGAATACCTGGGTGGCTTCATCGACCATTGGAAGCCGTGGCCCATGTCCGCCCGGCGGATCGCGCGGCACATTGTGAAGCGTCTGAAGTGCAATTGGAAGGTGGCGCTGGACGCCTTCATCGAGTCTTATCACGTGATCGCAACCCATCCGCAGCTGCTGTTCAACCTAGATGACGTGAACACCCAGTACGACATCTATCCGGGTGAGGACCATTTCAATCGGATGATCACGCTGCAGGGAGTCTCCAGCCCGCATCTCGGCGAGCCGATCGGCGAACAGGAAATCCTGGCGTCTCTGTTGAGTTCGGACGGCTATCCAGCTGTAGCCGACAGTCGTCGGGCGCGTGAAGTGCTCGCCGACATCGTGCGCCGGGATTACAGCCGCATGGCCCAACGTGAGGTCGACGTCAGCGATTCTGAGGCCGTCGACGCCATTCAGTACTACGTCTTCCCGAATTTTGTTCCGTGGGCCGGTCTGTCACCCATCGTCTATCGCTTTCGGCCGCTGGGCGACCGACCGGACTGCTCTGTGATGGACGTGTACCTGATGGCACCTCGACCCGAGGGGGAGCCGATCGCCAAGCCAGGGCCGCCGGATGTGCTCGACTTCGACGACGCGTTCAGCTCGTTGCCGAATTTCGGCCGCCTCGGTCTCATCTTCGACCAGGACATGGCGAACCTTGGTGAGGTTCAACGCGGCCTCCTCGGCTCGGTTCGTCCCAATCTCGTGCTCGCCGACTACCAGGAAAGCCGAATAAGGCACTACATGACGACCATGGACAAGTATTTCGGATTCCACCCGTCAGAGGCGAACCCAGAAGCTTCGTCCTCGAACTCACGGAGAAGCGAATGAGTCAAGCTGCCGATGTCGACGTATACAAGGACGGCCCGATCGGCCGAATTGTGTTGCAGCGAACCGACAAACGCAACGCGCTCACATCGGGGATGGTTACCGCGATCTCTGACGGCCTGCGTGCCCTTGAGGGCGACGACGAGATTGGCGTTATCACGCTGTCGGGAGAGGGACCCTCCTTCTGCTCGGGAGGTGACCTGCGCGAGAGGGGTCCGGACGCTGTCGGCTTCGGCCAGGTATGGCAGATGCTCGCCGGGGGTGTCGATCTGGTCGAGTCAATCGAGCAGAACTCGAAGGTCGTGATCGCCAGGGTACACGGCCACGTACACGCCGGCGGCCTCCTGCTGTCACTGTGCGCCGACTTGACCGTCGCCGCCATCACCGCCCGGTTTCGCTGCCCCGAATTGCTGCGCGGACGCCCGGATCCATTCATCCCCCTGCGCTTGGTGGAGAAGATCGGACGCGAACGTGCCGCTGATCTGATGTACACCGCGCGCGAAATCGACGGCATCGAGGCGCAGCGGATCGGTCTCGTCGCGCGCTGCGTCGCCGAGGACGAACTCGACGCTGAGCTCCAGCGGGTCATCGCCGCGGTTCTGGAGACCGACCCGCCGAGCCGGACGGCGTGGAAACGAATGCTTCGCGCGCACCGCTCGACAGCCAATGCGTGGGAGTTCACTTCGCACTTCACATCTGAGGAGACGGCGAAACGCTCCTACGGCTTCCAATCGTAGGAGCCCAACAGGCCGTCAACAGCGCCTGCAGCGGCCACCGACCTTTGCAAACTCAGATTCGGAGGAACTCGATGGATGTCCGACAATACGAGCTCTATATCGCCGGACGCTTCACGCGAGGGACCGGTGATGCGACGTTCGACAGCATTAACCCGGCAACCGGCCAGACTGTTGCCACTTTTGTGGATGCCTCGGAAGCCGATGTGGCGGCGGCCATCTCCGCCGCGCGGGGGGCCTTCGACAGTGGGCCATGGCCGAGGATGACGGTGGCAGAACGGGCTGAAAAACTCAATCGCGTCTTGAACATCATCGGCTCGCGCATTCCGGAACTCGCGCAGATGGAGTATCAGGACAACGGCGCCACCGTGCGTCAGGCAACGTCGTTCATGGTGCCGGGCGCCTTGGCCTTCGCGATGGGCATGACCGATATCGCGACATGCTTTTCGTTCCAGGAGGGCATGCCGGTGACAACCGGTCCAGCGCCGGAGGGCCCGTACGGCGCCTACACGGTGAAGTACGAACCGGTTGGGGTCGTCGGCGCCATCACCCCGTGGAACGGCCCGCTGATACTCGCGATGTGGAAGGTCTGGCCAGCCTTGCTGGCCGGAAACACAGTGGTACTCAAGCCCTCCGAGCTCGCGTCTTCGACCGCATCAGAATTGGCGAAGGCGTTCGCCGAGGCCGACATCCCGCCGGGCGTGTTGAATGTGGTGACTGGCGGCGGCGCCGTTGGTGCGGCGTTGGTGAAGAGTCCTGAAGTGGACCACGTGAGTTTCACCGGGGGCACCGATACCGGTAGACAGATCGCTACTTACGCCGCGACGGCCAATTTGAAGCGCCTGACCCTCGAGTTGGGCGGCAAGAGCCCGGCAATTGTGCTCGACGATGTGGATCTTGATGTGGCCGTTGACGGAGTCGTGTGGTCCACACTGTTTCTCTCGGGACAGATGTGCACCTGTGCATCGCGGGTGCTGGTCGACACCAAAATCTATGACAAGTTTGTCGGCCGGCTCGTCGATAGGATAGGCAAACTGGTGGTCGGTCCAACCGATGACATGACGACGGACCTGGGTCCCGTGGTCTCGCAGCGTCAGCGCGATCGCATTGAGCGCTATGTGCAGATCGGTATATCGGAGGGTGCGGTCGCAGCGTTGGAGGGTGGGCGGCCCTCGTCGCCTGAACTTGCCAACGGCTTTTACCTTGAGCCGACGGTGTTCGTAGACGCGACTCCTGCAATGACGATCTCTCAGGAGGAGATTTTCGGGCCGGTGCTCGCGGTGATGAAGACCGAGAGCGATGACGACGCAGTGCGTATCGCCAACGACACGCCGTACGGACTGGCCGCATCGATCTGGTCCTCCGATACGCGGCGGGCGCTGACGCTCTCGGATCGCCTTCGCTGCGGCACGGTCTGGATCAACGATCACAACATAATTTCGCCGTCAATCCCGTTCGGAGGGTTCAAGATGAGCGGACTGGGCCGTGAGAATGGCGTGAGCGGATTCAAGGAATATCTGGAACAAAAGGCGGTGTACCTCGACTTGACTCCATCCCCCGAGCAGCACATGTGGGGCCTCGTCGCGCCGCGATAGGTGCGGCCAGGACGGCGCAGAAGCTAGCGCGCGGTCGTAGAGAACAGCGTACCGCGTACGAGGCGGTTGAAGGTCTCGATCGCCGAGCGGTGGCTCTGCGTCGAATTGGTGGCCGCGTACTGGGAGAAGCCCTCCATCACGGCAGTCAGAAGCGCGACCACGGATTCCGGCTGCACGTCGCTGGCGAGTTCATCATTCGAGCTGCGCACGAGCTCTTCGAAGAAGCTGTTCATCGCCCGGAACTCCGCTCGGACCTCATCTTTCAACGCGGGATACCGGTGTACGTCGCTTTGTGCGACGGACAGGAAGGCCGCCATCGAGGGATCGTGCGCATGTTCGGCGCTCGCGGCGTTCATCATCGCCGCAATCTTGTTGGGTAGGCCCTCGATACCGTCGACGGATTGCTGGAACGATTTCAACACCCGCGCGTACACGTCACGGAACAGCGTCGCAAACAGATCTTGTTTGGTGGGGAAGTAATAGTAGAGCGCGCCGATCGTCAGCTCGGCACCCTCGGCGATCGACTTGGTCGTCGTCCCGCTGTAGCCGAGCCGGCCAAACTCATGTCGAGCTACGTCGAGAATACGAGCGCGCGTCTCCATCGCATCTCCGGCCGGTGGCCGGCCGATGGAATTCCGCCGCGGTGGTCGAGTCTCGCTGCCACGCGAACGCGCTGACTTTTCTGAGTAAGCCATGGCTCAATTCTATGCACACATGCTTGTGTCAGCGGCACTAAGGCCGCGCCGGCTCCAGGATGTTCTTGCGTACGATTCGGCGCGAGGCGTCGAAATGCCCTAGTCGATGGCCCAATTCGAGCATACGCGCCGGTGCTGTCCGAGAGCGTGCATTCCGGATGCCGCGACGGTGCGATTGACAATACTAAGCGCATAGTTAATACTGATACCGCTCCGGCCTCTTGCCGGTGTGCGTCTCCCGCCGGTGAGGAGTGATCGAATGTTTGAAGTGCGACCCGACCGCCGTGCTGAAACGCCGGGCCAACGGTGGGGCCGCTAGCGCGGCAACGGACTTCTTCGGGATTGTGGGTGCGGCCCGGTGAATGGCGCTGACAACGTGAATTCAGCTGGTAAAAGGCGTATCTCGCTTGTTATCGGTGGAATCAAGGGTATCGGCGCGGCGACCAGCCAACGGCTTGCCCGCAGTGGACCCGTCTTCGCGACCTATCTGCGAGACGAGGGCGCGGCGACTCAATTTCAGGAGTCGGCCGACCGTGAGGGGCTACCGATCCGCACGATGCAGGCCGACGTCAGCTCCCGTGGCGGGGTCAACGCCTTGCTGTCCGAGGTAGTGGACGCAGCCGGGAAGATCGACAACATCGTCTTCTCGGCTGTGAACGCACACCTGAGCCAGAGCCTGGACGTTTCCGAAGATGCGTGGTGGAAGGTGCTGGAGACGAACACCGCGCCGTTTCTCTGGCTCGGCCAGCACATGCCGAAGGTGTCGGGCCAAGGTGGTCGGCTCATCGCGCTGACATCACCGTTCTCTCGTCGCTACGTCGATGGATACGGCGCGGTCGGACCGTCGAAGGCTGCGCTGGAGAGCCTGGTTGTCTATCTCGGAGTCGACCTGGCGCGGTACGGGATAACTGTCAATGCCGCGTCGGGCGGTCTGATCGACACACCATTGATGCGGTCGCTCGTGCCGGCGAGCCATATCGGCGCTGTCGCGCGGCGCACTCCGCTCAATCGCATTGGCACGCCAGAGGATTTTGCGGGGCTTATCGCATGGATCGCCAGCGCCGAGGCGTCGTGGATGACGGGCCAAATCGTCAGTCTCGACGGCGGGTATTTCCTGCGCTGAGCAGGCTGCACGAAAGGAGCGGTCCACGTGGATCTCGTGTTCACACCCGAGCACGACGAGCTTCGTATGACGTTGCGGGCGTTTCTGCAGAAGTACTCGGGGGAATCGGACGTGCGGACCGTGATGGAAACCGCCGAGGGCATCGACCGCTCGACGTGGGAGGCACTGGCCAAGGACCTCGGTTTGACCTCGCTCGCGGTTCCCTCTGAATTCGGCGGCATGGGCTACGGCCCAGTCGAAACCGGCATCGTCTTTGAGGAGATGGGGCGGGCGCTGTATTGCGGACCGTACTTCTCAGTCGTGGCGTTGGCGACGAATCTGTTGCTCTGCTCGGGGGATTCGGCTGCCATGCAGCGCTATCTTCCCGCCATCGCGTCGGGCGATTTGATCGCTACGCTGGCAATTTCCGAGCCATCCGCACGCTGGGACCTTCAGAGCATCGAGGTGTCGGCCACACAATCCGGTGAACGATGGTTGTTGTCCGGAGAGAAGATGTTCGTGACCGACGGGCTGATCGCCGACTTGCTGTTTGTCGTCGCTCGCTCGCCGCGCGGTGTCGGTGTCTTCGCCGTCGAGGGCAGCGCGCACGGCCTTACTCGCTCGGGCCTCGGGACAGTTGACCAGACGCGCAAGCAGGCTCGACTGGAGTTCAACAACACTCCCGCTCAACTTGTCGGGGACGACGGGGCTGGGCACGACATCGTGGTCCGGGCCCTGGACTTGGCGGCGGTGGCGTTGGCCGCCGAACAGGTCGGTGGAGCTTCGAAGGCCCTGGAAATGGCTATCGAATACGCCAAGACACGCCAGCAATTCGGACGCCCGATCGGGTCGTTCCAGGCTATCAAGCACAAGTGTGCCGACCTGCTACTCGAGGTGGAGTCGGCGCGATCTGCGGCGTACTTCGGTATGTGGGCCGCGTCGAATGACACCGACGAACTTCCCGTTGTGGCGAGCCTGGCAAAGGCGTTCTGCTCCGAGGCGTACTGCAGGGCAGCGGCCGACTGCATTCAGATCCACGGTGGTATCGGTTTCACGTGGGAACACTCGGCCCATCTCTACTTCCGGCGAGCAATCGGTACGCGTGCGCTGCTCGGAGATCCCGACTACCACCGCGAGCTCATGGCTCAGCGGCTGCCGGTTTAGGCATTCGCCGATGGACAAGGACAGGAGTGAACCTGTGACAACCTACACAGAAGCGGGCATAGGTGGAGCGTGCACCGACATTCCGTCCCGCGAGCAGTTGCAGCAGATGTATCTGACGATGCGCATCATCACCACAGCAGACGAGCGAATCAGTGCCGAGGCGCGTGCGGGCACCCTGCAGGCCACGTTCTATCCGGTGCGGGGCCTCGAGGGCGTGTGCGCCGCGCTCGGTATCACCCTGGACCGCAACGACTTTCTGGTCTCGACCTATCGCAACCTCGGTGACGCGATCGCAAAGGGCGCCGAGCTGCGCCGGGTAATCGCGGAGGAGTACGGCCGCGTGACAGGAGTGTCGAAGGGCAAGGGCGGTCCCATGCACTTGCACGATGTGTCGGTCGGTTTCATGGCCACGACGGGCATAGTGGGTGCTGGGCTGCCGATCGCGGTGGGACTGGGCCTGGCAGCACAACTCGACGGCAGCAGACACGCCACCGTTGCCACATTCGGCGACGGCGCCACTTCGATCGGAGCGTTCCACGAGGCCATGAATCTGGCAGCGCTGTGGGAGCTGCCCATCGTCTTCGTATGCCAGAACAATCAGTGGGCCGAGCACACCGCCCTCAGCGACTATGCGGCCAACACCGACCTTGCAGCGCGTGCGGCCGCATACGGTATGCGGAGCACTTCGGTCGACGGTTTTGACGCGATCGCGACCTGGCGGACATTGCGGACTGCGGTCACGATAGCGCGTGCCGGGCTGGGCCCGACTTTCGTGGAATGTCGCACGTATCGGCTCGCCGGCCACACCGGGGCGACGGACTACTCGTATATGCCTGCGGCCGAGCTTGAGTCGGCGCTGAGGCGCGATCCAGCGCCAACTTTCCGAACGTGGTTGCTGAGTGCCGGCATCTTCGAGTCGGCTGAGTTGAACGCTCTCGACCGCCGCGCCGACGAGACGGTCGAGGATGCCTTCCAGTTCGCGTTGGACAGCCAGGAGCCGGATCGCGAACAGCTACTGCAAGACGTGTTCGCGCCGGAGAGGAATCCATCGTGAGTACCACGGACGTTGGTGTGGCGCGAATGTCGATGGCCGGCGCCATCAAGTCTGCGCTCCAGTTGGCACTCGAAGCCGATGAGAAGGTGATCCTGCTCGGCGAGGACATCGCCGATCCGGCAGGCGGCGTCTTCAAGGTGACCAGTGGCTTGTCGACCAAATTTGGCGCACATCGAGTGCGGACCACGCCAATCGCAGAGCAGGCGATTGTCGGTGCGTCCATCGGCGCCGCACTGGCTGGTTACCGACCAGTCGCCGAAATCATGTTCTTCGACTTCATCACGGTGGCGATGGACCAGCTGGTCAACCATGCGGCGAAGCTGCGTTATATGTCAGGGGGCGCAACCCCAGTGCCGCTCACGGTGCGCACCACCGTCGGCAGCAGCCGGTTCGGTGCGCAGCACGCCCAGGAACTCGAGGCGTTTTTCATGCACACACCGGGACTGAAGGTCGTTGTCCCGTCGTCGCCGGTTGAGGCGAAAGGCCTGCTGCTGTCGTGCATCTTCGATCCCGACCCGTGTCTGTTCGTTGAGAACTCGACCCTCCTCTTCTCCCCGAAGCAGGAGGTGCCGACCGGCGACTATCGCATCCAACTGGGGCAGGCGGTCGTCAAGCGCGAGGGCGTGGACGCGACGGTGATCGCATATGGATCGAGCGTGCCGGTGGCGCTAAAAGCGGCCGATGGGCTGGCCGAACACGGGATTTCCCTTGAGGTCATCGACCTGCGATCACTTGTGCCCCTGGATATGCCCACGCTGCTGTCGTCGGTCGCGAAGACCAAGCGGGCGATCGTGATCCACGCCGCGACTCGGTTTGCCGGCCCCGGCGCCGAGATCGCTTCTGCGATCACGGAGGAGCTGTTCTCCGAACTGCGTAGGCCGGTGATCCGCCTCGGCGGCGCGTACGCACCGGTGCCGTTTGCCATGAACCTGTCGGTGTATCCCACGGTCGCTGATGTCGTTTCGACCGCGACGGAGCTCGTGCGCTAGACGACCGATCTCCCCGTAAGCGTTTGGGCTTCCGGCCACGCCGGATGTCACCTTGACACACGTTGAGCGCGTTAATAATCTAAGTCATCACTATATATGTGGAGCGAGGAGCCGATGACGATTTCAAAGGCCGTGCGCGGATCGAAAACATCGCTACCGGGGGCAGATCCGCGCGATCAGTCGGCTGATCGCAAGTCGGACTATTCGGCGCTCAACGCCGCCTATCCGAAGTCGTGGTGGCTGGCGGCCTTCTCATGTGACGTGAAGAGGCGCCGCGTCGTGCCGTTGCGCGTCCTCGAGCGGGACGTCATTCTGTGGCGCGACGAGAAGGGGACGGTCCACTGTCAGGCGGCGCATTGCCCGCACCTGGGGGCACATCTCGGCTATGGCGGAGAGGTGGTCAACGGCGCCGTGCGGTGTCCGTTCCACGGTTGGCGCTTCGACCCCACAGGTGCTGTGGCCAGTCAGCCGGGGCCGATAGCTCCGCGAAAAAACGCCTGCCTACCTACTTACCGCGTCGTCGAACGTCACGGTGGCCTGTTCCTGTGGAACGGCACGGGCACCCCCGACATCGACTTTCCGGACTTCCTGTCCTTTCTGAAGGACCTGAACGCAACGCCAGACGACGTCACCTTCGCCCACCACCGTTGGTTCCTGCCCTTCCCGGCCAAGTGGTTCGCCGAGAACTTGTGCGATGGTATGCACTTCGCGATCGCACACGACACCGGTAATTGGGGCACCACGATCGTGCACGGTTCCACTCCGACCGTGATGGAGATGGAGAACGCAATCTACGAGCGACGTGACTGGTGGAGTTGGGAGAACATTTGGCGCCGGTTCATCCGACGAGAAATGATCAACCTGCTGACGCCGGTCTCGGACAATGTGATGTCCACCTGCTGGGGCGCATCAGTTCACTTGGTCCGCTTCGCCGGGAGGCCGCGAATTCTCGGCACCATCATCGCCTGCTGGCTGCCGGTCGACGCCGATACCCAATACGTCATGGACATCACGCTGGTCCCGCGCATCAGAATCCCGATCATCGGCCGCCAGCTGGAGCGACTCATCGGTTTTGTGGCCGGACTCGGCAACTGGTCGACCGCGATACAGGACGCCGGCCTGATGATGCACCGCGAAGAGCCGGAGAATCCGCCGTATACGCGTGAAGACAAGGGGCTCATCCAGTTCCGGCGATTCTGGGACTCTCGGATCGAGACCAACACACAACTCGCCGGTGATAACCATCGAAGCAACGGCGCTCGGGCCGGCATCCGGGTTCGCGGTCGCGATGTGGCGATGGCCGATCACGAGACGCTCGAGGGCGGTACGACAACGAATGGGGCCAGCGCATGAACAAGATCATGACGACGGTGCTTACTGCCAGCGGGCTGCTGATCCTGTGGCGGCGGCGATACGGACCGACAAGCCTTCGTGCACTTGCGAACAACGAGGGTGTCACGACGTGGACCGCCTGGCGCCGATCTAGGCTCAACGCCCGCCGCGATCTGGGTAGGCGCGCCTAACTGGCGTCGCCGTCAGCGGGCGGCACGCCGTCATTTGACGGTCACTCGCGAATAGCGCTCCACAGCCACCGAGGAACGCATTCATGTGCTCGGTGAATTCGGGCTGCCCGATGCTGTCTGTTGTTGAGCCGTCGCAAACTCTGGCGAACCTCCAGCCTTGCAATAGGGAACCCACCGCTATATTATTTCAAGCGCTTACTTAGTTTATTGATTCGGCGACCGATGCCGTCACTGCAAGCGCGTGCAGGAGGGGCCCGTGTCGCACACAGATGTGCCCGGTACGACCCGTCGGTCCGTCCGCATTTCTGCTGAAAACCCGTCCGCCAGTCCGGACAACCGGGATATTTCACAGAAGGGACCAGCGCGGATTTGGTCCAGCGAGGAGCCATGGCCGAATCGCCTTCTGCCGACAGGCGGCATGCAGACAGCCGCCGAGTGAACAGTGACGTCGAAAGGGGATACCCTGTGATTCGCCAAGGTTGGCCACACCAGTCCTTCCCATCCGGCTGGTTCCAGATCGGATGGTCCGCGGATTTGGCGCCAGGCGACGTCCGTTCGGCGCGGTATTTCGGCAAGGACCTGGTTATCGCGCGCACAGAGTCCGGCACTGTTTCGGTATTCGACGCCTACTGCCCACATTTGGGTGCGCATATCGGTCTCGGCGGCAAGATCATCGGCGAGAACCTGGCATGCCCGTTCCACGGTTGGCAGTTCGATTCCGACGGCAGAAACGTCCTTGTGCCCTACAGCACCAAGGTAAGCAAGTGCCGGTTACATAGCTGGACGGTAGTCGAAGTATCGGGCCTGATGCTGATGTGGCATGACCCTGACGGTGCCGGGCCAACGTGGGATGCGCATTCTGTCGCCGACCGTGTTCCTGATGTCGCCGCGCTCGGTACCGACTACGTCGCCGGCTACCCCGACGGCGCGCGGCGCTGGGAACGGGTACATGTCTATCCGCAGATGATCGTCGAGAACATCACTGATCCTGCCCATTTTCATTGGGTCCACCACGCCGACTGGATAACGCGGGTAGAGAGCTTCTCCGAGGACGGCCCCGAGTTCAACGTCCTGCACACCATGCAGTTCGCACCCAACGAGCCCAGCAAATGGACGCTTGATATCCGCACATACGGGGTTGGTGTCATGACGGGCACCTTCCGACGTGAGGACGATGTCCAGTTCGTTGAGGTCCAGGCAACCACTCCGATCGATGAGGAGTACTCCGACGTGTGGGGCACGATCTGGATGAAGGCGCCCGACGACGGCACCGCAATCACCGACGAGATGCGTGGCGTCATCGCGATGCAGCACGAGCAGTTGGAGCGCGACTTCTTCATCTGGGAAAACATGCGATACGTGCCCGCACCGCCGTTCGCTCCCGAGGAGGCCGGGCCATATCGCGCGTTGCGCAGGTGGGCGGGCCAGTTCTATTCCGACAACTGATTCCAACGCTCCGACGGGGCTAGATGCCTTGTGACAGAACGAGTCCCATCTCAGCTTGCCGAATTCTCGAAAGGAGACTCGATGCCTGGCAACACCGCGGGTCCCAGGCAGGACTTCGACCACTGGGATCCATCTATCGCGGCTGATCCGTATCCCGTGTTCTCAGAAATGCGAGCTACGTGCCCTGTCGCGCATACCTTTGCGCATGGAGGGTACTGGGCCCTCACCGCGTACGAGGATATCTGGAACGTGGTGCGCGATACGTCAGTGTTTTCGTCGGAAGCTCAGGGGATCACGATCCCGCGCGCAGGCAGTGACGAAACACCGATGATGATCCCGGTTGAAATAGACCCGCCAATGCACGGTCTGTACCGCCGGCTGTTGCAACGCGAGCTCACACCCAAGGCTTTGGAGGCGTTGGAGCCGGTCGTCCGAGAGATCACGCTGGACCTGATCGCCCAGTTCAGCGGCGTGGGCTCGGCCGATCTGGTCGCAGACCTGGTCAACCCGCTGCCAGTGCTCGTCATCGCAAAGTTGGTTGGGTCGGGGCCCGAGGAAATGCGGCGGTTCAAGTCCTGGGTGACCACATTCGCCCAATTGGGAAACCAGGATCCGGCGGTTTCAGCGCAGGCGGTGCTGGAGGTCTTCGCTTTCTTCCAAGAACAGATCGACGACCGGCGCGCGAAGCCCCGCACCGAGCGCGATGTGATCACTGTGTTGGTCGAGTCGGAAATCGAGGGCCGCGCGTTGAGCGATGGCGAGATCCTTCAATACCTGCTGTTGATCCTTACAGGCGGTAGCGAAACGACTGCCAGCGCTATGGGTATGGGCCTGTGTCACCTCGGCACCCACCCCGAGTTACGCGCCCGGATAATCGAGGATCCATCGCTCATCCCGGCTGCGGTCGAGGAGAGCCTGCGCATTATGTCGCCGGTCCTCGGGCTCAGCCGTACGGTGTTGCAGGACACCTCGATTCACGGCACCGAAATTCCCAAGGGCGACCGTGTGTGGCTCGGATACGCTGCCGCCAACCGTGATCCGATGAAGTTCCCGAACCCCGACGAGTTCATTCTCCCGCGGGAGGGCAACGCCCACCTTGCCTTTGGCGCCGGCCCACACAGATGTCTGGGCTCCAATCTCGCACGACTGGAATTTCGGATCGTTCTCGAGGAGGTTCTCCGGCACATTCCGGACTACGAAATCGACGGTGAAATAGTTTGGCACATCGGGACAACCCGTTGCATCAATCGACTCCCGGTGCGATTCACACCCAGCGATCCAGCATCTGCTACGGAGGTTCGAACGTGATCTTGCAGATAGACGGCACAGTATGCCAAGGGCATGCGCAATGCCAGATCGTTGCGCCAAGCTTGTTCAGTGCGGATGAGTGGGGGCATGCGATTGCGTTGTCCGACAACGTTGTCGCTGAGCAACTGAAACTCGCTCGCAAGGCAGTCGCCAGCTGTCCGGAGCGTGCTATTCAACTCATAGAAGAGCACCCCTGAGCGCTCGCTCACCAGGCGAGTACGACACGTCGGCACACCGTCTGGCGGCTCATATCGGACATTGACGAAAACGACAATGGGAGGCGAGGTGATCGGCGAGCATCCCGTCCACGCCACGACGAACTGCGGTCGGCAGGGCCCCGCATCCGGCGGCAGTGATGCAATGGCGGGTGGGTCATCTTCCACTCAGCATGACGAAGTTATCGGCCGTCCTGTCGGTACACAGCCGGCGGCGAGTCCCGACACCGCGATGGCCCGAGTGGCGCTCGTGATCGTCGAACCATCCGGAATTGAACTCAGTGTCGAGCCAGGCGAAACGCTTATGGACTGTGCTGTGCGCAGCGGCTACTACTGGCCCAACATATGCGGCGGCAAGGCTAGCTGTGGAACTTGCTTTGCCATGGTAGTCAGCAGTTCCGAGGAGCTGTCACCGCCAAGCGCGCTCGAGGAGTCCGGACGGCGAGTGGTCGCGATAGGAGACGAGCATCAATCGATCCGCCTGGCCTGTCAGATGCGGCCGGTCGGTCACGCTGTGGTCTACAAGCATGGAGTCCGACCGCTTGTTGACGGGTCGTCGCCATGCTGAGGGCACAACAACGTTCGCTGACTTGACCGCGGTGCGCTGGGGGCCGAACCGGGGCGATGCCGCCGATGGCGCGTGGCCGTTACTTCCAATGGGGTTCGAGCAATGTCGACCAGGCTTGTTCGAGCTGATCCCACTCCTCGGGGCAGCGCTCCGCGCGGTCCGCGGGCAGTTGATCGTTCGTGACCAAGTCGCCGTTGGCCTCGGGATTGGATCCGTAGATCCAGCATTCCAAGTTGTACACCCGCTGCAGGTTCAGTGAGTGTTCGTCGGCCATGTCTTCCGCGGTGAACTCAGTCTGGACTTCTGCCAGTACTGCGAAAGCGCGTGCGAAGTCCTTCACTGCGTCAACCGACTCGGGATCCTGGCCGTCCTCGCCCGGCGTCAGAAGCAGGTAGGCGGCGGCCTGATCGGCGGCGTCTTCCTCGCGTCCGGTGATCGGCAGGTCGTAAAGGCTGACCGCCATGTGGGCGAGCTCGTGATAGAAGGTCGTGTATTCGGAACCGAGCGCTGACTTCAGGGGATCGTCGTCGCCTGCCTTTGTGAACGCCGCGAGGGACCAGTCGGTGTCTTCGTAGCACATGGTGATGGCGTTATCGGCCTCGCTCCAGTAGGCGTTCGGAGTACCGCATTGTGCTCCGCGCAGAGTGACGTCGTGGGGCAGGTTGAGCGACTGGTTCACGTCGTCAGCGAGCTCTTCGAGCATTTGATTGTCCTGCTGAATTTTCTTCCCGTTCAGCGCCTCGGGGGTGTCGGCCTCCTCGTACTTGACGATCATCGTCCCGCCGGTCTCGCCGTCTGCGGGCGCCTCTGGGGCCGGGCCGTTCTTCGAATCGACGTTTTCCTCCGCGGACTGCGCGGCTGCCGACGACTCGGGAGATTCGGTCTCCTCCGTGGGAGAGCCGCTACACCCGGCCATTACCAACGCGGCCGCAAACGCCGGAACAATTCGATTGCGCATCGCTGTCTCCTTGGCAGTGACCTGTGGAATTGACACGGTCGCAGATTTCGACCGTGAAGTAAATGGTGGTGAACCGGTGGGCTATTCGGTGTCCGGGTAGGCCACCGCATCCACGACGCCGCCGCCGTTCACGTCTCCGCCGAGCAGCACGGTGGCGGTTCCCGACGCCGGGTCGTAGTCGAGTAGCGATTCGCCGCTCCCGCACGCCTGCGTTGCCTGCAGTTGCAGCCGGCCGTCGGTGACACCGAGCACGCGGACGCTGTGTTCTTCTTCCACGTCGGGTACGGACACCGGGGTGGTCGTGCCGTCTGTCGAATCGAGCTTCGCGAGGTAGATGTAGCCGCATCCGCCCGCAGCCTGGACGAACGTGCCTGCCGGCAGCTGCCATGCGTTCAGGTCGGCCAGATCCGGACCGGCGGTTCCGTCGTTTTCCGCTGTGAGCGGTCGCGGCGCCGCGCCGTCGATGGGGACGAGCCACAGCCGCGATGAGCTGAATTCGGCTCCGTAGCAACGGGTCAAGGCCACGTCCTTCTCCCACCATCGCACCGGCGTGCAGTCGCTGGCATTCGGAATCGGCATCTGGTTACCCGGGGTTCCGTTGTTGCCCATCAACGACAGACCGGTTTCGGTTCCGAGCAGCAGCCGAGTGCCGTCGGGTGTGGAGAGGACCGAGGCGTTGAATTCGCTGCCGAGCTTGTCCACCGGATACGTCAGTTGCTGCTTGCCGGAAAGATCAACGCGTGTGAGCGACGCTGGGCTGTCGACGTCGTTTGATTTCAGCAGCAGCACCGCCTTGCCCTCGGGCTGGGTATAGCGCGGGGTGACGGAGTAGCCGCCCTTGACGGGGAAGGATGTGCGCTCGCCGGTGTGCAGGTTGACCTCGATCACGGTCAGGTCGTCGCCCTGTCGATAGAAGAGCGCGCGGCTGCCGTCGCCCGACCAGTCGGCCAGCACCGGCAGCGAACCGTCGTCGCCCGGCGCGGCGAACGTTGTGATCGCGTAGCGGCCCCCTTGGGGGTTGACGAGGTACAGCGTCGTCTCGGCGTTGTAGGGCGTCAGCTCAGCAGGAGAGAAGTCATCGCCGGAATTCTTGGGCGACGCCGCGTTCCACATCGCGAGCGTCCAGCCCGGGCCGACCTCCGACCACGGGATGGCCTGGATCGGAGCCTCGGTGTTGTGGGCGACCATCTCCGCTGACGGGGTTGGCGACGGCGACGCGGGCGCAGTGGAGGTGCCGGACTGCGCGCCCGGTTCCGTTGCCGACGAGCATCCGACCACCACCACGGCTGCGGCCGCGGCGACCGCGGCTTGATGCAAGAGCTTGTGCATGTGCGTTCCCTTCCAGTCGTGGAAGGGTGCGTCGGCCACCTTGAAGGATTCTTGACGAATTCTTGGAATCGACGACGGCGCGGTGTCGGCGTCGCCAGGGCAGGAGTCCTTACCCGAGGCGCCGAGTGCGCCACCGCGACAGATCCGCGTCCAGCACCGCCGGATCGCGTTCGGGAAACACCTCTGAAGTGATCTCCAGGTGCAGGATGCGGTCGAGGTGAAATCCGCGAATGCCTTCGCGTAGCCGACACCATCCCACGAACATCCACGAATCACCTCCGCGCAGCAGACCCATCGGCTCCACGTCACGGGTGGCGTGGGTCTGGCCGTCCTCGGCGGTGTAGTCCAACCGCACGACCCGGCGCGCGGCGATTGCCTCGGGAATCAACGAGATGGCCGCCTCGGACGATCGCGGGGCGTCGATGACGAACATCGACGCCAACGCCTCATCGACCGGCGCGAGCTGATCCTCGCGGCTGATCGCGAGAACCTTCGCCCGCGCCCGTCGTGCCGCTGCACCATACGGGGAGGTCTCCAACAGACCGAGCCCCGCCAGCACCGCCAGCGACTCCGGCACCGTGAGATTCAGCGGCGGCAGGGAGTGTTCCCGCAGTATCGAATACCCGCCGGACACCCCACGGTCGGCGTAGATCGGAACCCCCGCCAGCTGAAGCGACTGGATGTCGCGCTCAATCGTCCGCTTGGACACCTCGAACTCCTCCGCGAGCCGAGCGGCCGACAACGGCCGGCGTGATCCCCGCAGCAGATCGACCAGCGCGTACAACCGCTCGGCTCTCCTCATGGATGTCGAGTCTCCCCGATGTCAGGTCAGGTGTGCGCGCGTCCCGTTCACCGACCACACCTCGCGGATCAGCCCATCCTCGGTGAAGTCGAAGACATCGATCCCGCCCGCAACAACGTCCCCGACGTGCAGGTTCCACAGCATCCGCCCGTGCGCGCCGTCCACAGCCCGCGCGACCTCGGTGAAGACCGCATCCGGATGCCCTTCGCGATACCGATGCAGGAATCGAGCGAAGCTCTCCGCGCCCAGCACGTCGTCGCCCGGGTTCGACCCATCCGCGTCGGAGACCAGGAAATGAATCCGGAAATCCGCACTGCAGATCCGACGCGCGATCTCGGGGTCCGTGTTCCACATCTCCAACCACACCGCCAGCGCCGCATCCGCAGCCGCCGAGTTTGTCTCCACCATGTTTGCGTTTTTGTTCATGGCCTTAGCGTCAGACACCGTCGCGACAACGGTATGTCGGTGTTTGTGTGCTTTCGAAAACCGCAGGCGCGGCTATGGTGCAAACGACGTGGGCGAGTCCTCACCCGGCTCGTGCTCCAGGACGTCGCGGTTGAAGAACAGCATCTTGGCGAAGTAGACCCCGCCCGTCAGGACCAAGCCGAGGACGATCAGGTCAGGAACCAATGCGTCTGACGGTGACACCAGCGCCAGCACGGCCAATGCAACCCAGATCACTGCGGCGACGGCCGCCGGCAACTCGAAGCGTCCGAGGCTGAACGCACCCTCCTTGCGTCCGAGGCGTTTCCGAACCGAAAGATAGAGCACGACGATCCCGCCATAGATGAGGGCCGGCAGGAGCGTCGATCCGATGATCAGCTTCAATAGTGCGGCACCCGGCAGCACCAGCATCAGGATGACGCCGATCCCGAGGATCAGAAGTGTTGCGAACACCGGGGTCTGGGTGCGCGGATTGACTTGGCGAAACACGGCGTGCGCGGGGAAACGCGCATCGCGGGCCATGGCGAACGCCAGTCGCGCGCCGGACGCCATGATCACCGTGGCGGCACCGAACATCGCGATCGCGATGCCCGACAGCAGGATTCGCTCCATCACCGGCCCGAGTTGTTCGCGGATGATCGCAGCGACAGGTGACCCGCTGGTCGTCACCGAGGGGATGTCCTTGATGGCCACGGTCAGCGTGATGACGAACAGCAGGCCGAGCACGGCCGACGCCACCACCGACAACACGATCGCGCGTGGCACACTGCGGAACGGATCCTTCGCCTCCTCGGCCAGGTTCGCCGCGGAGTCGAAGCCCACGAGGGTCCCTATGCCCATGATCATTCCGGCCATCAATCCGCCGCCGATTGCAAAGTAGTGGGGATCGCCCTCGGCAACACCTCGCGACACCAGGTTGCTCACGGATCCGCTGCCGCTGACCGCCATCACGGCGATGAGGCCGACTATCAACATCGCCAGGATGGCGAGCTCAAGGCCCACAGCAGTGGACGAGACCATGCCGAGCAGCCGAGTGGATGCGATGACGAGTACGGCCTCGACGAGCAGCACCGCGACCGTGATCAGACGCGCGACGTGTTCCTCCGGCGCCATGCCCAACAGCGGCATGAGGGCCTGGCTCACCAATGCGTTTGTCATCGCGACCACGGCGATCGCCAGATACCAGAACGTCAACCAACCGAACCACCAACCGATCTTGGGATTCGCCAGCCGTGAGGCCCACTGGTAGGAGGAACCGCTCAGCGCGATGCGAGCCGCGAACTGAGCCACGACGAGTGCTACGAGGGTCTGCCCAATTCCGGCAAGGATGAACAGCCAGATGCCCACCGGTCCCGAGCTCTGCAGCACGGCACCGTAGGTCGCGAAGATGGCGACCAGGACCGAGATGAACGCGAACGAGATCGCGAACGTCTGAAACGGACCGAGGGTGCGTTTCAGCTCGGGTGCGTAGCCGGAACTCCGGACCGCATCGTCAGCGCTGCTGGGGCCGGCGATGTCCTCTGTGGTCATGGCGAGACCTTCACGCTCTGTTCGTAGCTGAACACGTTGTCGGGGTCGTACTTGGCTTTGATGGTGCGCAGCCGATCGACGTTGGCTCCCCAGTACGCGGTATCCCAGTCGGCCATACCGGCATTGGGCACGTTGACGTAGGCTCCATTCACGTAGGGCCGCAACGCTTCACCGAACTCCGCAACCCATGCTTGGCACGTCGCCGTCAGCGGGTCCTCCGAAGCGGGAAGACCACCGCGGATACCCCAGCCCGCGCCGGGTTCGGCGTAGTAGAGCGCGTTGCGGTGGACGAAGGCCGAGCCACCCGCCGGTTCGCTGTTCTTGACGGCCCCGCCGAATGCGTTGGTGAAGTAGTTGGATTCCGGCGTCGGCGCCTGCGACATGAACGTCTTGATGAGGTTCACCGCTTCTGACGGATATGGCTCATAAATGAACTGCGACAGGAATTTCCAGTTCGCCAACTCGTCTGCGGGCGGTATCTGAAACCCCGCATACGTGTCCGCCCAGTCCGCGTCCGTCACGACGACGTCCGGCTTGCCGACGGACAGGATCGGCGACAGCAGGCTCAACGCTTCAGACTCTGATCCCGATGCCAGCAGGGCGATCAAGACGAACTCATCGCGGTGTATTTCGAGTTGGCTCGTCAAACGATGATCATCGACGTGCGGCGCGGACTGTTGCCACGCGTCGTACACCTCCGGTAGATCGTCGAGCCCCGCCCACGTCGCGGTGACATAGATGGTCTGCGTCAGCGGATAGGTCCGGTATGTCAGCGAGGTGGCGACGCCGAAATTGCCGTTGCCCGCACCGCGTAACGCCCACAGCAGATCCGCGTTGTTCTCTTCGTCGGCGACGATCGTCTCGGCCCCACCGCCTGCAGGCGCCACCACGATCTCCGCCGCCAAGAGGTTGTCGGAGGCCATGCCGAAGTTGCGGGTGAGCAGGCCGAAGCCGCCGCCGAGCGTCGCACCGACCAGCCCGACCGTTCCCTCGGTGCCGGTCGGCGCAGCGCAACCGGCGTCCCCGAGTGCGGTCACCGCCTCCAACTGGTTGAGCCCGGCGCCGACCGTGGCGGTGTTCGACGACGCGTCTATCGTCGCCGACTTGATCCGACTGACATCGATGACCAGTCCGTCGTCGACGGAGGACCAGCCCTCCAGGCAGTGCCCGCCGCTCCGTACTCGAACCGGAACCTCGTTCTGCCGTGCCCACGCAAGGGCGTTGACGACGTCCTGCGTTTCGCCGCAGTACACGATCGCTTGAGGACGATGGCGGAACAAGTGGTTGTAGCCGAGGAGTGCAGCGTCGTATTCCGAATCACCCTGCCGGACAACGTCACCCGTCAAAGTTGTGTTCACAGTGGTGCCCATCGGTCAGTGCTTGAACATTTCGGTGTCACCAGGCTCGGTCTCCAGGATGTCCCGGTCGAACTTCCACAGCTTGAAGAAGTAGAGCCCGCCGATGAAGAACAGCCCGGCCACGAGCACGGTGGGGACCCGCGCTGACGGGGGAGCCAGGATCACGAATATCGCGATCGCCGACCAGATCAAAGCGCTGACCGCGACAGGCATTTCGAAGCGTCCGAGATCGAATGCGCCCTCCACGCGGTCCAGTCGTTTGCGGACCGCCAAGTAGAGAACGATGGTCGCGCCGTAAAGCAGAGGCCCGAGAATCGTCCCTGTGGTGATCAGCGCCAGCAGCG
>JBIQHU010000075.1:0-27409 GCA_044508395.1 Mycobacterium sp. | reverse complement strand
ACACCAACCGCGTGGGGCCAGCGATGTCGGTATCCGTCTGGTGCGCGACGTGGGGCAGCCACTTGAGCCAGGCCCAGTGCGGATCCTCTGGGTTGTCGGTGAGCACCCGAATCTGCAGCAGATCCGGCGGGTGGAACACGGCCAGGTGGCAGATCATCGCTGTGAGTAGGCCCGCCGCGCCTGCTGGGTCGCCGCCGACCGCAATTGTAGGAAATGTACGCAGCTGCACCAGCTTCGGGCAGTCGTGGATCAGCCCGTGGGTGCGCAGGAACTTGGTGACCCACATGTGGCTGACGGGCTCGAGGTGCGGCTGCGGAGCCCCTTGCGGCCCGGCCAGCTCACCGCCCACCGCGGGCTTCAACAGACGGTCGACGGCGGGCTCGCTGCCGAGTCCGATCCGCACGGCCGAGAAGAAGTCGGCGTTGGTGGGACGCGACCACTGCCGGTTGGTCCCGATGATGGAGAGCAGATCGTCGGGATGCGGTGCGTGGTAGTTGAAGAAGGTCACCTGGGCGGCGGCCGACGATGTGACCCGGGTGCGAAGTCCCGCGAGGTAGCGCAGGTACTCCTTACGGTCGGCGTTGATCTCGGGCACCCGCTTGCCGCCGGGCCCGCCGCCTGCCATGAAGCCGACCGTGGCCATCACCATCATCAGCGGCATCATCAGCATGTAGGGCGACAGCTGGCGGATGCCGGTGAAGATCATGATCGCGATCATCCCGAGCATGCCGCCGCCCATGACCCACGGCAGCGCTTTCTGGATGCCCGATGGCGGGATCTCGACTCCGAGGTCGTCGGGCGGTGTCACATTGATCTCACCGGGCGTTAGGCGCGGGCCCCGTTTGATGATCGGGGTGAACTTCTTGGTGGTCATCGACCACCCCCGCTGTTGACGGTCACGGGTTGAGCACCGGGGTTGGATCCATCGGCGACCTTGCGCGGGTTGGGGTTTGGCGGCAGCGTGTCGTGCTCGATCAGCGCACCCTGTTTGGACAGCACTGGGCCGTCGACCAGCAGACCGACCACTTGCCATGGTGCGGTAGCCGGTGCGTTCAAGCCCAGGGTGTCGCCCGTCTGTTCGTCGGGCAGGCCGTAGCGCACACCCTGCGGATCGATGTAGTACAGGCTCTCGCCGTACCGGGGGTCAGGCGATTGCAGCCGGATGTACTTGCCGCCGTCGAGGTAAACGGTTGCATCGCCGCCGATCTGCTGGATCCCCGAGGTCATCGCCGACGGTGCGATCGGCAGATGACGGCCGACGATGACCGTTGTCTTCGGGGCCTGGTCGCCCGGCTCACGCTGCCACGCCCAGCACAGGACCGGGGCGTCCTCGCGCGCCAGGATGGTCAACGGCTGATCCGGTAGTGGTGAGACGAACACCTGCTCGGCGATCCTGGCGACGGTGCTGGCCTCGACAGTGGGCGGGGTGACCAGGCCGAAGGAGTTGGTGGCACGCAGCGCCGCCGCGGTGGTGTCGTTGATCCGCGCCACCCCGTCGGCCAGGACGACGAAGTGTTGGTCACCGTCCTCCGTCAGGGCCTTGAATACCGAGCCGATGACCAGATTCGCCGGCAGGCCAGCGGTATTCGGCTCGCCGTATCGGGGGATGGCGGGCAGTCGCCATGGCCCGGCGTTGGGCAGGGCGTTGAACAGGCCCTCCGAGATCGGGGTCGCCTTTGAGGTCACGGGTATGCCCACCGCCGAGGTCAGCGCACGGTCGGCGAGGTCGATGTCATGACGTCCGGTCTCGGTCACCAGCCAGGTGTCGTTCTCGAAGCTCACCAGCACGCCCGCATCGGGCCGTATCGGGCCGACGGCCGCGTCGGGCCGCAGTGGCTGCACGATCACCGCCGCAGTGACGGTCGGGGCGACACTCTGGGGCTTGGTCACGGTGTCGCACAACGTCCACATCGAGTTGGCACCGCCGACCGGTGTGGCATACGGCGCACCCGGAATGCCGATCGGCTGCCCCTTGGCCAGCCGGTTCAACTCGTCGGACTTCACGGCGACCGGAGTGCCCGCGTTACCCAGCACCAGACGGGCAGACGTCAGGTTGTAGACCGGACGCAGCTGGTCGGCTCCGGGGATCACGACATAGAGCTGGTTGGTGGTGCGATCGACGAGGAGCGTGTCCGTGCCCCGCTTTCCGAGCGGCTTGAAGTAGGCCAACAGCGCCGCACCCAAACAGACCAGAACGGCGATGACGACACCTGCCGACACCGCGCGGCTGTAGAACTGCAGCGGGTCGTCGAACATCCGGGTATCGCGGCGGACGATCGCGTGCTCGACCCTGCGAAGCAGAAACCGCCAGCCACTGACCTGCACCTTGGTGGTTAGCCGGAAGTTCGACATGGCTACTCGCCGATGCTCAGCCGGTTGTGGACAGCGGTGATGGCCGCGGCCATGTCATCACCGTTGATCTCGCTCAGCTGCTCGACGTCGAGGCTGTCGAAGTCCGCCACCCTGGCCAGGCGCATGTCCCGGTTCTGCTCACCGGCCTCGACCAGTTGGCGGGCGTAGCGGCCATTGCCCGCGATGTCCAACGCAGGTTTGCCGTTCAACGCCCGCTCGCTCAGCAGCGACGCCGCCTTGTACACCCGTTTGGCCGCTTCGTCGTCGAGCGTCGAATCATTGTTGTGCGCAATCACTTTGGCAATGTCGACGATCTCGTCGGGCAGGTACGAGTCGAATTCGATCCGGGTGGCGAAGCGCGAACGCAGGCCGTCGTTGGATTCGAGCAACCGATCGATGTCGGAGCTGTAGCCTGCGATGATCACGACGAGGCGGTCCCGGTCGTTCTCCATGCGGGCGAGCAGCGTGTCCAAAGCCTCGGTACCGAACGGGTCCGCACGACCGTCGCGCTCCTGCACCAGGGTGTACGCCTCGTCGACGAACAGCACGCCGCCGACAGCCCGGTCGATGGTCCGGCTGGTCTTCACCGCAGACTGACCTTCGTACTCGGCGACGAAATCCTTGCGTGACGATTCGACCAGCCTGGGCTCGCTGATGACACCGAGCCCCGTGAGGATGTTGGCCACGATGCGCGCGATCGTCGTCTTACCGGTACCGGGCGGGCCGGCGAAAATCATGTGCTTGGACGTCTGCGCGACTTTCATGCCGCGCGCCGCGCGTACCTTCGCCATCTGCGTGGCCGCTCGGTATGCCTCTATCTGTTCCTTGACGCGCGTGAGGCCGATCTGGCGGTCCAGTTCGGCTTGCGCCTCGGCCAGCAGCCGCTCGCGGCCCGAATTGTCCGCCTCCACACTCGCGACATCCCACGGGTCCCTGCGCGAGGCGATCTTCTCGGCGGTGGTGGTCGCAATCCGATAGGTGGGATCTTTGAGTGCCGCGGCGACTTTCGGTGAAGGGTGGGTGGCCTGTAACCATTCCAGGAGCGCCGCCGCCGCTCCCTCATTTCCCTGTCCGCGTCGCGTCATCGCGAGGTACCACGCGATGGCGGGTGCACATGCCTCACCGGCCGGAGACGAGTTCGTCTCGGTCAACCGGCGTTCGGCCTCCGTGAACAGGCCGAGGTTGGCGGCCGCCACGCCATGCGCGACACCCGCCGCGGCGGCCAAGAACTTGTCAGGCCACCCGGCGGCGCCCTTGACCTCGTCGATCACATCGGTCCAACGCTCCGCTGCCCCGAAGATCACCGCTTTCACCCATGACACCAAATGCTCTGCGCCGGTGGCGGGAGCGTCGTCCAGAGCCTCCATGGCATCGGTGTAGTTGCCCACCGCGGCCTCGTGCACGGCGAAGCCCATCGTGATGGCCAGAGGCGAGTTGATCGGGTAGGTGATGTCGCCGAACTGACCGCCGATCGGAACCCGGGCGCTGATGGTGTTCATCGAGATTTCGGCGGAGCCGGCGAGCTGCCCGAAATTCGCACGCGAATACCACGCGCGGAACAGCGTGACCCGGTCGGTGTCACCGCAGCGGATTCGTCCCACCCATGCATCACAGGCGGTTTCGTCCATGGACGTGATCTCGGAGAAGATTTCGAACGACCGCGCCGGGGAGCTTGGCAGCATTCCGACCGCGCTCCCGAAGAGGCTGGTGAGGTGATCAGACATGATCGCCCGAATACCTCGTCGCGAAGATGTGTGCGCGTGCTGTTCGGGCCTCTTCCGGTGTCGGCAGCTCCAGGTCACGGGTAAGGAAATCGCGGGTGGCGGCATCGTCGTGGCCCTGGCCGCGCATACCGTCGAGCATGAACGCGTACTGCGCCGACTTCGCCTCCTGTGTGGCAAGGCCCGCGATGACGACGATCTCGTCGGCGAGCTCCCGTTCCGTCATATCGGTGACTCGCGACGACAGTTCGATCTGTTTGACCCGGCCGTCCATGAAGACCGTAACCGCCACGGTGCCAGGCGGATTGGTCACGGTGAACACCCGCACGGACGATTCGTCATCCGCACGATCACCCGGATGCGAGAAGTCGAGTGCGGCCAGGTCATCGCGTTCGTCGTGGAGGAATGATGGATTCTCAGTCGCTGTCTCGTGCTTCCTCACTGCGTCGCAGCTTTCTCGTCAAACCACGCGCCCGAGGGGAGGAACCCGATCAGGCCGTCGAGTGCGCGCTGTAGGTTCTCCGGACTACCGGGCAGAAAGCTGCCGTACAGCTCACCGTTCACGCGGCGAGGTATCGACACGATGCGCCCGTGGCGCGAATCGAGCACCCCGGCCGCGACATCAGCTTGCGTGAACGTGCCGCCGGGATGGCGCTCGACGGCGATCATCTCGACCCAGCTCGCGGGGTCGCCGATGATGTCGGCGTAGGCACGCGCCGAGCTGGGTGCGATGCCGTACTTCAGCAGTTGGTCTGCGTCGCGGCATTCCGCCAACTGGTTGGCGACACCCGTCAGTGGTTCCACATCGGCAGGGCCGCTGGTTCCCAGCACGGTGTTCACCATGCCTGCCAGCCCGACTTGAGGTGCGACACGTTGCAGCACCAGCATGTCACCGTCGCGTGCGGCGACGACATGTCGATTTTCTTTGCGGCACACTACGAATCGGATCATCTTGCCGCCGATATCACGGCGCCACCAGCGGGCCTCCAGAGTTCGGTCGGGCCGGCTGAGGGTGTCTACCATCGCGGCGACCTCCGCGTGGGGCTGACCGAACACATCCAGTACGCCCTGTGCTGTCAGATCCCGCGCCACCTGTTCCCAGACGAGGTCGCGCAACTCCGGCTGGGGAATGTTGAGGCGAATGCCCAAGGCGGTCGGAAACTCCGACTGGCCCAGGCGATCCGCGATGACGAGCATCCCGTCGATCGTGACCTCAACGCCGACGACGTCGTCGATGTGCGTCGCATCGAGCCGCGCGGACTGCGCCGTGCCGGTCATGTCGGCCGCACCTGTCTGTGCAGCGTGCGACTCATCGCATCATCCGTCTCGTCGTAGCGATTGGCCGCATGCACCAATGTCCGTCCGAGTTGATCCGAGGTGGCAGCCATCGTGGTTCCGGCACCTCGTCGCGCGGAGATCGCCTCTACAAGCGCATCGGCGATCGTTGACGCGATGCTTCCGTGGGTGTCGCGCACCGCGGTGTCGACGCCCTCGAACGCAAGGGTCGCGGACCTGATCTCGGCCGCGACTCGCATCTGGCGGGCGGTCAGTTCATCCAGATGCGTCGTGGTGACGCGCAAGTCATCGCCCGACATCGACCGCTTCTCCCATGCTGTCCAGCACGGACTCTTGCAAGCTCACGTCGATGAACTCGCCGGCGATCGTCGTTGCTCACCGACCTGCGACTCTTTGCCAGGAAGCACACGCATGCTGTTAGCCCCCCTCTGCCTTCCCCTTGGCTCGGTCGACACTATCAGCGGATCCACCCCACCCGTGTCACCAATTTTTGGCCTGCTCGGCCCAGGACATCCGACGGTACAGCAATTGGCGTGTGTGTCGATACCCGCTTGTCGTGACGATTGTGCAGGTGCTCAGCAAAGCATCCGTTCGCCTCGGCAGTAACGTAGACGTCGCCGCTTCCCACCTGTCACAGGGGCAACATCCGCGAAGGTTCGAGTCGCTCCGACGGCTGGCAACGTGTCAGACAGGAAGTCTCTTTCGCGTCACCGTGTTTGCCAGCCGGGTGATTTGTGTGCACTCGGGAGCGCGGGGGTGCTCCTAACCGCACACAAATCGTTAGGACTGGCTCACCAATTCGCGTTCTTCCGGCGGGGCGCTGATCCGGGTCCTGTCCCTGTCGGGACGCAACCAGTCGGGCAACCACCTCGGCGGGGCGTCGGGCGCACCGTCGAATACTCCCCCTGCCGGGTCGTCGACCTCACCGCCGCACCGGATCAGATCCTTCTCGGGGCGGTAGATCTGGTGAATCACCAATGCGCACAGACCAATCACGGCGATGTCGCGCAGCAGCACCATGATGATGAAGGGCTGCTCCGGCAGACCCTTGTTCTGCTCGCCGTAGAGGTACAGCATCCTCGGGATCCACACCAGCGCGTCGATCGTCATCCACGCCAGCAGGATGCGTCGGTGCGGCAGCGCAAGCACCGCCAGCGGCACCAGCCACAGTGAGAACTGCGGACTCCACACCTTGTTGGTCAACAAGAATGCGGCGACGACGAGGAACGCGATCTGAGCCACCCGCGGCCGCTGCTTGGCCGTCAGCGCAATGTAAGCGATTGCGATACAACACGATACGAACAGCACCGCCGTCACGGTATTGAGCACCGTCGGCGGCTGCCAGAATCCCAGATCGGTATCGAAGCCCCGCCAGCCGGTGAACGACTTGATCACGTTGTAGATCGAGTCCATGTCGTCACCGCGACGGGTGTTGAGCCGGAAGAACTCCGACCACCCGCGCGGGAAGAGCACCATGATCGGCAGGTTCACCACCAACCACGTCACCACCGCGGCAAGCGCCGTTTTGCCCACCTCGCGCACCTTGCCGGTGCGCACCGCCAACACCAGTAGCGGGGCCAGCAGCAGCAGCGGATACAGCTTGGCCGCCACCCCGAGACCGATGAGAAGGCCCGCCAGCACCGGTTTTCGCCGGGCCCACGCGAGCAACGCGCCGGTCGCGAAAGCCGTTGCGAGCGCGTCGAAGTTGGTGAAAATCTGAAAGATCACGATCGGCGACGCCGCCACCAGGGCAGCATCCCAGACCCGCCGCTGCCCGGCCAGCAGGGAGGTGGCCCACACCGTCGCCAACCATGCCAGCGCCAATCCGAACGCGGCGATGTTGAAGAACATCACCACTTCGGCGATGATCGGCAACGAGACCAGCTTCGACACCGCGGTGTACGACTTGGCCAGCGCCATCGAGGCGTACTGGTAGAGCCCCGTCAGCACCGGATACTCCATGTACCGCACCGCGATGTTGCCGTCGAACTGGATATGCGGCTTGCCCGCGGAGTCCTTCTCGATCCAGCTGGACTTGTACGGGAACTTGCCGAGATTCAACAGTTCGGCGGTGAACAGCGGAACCGTGTCGGAGTAGCAGAACTCGTAGTAGGCCCGCTGGTTCTCCCAGTTGGCGACCCGCTGGTCCGGTGGCCCAGTGCCGGTGGTCTGCAGGCACGCCGCCTTGGTCGAGTACCCGAGTGCGAGGAACACCAGCGCGATCAGCAGCATCGCCCGCAGCGGGGTGAAGAACCGTTGTCTGCCGATCAGCGCGTGCTTTCCCACCGGCCCGCCGATGACTTCCGACAGGGCTGCGCCGATGGTGTCGGTGCGGCTGGGCAGGTCGCGGTTGTCAAGGCTCCGGGTGTCTCCTGCCGGCCGAGCCGGCGATTCAGCGGAGGCGAGCGTCGTCGGCGATACCGTCTCCGGCTCGCCTGCTTCGCGCTCCTCGGCGTCGCTCACGGAGGCGGCGGCGGGGCGCCGGGCGCGACGGGCACGGGCGGCGGACCCGGCGCGGGCGCACCTGGCACCGGCGGCGGGCCGACAGGCACCGTCGTCGGCGGGCCCCACGGGATCGTGACCCCGGGCGCCAGCTCAATGGTCGGCTGGATCACGGTGGTCGACGGCGGTGGCGGAACGTCCGACGGCTCGGTCGACGGGGGCGGCGGCGGAGCCTGCGGGACACCCGCATAGCCGCCGATCTCCTCGGGCTTGGGGAACGACTCGTTCTCGGTGTCCTCGAGCGCACCGTCCATGGTCGCTTTCCAGATGTCCGACGGCAGGCCCGAGCCGTAGACCGGCGAACCCCATTTGTTCTCAAGCGGTTTCGTACCCTCGGTGGTGCCGACCCAGACCGCCGTCGACAACGAAGGTGTGAAGCCCACCATCCAGGCGTCGCGGTTGGCGCCGGTGTCGCCCAGCTGATTGGTCCCCGTCTTCGCCGCTGACGGCCGCCCCCCTGCCAGCGCGTGTCCGTTGGAGTAGGCGGCGATGGGTTGCATGGCGGCGATGACGTTGTCGGCGACCTTCTTGTCGATGCGCTGCTCGCCCTGGTTGTCCTGCTGCGAAGCGTCGAACAGCACCTCGCCCTGCGCGTTGACGACCTTCTGCACGAAGTGCGGCTTGTGGTAGACGCCCGACGCCGCGATGGTCGCGTAAGCCGACGCCATGTCGATGACGCGACTCTGGTACTGGCCCAACACGATTCCGTTATTCGGCGGTCCGCCCTTGCCGTCCTCCGACAGCGTGTGCTCCACGCCGGGGAAGCTCTCGGCGATGCCGGCCTCATGCGCGGCCTTGGCGACGTCTTCGGGTCCGTTCTCCAGCTTGAGCATCAGGCGGTAATAGCTGGTGTTGAGCGAGCGCTTCAGCGCTTCGGCGATGTTGCAGGTGCCGCAGCCGCCGCCTTCGACGTTGTTGATGGTGATGCCGTTCAGCTGCACCGGTGAGCTGTCCACCTGCGTGCCCAGTCCCATGCCCTGCTCCAGCGCCGCGATCAGCGCGAACACCTTGAACGACGATCCGGTCGGCAGCCCGGCCTGCGCGAAGTCAAACCCGTTGGCGTCGGTGCCACCGAAGTACGCCTCGACCCCGCCGGTCTTCGGGTTGATCGACACGATCGCGGTGCGCATGTCGGGGTCTTGCCCCTCGAGATACTCTGCCGCGGCTTCCTCGGCGGCCCGCTGCGCCGTGGGATTGATGGTCGTGGTGATTTGTAGACCCTCGGTGTTCAGCGTCTGCTCGTTGATGTCGAAGAGCTCGAGCAGTTCCTTCTGCACCTGACGTTCGATCAGACCGTTGGGGCCCGTCGTCTGGTTCTGCGAGCGCGCCAGCTCAGGCGGCACCGTCTGCGGGAACACCTGCTCCGCACGTTCGCTCGGCGACAGCGCGCCGATCTCCACCATGCCGTCGAGCACCCAGTTCCACCGCCGCACCGCACCCTCCGGATTGACGGCCGGATCCAGCCCCGACGGCTGCTGGATGAGCGCCGCCAGCAGGGCACCCTCGGAGACATTGAGCTGTTCGACAGGTTTGTCGAAGTACGCCTTCGACGCCGCGGCGATGCCGTAGGAGCCGCGCCCGAAGTAGATGATGTTCAGATACGACTGCAGCACTTGGTCTTTGGACCACTGGCCGGCCATCTTCGTCGAGATCACCAGCTCCTTGGCTTTTCGGATCAGCCCGCCGATGCCCGAGCGTTCGGAGCCCACCAGCGCGTTCTTGACGTACTGCTGGGTGATCGTGGACCCGCCCTGCAGGTCGCCGCCGAACAGGTTGTTCTTGATCGCCCTGATGAAGCCGGTGAACGAGAACCCGGGGTTGCTGTAGAAGTCCCGGTCTTCGGCCGCCATCACCGCGTTGCGCACTTGCACCGGGATCTGGTCGATGTTGACGTCGACGCGGTTGCCTTCCGGCGGAACGATTTTCGCCAACTCGCTGCCGTCGCTGGCGAGGATCGTCGACACCTGGTTGGTGCGGATGTCGCCCGGCTTCGGCACATCGACGATCATGTAGGCCATCGCGAAGGTGATGATCGGCAGCACGATCATCACGGCCACCGCCGCAACGAGCCCGCGCCGGACCCACTTCCAGTTGATCTGCGGCCCCTGCCCCGGCGGCCTGCCCGGGCGTTCCGGCGGTCCACCGCCGCCAGGGGGACGACGCGGCGGTGGGGGCGGCGGGGGCGCCTGTTTCGGCGCCGGGGTGCCGTCGAGTGCGGCCTTCACCGCGTCGATGGGATCGCGATACTGCGGCGGCGTGGCACCACGCACCGGCGGCAGGATGGTCGTGTGCCGCTCGTCAGGCGGCAGGTTGCGGGCGCGGGGCGCCGCGCGCGCGTCCATCTGCTGGCGGGCGCGTCCGGCGTCCGCAGAGTGTTTGGGGCCGGGGTCGCTCACACCATCAGCCACCTGCCCGACACGGGCGTCGCTGGCTGACCGGTCGTGGCGCCCTTCGCTATTCACTGGCCGTGCGCGCACGACTGCGCGCGGTCTGAGTACGCCTCGGCGTGCGCGACCCCTTCGGTGGCGGCACGGCACCAAGCACGTACGACTTGACCAGGTGATTCCAGCTGCAGGTTCGGCATACCTCCACCACGTGTACGGAGAACTCGTCGTAGCGGGTTGCCAGCAGGACCAACTCCTCGGCGGTGCGCGCCGATCCGGATACGGCGCCCAAGTGGTCACCGAACACCCACGACACCAGGGTGAGCTGCTCCTTGCGGCAGATCGGGCACGTCACCGAACTGGGCTTCCCGTGGAACTTCGCGGCGCGCAGCAGGTACGGATTGGCGTCACAGACCTCCGAGACGCCCGTGCGTCCCGAGTAGACCTCCGCCAGCAGGGACCGTCGCCGAAGCGCGTAGTCCACCACCTGTCGCTGCAACCGCACGGAGACCAGAGTACGTCGGCCACCGGACAGCGGAGGCGCGACGCCGCCGACGTCGGCTCCCCATACAACGTGACCAGCGCGGCAGACATTTACGATCATCGTCGTGGCGAACCGGCAGAGAGCGGGAACGCGGGCGAGAGACACCGACCGCAATGACACGTGCCAGATCCTCGACAGTGCACTGGCCGACGGGCAGCTGTCGATGGAGGAGCACCGCACCCGGGTAGCGCTGGCCACCCAAGCCGAGACCCTGGGCGACCTGCAATCGCTCATCTCCGACCTGCAGACCGCCAACGCGCCGGTGCAACTCCCCGACCTCAAGCGACGGCCCAAGCTCTCCCCTGCCGGCGCTGGATTGGGCATCCGCCTGGCCGTCGCCGGCGTGCTGGTGATGCTCGGCATCGCGATCGGCTGGGGCCTATACGGCAATACGACGTCGCCGATAGACTTCACCTCCGATCCGGGCGCCAAGAGCGACGGAATTCCGGCCAGGGTGCTCACCGCACCCAAACAGCTGCAGTCTCTCGGCGGGTTGAACGGTCTCATCGAGCAGATGAAGCAGAAGTTCGGAGACACCGACGGGTACCGGCTGGTGGTGTATCCCGACTACGCGTCGCTGGACCGGCCCGATCCCAATGACGAGCGGCGCAAGCTCAGCTACACCTACCGCGGCGGCTGGGGTGACCCGTCGTCGTCGGCCAAATCCGACGGCGACCGCGTGACCGACCTGAGCAAGTTCGACGCGAAAGAGATCGTCGCGGTGTTGCGAGGCGCGCCCGAGACGCTCGGCGCCAAGCCGACCGATGTCAAGAGCACCTACCTCATCTTCGAGCCGAGCAGCGACGAGACCGCGCCGCCGGGCGCGCTCGACGTCTCCATCTATCTCTCGACCGACTTCGGCAGCGGCTACATCGAGCTCAACGGGGACGGCACCACCAAGCAGATCAACTACCTCGACTGACTGTCCTCGCCAGGACGGGGTAAATCGACCCTTTGGTGGCGGCGAATATATCGGGGCGATACTATTGCCGGAGGTGTTGGACCGCAGCACTGGCCAAGCTACGTCCTCGCAGGGGGTGATTCGATTGTTGGAGCTCGCCATCCTGGGCCTTCTACTCGAATCGCCCATGCACGGCTACGAGCTGCGCAAACGTCTGACCGGTCTGCTGGGCGCCTTCCGGGCGTTCTCCTACGGCTCGCTGTACCCGGCGTTGCGGCGCATGCAGGCCGACGGCCTGATCGTCGAGGACGCCGCGCCGGAAGGGGTGCCGAAGATGCGCCGTGCGCGACGCGTCTACCGGCTCACCGATGCGGGCGTCCAGCGCTTCACCGAACTGGTCGCCGACACCGGGCCGCAGAACTTCTCCGACGACGGATTCGGCGTTCACCTCGCCTTCTTCAACCGCACGCCCGCCGAGGCGCGGATGCGGATCTTGGAGGGGCGCCGTCGTCAGGTGGAGGAGCGCCGCGAGGGTCTGCGTGAAGCGATTGCGCGGGCCAGCAGCTCGATCGACCGCTATACCCGTCAGCTTCATCAGCTCGGGTTGGAGTCCAGCGAGCGCGAGGTGAAATGGCTCAACGAATTGATAGCGGCGGAACGGACCGCGCAGCAACGGGCCGAACAGCCGTAAGCACTACCGGGTTAGTCAGGAGAGGGAGATAGACGTCAAAATGAGTGGAAACAATGACGTGCGCGTCGCAATCGTCGGCGTGGGGAACTGCGCGTCCTCACTCGTGCAGGGTGTGCAGTATTACAAGGACGCCGACGAGAATGCGATGGTCCCCGGCCTGATGCATGTGCGGCTCGGCCCCTACCATGTGCGCGACGTCAAGTTCGTCGCCGCATTCGACGTCGACGCCAAGAAGGTCGGCTTCGATCTCTCCGAGGCGATCTTCGCTTCGGAGAACAACACCATCAAGATCGCCGACGTGCCGCCGACCAACATCGTCGTGCAGCGCGGCCCGACCCTCGACGGCATCGGCAAGTACTACGCCGAGACCATCGAGATCTCCGACACCGACCCGGTCGACGTGGTCAAGGCGCTCAAGGACGCGAAGGTCGACGTGCTGGTGTCCTACCTGCCCGTCGGCTCGGAAGAGGCCGACAAGTTCTACGCGCAGTGCGCGATCGACGCCGGCGTGGCATTCGTCAACGCCCTGCCCGTCTTCATCGCCTCCGACCCGGTGTGGGCGAAGAAGTTCGAAGACGCCGGGGTTCCGATCGTCGGTGACGACATCAAGAGCCAGGTCGGCGCCACCATCACCCACCGCGTGATGGCCAAGCTATTCGAGGACCGCGGCGTGCAGCTCGACCGCACCATGCAGCTCAATGTCGGCGGCAACATGGACTTCCTCAACATGCTCGAGCGTTCGCGCCTGGAGTCCAAGAAGATCTCCAAGACCCAGGCGGTGACCTCCAACCTGCAGCGTGAGTTCAACACCAAAGACGTGCACATCGGCCCGTCCGATCACGTCGGCTGGCTCGACGACCGCAAGTGGGCCTACGTCCGGCTCGAGGGCCGCGCCTTCGGCGACGTGCCGCTGAACCTTGAGTACAAGCTCGAGGTGTGGGACTCGCCGAACTCGGCGGGCGTGATCATCGATGCGGTGCGCGCCGCGAAGATCGCCAAGGACCGGGGCATCGGCGGCCCCGTCGAGGCGGCGTCGGCTTACCTGATGAAGAGTCCCCCGAAGCAGCTGCCCGACGATGTCGCGCGCGCCCGGCTCGAGGATTTCATCGAGGGCTGATTCTTATCGAGACTGTCCCCTGACTTCGGGGGACAGTTTCGAAGTTTCTAGACGCCGGTTAGGGTCACCTTTGTGACCGACATCAGCGCCGATGACGAACTGGCCTCGCTCTCCGAATTCACCTTCCTTAAGGAGAACGCCCAACAGGTCGGGGCGTCGGGCCCGCTGCCGGCGGTCCAACGAATCGACACCGCAGCGATCAGCGCGCTGAAATTCGGCGACGCCACACCGCGGGTGGTGTTCCTGCACGGCGGCGGTCAGAACGCGCACACGTGGGACACCGTGATCGTCGGCCTAGGTGAATCGGCGCTGGCGATCGACCTGCCCGGGCACGGCCGCTCGGCCTGGCGCGAGGACGGGGACTACGGGCCCAAGCTGAACGCCGTCGCAATCGAGCCTGTCGTGCGAACGTTCGCCCCGGATGCCGAACTGGTCGTCGGCATGTCGCTGGGTGGGCTCACCGCGCTGAGGTTGGCGGTGACGGCGCCCGATCTGGTTCGCAAGCTGGTGCTCGTCGACGTAACGCCGTCGGCGCCGGAACGGCACACCGAGATGACCAAGGCACAGATGGGCACGGTGGCGCTGGTTCAGGGCGATCGGACGTTCCCCAGCTTCGAAGCAATGCTCGAGGTCACCGTCGCGGCCGCACCGCATCGGGATCGAGAGTCGTTGCGGCGCGGCGTCTTTCATAATGCCAAGCGTCTCGATGACAGCACCTGGACGTGGCGTTACGACTCGTTCCGCAAGGGCGATGGCTTCGAAGGTCTGTGGGACGACGTTCCCAACCTCACCACGCCGACGACCTTGGTCCGCGGCGCGAAATCGTTCTTCGTCAACGATGACGACGCCACCGAATTCGCCCGCAACGCACCGGGATTCCAGGCGGTGCACATCGTCGAGGATTCCGGGCACTCCGTGCAGAGCGATCAGCCGGTCAAACTCATCGAGATCCTGCGTGCGGTACTGGGCGGGTAATCCCATCGCATGTTTGTCTGCCGTTCACCTTCTGCTTGCCAGCTGATCCACCTGCTGTCGTAGGTTTTCGCGCGTCCGGCCCCAGCCCCGGCCGTCCGTACAGCAGAAGGAACCGCGTCCATGGCCCTCGTGCCTCTCAACCTGCTCGTCACCCACAACGGAAAGTCCAAGCGTCAGCACATCACCTGCGTGTACAAATGCGGCGACGCGTGCTCCAAGCCGGTCCGCAACACCAGCGACAACGAGTACTTCGGCGACATCGTCAAGGCGGTGTCCCGCCGCTCGATGCTGCAAGCCGGCGGCGTCGCGGTGCTCGCCGTCGGCGCCGGTACGGTGTTGGCCGCCTGTGGGGCTGACGAGAAGCCCCTGGACGGGCAAGCCACCCCGACGACGTCGACCCCGCCCGCTGAGACTCCACCCGGCATGAAGTTCGGCTCAGTCGCGCCCAACAGCGAGGACATGGTCGTGGTCGCCGACGGGTACGAACACGCGGTGGTGATCAGCTGGGGCGACCCGGTGCTGCCCGATGCGCCGCAGTTCGACGTCACCAAGCAGAGCGGTGCCGCCCAGCGCGGCCAATTCGGCTTCAACAACGACTTCGCCGGCCTGCTGCCAATCCCGGGACAGCAGAACCGCTTCCTGCTGGTGACCAACTTCGAGTACGTCACCCCGCAATTCATGTTCCCCGGCTACAACGCCGACGCCCCCACCCGCGAGCAGTTCGAGGTCGAGATCGCCGCGATCGGCATGGGCGTCGTCGAGGTCGAGCGCACGCCGGCCGGACTCAAGCCGGTGATGGGCCGATACAACCGGCGCATCACCGCCGACACGCCGATGACGCTCACCGGCCCCGCCGCGGGAACCGACTTCGTCAAGACCGCTGCCGATCCGGCCGGCCGCACCATTGCAGGCACCGTCGCCAACTGCGCCGGCGGCGTGACACCCTGGGGCACAGTGCTTTCCGGCGAGGAGAACTTCCAGGATTACTTCGGTGCCCCGGAAGGCGCGTCCGCGCCCAATCCCGTCGCCGCCGATCGCTTCGACCGCTACGGCGTCTCGCTGGAGCCGACCGCGTTGCTGTGGGAGACCTTCGACCCACGTTTCGACCTGGTGCAGACGCCCAACGAGCCCAACCGGTTCGGCTACATCGTCGAGCTCAACCCGTGGGATCCGAACTCGATGCCGGTCAAACACTCCGCACTCGGACGCCTCAAGCACGAGGGCGCCAACATCTACGTCACCGACGACGGCACCGTGGTCGCCTACACCGGCGACGACGAGCGCTTCGACTACATGTACAAGTTCATCTCGAGCAAGAAGATGCAACCAGGCAATGATCCAGCGGCCATGGCGCACAACATGACTCTGCTCGACGAGGGCACGCTGTATGTCGCGAAACTGTCCAGTGACATCCCCGCCGGCCAGATCGACGGGTCGGGCAAGCTGCCGTCAAAAGGCTCGTTTGCCGGCACCGGGACGTGGATTCCGTTGTTCAAGAGCGGCCCCAACGGTCAGGCCGAATCGCTGGTCGACGGGGTGACTGCACAGGAGGCGGCGGTGTTCACTCGCCTCGCGGCCGATAAGGCCGGCGCCACCAAGATGGACCGCCCCGAGGACTTCGAGGCCAACCCCAAGACCGGCAAGGTGTACGTCGCGCTGACCAACAACGACGAGCGCGGCGCCCCCGGCGAGGCGCCCCCGGACGCCCCCAATCCGCGCAACGACAACAAGAGCGGACAGATCCTCGAGATCACCGACAACCACGCCGGCACCGACTTCACCTGGGATCTGCTGCTGGTGTGCGGCGACCCGGCCGCGGCCGACACCTACTACGGAGGATTCGACAAGAGCAAGGTCAGCCCGATCTCCTGCCCGGACAACCTGACCTTCGACAGCCACGGCAACCTGTGGATCTCGACCGACGGCAACGCCCTGGACTCAAATGACGGACTGTTCGCCGTCGCGCTCGACGGCCCCAGCCGCGGCGAGACCAAGCAGTTCCTCACCGTGCCGCTCGGCGCCGAGACGTGCGGGCCGGTCGTCACCGACGACCTGGTGACGGTGTGCGTGCAGCACCCGGGAGAGCACGACGACAACAGCATCGACGACCCCCTGTCGCGCTGGCCCGAGGGCGGCAACGGCACGGCCCGGCCGTCGGTGGTCGCGGTGTGGCGCACCGAAGGGAATATCGGGACGTGATCTGGGCTACATATAGACCGTGAGCTTCCCAATCCGCATCGGCGTACAGCTGCAACCCCAACACTCCCCGCAGTACCGCCACATCCGCGACGCGGTGCGGCGCTGCGAAGACATCGGTGTCGATGTCGCCTTCAACTGGGATCACTTCTTCCCGCTCTACGGCGACCCCGTCGGCGCGCACTACGAATGCTGGACGATGCTCGGCGCCTGGGCCGAGCAGACGACGCGCCTGGAGATCGGTGCCTTGGTCACGTGCAACTCGTACCGAAACCCTGAGCTGCTCGCGGATATGGCCCGCACCGTCGACCACATCAGCGACGGCCGGCTGATCCTGGGCATCGGATCGGGCTGGAAACAGAAGGACTACGACGAATACGGCTACGAGTTCGGCACGGTGGGCAGCCGACTCGACGACCTCGCCGCCGCGTTCCCGCGGATCACCTCGCGGCTGGCCAAGCTCAATCCGGCGCCGACACGGGACATCCCGATCCTGGTCGGCGGCGGCGGGGAGAAGAAGACGCTGCGGCTGGTCGCCGAGTACGGCGATATCTGGCACAGCTTCTCCGACAGCGCCGAATACCCCCGCAAGGCCCAAGTCCTCGACAGCCACTGCGCCGACGTCGGCCGCGATCCCGCGGAAATCGAGCGCTCGGCCGGTGTCGCCGGGGGCGACGAGGAAGCGCTTCTCAAGGAGGCCGATACGCTCGCCGGGTTGGGCGTCACCCTGCTGACGGTCGGCGTCAACGGCCCCGACTACGATCTCACCCAAGCCCAGGCGCTGTGCCGCTGGCGGGACCGCCATACCGGCTAGTACTGAAAGCTCGCATATCGGGTTCGGTGGCGTGAGAAGCTGGCTTCTGCATGCCCAAGAAGTACGGAATCAAAGAAAAGGACCTCGTGGTTTCGCACGTGGTCAATCTCGTGTTGACCGGCAAGCTCCGCTCCGGAGATCGGGTGGACCGCAATGAGATCGCGCAGGCACTCGGTGTCTCGCGGGTGCCGATCCAGGAGGCCGTCGTCCAACTCGAGCACGACGGGATCCTGTCGACGCAGTACCACCGCGGCGCGTATGTCGAGAGGTTCGACGAGTCCGTCGTGCGTGAGCACCTCGAGATATACGGACTGCTTATGGGCATGGGGTCGGCCCGCGCCGCAACGGATCCGGAGGCGCGGATACTCGGCCAGCTCGAATCGATACTCGCCTTCATGCAAAGCAATCGCGAAGCGCGCGCCTTCCAGGACGCCGCATGGGATTTCCGCGCCGCCATCAACGACACGTACTGCGGACCGCGTCTAAAGGCGGTGATCGCGTCCTCGCATGCCTTCAACCCGCGTGACTTCTGGGCCACCCACCTCCACAACTACGACGAGATGCTGTCCCACTACGAACTCGAGGTCGACGCGATCCGTCGCAGCGACCCCGACGGCGCCCGGGCCGCCTGCGCCATGCGGGCGGCGATGATGGCCCGCATCCTGCTGGGTGAGCTGGCGCGACGCGGAGTGCTTCCGCCCCAGGAGTCACCACCGCTGCATTCTGAATGAGGCTAATGCGATGTGAGTGCGCCTTCGGTGGATACGTTGCATGAATGATCTCGCTCCCCCGCCTCAGTAGAGCGTTCGTCGTCGCGCTGATCGGCGCGCTGATCGGCGGCATGGGATTGGCGTCGCCCGCGGCAGCCCAGGTGGACCAGTGCGCGCCGCCCGGTATCGAGAGCGCCAGCGCCCTGCCGACCAACCTGGCCAAGGCGGCAACCGGACCCGGCGCCGATAAGTACACAACGGCGACGGTCAAACCGCTCGACAGCATCGACATCAACGCGTTGGGGCTCAGCACGCCGGGGACGCTCACCGTCGGAACACTGTCCGACGCCCCGCCGAGCATCTGCATCAACACCGCTGGCCAGTTCACCGGTTTCGACAACGAACTGCTGCGCGCGATCGCCGACCGCCTCGGGCTGCGAATCAACTTCGTCGGCACGGAGTTCTCAGGTCTGCTCGCGCAGGTGGCGTCGCGCCGCTTCGACGTCGGGTCGTCGTCGATCACCACCACCGATCCCCGCCGCCAAACGGTCGGCTTCACCAACGGTTACGACTTCGGCTACTTCTCGCTCGTGGTGCCATCCGGATCGCGCATCGAGGGGTTCGGCGATCTGGCGCCCGGCCAGCGGATCGGCGTCGTCCAGGGCACCGTGCAGGAGTCGTACGTGATCGACACGCTGCATCTGCAACCGGTCAAGTTTCCCGACTACAACACCGTCTACGCCAGCCTCAAGACCCGCCAGATCGACGCGTGGGTGGCGCCGTCGCAGCAGGCGTCGGGCACCGTACAGCCCGGCGACCCCGCGCAGATCATCGAAAACACCTTCAGCTTGGACAATTTCGTCGCGTGGGCGGTCGCCAAGGACAACCAGCCCCTCATCGACGCGCTGAACTCGGGCCTCGACGCGATCATCGCCGACGGCACCTGGGCGCGGCTCTACACCGAGTGGGTGCCCCGCGCGTTACCGCCCGGGTGGAAACCGGGGTCGAAGTCCGCGCCGATGCCGCAGCTGCCCGACTTCAACGCGATCGCCGCCGAGCACCAGGCCGAGGCCCCCGCCGCGGCCGGGCCGAAGTCGACGCTGTCGTATCTCAAAGACGCTTTCCTCAACTGGGATCTCTACAAGCAGGCGATTCCCGATCTGCTCAAGACCGGCTTGCCAAACACGCTGCTGCTCACCGCCAGCGCGGCGGTGATCGGGTTGGTGCTCGGCATGGCGTTGGCCGTGGCGGGCATCTCGAGGCACCGGTGGCTGCGCTGGCCGGCGCGCGTTTACACCGACATCTTCCGCGGTCTTCCCGAAGTCGTGATCATCCTTCTGATCGGGCTCGGCGTCGGTCCGGTGGTCGGCGGGTTGACCGGCAACAACCCCTACCCGCTCGGCATCGCCGCACTCGGGTTGATGGCGGCCGCCTACGTCGGTGAGATCTTCCGGTCAGGCATCCAGAGTGTCGAGCCCGGTCAGTTGGAAGCGTCACGTGCACTTGGCTTTTCGTACTCGACGTCGATGCAGCTGGTGGTCGTACCGCAGGGGGTGCGGCGAGTGCTGCCCGCGTTGATGAATCAGTTCATCTCGCTGTTGAAGGCGTCGTCGCTGGTGTACTTCCTGGGGTTGGTGGCCAACCAGCGCGAGCTGTTTCAGGTCGGCCGCGACCTCAACGCGCAGACCGGCAACCTATCGCCGCTCGTCGCGGCGGGCTTGCTGTACCTGGCGCTGACCGTACCGCTGACGCACCTGGTCAACTACATCGACAACCGCCTGCGCCGTGGACGTCCACCGGGCCAGGAGGATCCGCTCGAGCTCTCGACTTCTCAGGAGATGATCTGATGACCACTGCAGTCGAGCCGGTCTCGTTGAGCGCCAGAGATATTCACTTGTCGTTCGGGCCCAACTCGGTGTTGAACGGAGTTGACCTCGACGTGCCCGCGGGCACCACCGCGGCGGTGATCGGGCCGTCCGGGTCGGGCAAGTCGACGTTGTTGCGGACGCTGAACCGGCTGTACGAGCCCGAGCGCGGCGACATCCTGCTCGACGGGCGTTCGGTGCTGGCCGACAATCCGGATCGGTTGCGACAGCGCATCGGGATGGTCTTCCAACACTTCAATCTCTTCCCGCACCGCAGCGTGCTGGACAACGTCACCCTCGCGCCGCGCAAGCTCAAGCGGCTGGGGACCGACGAGGCGCGCGAGCTCGGGTTGGCCCAACTGGACCGGGTCGGGCTGCGTCACAAGGCGGACGTGCGCCCGTCGACATTGTCGGGCGGTCAGCAGCAGCGGGTGGCGATCGCCCGCGCCCTGGCGATGGCGCCACAGGTGATGTTTTTCGACGAAGCCACCTCGGCGCTGGACCCCGAACTGGTCAAGGGCATCCTCGCGCTGATCGCCGAGCTCGGTGCCGACGGGATGACGATGGTGGTCGTCACCCACGAAATGGGCTTCGCCCGGGAGACCGCCGATGCCGTCGTCTTCATGGATCACGGCAAGGTCGTCGAAACGGGCGCACCCGAGCAGGTCTTCGGGGCCGCCGAGACGGACCGCTTGAAACGTTTCCTTTCGCAAGTACTCTGAGGTTTACGAACTCGTCAGCACAACTTGGCAGGCTCAGACAGGTTAGACTGCCGAAATTATGGTGGAGACCGAACCGCAGGTCGCTGAGCTGGCCGGAGAGCTGCAGCGCGTCCTCTCCCGGGTGTTCTCCGTGCTCCGCCGCAGCGACCCGAGCCGGGACGCCGCCACCGGTGATCTGACGCTCGCTCAGCTGTCGATTCTGCTGACCCTACTGGAGCAGGGACCGATCCGGATGACCGAGCTGGCCGCCCACGAACGGGTGCGGACGCCGACGACGACGGTCGCCATCCGCCGGCTCGAGAAACTGGGCCTGGTCAAACGCTCCCGCGATCCCTCCGACCTGCGGGCCGTGCTGGTCGACATCACGCCCGAGGGTCTGGCTCAGCACCAGGAAGCCCTAGCGAATAGGCGGGCGTTCCTGGCCGCGCTGCTCGAAAAGCTCGAACCCGAGGATCTCGAGACGCTGACCAAGGCACTGGGCCCGCTCGAGCGCCTCGCCGAATAGCCGCATCCCTCAGCCCAGCCAGTCCAGCACCGCCGCCGCGGTCCATGACTGCTGCATGCTGCCCAGCGGTTCGCCGGTGAACGGCTCGTAGTACTCGGCGAAGGTGCCGTCGCTGACCTGCCGCAGGCCCTCGCGCCGCAGAATCGACGACCGCTCGGCCCAGCCGCGGCGGGCGAAGCACCACGCGAACAGCCAGGTGGTCACCGGCCACACCGGACCGCGCCAGTACTCGCGCGACCGGAAGTCCCGCGACACCGGCGACGTCGTCGGGATGAGCGCGAACTTCAGGTCCGGATGTCCGCAGAACCGCGGCCCTTCCAGCAGCCGCAGCAGGGCGCGCTCCTTGTCGTGGGGCAGCCCGCCGCACAGCAGCGGCGCGAACTGCGCGACGGTCTCGGTGGCCACCCACTTCTCCGCCCGAACGTCGTAATCCCTTGCAGCACCGTTGCGTTCGTCGGTGGTCTCGACGACACCGGTGCGGAAACGCTCGGCCCAGCCGTACAGGTCCCGCACGTCGGACCGTGGACGCTTGTAGTCCTCGCCGATCTCGGCGAGTACGTCACAGGCCACGGACAGGATCGCCGAGACGAACACGTCCTCCACGGCGAAGCTCATCACCTTCGGCAGCAGCTCGTCGTCGTAGCGGGCCGACTTCATCTCCTCGAGCAACCACAGGTAGCGGTCGTACTCGATGTCCGACGGGCGCTGGCTGGCGTCGGTGACGATGGCGTTGTCCTCGCGCTGGTATTCCGGTAACCGGCCCGGCACGACGTTGGCGTACGCGCTGTCCCACCGCGGCGAGTTGTCCATCCCGGACTCCCAGCCGTGATACAGCGTGACGCGGCCGCGCTCGCGCGGGTCGCGGGCTTCGGCAAGCCAGCGGTGCCAGCGGACCAGGTCGTCCCACCGGCGGTCGAGGAAGGCCTCGGCGACGGCGCGGGTGGACCGTCCGCGGCGGCGCGCGTGGTCGAGAATGCGCTGCACGGCGATCGCGTGCACCGGCGGCTGGGTGATCCCGGACGTGTGCCGGGTGCGTGGGGCGTTGGCGGCCAGCGCCGACGTCGCCCACCGCGCCGGCCCGGGGAAGTAGCCGTCGACGCCGTTGGCGAAGACGATGTGCGGAATCATGCCGTTGGCCCATTGCGCCGACAGCAGGGTGTCGAGCTCGACCACTGCGCGTTCGACACTCAGAGGCGCCAGGCCGATCGCCACGAACGCGGCGTCCCAACTCCACATATGCGGGTACAACAGCGGCGCCGCAGTGGTCATGGTGCCCAGGTCGTTGCCGCGCAGGAGGTACGCAGCACGAGCGGAGAGCTGCGTCGGGGCGAAGCTGGAATCGTGGGCCATCGCCTCAATGATGCGACGGGTCGGCTCCGGTTGCAGGTCGGTAGGGTGACTTCATGCCGAATGTCGCCGCTCCGGCGGCTCGGATGCCCAGTGCGATGATCACCGGCGCCTCCCGCGGCCTCGGTGCGGCCATCGCGGCGGCGCTGGCCCCAACCCACATCCTGTTCCTTGCGGGGCGGCCGTCGACGGAGCTCGATGCGGTCGCGGAGCAGTTCGGCGCCACCACCTGGCCAATGGATTTCGGCGATCCCGACGCCATCGAGGCGGTCGTCGAACCGATCGACGCACTGGACGTGCTGATCCACAACGCCGGCGTGGCGTACCCCGCCACCGTCCCCGAATCGACGGTCGACGAGTGGAGCGCCACCATGGCCGTGAATGTCGTTGGCCCCGTGGCGCTTACGCTGCCGCTGCTGCCGGCACTGCGCAGCGTTGGCGGCCACGTCGTCTTCGTCAACTCCGGCGCCGGGATCAACGCCTCACCCGGCCTGGCGTCCTACACCGCGAGCAAGTTCGCGCTGCGCGGTTTCGCCGACTCGCTTCGCAACGACGAGCCGTCGCTGCGGGTGACGTCGGTGCATCCGGGCCGGATCGCCACCGAGATGCAGGAGAGCCTGGTCGCCTACGAGGGCGGTGAGTACACGCCCGAGAAGTTTCTCAGCCCGGAGACCGTCGCCAAGGTCATCGCCGACGCGGTCAACGCCCCCCGCGACGCGCACATCCACGAGATCATCGTCCGCCCCCGGTGATTTCCGAGTGATTTCGGCGTGCGTAGTCACGCTGAGCGAGACTCAACACGCCGAAATCGCAGGAATCAGGCGACGATATTGACCAGTCGGCCCGCCACCACGATCACCTTCTTCGGTGCCGCGCCGTTGAGAAACTCCTGCACCTTGGCGTCGGCCAGCGCCGCGGCCTCCAACGCATCGGCATCGGCGTTCGCGGCCACGGTGATGCGTCCGCGCACCTTGCCGTTCACCTGCACCGGCAGCTCGACGGTGTCCTCGACGAGGTACTGCGGGTCGGCCACCGGGAACGGACCGTGCGCCAGCGACGACTCGTGGCCCAGCCGATGCCACAACTCCTCGGCCAGATGCGGTGCCAGCGGAGCGACCATCAACACCAGCGGCTCCAACGCTGCCCGCGCCCTGACCCCCTGCTTCGTCAGGTGGTTGGTGTACTCGATCAGCTTGGCCGCCGCGGTGTTGTTGCGCAGGTTCGCGTAGTCGTCGGTGACCCCCGCGATCGTGCGGTGCAACAGCCGCAAGGTGTCCTCGTCCAACGCCTCGTGTTCGGCCACCCGCTCGGCGCCGGTCTGCTCGTCGACCACCAACCGCCACACCCGCTGCAGGAAGCGGTACGCGCCGACGACATCCTTGGTCGCCCACGGCCGCGACGCATCCAGCGGCCCCATCGACATCTCGTAGACCCGCAACGTGTCCGCGCCGTAGTTGTCGCAGATCTCGTCGGGCGACACCGAGTTCTTCAGGCTCTTACCGATCTTGCCGAACTCCTGCGAGACTTCGATCTCACCGTCGGGACCCGTCCAGAAGAACTTGCCGTCGCGCTCAGCGACTTCCGCGGCAGGCACGTATGCGCCCCGGGCGTCGGTGTATGCGAAGGCCTGGATGTAGCCCTGGTTCACCAGTCGGCGGAACGGCTCCTTGGAACTGACGTGGCCGAGGTCGTAGAGCACCTTGTGCCAGAACCGGGCGTACAACAGGTGCAGCACGGCGTGTTCGACGCCACCGACGTACAGGTCGACACCGCCGGGGTCGTTCGGCCCGTGCTCGGCTGGCCGCGGACCCATCCAGTACGCCTCGTTCTCCTTGGCGCACAACTCTTCTTTGTTGTACGGATCCGCATAGCGCAACTCGTACCAGGAGCTGCCCGCCCACTGCGGCATCACGTTGGTGTCGCGGGTGTAGGACTTGAGACCGTCGCCGAGATCCAGTTCGACGTTGACCCAGTCGGTGGCCTTGCCCAGCGGCGGCGACGGCTCGCTGTCGGCGTCGTCCGGATCGAGCTGGGCAGGCGCATAGTCCGGAATATCGGGCAGCTCAACGGGAAGCGCCGACTCGGGTAGTGGGTGTGCCCGGTCATCGGCGTCATAGACGATCGGGAACGGCTCACCCCAGTACCGCTGCCGCGCGAACAGCCAGTCCCGCAGCTTGTACTCCACGCGCGCCTGCCCCCGGTCGTCGGCGACCAACCGATTGGTGATCGCCTCCTTCGCCGAGGCGACGGACAGGCCGTTGAGGTAGTCCGAGTTGACCAACTCACCGTCGCCCGAATACGCCTCGGACGAAATGTCGCCGCCCGAAATCACTTCGACGATCGGCAACCCGAACTCGTCGGCGAACTCCCAGTCACGCTGATCGTGGCCGGGCACCGCCATGATGGCCCCGGTGCCGTAGCCCAGCAGCACGTAGTCCGCGATGAACACCGGAATCCGTTGACCGTTGGCGGGATTCGTCGCATACGCGCCGAGGAACACACCGGTCTTGGTCTTGTTCTCCTGACGCTCCAGATCCGACTTGGCCGCAACGGAGGCGCGGTAGGCGGCGACGGCCTCCGCGGGGGTCGCCGCACCGAAGGTCCAGCGCGCATCGACGTCGGCCGGCCACCGGTCGGCGACCAGCACGTCGACCAGTTCATGCTCGGGCGCCAGCACCATGTAGGTCGCGCCGAACAACGTGTCGGGCCTGGTGGTGAACACCTCGATGTCGCCGGCATCTGTGCCGAACAGGACCGATGCGCCCGTCGACCGGCCGATCCAGTTGCGCTGCATGGTCTTGACCTTCTCCGGCCAATCCAGCACCTCGAGGTCGTCGAGCAGTCGATCGGAGTACGCCGTGATGCGCATCATCCACTGCCGCAACCGTTTCCGGAACACCGGAAAGTTGCCGCGTTCGCTGCGGCCGTCGGAGGTGACCTCCTCGTTGGCCAGCACAGTCCCCAGGCCGGGGCACCAGTTGACCAGCGAATCGGCCCGGTACACCAGCCGATACGAGTCGATGACCTCGGCACGGCCGGCCGCGTCGAGGTCCTGCCACGAACGGCCGTCGTCCAGAGTCCTGCCACCGGAGTCGAATTCGGCGATCAGCTCGGCGATCGGCCTGGCCCTGTTGGCCGCCGGGTCGAACCACGCGTTGTAGATCTGCAGGAAGATCCACTGCGTCCACTTGTAGAAGTCGACGTCGGTGGTGGAGAAGCTCCGCCGCGAGTCGTGCCCGAACCCGAGCCGCCCCAGCTGCCTGCGAAAGTTGACGATATTGGCCTCGGTCCGGATTCGCGGATGCGTGCCGGTCTGGATCGCGTACTGCTCGGCGGGCAACCCGAAGGCGTCGAAGCCCAACGCGTGCAACACATTGCGTCCGGTCATCCGGTAGTAGCGCGCGTAGACGTCGGTGGCGATGTAGCCGAGCGGATGGCCGACGTGCAGGCCCTCCCCCGACGGATACGGGAACATATCCAGCACGAACATCTTGTCGGCGGGCACCGCGGCCCCGTCGGGCGCCGCCAACGAGCCCACCGGGTTGGGCACGTAGAACGTCCCCGAATCGGCCCAGCGCTGCTGCCAGGCGCGCTCGATCTGCCCGGCGAGCGCCGCGGTATAGCGGTGCTGCGGGGCATCCGTGCCGGCGTCAGGCGAGTCAGTCACGTGAACAGGGTATAAGCCCGCCGATCGGGGCCCACCGGCCACAGGTTGGTCTCGGTTCCGTCACCGGCCGGTCAGGGCTTGGTTCCAGGTCGATTCCAGGCCTAGTGACCATCACTTCGCCCTGGATACAGTCGGCGCCTGACCAATGGCTGACGATTCCCAGTGGACCCAGTGGAAAGGACCGACGTCGATGACCGACACCGCCCGACGCTCGAGGACCCTGGCTACTGGGCTAGCCGCCGCCGTCGTCGGTGTCCTCGGCCTCTCCGCTACTCCGGCCGCGGCCCAGCCTGCGCAGCCCCTACCTCCACAACCCAGTCCGTCCGTGGTGTCCCAGAGCGCGGCGACCGCCGGCACCGCCCTGACCCCGGCGGTGCCCAACACCGCGCTGGCCGTCCCGACAACCGCCGACACCGCACTGACCGCACCCCAGGTTGCCGGTCAGCCAGCGGCCACAGCAGCCTCGCCGGCAACCGCTGCCGCACCCACCGCAGCCACGCCCGCAACCGCGACCCCGGGCGGCATCTCCACGCCGCAGGTCGGCGCACCGGCAGCGGTGCCGATCACCCCGGCCACCTCCGGCACATTGACCGACTTCTTCCACGAGAAGGGCGTGACCCTCGAGCCGCAGAACAGTCGCGACTTCAAGGCGCTCAACATCGTGCTACCGATGCCGCGCGGCTGGGCGCACATTCCCGATCCGAATGTCGCCGACGCGTTCGTCGTCATCGCCGACCGAGTGGGCGGCAACGGCCTGTATTCGTCGAATGCCCAGGTCGTGGTCTACAAGCTGATCGGTGAGTTCGATCCGCGCGAGGCCATCAGCCACGGCTTCGTCGATGCCCAGCAGCTGCCCGCGTGGCGGACCACCGGCGGCTCGATGGGCGAGATCGGTGGCATGCCGATGTCGACCATCGAGGGCACCTACCGTGAGAACAACATGACGCTGAACACATCTCGGCGCCACATCATCGCGACCGCCGGCCCGGACAAGTACCTGGTGTCGCTCGCGGTGACCACCAGCGTCGACCAGGTCGTCGCCGCGGCGGAGGCCACCGACGCGATCGTGCGCGGCTTCAAGGTCAACGTGCCGGCACCCC
>JBIQHU010000074.1:0-27526 GCA_044508395.1 Mycobacterium sp. | reverse complement strand
GCCGTGACCGCGCGGAGTGTGCAGCTGCTGCTGGACGAGTTGGCCGCCATCGACGCCGCCGTTACACCCGAGGCGCTGGCCGCGGTGCTCGGCGCGTTGCAGCGCACCGGCGTCGGCGGCGCGACGGGAACCTACGTCGACACCGACTCCAAGAACTCCACGCGCTACCTGGTGCACCTGACCCAGTCCGGTCTGGGCCTGCCCGACGAGTCGTACTACCGCGAAGAGCAGCACGCGGAGATCCTCGCCGCCTATCCGCGCCACATCGCGGCAATGCTCGGACTCGTCTACGGCGAGGAGAGCCAACCCAACGAGTGGCAGGCGACGGCGGAGCGCATCGTCGCGCTGGAGACCAAGCTGGCCGCCGCGCATTGGGACGTGGTCAAGCGACGCGACGCCGATCTGACCTACAACCTGAGGACCTTCGCCGATCTGCCCGAGGAGGCGTCCGGCTTCGACTGGTCCGCATGGGTGACGGCGCTCGGGCTCACACCGGAGAAGGTGGCCGAAGTCGTTGTCCGCCAACCCGACTACCTGACGACGTTCGCCGCCGCCTGGGCCTCCGAAGACATCGAGGATTGGAAGGCGTGGCTGCGGTGGCGGGTGATCAACTCCCGTGCGTTCCTGCTGACCGACGACCTCGTTGCCGAGAACTTCGAGTTCTACGGTCGCAGGCTCTCGGGCACCGAGGAGATCCGCGAGCGCTGGAAGCGCGCCGTGTCACTGGTCGAGGGGTTGATGGGCGACGCCGTCGGAAGGCTCTATGTCGAGCGGCATTTCCCGCCGCAGGCCAAGGCGCGGATGGACGAACTCGTGGCCAACCTGCGGGAGGCCTACCGCGTCAGCATCAACTCGCTGGAATGGATGACGCCGCAGACGCGTGAGCGGGCGCTGGCCAAACTCGACAAGTTCACGCCCAAGATCGGTTATCCGGCGAAGTGGCGCGACTATTCGACGCTGGTGATCGAGCGCGACGATCTGTACGGCAACTATCTGCGCGGCTCCGCGGTGGAGTATGACCGGGAGGTCGCCAAGCTCGGCGGCCCCGTCGACCGCGACGAGTGGTTCATGACCCCGCAGACCGTCAACGCGTACTACAACCCCGGGATGAACGAAATCGTCTTCCCCGCTGCGATTCTGCAGCCGCCGTTCTTCGACGCCGACGCCGACGATGCCGCCAACTACGGCGGGATCGGGGCGGTGATCGGCCATGAGATCGGACACGGATTCGACGACCAGGGCGCGAAGTACGACGGCGACGGGAACCTGGTGGACTGGTGGACCGATGACGACCGCGCCGAGTTCGGTATGCGGACAAAGGCTTTGATCGAGCAGTACGACGAATACGTGCCGCGGGCGTTGAGCAACGGCCACCACGTGAACGGCGCGTTCACCGTCGGCGAGAACATCGGCGATCTGGGCGGTCTCTCGATCGCGCTGTTGGCCTACCGGCTGTCGCTGAAGGGTGAGCCCGCGCCGGTGATCGACGGGCTGACGGGTGAGCAACGAGTCTTCTTCGGTTGGGCGCAAGTGTGGCGCACGAAATCCCGTGACGCCGAGGCTATCCGGCGGCTCGCGACCGACCCCCACTCGCCGCCGGAGTTCCGGTGCAACGGCGTCGTCCGCAACATGGACGCGTTCTACGACGCGTTCGGCGTCGACGAATCCGACGCGCTGTACCTCGACCCGCAGCGGCGGGTCCGCATCTGGAACTGACGAGCAGACGCAAAATCCCCCAATTTCGCGAGGAATTGGGGGATTTCGCGTCTTCTCGCGGTGGAAACCGCGGCTAGAACATCTGCCAGTCTGAGGCGCCGTCGGGTTTGTTGTACAGCCCGACGGAGTTCTTGATGACCACGGGGTCGCCGCTGCCGAAGTTATCGTAGAACCACTGCGCATCTTCCGGGCTCAGGTTGATGCAGCCGTGGCTGACGTTGCTGTTGCCCTGCGCACCGACCGACCAGGGTGCGCTGTGCACGAAGATGCCGCTGTTGTCGATCCGGACGGCGTCCTGCACCTTGAGTTTGTAGCCCTCGGGATCGCTGACCGGCACACCGTAGGTCGACGAGTCCATGATGATGTCGGCGAACTTCTCCAGCACGTAATAGGTGCCGTTCTTCGTCTCGTAGCCCTTCTTACCCATGGACACCGGGAAGGTCTTCACGAGTTCGCCGTCGCGCATGATCTCCATCTCATGCGTGCTGTTGTCGACCGTCGCGACCAACTGCTCGGGGACGGTGAAGCTCGACTTGGTGCCCGCAGCGTCGATGTAGACGGTGGAGCCGGCGGGCCAGAAGTCCTGCGGGCGCCAGCGCAATTGAGTGTCGCTGGTCCAGTAGAACCTGCCGGGAACGGGCGGCACGGATGTGATGTGCACGGCGTCCTGGGCCATCTGCCGGTTGGCGATCGGCCGCTGGAAGTTGATGTAGATCGGCTTGGCGGCCCCGGCCTTGGCGCCGTTGGTCGGATTGAACGACGGCGGCAGGAACGGCGGCTCGCCGATGAACGGCGTCGGGTTCTGCCCTTCAGGCGTTCCCGGTGGGATCGCCATCGGCTGAGGCTCCCCGAAGAGCGGCGGCGGAGGGGGCGGCAGAGGCGCACCGAACGGAGGCGGCGCGGGCGGACCAGGCGGTGGAGGCGGCAGCGCGCCAGGGGGCGCAGGAACCACCGCGGCCGCCGGATCGACCGGAGCGGGTGGTGGTGGCGGAACAGCTGGTTGAGCCAGCGCTGACGGGGTGCTCAACACCATCCCGCCGACCAGCCCAGCCGCCATCACAGCCGTAATCAGGCGCCTTCCCATCGGCTGCCGCATACATGACCTCCCAGTCGCACAACTTCGTCCAGTGTGGCACAGCGCCCAGCGTGATTTTTGCGATCGCAATGCCGCGAAACCCCTGACCACCGCGCCGTGCAGGGCGCTGACCTGCTGTGTTTATCGCGCACAGAATCCAAACGTTACGGCTAGGAGCGCACCAGCCGGGCGATGGCGGCGGACGCTTCGGCAAGCTTGGCCTCGGCCTCGGTGCCACCCTCGGCGACGGCCTGACTGACGCAGTGCCCTAGGTGCTCGTCGAGCAGACCCAGCGCGACCGACTGCAGTGCGCTGTTGACGGCACTGATCTGGGTCAGCACGTCGATGCAGTACTTGTCCTCGTCGATCATCTTCGCGATGCCGCGAACCTGACCTTCGATCCTGCGCAGCCGCTTGGCGTAGTTGTCCTTCTGCGGCGAATAGCCAGGCGCGGCCTCCTCATCAGCCATCACTGCCCGCCTTTCAGCATCTGGTCCATCTGGGTGATCTCTGCCTGCTGTGAATCGATGATGGACTGCGCCATGCGCTTGACGTCCACGTTCTGACCGTTGACCACCTCCGCCTTGGCCATCTCGATGGCCCCCTGGTGGTGGCTGATCATCGACTGCAACCACAACTTGTCGAACTCCGGGCCGGACAGCGACCGGAGTTTGGCCATCGTCGCGTCGTCGACCATGCCCTGCATCTGACCGTGGTGACCGCCGGCGCCGTGCGAGGCGTCGTCATCGGGATTTTCGTCCCACTGCACGAGGAACACACGCAAGGCGTTTATCTCGGGCTGCTGCGCGGCGGTGATCTGGTTGGCCAGGGCGATCAGTTCCGGATTGGTGGAACGCTCGGGCACCAGGGCCGACAACTCGATGGCCTGTTGGTGATGCGGAATCATGTTTTCCGCGAACGCACGGTCGTCGGCGTTGAACCCCGCGGGCTGCATGGGGGCCGTGGACGCGTCGGTCTTACCTGCGTCGCTCTTCTCCCCGGAACTCGAGCACGCGGACAAGAACAGCGCGGCGAAGAGGGCTAGGACGACGACGGGGACGAGGGCTGCGGTTCGAGTGGGGCGATACGGCATGATGCCACCATACCGGATACCCCAGAGGGGTATAAATATCGGTTTGGCCGGGTGAAACACCCGGGGCATACTGGCTGCCATGCCCTCAGAGTCCGCTAGCCCCGATATCAAGCCACGCAGTCGCGACGTCACCGACGGCCTCGAGAAGGCGGCCGCCCGCGGGATGCTGCGCGCGGTAGGCATGGAGGACGGCGACTTCGCCAAACCGCAGATCGGCGTCGGGTCGTCGTGGAACGAGATCACCCCGTGCAACCTATCCCTGGACCGGCTGGCCAAGGCCGTGAAGGACGGGGTGCACGCCGCAGGCGGATACCCGCTGGAGTTTGGCACCATCTCGGTGTCCGACGGCATCTCGATGGGCCACGAGGGCATGCACTTCTCGCTGGTGAGCCGCGAGGTCATCGCCGACAGCGTCGAGACCGTGATGCAGGCCGAGCGCCTGGACGGTTCGGTGCTGCTGGCCGGCTGCGATAAGTCGTTGCCCGGCATGCTGATGGCGGCCGCCCGTCTCGATCTGGCGAGCGTCTTCCTCTATGCCGGGTCGATCCTGCCCGGTATCGCCAAGCTGTCGGACGGCAGCGAGAAGGAAGTGACGATCATCGACGCCTTCGAGGCGGTCGGGGCGTGCGCGCGCGGACTGATGTCGCGGGAGGACGTCGACGCGATCGAGCGGGCGATCTGTCCCGGTGAGGGTGCATGCGGCGGCATGTACACCGCCAACACCATGGCCAGCGCGGCCGAGGCGCTGGGCATGTCGCTGCCCGGCTCGGCCGCTCCCCCGGCCACCGACCGCCGCCGCGACGGATTCGCCCGGCGCAGCGGCGAGGCGGTCGTGGAACTGCTCCGCCGCGGGATCACCGCGCGCGACATCCTGGTCAAGGAAGCGTTCGACAACGCGATCGCGGTGGTGATGGCCTTCGGCGGGTCGACCAACGCGGTGCTGCACCTGCTGGCAATCGCACACGAGGCGAACGTGAAGCTGTCGTTGGAGGACTTCACCCGCGTCGGCAACAAGGTGCCGCACCTGGCCGACGTCAAACCGTTCGGTTCGCACGTGATGACCGACGTGGACCGCATCGGCGGGGTGCCGGTGGTGATGAAGGCGCTGCTGGATGCCGGGCTGCTGCACGGCGACGTCCTGACCGTCACCGGGCAGACCATGGCGCAGAACCTCGCTCACATCGCACCACCTGACCCGGACGGCAAGGTGCTGCGGGCGCTGTCCGACCCGATCCACCCCACCGGCGGCATTACGATCCTGCGCGGGTCGCTGGCGCCGGAAGGCGCGGTGGTGAAGTCGGCAGGCTTCGACTCCGACGTGTTCGAAGGCACCGCAAGGGTTTTCGAGCGTGAGCGGGCTGCCCTGGATGCTCTCGAGGACGGCACCATCACCGCAGGCGACGTCGTCGTCATTCGCTACGAGGGCCCCAAGGGTGGTCCCGGCATGCGGGAGATGCTGGCCATCACCGGCGCCATCAAGGGTGCGGGTCTCGGCAAGGACGTGTTGTTGATGACCGACGGCCGCTTCTCCGGCGGCACCACCGGACTATGCGTCGGACACATCGCACCCGAAGCCGTCGACGGTGGCCCGATTGCGTTTCTGCGCGACGGCGACCGCATCCGTCTCGACGTCGCCAAGGGCACGCTGGACGTGCTGGTCGATCCGGCCGAATTCGATTCGCGCAAAGTGGGTTTCGAGCCGCTACCGCCGCGCTACACCACCGGCGTGCTGGCCAAGTACACCAAGCTGGTGGGCTCGGCCGCAGGCGGCGCCGTCTGCGGCTAGCGCAGCGTCACTGCGGAGGGGCAGGCGGCGGGTCGGCCGGCGTCACCGATATCGGCAGCGAGTGCACGCCCGCTCCCTCCCCGGGACATCCGGGAGCTTCGACGGTGATGGTGCGTTGCCCGAAGAAGCTGCCGTCGGGTCGTGGGATCAGGTAGTCCGAACGCACGGATTTGACCGCACTGTCGGGATTCATCCGTTCGCACAGGTACGGATAGTCACCACTCGTCTCCCACCGATCGCCCGCCCATCGGTATTCGAAAGCAGCAGGAGCGCCGGGATCGCGGGACAGGTCATCCGAGTTGTCCATGGTCACCACGCAACCGTTCACGTCACAGTTGGCGGCGTATTCGACAAGGAATGTCTTGGACGGCATCGGTGTCGGCGCACCGTTGAACGTCTGACTCGCGAAGTCGACGAATACGTTGTAGTACCCGTACAACAGCGGGGGCGTTCCGCGATCGGCATTCGCCACCGGCGGCGCCACCAGCGCGCACGATGCGGTGAGAGCGGCGACGGCCAGAGGTTTCGGCAGGGTCTTCGGCACGGAACTAGTTAACACGCCGCGGCGTCATCCATCCGAAAAATCGGCATGCACCTCCCCCAGGAAGCCGGCGAAGTGGTTCGACGATCGGGCAGCTGTGTACATCGATGGGCCGAATCCCCGCGGTGGCCAACATACTTCTCCTCCGCCGCTGGTAGCAGTGCCGGGGAGGTGGCTGCCGCCGCGTCTTTATCAGATCTTCATCCGACGACGAATCGATCCATATCCGAACAGTCGAGGCTGGCAGTGAAAGGCCGACCACCGTCACTGTCAGGGAGGAAATACGATGCCGTATCAGCGACACAGCCACAGGTGGTTCGCGGCAGCAGCGGCGGTGGCGCTCGCTGTCAGCGCCTGCACGAACACCGCAAGCGAGACTTCGGCCCCGTCGAACGAGCCGGCCGCGTCGGCGCCCTCGCCCGCACCCACAAGCGGTCAGGCGACACACAACGACGCTGACGTGACGTTCGCGCAGGGCATGATTCCGCACCATCAGCAAGCGATCGAGATGAGCGACATCTTGCTGAGCAAGCAAGGCGTCGCCCCAGAGGTCGTCACGCTCGCCAACCAGATCAAGGCCGCCCAGGGTCCGGAGATCGAGGAGATGCAGGGCTGGCTACGAGATTGGGGGGTCGCTTCCACCCCCTCGCCCAGCGGCACCAGCATGCCCGGCGCCGACATGGGAGACATGGGAGACATGGGAGATATGCCCGGCCACGACATGGGTGACATGCCCGGCATGCCGGGCACGGGTCACGGGATGATGTCGGAAGCCGACATGGCCGCTCTTCAGAGCGCCCAGGGCGCCGAGGCCGGACGCTTGTTCCTCACTCAGATGATCGAACACCACGAAGGCGCAATCACTATGGCGCAGAACGAGATCAAGGACGGAGCTTTCCCAGCCGCCGTCGAGATGGCACGCAACATCGTCTCGTCACAACAGGCGGAGATCACGAAGATGCGGGAGATTCTGGATCAGAAGTAAGGATCAGCGAGTCCCTGCGGACGTAGGCCTGGCGGCCGTGTCACCGTATCGCGGCGGCGCTGTCGGTAGCTCGATGGTGAACGTTGCTCCTGTTCTGGGTCCGGCACTGGTGACGGAGAGGGTTCCCCCGTGCGCCTCCACCAGCGCCTTGGCTATCGCGAGTCCGATCCCGGCACCGCCGTGTTCACGGTCCCGGGCCACGTCAGCGCGGTAGAACCGTTCGAACACCCGAGGTAAGTGGTCCGGTGCAATTCCCTCGCCATTGTCGGTAACGGCGATCGCCAACCGGTCTCCGGCTTGGGCACAACTGATTTCGACCGATCCGCCCGACGGGGTGTGCCGCAATGCGTTGTCGAGCAGGTTGCCCAGCACCTGCGACAAGCGTTGCTCATCGGCCCACACTGGCGGTAAGCCGTCCGCCATCCGGATATGCAGGGCCACCTTCTTGGCGGCGAACCGTTCCTGTGCTGCCGCCGCGCAGCGGCGCGCAAAACCATCGACGTCGACGAAGCTGTACGCCATCGAAAGCGCACTCTCTTCGGCCTTGGCGAGGGCGGCGACGTCGTCGGAGAACCGCACCAGACGTCGGGTCTGATCGCGCAGCATCGTCGCCGTTTCTGGTGTCAGCGTGCGGACCCCGTCTTCGAGCGCCTCGACGTAGGCCTCCAGCACCGCAACCGGAGTGCGGATCTCGTGCGCCAAGTCGCTGAACAATCGCTGTCTGGTTGATTCGACCGCCTGCAGGCGAGCAGCCATTTCATTGAATGCTTCGGCGAGCGCGTCGAAATCCGCTCCGAGTCGCGGAGGCGACACTCGGATGCCGTAGTGACCGCCGGCGACAGAAGTCGCCGCCGCGGCAACCTCGGTGACCGACCGCTGCAGTCGCCGACTGATGTAGACGCTGACTGCCAGCGCGGCCAGCGCAGACACGGCGAGCGCGCCACCAATCGAGATGACGGTCGCGTAGCCATACGCTTCCTCAGCGTGCACCTCCTCCATGGAGTCGACCGGCACCCCCGCTCGATGCAGATGTTCGCGAAACAGCGGTGGTCCCACACTCGCCGCCACCGCCGCGGTCGTCGCCGCGCCGATGGCCAGCACGATGGCCTGGGCGGCCAACAGTCGCAGCCCGATACCGGAGCGGCGCCAACTCCGCCGTGGCGTGGAGGCGTGAAGTGCGTCGGTCACTGTCCTGTATCCATCCGGTACCCGACCCCGCGCACCGTGGTGATGTAACGAGGCCGCGCGACGTCATCGCCGATCTTGCGTCGGAGATGCCCGATATGGACGTCGACGAGATGCTCGTTGCCGACCCACGGACCGTCCCGGATGATCTCGAGCAGTTGTCGTCTGCTGAGCACAATGCCGGGACGGGACGAGAGCGCTTCGAGAATGTCGAATTCGGTGCGTGTCAACAGGATCGGCTCATGGTCGATATACACCTGCCTGCCGGCTACATAGATTCTCAACGGTCCGAAGACGCGCGGTCGCTCCGGCTCGCGTTCCGGCGCAGGGGGGACGGTCTGCAGCACACGGGGGCGGCGCAGCATGGCGCGGATCCGTGCCACGAGTTCGCGGGGACTGAACGGCTTGGTCACATAGTCGTCGGCGCCGACGGTCAGACCGAGGACCGTGTCCATCTCCGCATCGCGTGCGGTGAGCATCACGACATACGCGTCCGAGAACGTGCGCAGCTGCCTGCAGACCTCCAGTCCGTCGATGCCTGGCAGGCCGAGGTCGAGGATGACGACATCGGGGTCGAAGTCCCGGGCCACCGAGATTGCGTCGATGCCGTTTGCGGCCACGACCGATTCGAACTGCTCGCGCTCCAGGTAGCTAGCCACCACTTCGGCCAGCGGTAATTCGTCGTCCACTACCAGAGCGCGATAGCCTCTCGCCTGCTCAGACGGCGATCCTGGGGAGTGTTCCATGGCACTCATGGTGCCCGCTGCGGGAGCGATAGCGTCCGACGTTCGCGTGCGGCTGCCAGATCTTCAGCAGATCTTCACAGAACCCCTGGCGGGCGACGCGAGGTTTCACTCGTCATGGTGATGCTCGCCGTGGTCGTGCAACGGCACCGCGGGCGGCGGCACTATCGCAGGTGCAGGCACCGCGGGCCTGATCACCGGTGGAGCACCACCTGATTCGGAATGACCTCCATGACCGTGATCGACATTCAGACCGTGGTGGCCGGGTTCTGCACCCGTCGGCCCATGGTGACCGGGTTCTAAGCCTGTCGGCCCATGGTGACCGGGCCCCAGCCCCGAAACCACTCCTGCCGTCGACGCCAGCACGACGACAGCGCCGAAGCCGGTCAGCACGGTCGCGTTGGCGAACGCGGGTATCGGTCCCCCGTTGCGGCGTCGATACCAGACCCAGCCGGCGGCCATCACGACATAGCTCTGGAGCAGTAAGGTGCAAAGGTCAGCGGCTTGTACGACCTCCGGTACCCCGGCGTGCGGACCGAAAGGCGCTCCGGCAGTACGGGACATGGCCCAGAGTGCGATGGCGCCGAGATTCAGCGTAATTCCACCGGCAAGCACTGGGATTGTCGCCCGGCCGAGAATCAGCTTCGCCCAAATCAGTTGGCAAAGGCCGAGCGATACGAAGAACAATCCTGACGGCATCCACTCCTGCCAGTGCGTGGGTGCGACGGCGAAGTGGATGACCGCCGCGCCGAATGAAGCACCCGCGGCGACGCGTGCCGCCAGCCTGCTGTCGGTCCGTGTCGCTGCGTCGGATGCCACGCGTCCAAGGATGACAGCGTCCGTACAGCCCGTGACCATGCGACATCACATCTCAACCTGACCGAGATGTCTCCGTCACCGCCTGCCGTCATCCATCGCAGAATTCGGCATATACCTCGGACAGGAAACCGGCCAGGTGGTTCATCTCCTGCGCGCAGTGCACCAGAAGGTCTCGCGGATCGGGCAGCTGGTGCGCGGCGATGGGGCGAATCACCGTGTCGGCCAGCACATTTCCCTTCCGTAGGCCGATGTAGGGCCCGCCCATCCAGAACCGGGACCGCATCTCGGCACCGTTCGCGGTGACTCGCACATGGTGGACGAACCAACCGATGTCGACAGGCACCTCCGATGATCCCAGCCGGGCGCACACCGCGACGTCACCGCCGAGGCGGTCGGGATCGAGCCCGATCACCTGTGGTTCCACGAATTGAATCGCGGCCTTGGCATACGCCGACCCGAGGTACTCCTCGATCAACGACGTGCGCCCGACCCAGCTGCCGTCGGGGCCGCTGTCATTCCAGCGTGCCGACGCGTGCGCGCGCGGATGCCACAGCTTGTAGCGTCGCGAGTCACTCCCGTGCCAGCCGAACCACCAGTCCCACATCGCGGGGGTAACACCCGGCATGTCGGTGCGCACCGACACCTGGAAGCCGCCGCCACGCAGCTGGCCGTAGCCGTTCTCGGTCTGCTGGTAGCCCTCGTCGAGAATGGTTCCTGCAGAATCGAATCCGAGCAGCGTCTGGTCGGCCTGCGGGCCGTGCTCCAGCGCGACCAGCACATGCCTGGGCAGCTCGGCCATCTCGGGATTGAAGTACTTGCCCCACGGGGTGTCCGCATCACCATCGCGGTAGCCGAGATATGCGCTCATCACACCCGTCCCATCCACGGGTAGAAACGACCGTCGGGATCGTATGCGGCGCGGGCCTTGTCCAGCCGCGCCATCGCCTCATCGGTGGCGAACCGCGCCGGCCGCTGGCCGAGATTCTCGTCGGCCAACTGGATTCCGGCGGCCAGGTGCGCCATCTCGGCCATGTTGGCCCGCGGCCAGTCCGCATACTTGTCGTCGTCGGCCTCGTCCAGCCAGCCGCCGTAGAGCGCCAGGTAGATCTCGGCTTCGACGCTGTAGGCCATGTCCTGGCGGGCCGGCGACGGTCCCCAGTTCAGCCACAGGAAGTGCGCCGGGTGCGGCGGCATGGTGTCGAGGATGCGGTGGATTCCCGGCATCAGGTCCTCCGCCGACGCCGACGTCCACATATTGTCCGCGGAGTAGCGGTGATCGGCCAGATAGTTGCCCATCACGGCGGTGTACCAAGTCGGCAGATCCGTTGGCGCATAAGGGACTTTCGCCAGGGCCTTGTCGATCGCCGGGCAGGTGCCCAGGAGTGCGAGGGCTTCCTCGGCTTCCTTCTCGTCGTCGGCGAAAACCGGCGACGCGAGCACGATCGCGGGACTGTCTATCCCGATATCCGGCACGCTCTTGGTGGCGACGATCTGCAGTTCCACCCGGCGGTCGACGTCGGCACTGATCTGGCGCGCCCAGGTGAACACCTCGTCGGCACAGTCGAACGGGTAGGCGTACATGCTCATTCCGCAGACAGCGGGCTTCGCGTACAGCTTGAGGTGAAACGCGGTGACGACCGCGAAGAAGCCGGGGCCCGCGCCTCGCGCCGACCAGTACAGGTCGGGGTGGTTCTCGGCGTCGATATAGAGCTTCTCGCCGTCGGCGGTGATGACGTCGAGGCCGATCACACTCTCGCACGCCGGCCCGTAGACGCGACTGTTCCAGCCGTATCCACCCTGCAGCAGATACCCGCCGATGCACACGCCCTTGCAGTGACCGGCGGGGAAGAACAGGCCCTCGGCGTCCAGTTCGGCCGCGAGGATGCTGCCACCCTTGCCGGGGCCCGCCACCGCGACCATCTTGTCCTTGTCGATCGTCGTCTGATCGAACCCGTGCATGTCGAGCAGCAGACCGCCGTCGCGCAGATGGTTGGCGGCCCAACTGTGGCCGCCTGACCGAATGCCGACCTGAAGATCGTTCGCCTTCGCGTAGGCGAGTGCGGCCACGACGTCGTCGTCGTCGCGGGCCTGCACGATCACCGTTGGGTACCGGTCGGGCACCCGCTGGTTCCACACGGTCGAGCGCCGCGCGGTCTCGTAACCGTCGTCGCCTCGATCGAAGTATCGCCCTTCTGGAAGCGTCACCGGGACCTCCTAGATTCACAATCCGAATCTTTGTGATCCGGATTGCGGATCAATATAGTGAAGGAATGACGCGTGCGCACCAGAATCGGCCAACTGATTTCGCACGTTCAGACGGCATTCAGGTGTTGCGTCGCGCCGCTGCCGCCCTCGACGAGATTGCCGCCTCGCCTGGGCAGCTTCGACTCGTCGACCTTGGTGGCCGGCTCGGCCTGGCCAAGTCAACCGTGCGCCGGCTCTTGGTCGGCCTGGTCGAGATCGGGTTCGCGTCCATCGACGAGGACGGCCGGATCAGCCTCGGCGAACGGCTACTCGCGCTCGGCGGCGCCGACGACGCGAGCCTCACGATGCAGTTCCGGCCGACGCTGGACCGGTTGGCCCGCGCGACGGGGGAAACGGTGGATCTGTCCGTGCTACGTGGTCGGCAGATGCTGTTCATCGATCAGGTCCAGTCCACCCACCGGCTGCGCGCGGTGTCGGCGGTGGGCATGCGATTCCCGCTGGAGACGACGGCCAACGGCAAGGCCGCGCTGCAACTGCTGAGCGACCCGACGGCGAACCTCAGCGGTATCGCGTTCGATCGGGACGAGCACACCGCCGGTATCTCGGCGGCGGGGGTCGCCGCCAGGACGGTCGGCGGTCACATCGTTGCGATCTCGGTGCCCGCGCCCAGCGAGCGGTTCAACGCGAACGAGGCCCGGATCGTCGACGCGCTGCGCGAATCCGCACAGGCGCTCGTCACCTGACCATCGCGACCGCGAAACCGTCCCAGCCCTTGGTGCCGACAGTCTGGATCGCCGCGGTGTCCAGACGCGGATGCGCGCCCATCATCTCCAACATGTCGCGCACGGCGCGGGCCTGATGGTCGTCGGCCGCCGGCTCGAGCACCCGGCCGAAGCGAGCGATGTTGTCCACCACGATGATCGAACCAGGTCGGCCCAGCTTGATCGCCCACTCGACGTAGGCGACGTTGTTCTCCTTGTCGGCGTCGATGAACGCCAGGTCGAAGATCTCACCGCGTTCGGCCAGGCTCGGCAAGGTGTCCAGTGCGGCGCCGACGATCACCTCGACACGGTCCTCGACGCCGGCGCGCGCCAGGCTCTGGCGAGCCACCTCGGCGTGCGCTGGTTCGAACTCCAGCGTCACGACGTGACCGTCGGCGCCGACGGCGCGAGCCAGGTTGATGGTGCTGTAGCCGGCCAGCGTGCCGATCTCGAGGATGCGGGTGGCATGCGTCGCCTTGGCAAGCAGATACAGCAGCCTGCCGTGTTGCGCTGACACCTCGATGGCGGGCATGCCCGCCGCATCGGCCGCCGCCCGCGCCGCCGCCAGCGCGTCGTCCTCGGTGTGCAGCAGACGGTTGAAGAGCTGATCGAGCTCCTTCGGGTCGGGCCCTTCCACGCGGGACACGTTATCGGACACCCTCTTTCGCGTACACCACGCGTAGTACATGGGCGACCTCCGGGCCCATGACCGCTGCGGCGAGTTCGCAGAACGTGGCGATGAACTCGGGCCCGTGTGGCGGCTCGGCGGTGCAGAGGTGGTGGGCGATCTCGTGGAGCACCACCAACTCGCGCAACGCCCAGGTGGTGCGCCCCTCCGGCACGGCGATACCCGCGCCGTCGTCGTCGCGTTCGTAGTGCGCTGCGGTGACCCCGCGTCGGGCGCGCACGGTCAGCGGTCCCCTACCGGGCCACGACTCGCGGATCACCGCCATAACGAGCACGTCATCGACGTAGCGCTGCACCGACTCCATCGATGCGAAGCGGCCCTCCGGCGGCAGCGTCAACTGTGTGCCGAAGAAGTCGACCACCCGGTTGCCGTGCTCGGCGGCCCGGTCGAACAGCGTGCGAACGAATTCCTCTGCGGCGTAGACCTTCGACCGCTGCGTGTCCCTGACGGTCACCGCTCCACGGCCGAACGCGCACCGCCCAGCTCGGGGCTGGTGCCCAGCCGGGCCCTACGGCCGGCGCGATCGCCCGCACGCCGCGCCGCCGACGAGTACCCCGCCGTCGCGCTGGTGGCCCGCCACGTGCCCCGGGCTTCTGAGGTTTGCCGGTAGAAGTCCTTGAGCTCGATGTCTTTATTCCGCAATGCGATAGCGGTGCCCGGTCCGCTGTCGCGTCCCTTGGTAGCCTCCCGCTGGGCCTCCTCGCGGGCCTCGGCCAGCCGCTTGCCGATACGTGCGCCGAATGCGAGCTGGAAGTTGATGCGTGCGGTGATGGTGGGCGCCGGACGGTGGGCGCCCGACGCGATGTAGGCCTCCGACGCCCGTACCATCTGCGTGACCAGGCTCGCGTAGAGCGCATGGCTGGCATCGATGTCCTCACCGAACCCGTAGGCGTAGACGAACGTCGAGTTCGATGCGACGTCGCACTTCACGTCGTTGGCCAGCGCGATCACCGTGAACAGCTGCACGTAGGTGCGCAGCCCGCGCGTCCCCGCGGTGCCGATCGTGATGGTGCGCTGCACGGGTGTCTGCGCCTTCGTGCGGTTGGACGAATGGGACCGCGCGACCGCCAGGTCGATCGACGTGGCCGTCGCCAGTCGCTGAGCGGCGGCCATGAACGCATCGGCCTCGTGCGTGTTGTCCGTCCCCTCGGCCTGGCGCAGCAGCGCGGCGATGCGCGCCAACATCTTGTCGTCAGTCATCCGCGATTCCCCACCGCTGTTCGCGAGTCAGTCATGGGCGCCAGATTAGGACTACTTGCCGACAAAGGCGTCGAGCGCACTGACGAGTTGTGGAGAAAGTGGATCCTGCGTGGCGTAATTGGCCACGTTGTCCGTGGGATCGTCGCGCAGCACGTGGTTGACGCCCTGGAGTTCGACGACGGTCAGTGCGGTGTGCCCGAGTGCGTCGACAAGCGGTTCGACCGACGTGCACGTCGCCTGCGCGTCCGCGTCCGAGCACGTCAGCAACACGGGCGTGCCGGCAGGAATCTTGGCGGCCAAGGTGAGCGGATCGATCTTGTCGGCCTCGACGACCGCCTTGACGTTGCCCTGGTTGAGCAAAGCCCCGAGTCCCTCCGGGAGATTCTCCGCCGCGGTGCCCTTGGTGCGGACCTGCTCAACGGCGGCCAGCCAGGTGTTGAGCGCCTCCGGCGAAGCGCTGGCACGCACCCGGTTGGTGATGATGTCCAGGTATCGGCCCGGCAGCGGCTGAAAAAGGCCCAGCGAGTGGATCTTCGGCGCGTCGGCGCCGATGTCGGTTGCCAGTGTCATCGCGTGGATGGTGCCTTCCCCCACTGCGTAGACGGAGATGCGGGCCTTGTCGGTCGCGGGTTGCTCGGCCAGGTAGCTCACCGCGGCCTTGGCCCCGGAGGTGTAGACGGAGCTGACGACGTCCGTGGGGCGCTGCGCGTACGGGCCGAGACCCGTCTGCCCCGTACCGACCTTGTCGTAGCGCAGGCTGGCGACGCCCCTTTCCGACAACAGTTCAGCGAGTTGGCGCATGTTGCCCACCGGCCCCGCCACGGCGTTGTCGCCGTTGCGGTCGGTATTGCCGCTCTCGGATATCAGCAGCGCCGCCGGTCCTGGTGCGGCGTCTCGCTGGTGGCGATAGGTGCCGTGGATGGTGAGGCCGTCAGCGGTGAACGTCACATCCGCGTCGACCCAGCGGGGCGCATCGTCGGACGAGCCACACGCCGCCAGGGCCATCACTAACGAAAGGAGAACGCCCGCAATGGCTTTCAAAGTTCGGCCTCGATCCACGCGGTGACGTCGTCGAGCACCACTGCCTTTTCGGGCTCGTTGAACACCTCGTGGTACAGCTCGGGATACACCTTGAGGTGAGCGTCCTTCGACCCCACGCACTCCAGGAGGTGGTGACTGCCCGCGACCGGGATCAGCTTGTCCTGCTCACCGTGCACGACCAGCAGTGGAGCGGTCAGCGCGCCGGCGCGCTGGGGCATGGTCTCGCCGACCTTGATGAGTGCCTTGGCGATGCCCGCAGGCAGCTTGCCGTGGTGCACCAGCGGGTCGGCATCGTAAGCGGCGACCACCTCGGGGTCACGGGACACCGCGTCGGTCGGGAGTTTCTCGACGGGTAGGCCGGGCAGGATGCTGCCGACCACCTTGGCGACCGTGATCATGAACGACGAGACCGCGTCCTGGGCGTAGACCGCCGGGCCGGACAGCACCATCGCCGTGTAGTCGTCGGGATGCTCGACGCCGTACGTGAACACGACACCGCCGCCCATGCTGTGGCCGACCACGATCCGCGGCAGGTCGGGATGATCGGCGGTGGCGATGCCAACCAGGTTGTGGAAGTCGCCGGTGTACTCGTCGATGTTGCGCAGGTACACACGTTTGCCGCCGGACCGGCCGTGCCCGCGAAGATCCAGCGCGTAAGTGATCAGCCCCGCCTCACCGAATCGCGCAGCCACGTGGTCGTAGCGGCGCGCGTGCTCGGCGTATCCGTGACAGAGCACGACGATGCCACGCGGGGCCACCTCCGGGGTCCACACGTCGTAGACGATGCGGACACCCCCGATGCCATCGAAGGTGCGTTCGCTGCGGGTAGTTGCCACGAAGGGAGAGTATCGGTCGCGAACACAAACGACGGTGTTGGTTGTCGCCCCCACTGATTAAGCTCGGCGAGATGACAGTCCTGGCCCACAATCTCGACGACGGCAACGCCGAGGATGCGTTCCTTGCGGATGCCCAGCGATATCGCCGGGAGCTGCTGGCACATTGCTATCGAATGACCGGATCCCTGCACGACGCCGAGGATTTGGTGCAGGAAACGTACTTGCGTGCGTGGAGGTCGTACAAGGGTTTTCAGGGCAAATCGTCGGTGCGCACGTGGCTGTACCGGATCGCGACGAATACGTGCCTGACGGCGTTGGACAACCGCCAGCGGCGGCCGCTGCCGACCGGCCTCGGTGCGCCGAGCTCGGATCCCGTCGACGACATCGTTGCGCGCGAGGAAGTGCCGTGGCTGGAGCCCATTCCCGACGATTCGACCGACCCGTCCGACATCGTCGGTTCGCGCGAATCGGTGCGGCTCGCATTCGTCGCGGCAATACAACACCTGTCCCCCCGGCAACGCGCGGTGCTCGTGTTGCGCGAGGTGCTGCAGTGGAAAGCCGCTGAGGTTGCCGACGCAATCGGCTCGTCGACGGCCGCGGTCAACAGCCTGCTGCAGCGGGCGCGCGCGCAACTCGACGCCATCAACCCCAGCGAGGACGACCGTCTCGAGGCCCCGGAGTCGGCAGAGGCCCAGGATCTGCTGAAGCGCTACATCTCCGCGTTCGAGAACTACGACATGGACAAGCTCGTCGAGTTGTTCACCGAGGACGCGGTCTGGGAGATGCCGCCGTTCGACGGCTGGTACCAGGGCCCGCAGAACATCACCCTGCTGTCGAAGACGCACTGCCCGGCCGAGGGGCCCGGCGATATGCGGCTGATCCCCACCGTCGCCAATGGTCAGCCCGCAGGCGCGATGTACATGCGCAACCGGGAAACCGGTGTCCACGAGCCCTTTCAGATGCATGTGCTGGCCGCGACCCCCGACGGCATCTCCCACGTCGTCGCGTTCCACATGACGTCGTTCGCCAAGTGGGGACTGCCCGACGCGCTCTAAGTCGACGCGTTCATCGGGACAGCCGTTCGGCGACCTGCTGCGCCACCGCGCCGAACGCCCGCAGCTGGGCAGCCGGTATGCCGTCGAACAGGGCGCTGCGCACCAACTCGACATGTCCCGGCGCGGCCAACGTCAAGGCGGCACGACCGCCATCGGTGATCTCGACGGTGGCGCCGCGCCGGTCGTCGTCACTTCCCTGCCGTTCCACGAGGCCGCGCCCGCGCATACGTCGCAATTGATGCGACAGCCGGCTCTGTTCCCAGGCCAGCACCTCGCCGAGTTCGTTGATCCGCAGCGGCCCGCGCTCAGTCAAGGCGACCAGGACGTCGTAGTCCGACAGCGAGAGCTCACAGTCCTGCTGGAGTTGGCGGTGCATCGCCGTCTGCAGTCGGCTGGTCATGGCCAGATAGTTGCGCCAGATCTGCTGCTGTTCGTCGGTCAACCACACGGAATACATGACACATCATGCAAGTTGTCCTGTCCAGTGGGCCGCCCCTAGGCTGGGCCCCGAGCGAGAGGATCGCGATGACCGCCCCGACAGTAGACATCCGCCGCGCCGACGACCGCGCGAAGACCAGGATCGACTGGCTCGACTCCAAGCACTCCTTCTCGTTCGGCAGCCACTACGACCCCGAGAACACCCACCACGGCCTGCTCCTGGTGAACAACGACGACATCGTGAAACCCGGCACCGGATTCGAGACGCACCCGCACCGTGACATGGAGATCGTCACCTGGGTGCTGCGGGGATCGCTCGTCCACCAGGACTCGACCGGGCACTCCGGCGTGATCTATCCCGGCCTGGCTCAACGGATGTCGGCGGGACGGGGCATCCTGCATTCCGAGAAGAACGACTCCTGGACGTTGACGGGTGGGCAATCGCACACGGAACCCGTACATTTCGTACAGATGTGGGTGATCCCCGACGAGCCCGGCGTCGATCCCGGTTACCAGCAACTCGAGATCGACGACGAGTTGCTGCACGGCGGTCTGGTGACCATCGCCTCCGGGATGCCCGCACACCGCGATCAGGCCGCGATCAGCATCCGCAACAGGAATGCGGCGCTGCACGGCGCGCGACTGCAGGCGGGCGTAAGTGTCGAATTGCCCTCCGCGCCATACCTACACCTGTTCGTACCCCGCGGTGAGGTGATACTCGAGGGCGCAGGCGCGCTGCACGAGGGCGACGCGGTGCGGTTCACCGCTTCCGGCGGCCAACGCGTCACCGCCAGCACACCCGCTGAGATATTGGTCTGGGAGATGCATGCGGGCTTGGCTGCGGCGTAACCGGATTGGACCTTGCCTCGCCAGTGTGGCGCTGCTTGCGGCGTGCTCGACGGCTCCGGATCCGCAGAACACAAGCCCTGAACCGCCACCATCCGCTGCCCCGACGACCGCGCCCGCCCAAGGCCTGTCCCCGGTACCCGTGCAGGTACCCACTGACATGACGCAGGCACCATTCGATGAGCCGCGGCAGGCACTCGTGCCGCAAGGCTGGACCATGTCGGTGTGGGCACGCATGCCCAAACCCAGACTCGCGGCGTGGGCACCTGACGGCGTGTTGTTGATCTCCGTGCCGAGCACCGGTGAGGTCGTCGCGTTACGCCCGACCGACAACGGGCCGATACGAACGGAGCTCCTCGACGGACTCGACCAGCCGCATGGGATGGCCTTTACGGGTAACACCTTGTACGTCGCGGAAAGCGACCAGATCGATGTCTACGACTACATCGACGGCGACGCGGTCAGCGGGCGCACCATAGTCGGCGGGCTCCCCGACGCCGACAGCCAGGACCTTCGCGGCAGCTATCACCATGCGCTCAAGAGTGTCGTCGTCGGCCAGGACGGCGCGGTGTACTTCTCGATCGGGTCCAGAGGGAACATCACGGCCGATGACCGCGACGCAGACCCGCCGCGCGCGACGATCATGCGAATTCCTCCGGGCGGCGGACCTGCTGAAGCGTTCGCGACCGGCGTCCGCAACGGCACGGGGCTGGCGATCGCGCCCGACGGCTCGGTGTGGACGGCGGTCAACAACCGCGACAACGTCGCCAATCCGGAGACCGGTGAGGTCGACCCAGAGTACGTCGACGAACATCCGCCGGAATCGGTTGCCCGCCTGAGCCCGGGTCGTGAATTGGGTTGGCCCTACTGCAATCCCGACGGCGGGCCGGCGAATCTGCCGTTGATCCGGGACGTACAGACGAACGCCGACGGCAGTCGGATGGACTGCGAGTCGCTGCCACCCATCGAGCAGAGCCTGGGCGCGCACGCAGCGCCCCTTGGCATGAGCTTCACCGAAGGCGTATTGCCGGAGCCGTACGCCAGCGGGGCGCTCATCGGCGTGCACGGATCGTGGAACCGGGAACCGCCCCGTGAGCCCGAAGTGTCCTTCTTCGCCTGGCGCGACGGTGAACTGGGCAACCAGCAGACGTTCGTGGGCGGCTTTCAGTCCGCCGACGGCTCACGGTGGGGACGCCCGGTGGCCGCGGTGACCGGACCGGACGGCGCGGTGTACATCACCGACGACTACGCCGACGCCGTGTACCGGCTGGCCCCGCCGGCGCGCTAGCGGACCGGGTGATTCCGCTTCCCGGTGATGCCGACGTAGATGGCGATCAACACGATCGCGATGACGACTCCGACGAGGAACGGGATGACCTCCCACCCGCCGTTGGAGTTCGAGTACCCGAGCTGATAAGTCAGCCACGTCCCGAGAAATGACCCGATAACGCCGAGCACGATCGTCATGATCACGCCGATCGCCTGCTTGCCGGGCATGATGAGCCGAGCGAGTGCTCCCACGATCAAGCCGACAACGATCGCGCTGAGAATGGTGCCGATCATCTTTTCTCCTCTATTGGTAGCCGGTTGAGCACCGACGTCAACTGTTTCTCTGTGTCATTGGCCAGCTTTTCGAAGGCCAGCTTCATGACGGGGCTGAAAAGCGATAACCACCCGTGCATTTCGAGCTCGTTGCGGTAGGTGATCACCGAGCCCGTGTTGGCGGCGTCGATGTAGATCCGCTCGACCGAGGTCGCCGACTTGTTCTTTCCGACGAACACGATGGTGCTGTCGGACAGGCTGTCCAGGGTGTAGGTCAGTTCGGTCGTCACGCCGAAGATCCTCGAGACGTTCCGCCACGACGCGCCTTTTCCGATGGCGCCGCTGTCGATGCGAGTGCACATCTGTGTGCCCGGATCCCATTCGACGGCGTTGGCGAAATCCTTGAGGTAGCCGATCACCTGGTGCGGTGGCGGGCTGACCGAGAACGTTCGCGACACGGTGGGCATGCCGTGCGATTACCCGATTCGCGCCAACGTAACCGGCGCGAGTAACCCGCGCAGGTCTCTGGGGTTGCCCGACAGCGCGATCGCCGGCCGAAACCCGATCGTGATGGACTTGTTACGAAAGTTGACAGTGTTGCTGGCGAGGTTAATGTGATCTCAGTCGTTCTGCTGCGCGAGCAGACGCAAAAGCCCCCGACACGCCGAGGTTACGGGGCACTTTGCGTCTGCTCGCGATGGGAGCTGTCTCGAAGGGGCCACATTGTCCAGTCCAGTCACGATATTTTGGCGCCTAGCGGCATGGGCCGCCGCGCTGATGTTGTTCGCTGCGCTGTCGACAACCGCCGCCCCGAACGCCGGAGCCGCGAGCGGCCGCGACCTGCTCGCCGGCGCCATCGCGAACACCCGCGGGTCGTATCTCGTCTACAACTTCGGCAGCGGCCATCCCGCACCGATGCTCAACGCCGGCGGCAAGTGGTACGAGATGGGCAACGGTGGCCGGCTGATGATCATCAAGTCGGCGTCACAACGGCTCGCCCCGCGACTGCTTGTCGATTCGCACCGCGGATATCAGTCCCGCTGCGAACGCGATCCGCGCGCACGTACCCGCGAGGGACTGCTACAGGCCTCCGAGATCTTCTCCCCACTGCAGGCTTGGCAGGCATTGGGTCAGCCGACCATCGCCATCAACGCGAACTTCTTCGATATCCGGCCTCAGAGGGGCGGCTCATGGAAGTCGACCGGCTGCAGCTCTCCGCTGGGGGCCTACGTCGATAACACCCGCGGACAGGGCCGAACCAACACCGTGGTGACGGGCACCCTCGCGTACGCGGGTAAGCAGGGCCTCTCGGGTGGCAACGAACACTGGAAAGCGTTGTCCACCATGATCCTTCCCGTCGCAGGGGCGCCGTTCGTGGTAGCGCCGAAGAGTCCCGGCGACTACGACGCCGCCTCTCCCATCATTCAGGACCTCTTGGACAAAGGCACCCGATTCGTCGCCGTCGCAGGCATCGGGTTGTTGTCGCCCGGAGATACCGGTCAGCTCAACGACGGCGGTCCGAGCGCTGCGCGCACCGCCCTTGCGTACACCAAGGGCAAGGACGAGATGTACGTCTTCCAGGGCGGCAGCTACACGCCGGATCAGATCCAGGATCTGTTCCGCGGTCTGGGCAGCGATACGGCCGTCCTGCTTGACGGAGGCGGCTCGTCGTCGATCGTGTTGCGCCGCGACACCGGCGGCATGTGGGCGGGTGCCGGTGTGCCGGACGGCAACTGCGACACACGCCAGGTGTTGTGCGACTCCCGTGAGCGCGCGTTGCCGAGCTGGCTGGCGTTCAACTAGGCGCGCCGTTCCAGCGTCAGACTGGACTCGTCGTACCCGATGACCCTGGCACCCCGCCCTCGGCGGATGAAAGTCACTGCAACCCTGCAGCTTCACAGGCGAAGAAGCCCGCGGCGTTCGGGTTGCGTTTGACGAAGGTCGGCATCCTACGGTTGGCCGCTTACCTTCCGTAGCGCGACATCGCGCAGTTTCGTCGGCAGCGCTGCCATCAACGCCACCTGCGCTTTGGGGGCGAGTCCGACGATGTAGCGGGCGCGGGGCCGTCGGGCGGTGAGCGCTTCCTCGACGACGGCGGACACCTTTTCGGTGGGAACAGCGATGCGCTGCGACATCGGGATCATCTTCTTGAATCCCGCAATATGCTTCGCGTAGAGGCTCCTGTGCTCGGGTGTCAGACCCGCCTCCAGCTCCGCCACCATGCTGTCCGCGGTACGCCACATGTCGGTGTCGGTTTGCGCGGGCTCGACCACGACGACGCGGATCTTCCACGGGGACAACTCCATTCGCAGCGCGTCGGCCGCCGCCTCCAGTGCGAACTTGCTTGCCGCATACGCACCGACCAGAGGCATCGACATTCGCCCGTTAACGCTGGAGATGAACACGATGCGGCCGCGCGACTTGCGGAGCCGCGGCAGCACTGCGCGAGTGACAGCAAGCTGACCGATGACGTTGATCTCCAGTTGTTTTCGCCACTCGTCGCTGCTCAACGTCTCCATCGCACCGCCGACGGCGATACCCGCGTTGTTGACGACCGCGTCGAGCCGTTCCGGAAGCGATGCTTCCAAATCGGCGATGTCGTCGGACGAGGTGACGTCGAGGATCACCGATGACACCCGTTGCGGGTCGAGTTTGGTGACCGCGTCGGCATCCTCCCGGCTGCGTACTCCGGCGATGACATCCCAGCCGCGGGCGGCCAGATGTTCGACGATTCCCTTGCCGATACCGCGTGCTGCGCCCGTGACGAGTACTGATGGCATAGGTGAAGACTAGTGCGCCCACCGTCCACCGAACCAGAAGATGGCCGCGCTGCTCGCCACGACGGCGGCGGCCAGCCCGATCACGGGCGCGACCGCGAACCGGGTCAGTGTCGCGCCGATCGCGGCACCGGAGAGGATCGCGAAGAGGACGCTGAACCGTAGCTTCTCGCGCTCACCGGTGCCCCCGGCCAAGCGGCTGTCGAAGCCGATCCCGGAGATCGTCGTGGTGAGGACGGTGGTGGACAGCTCCTGGATGCCGAACTGGCGCGCCGTGGAGTTCTGAATCCCGAACGTGACCGCCAGCCCCGCGATCAGAAACAGCTTCGTGCGGTCGTGGTAGTCGAGGATCCCCGAGCCCGCCAGGATCGCCAGCGCGACAAGCAATACAACCTCGAGGGAGAGGGCCACGGCGAGCCAGTGTCGGACCTCGCGGTCGAGGTGCCGAGCCAGCCGGCCACCGAGCACCGCGCCCGTCACGAAGCAGAGAACAGCAACGAACGCCGCGGTCACGTCCACCACCGTGGAGGGGGCCAGCCAGAAGCCGAGGAAGATGGCGTTGCCCGTCATGTTCGCGACGAACACGTGACCGAGCTCCAACACGCTGACCGCATCGACCAGGCCGGTCGCGAATGTCAGCAGCAGTAGGGCAACGTACGTCAGGCGTGGGGAAACCGGTGATGCGACGGCCACGGGCGGCGAATGTTCCGACCTACAACTGCGGCGTGAGATCGAATGACGTCACCGTGGACATCTTCGTGATCAACCACTTCGCGTCGTTGCGGTGCATCGTCAGCCGATACGACAGGTAGCGCAGCGACGGGATGTTCTTGGTTACCGGGCTGGTGGCCACAGAGTTGGTGTACACGATCGCGGTGGCCTCGTCGGCGGATAACGACTCCACGGCCGCACCCATCACCTGGGTGGTGTTGGTGACCTGCGCCTGCTTGTTGGGTGCGACTATCGCGTCGATGTACTTGCGGTACTCGTTGGCGAAGTCGCCACCCAGGAATACTTCGGCGCGGTCCGGCAGCGTCTCCATGTTGTCGGGTGTGTAGGTCCACAGCGTGGAGATCGCGCTGGCCGCCGTCCTGGCGACGTCGAGCTTTGTATCGACGGCCGCACGCTCGGCCAGGTAGGGCTGCAGCGTCGCGCCCGCGAAGGCGGCACCGCCGACAAAGAGGACTGCGGCGGCGATGGCGGCGACGATCAACCGCTTGCCTGCGGGTCGATGTGGAACCAGGATGCGGTCGTCGACAGAATCGGAATCCTCGGCTTCGACAGGCTCCTCGGAGGCGACGCTTTCGACGGGTTCCGGCTTTTGCGCCTTGTGCGTGCGTCGCGATTTACCGACCGGCTTGGGCGGCGTCGGGGCGGTCTCCTCCGACGGCTGCTCGGAAACCGGTTCGGGCTCAGTGGCTTTGGGTCGGCGCCGCAGCGAGAACCTCCGACCGCGCGGATCAGCCGGCGATGGTGCGGCCGCGGCTTCGGCGTCGGTGGTCAGATCACCTGGATCAGCTGGCTGATCTTCCACTGCTGTCCTTCCTTGATTGCCGTTGCGACCCAGCGGTTTCCGCTTTCGATCGTCGACTTCCCGTCCGGCGACTTCGAGCTGATCTTCGTCGCGACCAGGACGTCGGCGCTGCCGTTGTCGTTCCAGCGTTGGACGCCCGCGGCCACCACGGTGCCCGTCGTCGGCTCCGCCTGCGCAACCTGTATCAGGATCTCGTTCTGCTTCTCCTTGAACATGCTCGTGAACTCACCGGTGCCTTCCGCGAGAATCCGTTCGACGTACGCGTTGGCGTTGAACGGATCCAGCGTGGTGTACGACGTCATGAACGCCTGGACATAATCCAGCACTTGGGCGTCATTGGCCCTGGTACGGACATCGCTGCGATGACTGACGAACATCAGGCTGCCTGCGGTCAGCGCCGCCGCGATCAACACCGCCACCACCGTGGCGAGTACCGGCAGACCCCAGCGGCGCGGTGGCTGTGGTTTCACCTCGAAGAAGTCGGGCTCGTCGGCCTCGATCTTGCGCCGCGGGCTCATCGGCCACCCGCATCCATCAATGGCCTCTTCAACACCGTGAGGTTGGCGACCTTCCACTGACCGTCACCCGACTTCTCGAAGTCCACCCGCAACGTCGCGGTGATGAACTTCAGATCCTTCGGATCGGTACCTCGCTGCCCCTGCAACGCGATCAGCATCGCCGCCTGGTTCGCCGACGCTGACAGCACCGCGCTGCTGACGGCCCAGTACTCGTTGGAGGTGGCACCGGCCTGTAGCACCGCCTGCTGTTGTGCGATCAACTGATCTCGGTAACCATCTGTGGTCAGCGATTGCGCACGTGAAAAGTCCTGCGGCAGCGTATCTTTGGTGTAGCTCAGCATCTGCTCGACGATTCTGGGTCCCTGCTCGGCGATCTGCTGGCGGGCGACGTCGACCGCCCGCTCCGGCCGGTACACCATCACATAGCTCAGTCCGACGGCGAGTGCGCACACCACCGTCGCCGCAATCAGGACCGCCCCCGTCGGCCTGCGCACATCGCGTTGGCTGCGTTCGACAGCGTGCACCTCGGTGCGGAGCAGCAGATCGGCGAACGTCCGGCGGCGGCCATCCCACAGCGGCCAGAGCCACCCGATGAACAAGGCCGCGGTGTCCAGGAGGTGCGCCAAATCGCGGCCGACCAGCCGCAGCACCCCCGGCGCGGCACCGTCGCGCGTACGCACTGCGATACCGAAAAGCGCTCTGCCCAGGCTCCATCCGGTCACCGTGGGAAGCAGCAGCCGGTTGACCGCCATCGCCACGATGGTCAGCGCCGCCGTGCCGACGAAGACCCACCACAACCAGCCGCGCCACGGTGCGCTCCACGCCGACACCGCCATGGTCGCGATCACCGCGACGCCCAGCAGCACGTCGATGGCGAACGCGCCCGCCCGGGCCAGCCAGGTCGCCAGCGGCGGTTCCGGTGTCACCTCCGTGTCGGGCCTGTTGTCCACGGTGTCCAGTACAGCGGTCACGAGGTGACCTGGTCCAGCTTCGCGATTTTGTAGGTGCCCTCGTCGGGCGCCATTCGCAGCCGCAGCCGGTAGCCCTGCTCCTGGTCGGCAGCCTCTGAGTTGGTCACCTTCACCCGCACCGCCACCATGACGTCGAACGATCCGTCGTCGTTGTGCCGTTCCACGGCGGCCCGCATATCGGACACCTGCACCGTGACGTTGGCCGCCTGGTACGCGTCCACTAGGACACCGCTGTACAGGCTCGCCTGCGCGCCGAAATCACCCGTCGAGCACTCGATGATCTTCGACTGAGCGGCGGTCATCGCCGTCACATCGGGCGCATGGGTGGCGGCCACGCAGTCCCTGGCGGCCTGCAGGGCGGCCGCCTCCTTCAGCGCGTTGTCCTCGCTCTGCTGGTTCGCCTTCAGCGCGAGATAACCTGCGACCCCGCCTGCAGCGGCCAGGATCAGCAGCCCTGCACATATGCCGGCGACCCAGCCTCGCCCTAGCCGCGACGGGCGACGGGTGTCGGCCGGTTCGGCGGTGGCTTCTGCGGTCTGCGGCTCTTCGGGTTCGGTGGCTTCTGGCTGTGGGGATACTGCTAACGACTCGTCGGGCGCCTGATCAGCATCGGTGGGGTTCAGCTGGCGGGTGCCAGCATCTCCTTCCATCCGTCGTCTCCTGGGGTCTTTGAATTGCTGACGTTGTACCTGACGCCGTCAGGTCCCACCACCTGACCGCTAGCTGGGCTGTAGACGGCCGCGGAGCCGGGAGGTCCTGGTGCCGGAGTGTAGATGCAGGGGTTGGGTTGTTGTCCACTGCACGCGACGGTGCCCTGGCCAGGGGGGCTGAGCGGGTCACTGATGGGCGCAGTGGACTGCGGTGGAGGCAGCTGGTCGGCGGGCATGGGGTTCATGCCGTTGTTGACCGTCGGCGCCGGAATGACACCGCGCCCGGGGTTCACCCCCTGGTCGCAGCGGGCACCTGGCGCCGGACAGGACAGGATCTGGTTCGGATCGCCGTACCACGGGTTGGTGCCGAGCGGAACGTACGGTTCGTTGCTGCGGCATTCCATCGGTGTGGCTGCCCGCTTGCCCGGCACGTCGACGCACGGATAGTTGCGCGCGCCGCGAACGACGTTGCCTTGGTAGTCCTTCGGGATCTTGCAGTAGGTGTTCTTGGGCAGCGGCGC
>JBIQHU010000259.1:0-3348 GCA_044508395.1 Mycobacterium sp. | reverse complement strand
GGTCCTCACCTATTAGCGCTCACCACGCCGTTCACAACCTGTCTGGGAATTACACGTAGCGCGCGTCGTAGGCGTCGAGCACCTGGGAGAACATGTAGGGCCACATGTGGGTGACACCTTGGCCCTCGTGGCCGATCCACGCGGCGGTGCCCAGGTGGGCGGCGCCGACGTCGCCGGGCACGGTGCGCTCCAGTTCGACGCCGAGCACCAGCGCGGTGCGGTAGTTGCCGGAGCGCAGATCGGCCAGCGCCGAGAGCACCGCGATGCTGCCGGACGCGCACGCGGCCTCGTGGCGGGCCGCGGGTTTGTCCCACAGGGCGTCGTGCACGGTGGCCGGCATCGCGCCGAGATGGCCCTGCCCGCCGAACAGTTCCCCGAACGCGTTGCCGACGTGGATGACCTCGATGTCGTCGGCGTCCACCTTGGCGGCGGCCAGGGTGCGGTCGACCACCTCGGCGGTCAGGTCCGCGAAGTCGCGGCCCTCCCGGGTGATGTTGCGGGAGAAGTCGCTCTGGTAGCCGCCGAGGATCCAGACGTTGGCCATGGCGCGTAGGTTACTACAACTAAGAGAGTGACTCGGGGATTGCACGAGGCGGCCCCGCCGGCTACGACTCTGAACCGACGAGACCTCCCAGAGGTCTGCCCTGGCCGGTCCGTACCCAAACGTAGGGAAACACCGGATTCCTCCGCGGGCACGATGGCTTACCGTCTAGGTGCGGCCCGGCACCTGATGACCTCCAGGTGCCGGGCCGTGGCCCGTCTGTACAGCCGTTCAGCGGGTCGGGTCGGCGCAGCCGACGGTGCCGAGCAGGTCGTCGACCGAGACGCCCTGCCGGGCCGCGTCGGCCACGGCCTGGGCGACGCACATCCCGTACCGCGTCTGCGCGGAGTTGTGGTCGACGACGAACCAGACCCCGAACACGCCGATCAGCGCGGTGATCACACCGAGCACGATGCGGTCGCGCGGGGAGAGGACGTCGTCGAAGAACTCGACGATCGCCGGTCGAGCACCCACCATCTGGTTCGCCATGGAACCCACCCCCCAAGGCAAGTTGTGTGCTGGTTCCATGCTGCGCCGAAACCACCGTCGATGACGGGAAACGGCCGAAATCAGTCCGGCAGCAGGCCGAGTTGGCGGTAGATGTCGCGGCGGACCAGCGGCGCGGCGGAGTTGATCGGCAGGCCCGAGACCGGCCAGTTGTGGAACTGGCCGCGGCCGATCACCACCGAGATCGGCGAGCCGACGTCGACCGCCCGCTCGTACAGTCGCAGGGTGGCGGGCAGGAGGATCTCCTCGCTGCCGACGTAGATCGTGGTCGGTGGCAGCGCCTGCAGCACCTCGGTCTCCATCCGCAACGGGCTGATCCGCGGGTCCTTGTCGACGACGCCGTCGAAGATGTGGCACTCTCGCGACGCGGCTGCATCCCGGTGGCAGCGTGCTGCTCGTCATGACGAGATGGGCCGAAACCGACTTGGCCGGTTATCTTCTCGACAGCGAGCCCGAAGTCTGGCGGCACACCAACATTCCCGCAGTAGCCGAGGCCGGCATCCCCGATGCGTTGGACCGCAGACCGGGTGTGGTGATGACCAGCGCGCTCGGCTACACCGCCGATCACTTCGCAGCTGCGCGGCGCACATCGGGCGAGCGCGCATGGTTCGCGCTCTACGAAGGTGTGCCCACCGCGCCCGAGGGCGGGCTGATCAAACGCGAATGGCTCGACAACTGGCGTCTGCCCGCTGCGCCGAGCGCGCCGAGCATGACCGTCGTCGGCGTCGATCCCAGCGACAGCGGCAGCGGTGACAGCTGCGGCATCGTCGCCGCGTCGCTCACCCGAGACGGCGTCGTCGCCGTGATCGCCGACGTCAGCGCGCCGATGACGAGCGATCAGTGGGCGCGCGCAGCTGTCGAGCTGGCAGTCGATGTCGGCGCATCGGAGATCGCCGTGGAGAGCTTCGCGGCGCGCGAGACGTATCAGCGTGTCGTCAAAGACGCTATGCGCCGCTACAAGCTCACTCACCCGGTGCGCGTCACTGCGTGGCCGCCGAAGGGCAGCGGTCGCGGCGGCGGTGACGCAATCGCGCGCAGCTCTGCGCTGCTGCAAGGGCTTGAGACGGGCACGACGCGCATGGCGGGGCATCTGCCCGAGCTTGAGCGGGCTGCGGTGCAATGGCAGCAAGGCCAGCATCAGCCCGACGCGCTCGCTGCGCTCGTCGTCGCACACGACGTCTTGAGTCATTCCCTCGGGCAGCAGTGGCACATCGTCAGCCCGCTCGACGTCGAGCGGCGAATCCGCGCAGGCGCGAACGTGGCTCGCCCTTTTGCGCCGAGCCCGCTCAGCCCCAACTCACCGCTGAGACGGCGCATCAACGGGCTGTAATCGCTCGCCCAGCGAGTGGCCGACGCTTGCCTGTGCTGCACACGCGCGACGAACGCGGCCAGACATCGTCGCGTCGCTTTACATGCCGCTGATGTCATGGCCCTTTGCTAGCCTCTGTCGACCAACACGACATGACCGATCAGGGCGGGGGAGCAACGATGACGAAGGCTGACGGTGAAACACGATTTTTGACCTGGAACATCCAGAGCGGAGGCGGCAGTCGGGTGCCGCAAATGATGCGAGAAGTGGACCTCTTGGCCCCCGAGATTCTCGCTTTCACCGAAGTGAAATCTAGTAATCTTGCGATGCTGACAAACGCTCTAGAAGCGAGTGGATTCGACCACATCGAAACGCCGTGCCCCGAGAAAGAAGTGAATAGTGTTCTGCTGGCATCGAAAATCCCCTTCGATGCCGTGAAAGAAGAGATAACGCACGACCAAGAGCGGTGGGCGTCCGTCTATATTCCAAGCCTCGATTTGCGCGTGTTATGTGTCCATATTCCGGGAGCACCGGATCACAAGTTCGACTCCGAGGGCCGCGGTATGTCTGGCCAGAAGCGTAAAGAACTGCTGTGGTACGAGGTCACACGATATGCCACGGCCCATAAGGACGAAAAGGTCGTGATTATGGGTGATCTCAACACGGGGCTGAATGAGATCGACAAGACTCCAAAGGGCACCCCGTTCAAGCTCTCAGAAAACATCCGCATATTGCGTATGGACGGCAAGTATATTGACACCTGGCGTCATCTGAACCCTAAGGCCAGAGATTACACATGGTTCACGACGCGCGATGGTAGAGACTTCAACGGTTTTCGCCTTGACTATATTTGGGTTTCATCTCCATTGCGGGAAAGCATCAGAAGCGCGCAGCACATTCACCATGTTCGTGGCAAGGTCTCCGACGGGAAGTTATCCGGCTCTTCGCAGTTGAGGGTGTAGGACGGTCAACTGTTTTCGGCCGGTGATTG